>NZ_DATCSC010000036.1:0-51395 GCF_036568685.1 Chitinimonas sp.
CCGGCAGGTCCAGCCGGCCGTAGCAGCGGCCTTCGCCCGCCTGGCAGGGTGGGTGGCGCAGCAGAATCAGCCTGCTCACGCCGCCGCTCCTGGCAGGAACCAGGGTTGGCCATCGACCTGCAGGCTGCGTACCGGATGGCGGTAGAGGGCGCTCAGGTGTTCGGCGGTGAGTACTTCGGCCACCGGACCGGCCTGCCAGCGGCCGTCGCCGAACAAGAGCAGGGCGTGGCTGGCGAAGTGGTGGGCATGGTTGGGCTCATGGCTGACCAGCAGCAAGGCGCGGCCTTGTCGCGCTTCCTCGGCTAGTACCGTCAGGGCTTGCTGCTGGTGGCGCAGGTCCAGTTGTGACAGCGGCTCGTCGAGCAGCAGCAGGGGCGCCTGTTGGGCCAGCGCGGCGGCCAGACCCGCGCGACGCCGCTCGCCACCGGAGAGGGTGGCGAGGTCCCGCCCGGCCAGGTGGGCCAGATCAAGCCGCTCCAGCTGCGCCAGAGCCAGCTGCCGGTCGGTCTCGCTCTCCCAGTCCCAGCGACCCAGGTGCGGGTGGCGGCCGGTCAGGGCTTTTTCCAGCACGGTCAGCGGGAAGGCAACATCGTCCTGCTGGGTAAGCCAAGCCAGTTGGCGGGCGCGCTCCCGGCGCGGCAGGTCGGCCAATGGCTTGTTGCCCAGGGTGATCGAGCCGGTCAGGTTGGCCCGCCAGCCGGCCAGGGTGGCCAAGAGGCTGCTCTTGCCGCAGCCGTTCTCGCCCAGCAGCAGCCAGCGCTCACCGGGCCGGATATCGAGATCCAGGCCGGCACACAGCAGTCGCTCGCCCTGCTGCAGGCTCAGGCCGCGTACCTGCATCATCGGCGGCCCCCGCGCTGCTGCAGCAGCCACAGAAAGACCGGCACACCGGCCAGCGAGGTCACTACCCCCACCGGCAGCTGCTGTGGCGCTAGGATGATGCGCGAGCCGATATCGGCCGCCAGCAGCACACAGCCGCCGCCCAGTGCGCTGGCTGGGAGCAGGAGGCGGATGTCCTGGCCCAGCAGGAGGCGCAGTGCATGTGGCACGATCAGGCCGACAAAGCCGATCATGCCGGCCGTGGTCACCGCTACTGCGGTGGCGGCGGCCGAGCAGAAATACAGCAGCCATTGCAGCCGAAGGGTGTGGCTGCCCAGGGCGTGGGCGGCCTCGCGGCCGTGGCTCATCAGATTGAGGTCACGCGACCATGGCCAGAGCAGGACCAGCAAGGCCAGCAAGGCTGCCGCGGCGGCCGGCCAGTGCGCGCCGGAGAGATCGCCCAGCATCCAGTAGATCATGCCGCGCAAGAGGCCCTCGGGAGCCAGGCTCAGCAGCAAGGAACTCAACGCCGAGGCAAAGGAGGCCAGCGCTATGCCGGTGAGCAGCAAGCGGGCCTGCTGGCTGGAATGGTCGTTACGTGCCAGGGCGAATACCAGCAGGGTGGTGGCCAGTGCGCCGCCACCGGCCGCCAGCGAGACCAGCACGCTGCCGGCCCCCAGCAAGAGGGCGGTCAGTGCTCCCACGCTGGCGCCACCCGAGGTACCCAGCACATAGGGCTCGGCCAGCGGGTTGCGCAGCAGGATCTGCTGCAAGAGGCCAGCCAGTGCAAGCAACCCGCCCACCGCCAGCGCCGCCAGGCTGCGCGGCAACCGTAGCGAGAGCACCACATCGCGCGCCAGCAGGGCATCGGGACCGTCGTTCCACAGCTGCCAGGGCCGGTAGGCGGTACTGCCCAGGCATAGGCTGGCGCACAGCAGAATGGCGGTGAGCAGCAACAGGGAAGCCAAGGTCAGCAGCAGCCGGCGCCGGCTCAAGGGGGCGTGGTGCTTCACTGGCGGGCTTGCTCCACCACCTGGCAGAGCGCTTCGGCGCCGTCCACCAGACGCGGGCCCATGCGGCTCAAGAGGTCGGGCGGCAGGATGTAGAGCTGCTGCCTGGCGGTGGCCGCCAAGCGCGGCCAGCGCCGCCAGCGGTCCAGCCAGTTGACCTTGTTGCTGGCCTCGCCACTGGTGGCGATCAAGGCCGGGTTGGCGGTGATCACCGCCTCCTCGTCCACGGTGGGGACGAGGCTGGGCAGGTTGGCAAAGACATTCTCGGCCCCGCACAGGTGCATCACGTCAGAGATGATCTGCTCACGGTTGATGGTCATCAGCGGCCTGTCCCAGACCTGGTAGAACATGCGTACCGGCTTCTTCCCGGCGTAGCGGGCCTCGAGCTTGGCAAGGCGGCTACGGAACTCGGCCGCCGCGGCCTTGCCACCGGCTTCCTGCCCGCTCAAGACGCCTAGCCGCTCCATCACCGTCGGTACCTGGACCAGCTTTTGTGCTTCGTCGTAGAAGACCGGTATGCCCAGGCTCTCTATCTGCTCCAACTGGCGTGCCGGGTTGCCGCTGGGCCAGGCTACGATCAGGTCCGGTTTGAGCGCGCGGATCTTTTCCAGGTCGAAGCTGTTGTAGCCGCCCACCCGCGGCAGGGCCTTGGCGGCGGCCGGGTAGTCGCTGTAGTTGGTGGCGCCGACGATGCGGCTACCGGCGCCGATGGCGTATAGATGCTCGGTCAGGTGCGGCGCCAGGCTGATGATGCGCTGCGCCGGCTGCTTGAGGCTGACCGTGCGGCCCTGGTCATCCTTGACCGCCACGTCGGCGCAGGCGCCCGCCAGCAGCAGGCTGGCCAGCAGGCCGCGCAGCATGGGGCTCACCATTCCAGCCCCCGCTGGGCACGGATGCCGGCCTTGAAGGCGTGCTTTTCGTTGTCGATCACCGAGACGGTGTCGGCGATCTCGCGCAATTCATCCACCGCCGCACGGCCGGTCACCACCACGTGCTGCAGCTCGGGGCGGGAATCCAGATCGGCGATCACGCGGGCCTTGTCCAGGTAGCCATAGCTCAGGCAGTAGGTCAGCTCGTCGAGCACCACCAGCTCGTAGCTGGGGTCGGCCAGCATGCGCGCGGCCATTTCCCAGGCGACCTCGGCGCGGCGGGTATCGGCCTCGCGGTTCTGGGTATCCCAGGTAAAGCCGTCACCCATCACATGCCACTCGCAGTGCTGGCCGAGAAAGGCTTCCTCGCCGGTATCGGTGCGGTTCTTGATGAACTGCACCACCCCCACCTTCATGCCATGGCCGATGGCGCGCGCCACCATGCCAAAGGCCGAGGAGGACTTTCCCTTGCCGTTGCCGGTCAGCACCAGCATGACGCCGGTGTCGATATTGGCCTCGGCGATCTTGACGTCGATCAGGGCCTTTTTGCGCGCCATGCGGGCCGCGTGGCGGGCGTTGCGTTCGAGGTCTGCGCTCATGGCGCCTCCGTAATAAGGGATGGATTGGATGACAGAACCATGCGAGCAGCACTGAGCCGGCGCAGGAAAAGCGTCCGCTGGTGCTGGGCGACGAGGCCGAAACGCAGGCCGGCGGGTTCGCTGAAGCGGCGGCACCACAGCCATTCGCGGGCAAGTGCAGCCTGCCAGGCGGCGGCGTGCGGGGTAGGGCACCAGTACAGGAGCGGTAGCTGGCCGGCCGGTGCCAGGCCGGCCTCGGTCAAGGTAGCCGAGAGCCAGCGGCTGTCCTCCTGCAAGCGCTGGCGCTGCGTGGTCTGCCAGGCCAGGTCCTGCAGCGCCAGGCTGCCGGCCCACTGCGCCGGTGCACTCACCGTCCAGGGCCCCAGCCGGGTTTGCAAGGCGGCCAGCAGCGTGGGCTCGGCGGCGGCGAAGCCCAGCCGTATGCCGGCCAGGCCAAAGAACTTGCCTACCGAGCGCAGTACCACGAGGCCCGGCAGGCCGATATGTGGCAGCAGGCTGTGCGTGCCATCGAGGTCGGCAAAGGCTTCGTCCACCAGCAACCAGCCGCCGCGCTCGGCCAGCGTGGCCTGCCAGGCCAGCAAGCGGGCGGCAGGGTGCTGCAGGGCGGTCGGGTTGTTGGGGTTGACCAGGACCAGCACATCGAGCCCAGGTAGCTGGGCCTCGACGTCGTCGGCGGTCAGCTCGATCACGCTGTGGCCGGCCTGGCGCCATTGCCAGGCATGCTCGGCATAGGCCGGGGTAATCACCCCGACCCGGCTGCGGGCCCTCAGCTGGGGCAGCAGCGCGATGGCAGCCTGGCTACCGGGCAGGGCCAGCAGCTGCCGGGTGCCGTAGTAGGCCCGTGCGGCGGCCAGCAGGGTCTCGTCCTGCCCGGGCAGGCGCTGCCAGACCTCGCGCGGGACGGGTGGCAAGGGGTAAGGGTAGGGGGAGATGCCGCTGGAACAGTCCAGCCAGTCGCTGGCCATGCCGCCGTAGCTCGCCATGGCGCGCTGCAGATCGCCGCCATGTTGGGGTGGGTTCACAACAGCCATCGCGCGCTCCCCAGGCCAACCAGCACCACCAGCCACAGCAGCACGCTGCGTTGTACCAGGCGCAGACCGCGCAGCACGTCGTGGCTGCCGGGGCTGGCACCGGCGCCAAGTCGTGGGCGTGCTTCCCTCTGGCCGTGGTAGCAGGCATCGCCACCCAGCTCGACGGACAGGGCGCCGGCACCCGCCGCCATCACCGGACCGGCATTGGGGCTGTCCCATAGCGGGCCCTGCTGCTGCCAGCAGTGCCAGGCCAGGCGGCTTTGCCCGAGCAGGGTATAGCTCAGCGCGGTCAGTCGGGCCGGCAGCCAGTTGAGCACATCGTCGGCACGGGCGGCACAGCGGCCAAAGTAGAGAAATTGCGGGCTGCGGTAGCCCCACATGGCATCCAGGGTATTGGCCAGCCGGTGCAGCAGCGCGCCGTAACCACCCAGCAGGGCAAACCAGAACAGGGTGGCGAAGATGGCGTCGGAGCCGTTCTCCAGCGTCGATTCCAGGGTGGCCTTGCTGATCCCGGCGCGGTCCAGCGCACTGCAGTCACGGCTGACGATGCGGGCCAGCTGCTGGCGGGCCAGGGGCAGATCACCGGCGCGCAGCGGCCGCAATATCGCCACCACATGGCTATGCAGGCTGTGCGCGCCGAGCGCGAACCAGAACGCCCAGGCGTCCAGCAGCCAGGCATACGAAGCCGGCAGCGCCTGCTCGAGCAGGCCATAGACGCCCAAACAGCCGCCGAGCAACAAGACCCAGGCCAAGGTGCCGCGCAGCAGCGGCTGCCGGCCACTGTTGCTGCGCCGCTCCAGCATCTGCGCCAGCCGGCCGAAACCGACCAGCGGGTGCCAGCGGCGCGGCTCGCCCCAGAGCGCCTCGAGTACGAGGCCGCCCAGCAGCGCGGCCAACCAGGGGCCGGGCGCCAATTCAAGCATCGCGGTCGCTGACGCCGGCCTGCTCGAAGGTTGCCATGCCGGCGTGCAGGGCACAGGCCAGTTGCAGGATGGGGTAGGCGCTGGCGGCACCACTGCCTTCGCCCAGCCGCATGCCCAGCTGCAGCATGGGTGTGCCGTTCAGGGCTTTCAGTACCTTGGCGTGGGCCGGTTCGGCCGATTGGTGGCCGAACAGCAGCCAGTCTGCGGTGCCGGGGTTGAGGCGGCAGGCGGCCAGGGCGGCCACGCTGCTGATCAGGCCGTCCACCAGCACCGGCAGGCCCAGCTGGGCGCAGGCGATATAGGCGCCGGCCAGGGCGGCGATCTCGCAGCCGCCCAGGGTGGCCAGTGCCTGGAAGGGGTCATCCAGCCGGCCAGCATGCAGGGTCAGCGCGTCTTGCAGCAGGCGGGCTTTGCGGGCCACGGCTTCAGGGTTCAGACCGGTGCCAGGGCCGACCAGGTCGGCCACGTCTTCGCCCAGCCAGACGGCCGCCAGGGCACTGGCGCTGCTGGTATTGCCTATGCCCATCTCGCCGCCGATAAAACAGTCGGCACCCGCCTGCTTGGCCCGCTGCGCGGCGGCGCGGCCGGCGGCCAGGGCGGCGGTCAGGGTTTCGGCCTGCATGGCGGGCTGTGTCAGGAAGTTGTCGGTGCCGGCCACGGTCTTGGCCTGTACCACGCCGGGTAAGGCCGAGGTGTCGGAGGCGACACCCACGTCCACCACCTCGAAGCGGGCATTGATCTGCTTGGCCAGCACGCAGATGGCGGCGCCACCACGGCTGAAATTGGCCACCATCTGCGCGGTGACTTCGCGCGGGTAGGCCGAGACGCCGGCCTCGGCGATGCCGTGGTCGGCGGCAAACACGCTGATCCAGGGTTGCGCCAGATGGGGGCGCTCGCGGCCCTGTAGAAAAGCCAGCCGGATCACCAGCCGTTCCAGCTCGCCCAGTGCCCCCTCGGGTTTGGTCAGGATGCGCTGCCTTTGCGCTGCTGCGGTGGCGGCGGTGTGGTCGAGCAGATAGGGCGCTTGTGCCCACCAGTGGGTTTGCATTGGAGGGGCTCCTAGAGCGAGGTTCGTTTCACGGCCATGGGCAGACCGGCAACGACCAGGGTCACTGCGGGACATAGCGCGGCCAGGTCTTGGTGCAGGCGGCCGGCTTCATCGCGGAAGTGGCGGGCCAGGGCGTTGTCGGGGACGATGCCGTAGCCCACCTCATTGCTGACCAATTTGAGTGGCGAGGGAAAGTCCGCTACGGCTTGCACAAGGGCTGCGCGCTCGACCTGCCAGTCGGCAGGCGTATCGCGGCACAGCCAGTTCGACAGCCACAGGGTCAGGCAGTCGATGACGACGAACTGCCCAGCCTGGGCGTGCAGGGCCGCTGCCAGCTGCAGCGGCGCTTCCACGCTTTGCCAATGGCTGGGGCGCTCGGCGCGGTGATGCTGGATGCGCGCTTGCATCTCCGCGTCGAAGGCCTCGGCGGTGGCGACCCAGCACACCGGCCCGCTATGGGCCAGTGCCTGGTTCAGCGCGTAGCGGCTCTTGCCGCTACGCGCGCCGCCGAGGACCAGCTCGGCGTTCACTTGGGTTGCCAGCGCACACTGACGAGGGCGGTACGGCCCACGGTGCCGTAGTCGGTCACCAAGGTGTAGTCGCGATCGAACACATTGTTGACGCGGGCGCTGAGCTGCCACTCCGGCGCGACCTGCCAGCTGGCCGAGAGATTGGTCACGGCGTAGCCGGCCAGGCGCTGCGTGTTGCCGGCGTTGTTCCAGCGCTTGCCCTGGGCCTGCACTTCGACACGGGTTTCCACCTCGCCCAGGTTCAGGGCGCCGTAGACGGTGGCGGCCTGGCGGGCGCGGCGGGCCAGCTGCTTGCCGTCGGCGCTGCCGCCCGAGCTGTCGCGGGCATTGAGCCAGTCGATATGGCCGCCCAAGAGCCAGGCATCCTGCTGCCATTCGGCCTGCCAGGTAGCGCCGCTCAGGGTGGCCTTGCCGATATTGCCGGTGCTGAAGGTGGAGGGGTCGTACTGCAAGAGGTCGCGCACCACATTGCGGTAGACCGTCAGGCTGCTGCTTAGGGCGCCATCCTTGTAGCGGGCGAAGGCTTCAGTGCTGACCGACTCTTCGGGCTTGAGCGCGGCATTGCCAAAGCCGGGGTAGTAGAGCTCATTGAAGGTCGGGGCACGGAAGCCGGTGCCGGCGCTGCCGCCAAGCTGCCAGCTCGGGGCCAGCTGCCAGCTCAGGCCCACGGTACCGCTGGTGTGGTCGCCGAACTGCGAGTTGTCATCCCAGCGCAGATTGGTCTGCACGGTAGCGTCGCCGATGCGCGCCAGGTAGCCACCGAACACACTGTTGATACGGCGCTGGCTGACGTCGTAGACGGTATCGCCGCTGACCTTCTGCTGCAGCGTTTCCAGACCCAGGGTCGCGGTACCGAGGCCCAGCTTGACGTCGTTCTGCCAGCTGAACTGGGTCTGGCGGGTGTTGATCTCGCTCTTGAGGTCGCGCAGATCGGTGGCCGAGACCGGGCCGAAGTTGGCACTGTTGTCCTCGCTCAAGCCGGCTTGCAGCCGGGCGGTCCAGGCATCGCTCAACTGGTGGCGGCTCCATACGGTGGCGCTGCCCTGCACACCCTGGTCGCGATAGTCGTAGTTCTTGCTCGGGTAGCTGCTGTCGTACTGGTTGTGCTCGTCAGCCAAGAGGATGCTGCCACCCAGTTCGTTGGCGGCGTCCAGCTTGCGGCTCAGCGAGGCACTGAGGCTGGTGTTGCGGTAGCCGTCGCGGTCCGGGTTGTAGTTGCTGTTCTTGGGGTTGGCGATGGCGCTGACACCGTCGGTCTTGTTGTGGGCTACGGCCACGGCGTAG
Organism: Chitinimonas sp.; assembly: GCF_036568685.1. Lineage (GTDB taxonomy): Bacteria > Pseudomonadota > Gammaproteobacteria > Burkholderiales > Chitinimonadaceae > Chitinimonas. Next base: position 8,114 of record NZ_DATCSC010000036.1, read on the forward strand.
CGGGTGCCGTCGACCTCGCCACCGAGGTTGGCGCTCAGGGCGTAGGTGCCCTGGTTGCCGGCGCCGACCTCGACCGCTGCCTCGCCTGCCTTGCTGCCCTTGCGGGTAAAGACCTGGATCACGCCGCCGATTGCGTCGGCGCCGTACATGCTGGCGGCCGGGCCGCGCAGAATCTCGATGCGCTCGATCTGGTCCAGCGGCAGGTGCTGGATGGCAGCACTACCGAGGGTGGCCGAACCATAGCGCACGCCGTCGATCAGCAAGAGGGTGTGCTGGGCGTTGGTACCGCGCAGGAACACGCTGGTCGCCTTGCCGGGGCCGCCGTTGCTGATGATCTGTGCGCCGGGCTGCATGGGCAGAATGTCAGCCAGGCTCTCGCCGCGGTAGTGGTCCAGCGTTTCGCGATCCAGCACGGTCACGTCGCCGATCACCTCGCGTTGCAGCTGCGGCAGGCGGGCGGCGGTCACCACCACGGTATCGTCATTCTTGGGGGCGTCGGCGGCGAAGCCGGAGAGGCTGGCGGCGAGGGCCGTCAGGGCAAAGGGAAGCAGGTGTTGCTTGCGGCTGGACATGGGGTTCTCCTGAAACCAGTCTCGTCGTGGGACGAGCAATAGGCGGCAGGAGGACCCAGGGCAGGAATAGGCGCGGGCTGCGGAGGGCAGCGTGGCTCATACCCGCTGCGTGCACCCTGCCGCGCGTCGATATATTCTGCCCGCCCGGGTGGCGGGGGCCGGCTTGCGCGCGGCAGCTGCAGAACCCTAAGGCCGGTATCCGGGCTTGCAAGACTTGACCAGCCGCCTTCCCACGAGCGCACTCGCAGTGGCATGCATGACCGGTCCACACTTGCTTACCGTTGCAGGGACAGCACAGGAATTGCACCTGTTTCCCGTTTAACCGGCCAGAACGGCCGGCACCTTGGAGGACTGCGATTCTACCTTTTAGCGTGCGGCACCGCAGCGATTTATCTGGCAGGCCGGCACAACGGTAGTCGGCGCGGCCTTGAGCTTGGTCGGTGGGCGACGTAAGCTGGCTGCAATACGGAAGGAAATAGCAATGCAGATCAAGCGGGCAATCGAAGTGTGGGAAAAGGGCATGGACGGGGCGCTGGTCGGCCACTGGCCGGTCGCCGACACGATCTCGCCGGTGCGGCTATTGCAGCTCTTTGCCGCCGAGCAGCAGCGGCCCGACCCGGACATGCTGCTTTCCTACTTCCTCACCGCGGACAAGCTCGCTGCGCTGCAGCCCTATGTGGCGCAGCAACTCGACGCCGAGCGCTATGACTTTATCCTCACCGCCTTTGGCCTGCCCAGCGAACGCGCCGAAGCCCACAATGCCAACGAGGAAGAGCCGTTTGACTAGGTGCGCGCCCGGCACGATACGACTAAACCAAAACGGGCGCCAAGGGCGCCCGTTTTCATTGCTGATTGAAATGGAAACAAGCCATGACCGTAATGCGTGACCTGCCCACTGAGCTTTTGACCCCACGCCTTGTGCTGCGTCCGCCCCAACCGGGTGACGGCGAGGCGCTCTATGAAGCAGTTGCTGCTTCCCTGCCGGCGCTCAGGGCCTGGCCCTCCTCGCTGGCTTGGGCGCAGCACGAGCAAAGTGTGCAAGGCTTGGAGCAATTCGCGCGGGAGTCTGCGGCCAACTGGCTGTTGCGCAGTGAGCTGACCCTCCTGGTCTGGGCCCGCGAGGGTGGCCAACTGGTCGGCGCCACCGGCTTGCATGCGCTGGACTGGACTATGCAACGCGGCGAGACCGGCTGGTGGGGCAACACCACGATGCACGGGCAGGGCAAGATGCGGGAGGCGGTGCGCGCCGTGCTGGACTTTGCCTTCGCGCACTGCGGCCTGCGCCGGGTCAGTTGCGTCACCGATGTACGCAATGAGCGTTCGCGCCGCTTGGCCGAGGCCGTCGGCCTGCAAGCGGAAGGTCTGTTGCGTGGCTACTACCCCGAGGGCGACGGCATGCTCTATGCCCGGCTGGCTGGCGACGAAGCCCGCGCCTAAGGGGTGACTTGCGTTTCCTTGGTCGCGGGCTTCTCGTCCCACTCCGGCGGCATCCACAGATGGCGCAGGTCCTTGTCGCGCCAGACGGCGCGGAACATGGCGATCCATTCGTGGAAGGTCAGCTTGAGCGGGTTATGGCCCTTGACCTGGACCACGATGCCATAGCGCGGCGCTTCCCCTTCTTCCACATAGCTGCCGAAGAGCTTGTCCCAGATGATCAGTACGCCAGCGTAGTTGCGGTCTATGTACTGCGGGTTCTTGGCGTGGTGCACGCGATGGTGCGAGGGGGTGTTGAAGACATGCTCGATCCAGCCCAGCTTGCCGATGGCCTCGGTATGGACGAAGAACTGGAAGGCGAGGTTGAGCCCCACCACCAGGATGACGAGGTCGGGCGAGAAGCCCAGCCAGGCCATGGGCAGCCAGAACAGCCACATGCCCGAGATCGGGTAGGTCAGGCTCTGGCGGAAGGCGGTGGAGAGGTTGAGCCGCTCGCTGGAGTGGTGGGTCACATGACTGGCCCATAGCCAGCGCACCCGGTGGCTGGCGCGGTGGAAGAAGTAGTAGAGGAAGTCCTGGATCAAAAAGGCTGCCAGCACGCTCCAGGCCGTATTGGGGAAGGCGTGCAGGCCGTGCGTGAAGGCCCAGGTGTAGGCGGTCTTGATAAACAGCAGGGTGGCGACCAGGTCGGCCCCTTGGTGCATGAGTGCCAGACCGGCATTGGAGAGCGTATCGGTCAGTGAATATTTGGCGATGCCGCGCTTGCGCCAGTACCACGCTTCCCAGGCGATGCAGAGCAGGAAGACGGGTGCCAGGGCGAGCAGCACGAGACCGGGGTCGAAGCCAAGTTCCATAAGAGATCAAGCAAGCGATAGATAACGCATGCTGCCTGCTTGCGGCCCGGCTGTCATGACGCAGCGCACCCAAGACCGACCGGCGGTCGAACGTTGTGGCGCCTGGGCCATGCTTGTGTGCGCGGTGTAAGCACGGCGCAAGCTTTGCTGGTGCTGTATGGCCTTAGCTGGGACGGCCGTTCAGATCACCCACTGAGCGAACCAGGGGGCTAAAAGCACCATGAGAATGCCGGCGAACATCATCACCAGGCTGGCGACGGCCCCCTCCTCGGCGCCGATCTCGCGCGCCTTGACCGTGCCGGCGGCATGGGCCGCTGCCCCGAATAGTGCGCCGCGTGCCAGCTTGGAGCGCAGACCCAGGAGGACCAGCATGGCCTCGCCGAGGATCATGCCGAACACGCCGGTGACGATCACGAACAGGGCGGTGAGCTGGTGTGAGCCACCGAAGTAGTCGCTGGCCAGGATGGCGAAGGGGGTGGAGACCGAGCGCGGCAAGAGGCTACGGGCGACTTCATCCGGCAGATGGAAGAGCCGCGCCAGCAGCCAGGAGGAGGCGAGGCCCAGCAGTACGCCTACCACCACCCCGGCGGTCAAAGAGAGCGGGTAGCGCCGGATCAGCTCGCGCTGGTGGTAGATGGGCAGGGCGAAGGCCACGGTGGCGGGGCCCAAGAGCCAGACCAGCCAACGGGTATCGGCAAAGTAGACGGCGTAGGGGATGCCGCTGACGACTACCAGGAGGATCAAGAGCGCCGGCACGGTCACCAAGGGCAGCAGCCACGGGCGCGGCCAGCGCGCATAGGCAGCCTTGCCGAGGTAGTAGCAGCACAGCGTGACCATGAAGCAGGCGGCGGCGAGCAGGGTAGGGTTCATGGCGCCTTGCCCTCCCGCTTGGCGTGGCGGCGGCACTCGAAGCGGAACACCCAGTCCACCACGAGGCCGGTGCCCACCATCACCACCAGCATGCCCAGGAGCAGCACCAACAGCAGCCGCCAACCCTGGCTGACGATCAGCGGGCCGAAGTTGACCACCGCCACCACGGGCGGGATGAAGAACAGCAGCATCTCGGCCAGCAACCAGTCGGCGCCGCGCTGCACATGGCGGCTGGGCAGAATGCCGCTGAACAGCAGCAGGCAGACGAGGCTCAGGCCGATCACGCTGCCCGGTAGGGACCAGCCGGCGGCCCGCGCCAGCGCGTCCGAGCCCAACCAGACCACCACAAAGAAGAATATCTGCGCCAACACGAGGCCGGCACGCGCCAAGCGCTGCATCCGCCATCCGCCCTGCATTCTGAAAACAGCCCCGAGCTTACGGCAGGCTGCTGCACCGCGGTATGACTTGTGGCGATTTACCGCCCTACATTTGGCTATAGCGGTGGCAAGCCGCTTGCGGACTGGCTGTGGCGGGGTTCTGCGACTATCTTGGGTAGGCGATGGAAGAGAATAACTACGACCTCTTGGTGATCGGCGGCGGCATTAACGGCGCTGGCATTGCCAACCATGCCGCCCAGGGCGGGCTCAAGGTACTGCTGGTGGAGCAGGGCGACCTGGCCGGTGCCACTTCGTCTGCCTCCAGCAAGTTGATCCACGGCGGGCTGCGCTACCTGGAGCACCGCGAGTTCCGCCTGGTGCGCGAGGCGCTCAGCGAACGCGAGATACTGCTCCGTATGGCGCCTCACCTGGTTTGGCCGCTGAGCTTTGTGCTTCCTCACCACGCGGGTCTCAGGCCCGGTTGGTTGATCCGGTTGGGCCTCCTGCTCTATGACCACCTGGGTGGACGGCGTAAGTTGGCTGCCTCCAAGGGCATCAATCTGCGCAAGCATGCCTGGGGTGCGCTGCTCAAGGCGGAGTTCCGGCGTGGTTTTGTTTATTCCGACTGCTGGGCAGACGACGCGCGGCTGGTGGTGGCCAATGCCATGCAGTGTCGCGAGCTCGGTGGCACGGTGCGCACGCGTACCCGCATGCTCAAGGCGCAGCGCGAAGGCCGGCAGTGGCGGGTTGAGCTGCAGACACAGGATGGCCGGTCCGAAACGGTGCGCGCCCGGGCCCTGGTCAATGCCGCCGGTCCTTGGGTGGAGCGGGTATTGCGTGAGGCCCTGCACCTGGGCACGCGGGATTCGGTCCGCCTCGTAAAGGGCAGCCATATCGTGGTGCCGGCTCTGCACGACGGACCGCAAGCCTATATCCTGCAGCACCAGGATGGCCGCATCGTCTTTGTGCTGCCCTATGAAGGACGCTACAGCCTGATCGGCACCACCGACGTGGTGCACCAGGGCGAGCCGGGCGAGGTGTATTGCTCGGACGAGGAGGTCGCCTATCTATGCGAGCTGGTAGGCGACTATTTCCAGCAGCCACCGCACCCGGCCGACGTGGTCTGGCGCTATGCCGGGGTGCGGCCGCTGTATGACGACAGGCGCGGCAACCCTTCCGCCATCACCCGCGACTACACCATGCGATTGGACCGAGAGGGCGCGCCGGTGTTGTCCATATTCGGTGGCAAGCTCACCACCTACCGCCAGCTGGCGCGCCATGCGCTGCAGCAGTTACAGTCCTATTTCGAGCGCATGCAGCTGCCCGCTACGCCGCCGGTACTGCCCGGTGGCAACCTGCCGGACGCTGACTTCGAAGCCTTCCACCAGCAGCTATGCCGCCAGTACACCGGCTTGCCGGCCGATCTGCTACGCCGGCTGGCGCACTGCTATGGCGACCGGCTGGAGCGGCTGCTAGCCGGCGCGGCCAGCGAGGCTGACCTCGGCCGCCATTTCGGTGCCGGCCTGTATGAGCGGGAGGTGCGCTATCTGCAGCGCGAGGAATGGGCGCTGAGCGCCGAGGACATACTTTGGCGCCGCACCAAGCTCGGGCTGCATCTGAGCGAAGCCGAGCGGCAGGCCCTGGCGGACTGGCTGGCGACTTAGGCAAAAAAATACCCCGCCATGCGGCGGGGTATTTTTTAGGCGCGCTCCGATCAGGCGATCGGCATCTCCTCGCCGATCAGGCGGCGGATATGCTCCAGCAGTTCGTCTTCCTGATAGGGCTTACCCAGGAAGGCGTTGACGCCCAGTTCGAACGCGAAGTTCTTGTGCTTATCGGCGGTCCGCGAGGTGATCATGATGATGGGGATGTCGCGCAGGTCGGCGTTGGCGCGCATATTGCGCGTCAATTCGAAGCCGTCCATACGCGGCATTTCCACGTCCAGCAGCATCACCGCCGGGCGCACGTCCTGCAGCTTCTGCAGGGCGTCCACACCGTCCTTGGCGGTTTCCACCTGGTAGCCTTCGCGGGCCAGCAGACGGCCGGTGATCTTACGCACGGTCAGCGAATCGTCGACCACCATGACGAGCGGCGTGACCTGCAACAGCTCTTCCGGTGCCGGGGCGCTGGCGGCCATGGCAGCGTCGAAGTCGGCCACCGGGGCCTCGGCGCGACGCTGCAACAGTGCCAGCGGGTTCAGGATCAGCACGATCTCGCCGTTACCGAGCACGGTGGCACCGGCAATACCGGCCACGCGCACCAGCTGCGGGCCGATGTTCTTCACCACAACTTCCTGGTTCTTCACCAGTTCGTCGACGTGGATCGCGATGCGGCTGACACCGGAGCGTAGCAACATGATGGTGTTGTAGCGCTTCTGTTCCGGCTGGCTGTCGTAGTCGCCAAGGAGGCGCGGCAGGTAGTGGAAGGGGTAGATATTGCCCTGCCACTCGGCCTGGTGACGTTGGTAGAGCTGGTTCAGCGGGTCCAGCTTCAGTTCCTGCACCTGCTCCACCATCACCGAGGGGATGGCGAACAGCTTGCCAGCCACCCGGACCAGCACGGCCTGGGTCACCGCCAGCGTCAGCGGCAGGTGGATGGTGAAGATGGTGCCCTTACCGATCTGGGAGTCCACTTCAACGCGGCCACCCAGGTCCTCGATCTCGCTCTTGACCACGTCCATGCCGATACCGCGGCCCGACAACTGGGTCACGGCGCTGGCGGTGGAGAAGCCGGCTTCGAAGATCAGGCCCATGATGTGGGCGTCGGTGTATTCCACGCCCGCTTCGATCAGACCCTTTTCCAGGCCCTTCTGGCGTATGCGTTCGATATTGAGGCCGGCACCGTCGTCGCGCAGGGTCAGCACCAGTTCGTTACCTTCCTGGCGGGCTTCCACGACGATTTCGCCGAACTCGTTCTTGCCCGAGGCCAGGCGCTGCTCCGGCTTTTCCAGACCATGGTCGATGGCGTTACGCAGCATATGCTCGAACGGCGACACCATCTTTTCCAGCACGCCCCGGTCGATCTCGGCGCGGCCACCGCGGATTTCCAGGTTGACCTTCTTGCTGGTCTCCTTGCCGGTCTGCCGCACCAGGCGGTAGAGACGTTCGGACACCGAGGAGAAGGGCACCATGCGCACCCGCATCAGTTCCTGCTGCAGGTCGCGGGTCATGCGAGCCTGCTGGGTCAGGGCGGCGCTGGATTCGTCCAGATTCTTCAAAAGGTTGTGCTGCACGGTCGCCACGTCGTTGACGCTCTCGGCCATGAAGCGGGTGAGTTCCTGCAGACGGCTGAAACGGTCGAATTCCAGCGGGTCGAAGTCCGGCATGTCGCTGGTCTGCGCCATCTTCGACTGCATCTGCGATTCGGCCTGGATCTCGATCTCACGCAACTGGCCACGCAGACGGGCCACGTTGTCGGTCAGATCAAGCAGCGAGCGCTTCAGTGCCAGCATTTCCGATTCGATCCGGGTACGCGAGATCGACACCTCGCCAGCCTGGTTGACCAGACGGTCGACGAGGTCGGAGCGGACACGAATGGAGGACTTGCCGGCGTCGGGGTCGGACAGACCCAACTGCTGGGCCGGTACGGCACGGCCTGCGGCGGCGGGCGCGGCAGCACTGGTCGGCACCGCTGCGGCGGCACCCGCTTCGGTGGCAGCTTCCTCGGCCACCGGCTCGCCGTTGATCAGGCGGTCCTGCAGCTCGGTGATGGCGTCGAAGTCCAGGTCCAGCTCGTCCACCAGGGCGGTCGAGATATGTTCGCCTGCATTGAGCAGGCGGGTTTCCATATTGTGGGTCGCTTCACCCATGCGCATGGCACCGGCCATACGCGCGCTACCCTTGAGCGTGTGCAGTACGCGCTTGAGCGAGTCGTGGGTGTCGCTATTGCTCGGCTCACCGCGCAGGGCGCGCAGGTCGGCGGCCAGCTGCGGCATCAGCTCCTGCATCTCTTCCAGGAAGATGGGCAGCAGCTGCTCGTCCAGTTCATCCTGCACGTGGATGTCGGCCAGGCGGTCGGTACTGGTCAGCTGCAGCACGCTGCCTATGCCGTCGGGCTCGGCCAGGCTGGCGGCAGCCGGTGCTTCTTCGGCCACGACTTCGGCGACTGGCTCGAGTGCAGGTTCGACGACCGGCACGGCTTCGACCGGCTCTTCGGCTTCCAGCACGATGGCTTCGTCGACCTCGGCCAGCGGGATGGCATCCAGCAGGGCCTCTTCGGCCGGTACCGGCAGGGCCTCGGCGCTGTCGTCGTCCAGTGGCAGCGGCGCATCGATCTCGACTACTTCCGGCGCGGCCTCCAGCAGCGGCTCGGTCGCCACTTCCGGCAGTGCGGCCAGTTCGACAGCCGCTGCGGGCTGTTCAGTATCGATGTCGATATCCAGGTCGAGGTCGAGCGCATCGACGGCCAGCGGTGCTTCCACCTCTTCCGGCATGGGCACAACGGCCTCGGGCGGCAGCTCGGCGGCGGCTTCCTCCGGCGCTTCCAGCACGATGTCTGCGGCGGCCGGTTCGGTGTCCAGCGTCAGATCCAGGTCCAGGCCTTCCAGCGCCGGGGCGTCGAGCACCAGTTCGGGCTCGGCCAAGGCGGCTTCGGTCGGCAGCGCGAGGTCGGGCAATTCGCCGATATCGAGGTCCAGTGCCTGCAGATCGGGCAGCTCTCCCGGGCTGATGTCCGGCAGCTCCGCAACTTCGGGCGCGGCGGCCAGCTCGGCCGCAGGCTCAGCGGCGGGCTCGGCCACGGCGGCATCGAGGTCCAGCTCCAGGTCCAGGGTATCCAGCCCGATCGCATGCGGTGCGTCGGCGCCTTCGGCCGGGGCCTCCAGAGACAGCTCGCCCAGCGGCGCGGCGGCATCCTTGAGACGGTTGGCCAGGGCGATCAAGAGGGCCACGGTCTGCGGCTCTTCCTGCGGCGGTTCATACAGGCTGATGCGGCCCAGCATGACGCCCACCTTGTCGATACCCAAGGCCACCGTGTCATAGTCGGCGGCGTCCGGCACGATGCCGGCACGCTGGTAGGCCAAGAGGACCTGTTCGATGGCGTAACCCAGCTCGCCCAAGGCGGCAAAGCCGGTGGTGTTGGCGATACCGCACAGGGTATGGGCGGCATGCACGAATTCAGGACGGACCTCACCACGGCTGCTGAAGTCGCCATAGGCTTCGTTCAGGGTGGCGAAGTGGCGATAGGCCTCGTCCAGGAAGATGCCGAACAGTGCCTTGGAGATGACGGCCGGTCCGATCACATACTCGGTCGGCTCCTCGCTCTCCTGCGCGGCACTGGCCAGCTCGATCGCTTCCGGTTCTGCGGCAGGCAGATCCAGGAGGGCCACGTCGTCCAGTGACAGGCTGGCTTCCGGCGCAGCTTCCTCGACCGCCGGGAACTCGATGGCTGCCGGTTCGACCGCAACCGCCTCGATGGGCAGGTCCAGGTCGAAGTCCAGGCTGATCTCCTCGGCGGCCGGTACGGCTTCGCTTGCGGGCAGATCGAAGCTCACCGGCTCTGCAGCAGCGACCTCGAAGACTGGCTCGGGTTCGCCGGCCAGGGCCAGCGGAGCTTGCTCGGCGGCCAATAGCGGCGCGGGCTCCAGTTCGGCTTCCAGCGCCAGACCATCCAGTGCCGGTGCGGCGGCCAGTTCGGGCAATGCTTCGAGTTCGGGCTCAGGTTCAGGCAACACATCCAGCGCCAGCTCGACTTCGGGCTCGGCGGGGGCCGGAACGGGAGCGGGGGCAGGGGCGACTTCGGGCTCGACGCCGCTCTTGAGCTGCTCGGCCAGGGCAAAGATACCGCTGGCTTCTACCTGGGCGGCGCCGCTGCTCTTCAGTTCCTCGACCCAGCGGGAGAAGTGCTGGGCGGTGGTATCGACCAGCTGCAAGAGGGCGGGGGTGGCCCGCTTGTCGTCCTGCAGCCACTTGTTCATGACCTGTTCGACCGACCAGGCGACTTCGCCCAGCTGGTTGAGACCCACCATGCGGCCGCTACCCTTGAGGGTATGGAAGCCACGGCGGATGACGGTTAGTGCATCCTTGTTACCCGGCTGCTCGCGGATGATGTCGAGATGGCTGGTGACGGTCTCCAGCACTTCGACAGCTTCCTCGAGGTAGACCTCGAGCAGTTCGGCGTCGACGGCGGCCTCGCTGACCGCTTGCGCTGCGGCTGGGGCCGGCGCGGGCGCCGGGGCTGGGGCTGGGGCTGGGGCCTCGGGGGCGCTGACCGCGCGGGTCTCGCTTTCGGCTTCTGGGCCCTGGGCGAATTCGGCAGCAATCTGCTCCGCCTCGGTCGGCTCTGCCTCGGGCAGGGCTTCCTCGCCGCGGATCTGTTGCAGCCAGGGGGCGATGATCTGCAGCCGTTCGGCTTCTTCACGGCGCAGCGCGTCGATATAGAAGCCCAGGCTGGAGAACGCCTCCGCCAGGAATTCCAGTTCCTCGGCCGGTGCCTCGTGGTCTTCGGCCTGGTTCTGCTTGACGATCTCGGCACAGGCATCCAGCAGCTGCTGGGCGTCGTGCTCGTCGAGCATCAAGAGCGCACCGCGGATCTGCTTGATCGGGCCGGCAGTCGAGGCCAGCTCGGCACGGGTGTTCGGGTCGCGGAAGAAGTCGTCCAGCGTCTGCTCGATCTGCACTAGGTTGGCCTGCATCTCCTGCGCCACCTGGGCCATCAAGAGACGTTCCTGGGCGCGGCGCGAGACCTCGTCCAGCAGGGTGACCTCGGGACTGGCGGCATCGCCGTCGCGCAGGCGGGCCTGCATGGCCTCGGCCTGGGCCGGGAAGTCGGCCGAACGTTCGGGGAAAACGATCAGCGCGTTTTCGAGCAGCAGGAGGGCGGTAGCGACTTCCAGCGCCTGGCCTTCGGCCGGGGCGCCATTCATGCTGCCGATCAGCTGCGCGACAGCCTGCGCCAGCTGGTCAAAGCCCTTGATACCCAGCACGGCACCGCGCTTGGCCAGCTCGACGATCTGCTGCCGCACCTGCGGCAGGCGGTCGGCGGCGCCGCCACCAACGCGAGCCCAGTTGTCCTTGGCCTGGTTGATCAGTTCCTTCAGCTCGCGTGCCGCCTGCAGCGAGGCGAGCGCCTGGGCGTCGTCCTCCAGCGCGCCGGCCGGCAGCAGTTCCATCAGGCCGAAGGCCTGGCGGACGGCGGCACACTGCACGCTGTGGGTATCGAGGTGGGCGACGGTGTAGAGCACGTCGCGGAACAGCCGCTCGGCCACCTTGCCGCCGCTCTCGGAGAGGCGCTTGAGCTGCTGGTTGAGGCGGGAGAAAAGCTGCTTCTGGTCGATGTCGAGCCGGCTACGGTTATCCACCGAGCCTTCCACCATGGCGGCGGCAGCCCACCAGAAACCGCGTTGCAGGCTGCTCGACTGGCTACGCGCCACACCGAACAGGGCCTGCATCATCCATTGCGCGCCCTCGCGCTTTTCACCCTTGATCCACTTCAGAAGGCCGGCCTCGAAACGGCTACGGGCACCCTTGAGATAGTTGGGCAGGGCGCTGGCGTCGAGCTTGCTGGCGGCCAGGGTGGCCGGCAGCTCGGCGGAGAGCGAAGGGAAGAACAGGTCAGCACCGCTGCTGCTGGCTTCGCCACGCAGCTGGCGGATACGCCGATAGCTGGGCAGAAGCTTGAGCGCCAGATCGGGCGCGCCATTGACCAGCGATTCAAGGTATTGGGCCAGGCCCTGGGTGGCATCGACGATGGCATCCAGGAGGCCGGCTTCGGACCGCTCGATATTCCCGGCGGCGACTTCCAATTCTTCGGCAAAACGGGCTGCGCCCGAGAGGCCGACCATTTCGACTGCACCACGTACCTGGTGCAGATGTGTCTGTGCGAACTTGAGTTCGGCCGTATCGGCCTGGCTGGCGTATTTGGCCAGGCTCTGGCGGGCTTTCTCCAGGGCCTGGTCGATTTCGCCTTTGACCCAGATCAGCGAACCCAGATCGAATTCGGTGTGCGCGCTCATCAGTATTGTGGTTCCGCGTTATGGCTGGATGGCAGCAGGGCCGCCGCGGCCTTCGGGCGGCGGCGGCCTCGACCGAATTAAAGCTTGAAGCCCGCTACCGAGCCCTTCAGCTCGGCAGCCAGACCGGTCAGCTGACCAATCTGCACGGCGGTTTGCTTGGTACCAGCAGTGGTCTGCTCGGTAATGCGCAGAATGTCCTGCATCGAGACGGCCACCTTGTCAGCCAGTTGCTGCTGCGACTGGGTCGCTTGGGCGATGGTCTCGATCAGGCCTGCCAGCTCGCTCGACACCTGACCGATCTCGGTCAGTGCCTGGCCTGCGGCGTCAGACAGCTTGGCACCTTCCACCACACCCTGGGTGGAGATTTCCATAGCGGCCACGGCGTCGTGGGTATCGGCCTGAATGGTCTTCACAATCGCGCCGATCTGCTTGGTCGCTTCACCGGAACGTTCTGCAAGGCGCTGCACTTCTTCCGCAACCACCGTGAAGCCGCGACCGGCTTCACCGGCCGAAGCGGCCTGAATGGCTGCGTTCAGCGCCAGCACGTTGGTTTGCTCGGTAATGTCGGAAATCAGTTCCACGATTTCACCAATTTCCTGCGAGCTTTCACCCAGACGCTTAATCCGTTTTGCAGTTTCCTGGATCTGTTCACGAATTTCGTTCATGCCCTTGATCTGGTTCTGCACCGCGTCGGCACCCTTGTTGGCAGCGTCCAGCGACTGGCGCGCCACACGGGCGGATTCGACGGTGGTACCGGACACGTCGGTGATCGAGCGGGCAATGTTCTGCACCACTTCGTTAGTGTCGATAATTTCTTCGGACTGGCGCTGGGCTGCTTGCAGCAGTTCGCCCGAAATTGCCTGGGCTTGCTGGGATGCGGCCGTCACCTGGTCGGTGGCGCGGTTAATACCGATAATCAGGCTGCGCAGCTCGTCGATGGTGTAGTTCATCGAGTCGGCGATAGCGCCGGTCAGGTCTTCCGTCACCGAGGCGCGTACCGTCAGGTCACCGTCAGCGAGGTCGGACATTTCGTTCAGCAGCCGCAGAATAGCTTCCTGGTTACGCTTGTTTTCTGCTTCGATCTCGGAACGACGACGTTGCGATTCGCCGTTATACACACGGATCAGGCCGAAGAGGCCGGCGAAGGCCAGGATGGCGAACACCACTTCCAGCACGACCATCAGGATGCCGCCAGCCTGGCTTTCATAGGCTTCGGTCAGCTTCTTGCCATCCTGCAGCAGCTTTTCGCTTTCCTTATAGGTGGTCTGGTTGGCCAGGCGGGTGTACACCAGGTTCTGCATGTTGCGCGAGAAGGCGCCCACCACGGTCTCGAAATCCTTGAACATGTCGCGGATTTCGCTGAGCTTCTGCTTCACTTCCGGGTTGTTGGCGGCCGGTAGGCGCAGTTCATCGCTACCTTCGATCATCCCGTTCAGGGTGTCGCGGAAGGTGTTGGTGTCCTTACCCAAGAGGAACACCACTTCCGGGTTGATGATTTCACCGGCCAGCATGGCGTTGGCGTTCTTGGCCATACGCTGCGACAGCATCACCTGCTGGTTGGCCAGTTCGATCTCGTGGGCCGAAGCCTTCGATTCGCTCAGCAGCGACACGAGCTGCTGGGTCAGTTCCAGCAGCTTGGCATCGTTACGGTTGATCGAGCTCACGTTCTTGGTCAGCGCGATCAGCGTATCTTTCTGCTTCAGAATGATCTCGATGGTCGGCTTCTTGGGGTTGGGACGGAAGTTGGTGTCCCAGTTCTGCTTGATGCCGGCAAGAATGTCGGCAGCAGCACCGCCCGAAGCAGGCAGACCGTCACCGCCGTTGATCAGGCGGTTCAGGTCGTTGTCGAACTGGCTGTACGCCTCGGACAGCAGGCCGAAGGCCTCGGTGTTACCTTGGATGGCCTGCGCGGACGCACGGGCGATCCGCTGCGAAAGCATCTGCATTTCGGTTGAGGTCGCACGGTAGATGGCGTCGTGGCCGGAACCGCGCACCTGCAGCACCACGGTCACCGCGAAGGCGACGATGGAGACACCCATGGTCCACACGCACAGTTCGATCTGGCGGCGGATGGGCAGGTGGCCGATCAAGGGCAGCGGCTTGGCAACGCCGCCTTCCGCCTGCGGGCGGATACGGTCGAGGATGGACACCGTGCGCAGGGGGTCGTAGGCCTTTTCAGCCTTGTCGCCGCCCCCCTTCTTGCCGGTGAGCTTGTTCATCAATGTATTGCCCAGACCACCCTTGGCCGGCGCTGCCGGCTCGGCTGAGTTGCCCTTGCTGTTCGATTTCAGTTTATCCAGCAGCGCCATGTTCGCATTTCTCCCTGTTACCTTATTCGCGGGCCGCGTCGGCCTGTGATTATCGTGCCAAGTCCCGTTGCATCAGATGGTGCCGACTTGCAGGAACGGCCCCTGTTGCACCAATTCGTTGATGCGCATCTCGCGCCATTCCCGCCCGTCGCTGTCGCGCCGGGTCGGACCACACCACGGTACCGCCGGGTCGGCGGGTGCGACTTCTTCCATGTTCTGCACGTTGCGCAGACCCAACATCCGGTTCACCAGCAGAGCCGAATTGACCACGTGGCGGGGATGGATGATCAAAAGCCGGCTACCTACGCTGAGGTGGACCGGCTCGTCGCCCAGAAAGCCGGGCAGATCGACGACGCTATAGAGGTTGCCGCGGATATTGGCGACCCCCTTGAACCAGCGGCGGGTCAGCGGTACGTCGACCATGGTCGGCACCGGCAGCACCTCGCTGACATCGGTCAGGTCGACCAGCCAGGGCGTATCGCCGACCTGGATGCCGAGCTTGGTAGTGGCGGCGTGGGTCGCCGGCAAGGTTTTCAGCCTTGCGACCACGCTTTCCTGGAATTCACGGAGACTGACGCGTTTGGCCATGATGGTCTGGTGTTACCCGAGCGCCGCGATCTGCTTGAGCAGTTCTTCGGGATTGACGGGCTTGACCACGTATCCCTTGGCACCCTGGCGCTTGCCCCAGACGATGTCGGTTTCCTGGCCCTTGGAGGTACACATGATCACCGGGATGTGCGCGGTGGCATCGTCCTTGGTGATGGTACGGGTGGCCTGGAAGCCGTTGAGGCCCGGCATCACCACATCCATCAGGATCAGGTCGGGCATGATGTCCTTGACACGGGCCACAGCCTCTTCGCCGCTTTCCAGGGTCATGACCTGGAAGCCGTTCTTGGTCAGCAGTTCGCCGAGGAAATGGCGTTCAGTCGGGGAGTCGTCGACGATCAGAATTTTCTTGATGGTCATTTCAATTCATTCCTTGACGCCGTTCAGGCGTGGTTGGCATGTATGCCTACTGCTTGCAGCAGGCTGTCCTTCGTAAATGGCTTGGTCAGATATTCATCCGACCCCACCATCCGGCCACGAGCCCGGTCGAACAAGCCGTCCTTGGAGGACAACATGATGACCGGGGTGGCCTTGAATTTCGGGTTCTTCTTGATCAGCGAGCAGGTCTGGTACCCGTCCAGCCTAGGCATCATCACGTCGACGAAGATCACGTCGGGGTGATGGTCACTGATCTTGGCCAGCGCGTCGAATCCGTCTTCCGCCAGGATGACTTCGCAGCCCGCCTGGCCCAGAAAGATCTCGGCACTACGGCGAATAGTATTACTGTCGTCGATCACCATAACCTTGATGCCGGCTAGGTTCTGCATCGGCTTGTCTCCTTATGCCTACCGACGATGCACTTATGCACCTGTTACGGCGAAGGCTAACATAGCATATTGCCAGTCAAACCACTATGACGTCAGCAAGTTCAATGCCCGCTTTTGTTAAAAATACGTTGAATGGTGCGTAGGGCTAATAAAAAACCCCGGCCAAGGGGAGAAGGCCGGGGTTGAAAATGCCCGGCGCATGATGGCCGGGCACCCGCTCAGGGAGGAAGAAGCGGGAGGTGTGGTACACCTGCCGGTCTGAGTCCCTTCCCTGCGTTTAAGTTCCCGAGTCCGCATCCTCGTCTTCTTCCATCTCGCTCATGGCGGCGGCAAACCAGCCGCCAACCACGCCTTCGGCCTCTTCCATGCCGGTCTTCTTGAGGCTGGAGAACAGCTGTACCGTGCATTGTGGCCAGCCGCCCAGCTTCTTGCGTACTTCGGTCAGCGTCTTGGTCTGCTCCTGCCGGGTCAGCTTGTCGGCCTTGGTCAGCATCACATGGACCGGCCGACCGGTGGGGATGAACCAGTCCAGCATGCGCACATCCAGCGGCTTGAGCGGGTGACGTGCGTCCATCAGCAGCACGAGGCCGATCAGATTGGGGCGGGTGGCCAGGTACTGGCCCAGGAGCTGCTCCCAGTGCGCGCGGATGGGTTCGGGCACCTGGGCGTAGCCGTAGCCCGGCAGGTCGACCAGGAAGCGCCCTTGACCGAAATCAAAGTAGTTGATGTGTTGGGTGCGACCGGGTGTCTTGGAGACGAAGGCCAGTCTAGTATGGTCGGCAAGCGTGTTGATGGCGCTCGACTTGCCAGCGTTGGAGCGGCCGGCAAAAGCCACCTCCAGCCCGCCTGCAGGCAGCATGTGCAGGTCGTTGACGGTGGTATGGAAGCGAAGTTGGCGGAACAGCGACATGACTATGCTCTACAAATGGGTGTGCGGCGCCGATGCTGGCGCTGGGCGGTACGAGCACATTAACAGGCTCTAAAGGTTCGGATAGAATATCAGGTTTGAATCAAAGCCTTGGCGCGCGGATGCTTCCCAAGCTCTAGCGCAACGCGCCCTAGGCAGGCCAAAAACAAGTAAAACGAGCGTGTTCGGCGCTCACCCCGTCATCAAGGAGTTGTTGCTATGAAATGTAGCGCGCTGGCAGTCCTGCTCGGCCTCATCGCCCCCTTCGCCATGGCGGCGGAAGCCCCCGCGGCCGCAACCAAGGCCGACCCGGCCAAGGGCAAGGCGATCGTGGACACCGTCTGTGCAGCCTGCCACGGTGCCGACGGCAACAGCGCCGCCAGTACCAATCCCAGCCTGGCCGGCCAGCATCCCGAGTACATCTACGCCCAGCTCAACGCCTTCAAGAAGGGCGAGCGCAAGAACCCCATCATGGCGGGCCAGGTGGCCAACCTGTCGGACGCCGATATGCGCAACCTGGCGGCTTACTTCGGTGAGCAGAAGCCCAAGGAGCGTGCCGGTACCAACAAGGACCTGATGGCCGCCGGCAAGAAGATCTACCAAGGTGGCATCGCAGCTACCGGTGTGCCGGCCTGTATGGCCTGCCACGGCCCGAGCGGCGCCGGCATTCCGGTGCAGTTCCCGCGCCTGGGTAGCCAGCATGCTGCCTACGTGGTCAGCAGCCTGAACAACTACAAGGCCGCCACCGACCGCAAGAACGCCATCATGTCGCCGATCGCCGCCAAGCTGTCGGACGCCGAGATGAAGGCTGTCGCCGAGTACATCGCCGGTCTGCGTTAAGCAACACACCTGCCGCCGCGGGCCGACCAGCGTCGGCAACCGCAGCGCCGGGCGACAGAACAGGGCGGGAAACTTCTTCCCGCCCGCCGATACAAAGGGGTGGCCTGAGCCACCCCTTTGGTCCATGTGTGGAAATCCAAGTGCGCCGTACTTCCTTTGCGCGGGCCTGCTACGAGCTCCTGAGCTCCATGCGCTTCGCCATCAGCCTGCTGGTCATCGTTGCCGTTGCCGCCATCATCGGTACCGTGCTGCAGCAGAACCAGCCCTATCCGGACTATGTCTTCGAGTTCGGCGACTTCTGGTTTCAGCCCTTCCAGTGGCTGGGACTGTTCGATGTCTACCATGCCAGCTGGTTCCTCCTGATGCTGGCCTTCCTGGTGGTATCGACCTCGGTCTGCATCTACCGCCACCTGCCGGGCATCCTGCGCGACATCCGCTCCTACCGCGAGCATGCCAGTCTCAAGTCTTTGCGGGCCATGGCCCATCACCAGGAGCTGACGCTGCAGACCGCCCCGGCGGCTGCGCTGGAGCAGGTCCAGCTCTGGCTGCAGCAGCGCGGCTACCGCTACAAGCTGCATGCCCGCGAGGACGGCCAGCTTCTGGCGGCCAAAAAGGGCAGCATGCAGCGCCTCGGTTACCTGTTGGCGCACTCGGCCATTGTGGTGATCTGTCTGGGCGGCCTTCTCGATGGCAATCTGCCGCTCAAACTGCAGACCGAGCTGGGCATCAAGCAGGTGGAGCTGCGCAATGTGCCGCAGAGTCAGATTCCGCCGCAGAGTCGATTGAGTGAGGGCAACCTGTCCTTCCGCGGCAATATCAACCTGGCCGAAGGCACGGCCGCCGACGTGATCTTCCTCAACGCCGGCCGTGGCTACTTCGTGCAGGAGCTGCCCTTCAGCATCCGTCTCAAGCAGTTCCATATCGAGCACTACAGCACCGGCCAGCCCAAGCTCTTCGCCAGCGATATCGAGGTCATGGACCGCGCCACCGGCAAGGTCACGGCCGGCACGGTCAAGGTCAACCACCCGCTGATCGTCAACGGCATCGCCATCTACCAGTCGAGCTTTGGCGACGGCGGCTCACATCTGCAGTTCGCAGTCTGGGACTGGCACGGCAAGAGCGCCAAGCCGGTGGAGTTGAAGGCGACCTCGCAGACCACCCAGTCCTTTGACTGGCAGGGCGCGCCGCTGACACTGGAATTCGGCGACTTCCGCCCCTTCAATATCGAGAATATCGGCGCCGAGCCGCAGCCCGGCGACATGGCCAAGCTCCTGCAGGATGCCCGCCAGGTCAAGGCGCAGAAGAACGTCAAGAACCTCGGCCCTTCGATCCAGTTCAAGGTGCGCGACGGCCAGGGCCAGGCACGTGAATACCTGAACTACCTCGCGCCCTTCGAGAGCGAAGGCCGCTACTACCTGATGAGCGGTGTGCGTAGCGAGGTGGCCGCCCCATTCGCCTTTGTTCGCATCCCGCTGGACGAGGACTTCAAGGTCGACGGCTTTATGCAGCTGCGAGCCGTACTCTCGGACCCGAACGCCTGGCCGGTGGTGGCCCGCCGCATGGCCGACAAGGCCGAGCACGATGGCGCCATCAGCGGTCCCTTCCGCAAGGAATTCGAGCAGAGCGTAGGCTGGGTGCTGCAGCGCTATTCAGAGGGTGGCTTTGCCGCGCTGGAGCGCTTCCTGGGAGACCGGGTGCCCGAGGACAAGCGCCAGGCGGTGGCGCAGACCTATATCAAGCTCCTGCAGGGGGCCGTGATCGACGCCTGGGACCTCAGCCGTGAGCGCGCCGGCGAGGCGCCGCTGGCGGTGGACGAGAAGCGCTACCGCTTCCTGATGGACAGCCTGGTGGCGGTCTCCGCCAGCTTTGACTACGGCAGCGGCTTCTACCTGCAGCCGCAGAGCTTCCAGGAGGTCAAGTCCAGCGGCTTCCAGCTGACCCGCAGCCCAGGCAAGGATTTGGTCTACCTGGGTAGCGTGCTGCTCGTACTGGGCATATTCTGCATGTTCTACATCCGCGAGAACCGGATCTGGGTCTGGGTCGCCGAAGGCCGCCTCCTGATGGCGCTGAGCAGCAACCGCCGCGATGCCCTGACCGAAACCGAATTCGACACCCACCGTCTAGCCATGGCCGGCATTGCCGGCCCGCAAGAGGATAGCCAGACATGAGTACCTCTACCCTCGCGGCCAAGCCGTTATCCAAGGCCGCCCAGCCCTTCTGGCGCGACCTGCGCCTGGGCGACCATCTGTTCGCCGCCTTTGTGCTGCTCGTGGCCGGCATCGTGTTCAACCGTTACCACGCCGCCATGGATGGCTACGAGCAGGCCATCCTGGCCGGCGCTACGCTGGCGCTGATCGCCCTGGGCTGGTTCTGGAAGTCGGTGCGGGTGTTCTTCCCGGTGGCGGGCCTGTTGGCGCTGGGTGGCATCGCGCTGTATGGCGGTGATCTTGCGCGCGGCCAGAGTGCCTTCTGGCTCAAGTACGCGTTGGCCAGCCAGTCGGCCGCAATGTGGATGTGCGTGCTGTTCTTCCTTGCCACCCTCGTCTACTGGGGTGGGCTTTTGCGCCGTTCGGCCACGCTGGAGGCCATCGCCTCGGGTCTGACCTGGGCGGCGGCCGGTGCGGCCGTGGTCTGGTTTTTCGTGCGCTGGTACGAGGGTTACCTGATTGGCCCGGACATCGGCCATGTGCCGGTCTCCAACCTCTACGAAGTGTTCATCCTGTTCTGCCTGATCACCTCGCTGATGTACCTCTATTACGAGGAGCGTTTTGCGACCCGCCGCATGGGTGCCTTCGTGCTGCTGGTAGTCAGCGCAGCGGTGGGCTTTATCCTCTGGTATACCTTCGATCGCCAAGCGCATGAGATCCAGCCGCTGATCCCGGCGCTGCAGTCGTGGTGGATGAAGATCCACGTCCCGGCCAACTTTGTCGGCTATGGCAGCTTTGCCCTCGCTGCCATGCTGGGCGTGGCGCAACTGCTGGTCGCCAAGGGCTGGTTGGCATCGCGCCTGCCGGCCTACGAGACCATAGGCGAGGTCATGTATCGCGCCATCGCGGTCGGCTTTCTGTTCTTCACCATCGCCACCATCCTCGGCGCCATGTGGGCGGCCGACGCCTGGGGTGGCTACTGGAGCTGGGACCCGAAGGAGACCTGGGCGCTGATCGTCTGGCTGAACTACGCGGCCTGGTTGCATGTGCGTCTGGTCAAGGGCTGGCGCGGCAATGTGCTGGCCTGGTGGGCGGTGATCGGCCTCCTGGTCACCACCTTCGCCTTCCTGGGCGTGAACATGTTCCTGGCCGGCTTGCATTCGTACGGGGGGCTGTGAGTCCCGGTCGCCGTTATATATTCGACGGCGACAGGCTGGCTCGCTACAGTGCCAGCCCTAATTCCAACAACGGTCAGCGCACGCTGGCCGTTTGTCTTCCCAGGAACCGGCAGTGACCATCCAGCTGACACGTATCGTCGCCCCCAGCGCAGCGCAACTGAGCGAGCTCTATCAGGTTTGCAGCGAAGCGCCGCGTTACTGGCGGCTGACCGAGGGCAAGGCCCTGCCCGCGCGGGATGCGATCGCCGGCTGGTTCGATGGCAACGAGCTGCCGCCCGGGCGCAATATCGCCGACCAGCAGATCTACGGCATCCATTACGCCGGCCAGCTGGTGGGTGTGACCATGCTGCTCAAGGGTTGGCGCTATCCGGGCCAATCCATGATCAGCCTCTTGCTGCTGGCCGAGCGCTGGCAGGGGCAGGGCCTGGGGCGGCTCGCCTATGAGCGGGTCGAGCAGCTGATCCGTAGCTGGCCCGGCATGCGCACCGTGCGCATCGGCATCATTGCCAGCAATGAGCCGGCCTTTCCCTTCTGGCGCAAGCTGGGCTTTTCTGAGACCGGCGAGCGCAAGCGCGACCTGAGCTTTCTGGCCGACACCATCCTCTTGGAAAAGAACCTGGCGGCGCTGCCGCAAACCGCCGAATTGGCGGGTTAGGCAAGCGCCCTAGAAGTCGCCGTAGCGGGCCTGCAAGAGGGCCGCGATCACCGGTGCCACGGTCTCGGTACGAAAGATACGTGGCCCCAGCAGCAGGGCCGTATAGCCTTTTTCTACCGCCCACGCCTCTTCTTCCGCCGAGAAGCCGCCCTCCGGGCCGATCAGCACCTGCGCGCTGCCAATGCTGGCGGGCAGGCTGCTGAGCGGCACACCGCCTATGGGCGAGAGCAGCAGCCTGAGATCGGCCGGCGGCGCCTTGGCCAGCCACTGCTCGTATTTGATCGGCGCCAGGATCTGCGGCAGCTGGGTGCGGCCGCATTGTTCGGCCGCGGCCGCGGCCACGCCCTGCCAATGTTGCAGACGCTTCTCTACCCGATCCGCCGCGAGCTTGTAGCTGCAATAGGCCGACTGCACGATCTGTATGGTCTGCACACCCAGCTCGGTGGCTTTCTGTACCGTGTAGTCCATGCGCTCGGTGGCCGACAGCGCCTGCACCAGGGTGAGCTGCAGCGGTGATTCGCGCGTGGCAGCCAGGTGCTCGCCTACCGTCACCGCCACGTGGCGTTTGCCCATCTCCTCCACCGTCGCGCTGTATTCGCCGCCTTGGCCGTTGAACAGGGTCAGCGGGTCGCCAGGCTGCAGCCGCAGCACCTGCACATGGCGGGCCGCCTGCTCCGGCAGGTGGAAGGCAAGGCCGCTCGCGAGCGGCAGATCGACATAGAGGCGGGACATGGCGTTGGCTGCAAAGAGGATGGCGCGATTATGCCAGCCGGGGCGCGCCGGTGGGCCGGCTGCCCATGCCCTATACTCGCAGCAGGCATCCAACGAGGCGACTTCCCCATGGCCAGCGTTACCTCGCCGAGCGCCCATCTGGGCACCCCGGCGCCAGACTTTGCGCTACTTGGCACCGACGGCCGCAAACACAGCCTGGCAGACTGCCGTGGCGCCAACGGCCTCCTGGTGATGTTCATCTGCAATCACTGCCCCTATGTGAAGGCCATCCGCGAGCCCCTGGTGGTCACCTGCCGCGAGCTGGAGAGCTACGGCATAGGCAGTGTGGCCATCAGCGCCAATGACCCGGCCGACTTCCCCGAGGATGGCTTCGAGACCATGCAGGCCTATGCCAAAGCCTACCGCTTCGGCTTTCCCTACCTGTTTGATGAAAGCCAGGATGTGGCGAAAGCCTATGGCGCCGTCTGTACGCCCGAGTTCTTCGGCTACGACGCCGAGCTGCGCCTACGCTACCGCGGCCGTTTTGACGCTTCGGGCCGGCATGCGGTACCTGAGGCCGAGCGAGAATTGTTCGAGGCTATGAAGATGATCGCCATGCTGGGCGAGGGGCCGCCCGAGCAGCGGTCCGCCATAGGCTGTTCCATCAAGTGGCGTCGCGACTAGGCAACACCGTCAACCGGCCGCCTGGCGGCAAAGTACCGCTAGGTGACCGAGGAATTGCTATCTGAAATTCCGATTTCTCATCGCCAGCTATCGATCAGGCCGAATTCGGTCTGTTGTTTGATCAGCAGGTAGCTCACTGGCTGGGTGAGTGGATCAGCGCGAGCTGCGTGGGATTTTGCGTTGCGGCATGGCGGTTATAGCCAATGGCTATGGGCTGTCTAGAAGATTCAATGGCTTATCGTCGGCGCCAACTGCTGCGCTGCCGCACTCAAATGGCGCAGTGTTGCAGGGCGCGCGCACCGCCATGGTCTGTGTACTTTCGGTTTTATCGATAGTTTTTATCTCCCTGCTGGTCTGGATGGCGGCGAAAGCAGCGGCCGAGAATGGCCCCGTCCATCCCCGGTGGGGCAGACCCACGCGAACCAACAGGAGAGCACGATGCACAAGCGAACTACCCATGGAGTGGCCTTCGCCCTTGCAGTCGCCGTCGGTGGCGCGGGCTGGGCCGCCCCGCTGCAAAGCCTGGGCAAGCCCGAAGGCAAACTCAACATCATTGCCTGGCCGGGCTATATCGAGCGCGGCGAGAGCGACAAGAACTACGACTGGGTGACCGGCTTCGAGAAGGACACCGGCTGCAAGGTCAACGTCAAGACCGCGGCCACTTCAGACGAGATGGTCAGCCTGATGAACCAGGGCGGCTATGACCTGGTGACCGCCTCCGGCGACGCCTCGTTGCGGTTGGTGGTGGGCCACAAGGTGCAGGAGATCAATACCGCCCTCGTACCATCCTGGAAGAACGTCGACAGCCGGCTGCAGAATGCCCCCTGGCATACCGTGGATGGCAAGCACTATGGTGTGCCCTACCAGTGGGGACCGAATGTATTGATGTATTCCACCAAGGTCTTCAAGGAAGCGCCCAAGAGCTGGGCTGTCGTCTTTGAGGAGCAGAAGCTGCCAGACGGCAAGAGCAACAAGGGCAGGGTGCAGGCCTACGACGGTGCGATCTATATCGCCGATGCGGCGCTCTATCTGATGAAGAAGAACCCCGCCCTGGGTATCAAGGACCCGTACGAGCTCAACGAGAAGCAGTACGCCGAGGTGCTCAAGGTGCTGCGCGCGCAGAAGGCGCTGACCCACCGCTACTGGCACGACGTCACCGTGCAGATGAATGACTTCAAGAACGAGGGTGTGGCCGCCAGTAGCGCCTGGCCCTACCAGGTGAATGCCCTGCTGGCCGAAAAGCCGGCACAGCCGGTGGCCTCCACCGTGCCGCAGGAAGGTGCGACCGGCTGGGCGGATACCACCATGCTGCACGCCGATGCCAAGAACCTGACCTGTGCCTACAAGTGGCTGGAACATTCGCTCAGCGGCAAGACGCAGGCCGGCGTGGCCGAGTGGTTCGGATCGCTGCCGGCAGTGCCCAACGCCTGCAAGGAGAAAGCACCTGGCGGTGGCGACTTCTGCAAGGACAATGGCTTCGAGCGCTTCAGCCAGATCAAGTTCTGGAAGACGCCACAGAGCAAGTGCGCCAGCCAGGCTAGCTGTGTGCCCTACAGCCGCTGGACGCAGGACTATATCGCGATCATGGGGGGACGCTAGGGACCGTAGCCTGCAGGGCGCGTCTCTCTCGCGCCCCGCAGGTGGGTTCCACGGCACCGTCATCGGCCCTGGCCGCGTGGCGGTAGCCATAGCGCTCGGTGGTCCGGCGCTTGCTCCCCGGACCATCTTTGGTCCCGACCGGTCCTGTGGGGTACCGGGCCGGTCGGGCGTTCTTTTGCCGTTGCGATAGCACGGCAAGTAGCAAATCCGGTCGCCGTGCGGAAGCACGGCAAGCAGTTGATATCCAGTTGCCGCTGAGTGCACGCGGCCAGTACCGAAGATCCGAGACACGCAGGCAGCGCCCAGGCGCTGCGGCAGCAGAGCAGCCACCATGACTTCAGCCGTCGAATTCCAGCAGGTCAGCCGCCACTTCGAGTCCGTCCGGGCGGTCGACGATGTCAGCTTCAGCATCGCCGATGGCGAGTTTTTCTCCATGCTCGGCCCCAGCGGCTCGGGCAAGACCACCTGCTTGCGCCTCATCGCCGGCTTTGAGCAGCCGCAGGCCGGTGCCATCCGCATCCATGGCGTGGAGGCGGCCGGCTTGCCGCCCTACCGCCGCGACGTGAACACCGTGTTCCAGGACTACGCCCTGTTCCCGCATATGAACGTGCTGGACAACGTGGCCTACGGGCTGATGGTCAAGGGGGTGGCCAAGGCGGAGCGCCGCAAGCGCGCCGAGGAGATGCTGGCCCTGGTGAAGCTGGCCGACTACGGCAGCCGCAAGCCGGCCATGCTGTCCGGCGGCCAGCGCCAGCGGGTGGCCCTGGCGCGCGCGCTGATCAACCAGCCGCGCGTGCTGTTGCTGGATGAGCCCTTGGGCGCACTGGACCTCAAGCTGCGCGAAGCCATGCAGGTCGAGCTCAAGGCCTTGCAGCGCAAGCTGGGTATCACCTTTATCTACGTCACTCACGACCAGGGCGAGGCGCTTTCCATGTCCGACCGGGTGGCAGTCTTCAACCGCGGCCGCATCGAACAACTGTCTTCGCCGCGCGACCTCTATACCCGCCCCAGGACCCGCTTTGTGGCCGACTTTGTCGGTGGCGCCAACGTGATCGAAGCAGGGCTGGCCGAGCAGCTGCTGGGCGAAGCGCAAGCCTTCTCGGTACGCCCGGAGCAGATGGCCTTTGTGGCCGAAGACCATGGCGGCCCCCGCGTGCCGGGTACATTGCTGGATGTGCAGTACCACGGCGCAGTCAGCCGCTACGAGGTGGTGCTGGACGATGGCGCCCGGCTGGCGGTCGCGCTGCCCAACAGGGCCGACGGCGAAGAAGGCCGACCGGTGCCGGGCCAGCCCGTGCTGGTAGGTTGGCAAGAGCAGGCCATGGTCTGGCTGGAGGCATGATGTTGAACGCCGCCACCCTGCACGAGGCAAGGCCGCTACCGCGGCACGGCGGTCTGCGCCGTCGCCTCGCCGACCTGCTGTACCGCCGCCGCACCCTGGCGCTGCTCTTGCTCCTGGTGCCGCCGCTGATGTGGTACGGCACGGTCTATCTCGGGTCCTTGCTGGCGCTACTGGCGCAGAGCTTCTACACCTTTGACGATTTCACCATGGCGGTCAGCCCGGCGTTGACCCTGGACAACTTCCGCGCCATTGCCGACCCGCGCAACCCGCTGTTCCAGGCCAATATCGATATTGTGCTGCGCACCCTCGGCATGGCGGCCACGGTGAGCATCGCCTCGGCCTTGATCGCCTTTCCGCTGGCCTACTATATGTCACGCTATGCGCGCGGCGCCTGGAAGGGCGTGTTCTATATCGCCGTCATGCTGCCCATGTGGGCCAGCTATATCGTCAAGGCCTATGCCTGGACGGTGATCCTGGCGCAGGGCGGTATCGTCTACTGGTGCGTGGAGCAACTGGGGCTGCGCGGCGCGCTGGATGCCGTGCTGGCGCTACCGGTGATCGGCGGCACCTCGCTCTCTACCAGCCAGCTCGGGCGCTTCCTGGTGTTCACCTATATCTGGCTGCCCTTCATGATTCTGCCCATCCAGGCGGCGCTGGAGCGGGTGCCGGTCTCGCTCTTGCAGGCCTCGGCCGACCTGGGCGCTTCGCCGGCGCAGACCTTCCGCACCGTGCTCCTGCCCCTGGCCTTCCCCGGCGTCGTGGCCGGTTCCATCTTTACCTTCAGCCTTACCCTGGGGGACTTCATCATCCCGCAGCTGGTGGGGCCGAGCGGCTATTTCATCGGCAATATGGTCTACACCATGCAGGGTGCGATCGGGAACATCCCCATGGCCGCCGCCTTTACCGTGGTACCGGTCATCATCATCGCCGTCTACCTGGGCATCGCCCGCCGCCTGGGGGCCTTCGATGCACTCTGATACCAAGCACGAACGCTCGCCACACTGGCTGCGCGGCCTCGCCTGGTTGGGCCTCGCCTTTCTGCACTTCCCCCTCCTGGTGGTGTGCGTGTATGCCTTCAATACCGAGGTTTCGGCCTTCAGCTTCCCCTTGCAGGGTTTCACCTTGCACTGGTTCCGGGACGCCTTTGCACGAGATGACGTATTGACCGCCATCTGGCTGTCGGTCAAGGTCGCCACGGCGGCTACCGTCATAGCCCTGATGTTGGGCGGCATGGCGGCCGCTGCGCTGTACCGCGCCAACTTTCCGGGCAAGAACGGCATCACCCTGCTCCTGAGCCTGCCTATCGCGCTACCGGGCATCATCACCGGCATTGCGCTCTTGTCCAGCTTCAAGCTGGCGGCGGTGGAACCCAGCTTCTGGACCATCGTGATCGGCCACGCCACCTTCTGCATGGTGGTCGTCTACAACAATGTGATCGCGCGCTTTCGCCGCACTTCCTACAACCTGATCGAGGCCTCCATGGACCTGGGGGCCGACGGTCTGCAGACCTTCCGCTACGTGGTGCTGCCCCAGATCGCCACCGCCTTGTTGGCCGGCGGCATGCTGGCCTTCGCGCTGAGCTTTGACGAGATCATCGTCACCACCTTCACCGCCGGTCAGGAGCGCACCTTGCCGATCTGGCTGCTCAATCAACTGGGGCGGCCGCGTGATGTACCGATCACCAATGTAGTGGCCATGACCGTGATGCTGGTGACCATGATCCCCATACTGCTGGCCTGGCGCCTGACCCAAGGCACCGAGACCGTGGCCGGCAGCGGCAAATGATGAATTACTGCAGTGGGGCGGCGTGCGCCCCGAAGGAGAAGCCATGAATACCAAACTGCTGATCAACGGCCAATTCCTGCCCGGCGAGGGTGAGCGGGAAGCGGTGCTCAACCCGGCCACCGGCGAGTTGATCGCCGAGGTGGCCGAGGCCACCCTGGAGCAGGTGCAGGCTGCGGTCGCCAGCGCCGAGGCGGCCTTTGCCGGCTGGGCCGCGACCACGCCCAAGGACAAGGCCACCCTGCTGCTCAGGCTGGCAGACGCGATCGAGGCGCGTGCCACCGAGTTCGCCCGTATCGAATCGCTCAACTGCGGCAAGCCTTATCTGTTTGCGCTCAACGACGAGATCCCGGCCGTGGCCGATGTATTCCGCTTCTTTGCCGGCGCGGTGCGCAGCCAGCAGGGTGCGCTGGCCGGCGAATACCTGTCCGGCCACACCAGTTTGATCCGCCGCGATCCGCTGGGCGTGGTGGCCAGCATCGCTCCATGGAACTACCCCCTGATGATGGCGGCCTGGAAGATCGCGCCGGCCATCGCCGCCGGCAATACGGTGGTGATCAAGCCCAGCGAACAGACGCCGCTGACTACCCTCAAGCTGGCCGAGCTGATCGCCGACATCTTCCCGCCCGGCGTGGTCAACGTGGTGACCGGCCGTGGCGAATCGGTCGGCAGCCCGCTGATCTCGCAGCCGCAGGTGCGCATGATCTCCATCACCGGCGACGTCTCTACCGGCCAGAAGATCCTCGAGACCGCTGCCAAGTCGCTCAAGCGCACCCATCTGGAGCTGGGCGGCAAGGCGCCGGTGATCGTGTTCGACGATGCCGACATCGACGAGGTGGTCGCTGGCATCCGCACCTTTGGCTACTACAACGCGGGCCAGGACTGCACGGCCGCCTGCCGTGTCTACGCCGGCAGCAAGGTCTACGAGAAGCTGGTGGCCGAGCTGTCCAGCGCGGTCTCGACCATCCGTTTTGGCGACCAGCATATGGAAGGGGTGGAGATGGGCCCGCTGATCTCGGAGCGGCAGCGCAAGCGGGTGGCAAGCTTTGTGGAGCGGGCTGCCAGCCAGAAGCATGTCGAGGTCACCACCGGCGGCAAGTCGGCGGCTGGCCGTGGTTTCTTTTTCGAGCCGACGGTGATTGCCGGTGCGCGCCAGGACGACGAGATCGTGCGCAAGGAAGTGTTCGGCCCGGTGGTCTCGGTGACCCGCTTCGACGACGTGACCGAGGCGGTGCAGTGGGCCAATGATTCCGACTACGGCCTCGCCAGCTCGGTCTGGACCCGCGACGTCAGCAAGGCCATGCAGGCCGCGGCCAAGCTGCAGTACGGCTGCACCTGGATCAACACCCACTTCATGCTGGTCAGCGAGATGCCGCACGGCGGCATGAAGAAGTCTGGCTACGGCAAGGATATGTCCATGTATGCGCTGGAGGACTACAGCTGTGTCCGCCACGTAATGATTAAACATTAGTCGTACGGTGCAGGGTGGAGGACTGCCACTGCAGTGCTTCGCCCGGATGTCCCCGCAAGGAGGAGGCCGAAGTAGTAAGCCACCTGACGGTGGCAACGACTTCGCTCAGCCGGGCGCTTGGGCGTCTCTTTAGTTCAACCGGTGTTCGCTGATTGATTCCACACCCCGCCCTCGCCGCCGCGAGGGAGCCTCGCTGACGCGAGTGGGTGGGCCGATTGGCGGATGCCTAACGAAATCGATCTCCTGCGCAGTGACCCAGGCCCTGGCCGAATCTTGGTAGGGCAGGGAGGTCTGTTGTCTGCGAGGGGGTGTTCCGGGGCGAGCGCCCCATCCAGCCAGGGAGAGCATCATGCAGTTGCATCGCTTTGCAGTGAGCGCGGCCATCGCCGCTTGCAGTCTGTCCGTGTTTGCCGCCAAGGCGCCGAGCAAGCCCTTGGCGGTGGTGGAAGCCTATATGGCAGCCTGGAGCAGCAATGCCGGCAAGGCCAATGTGCCTGAGGCTGACGTGGTGGCCGCGGCCAACCAGGCGGCCTCCTACTTTGCCTATGAGGTGGAGTACCTGGATTCCACCGTGGGCACGCCGCAGTTCGGCGCCATGGTGGCGCGCGACAACGTGGTCAAGGCCTTTCTCTTGTCCTTCCCCAATGCGCGCTGGGAGATGACCGGTCCGGCCAAGGTCAAGGGCGGCACGGTGGAGTACGACTGGAAGTTCAGCGGTAACGCCACCGGCCCCTACATCATGGATGCCACCTGCAAGGGCACTGGCGAGGCCATCGCCTTTACCGGCCACACCAAGATCGTGGTCAAGCAGGGGCGGATCAGCTACCAGAATGACAACTACAGCGCCGACGATTTCGCCAAGCAGGTGGCGGCGTCCGATACGGCCTGCAAGGCGCAACACGCGGCCGAGGCCAAGCTGGCGGCGGAAGCGGCGGCCAAGGCGGCGCAGTGATACCCCGTCGACGCCGACTGGCGGTGGGGAACCAAAGGGCAGCTTGGGCTGCCCTTTGTTATTGATGGTCGGGTTTCATGCTGCGCCGCAGCGATGAATAAATTCATCAATAGTGGTGAATTTGTTCATCACGTATGATTAAATCCTTGCTGTCCGCCTTTGATTCCCAAGGATTCCTATCATGTCCAAGAATGCCGATCTCCACGCCCGCCGTCTTGCTGCCACGCCTCGCGGCGTCGGGGTGCTGGGAGATTTCTTCGTCGAGCGCGCCGAGAACAGCCTGGTCTGGGATGTTGAAGGCCGCCGTTTCATCGACTTCGCTGCCGGCATTGCCGTGCTCAACACCGGCCACCGCCACCCCAAGGTGACCGCCGCAGTCAAGGCCCAGCTCGATGCCTTCAGCCACACCTGCTACCAGGTCGTGCCCTACGAGGGCTATGTGCGCCTCGCGGAGACCCTGAACGAGATCGTGCCGATCACCGGCCCCAAGAAGACCGCTTTCTTCACCACCGGTGCCGAAGCGGTCGAGAACGCCGTCAAGGTGGCCCGTGCCGCCACCGGCCGCAGCGGCATCATCGCCTTCTCCGGTGCCTTCCATGGCCGCACCCTGATGGGCATGGCGCTGACCGGCAAGGTCAATCCCTACAAGATCGGTTTTGGCCCCATGCCGGCCGACGTCTACCACGCGCCTTTCCCCATCCCCATGCACGGCGTGACCGTGGCCGATTCGATCAAGGCCCTGCACACCCTGTTCAAGGCCGATGTCGACCCCAAGCGTGTCGCCGCCATCATCCTCGAGCCGGTGCAGGGCGAGGGTGGTTTCTACGTGGCGCCGACCGAGTTCTTGGTTGAACTGCGCAAGATTTGTGACGAGCACGGCATCCTCCTGATCGCCGACGAGATCCAGACCGGCTTTGCCCGTACCGGCAAGACCTTCGCCATGGACCACCACGGTGTGAAGGCCGACCTGATTACCATGGCCAAGAGCCTGGCCGGTGGCTTCCCGCTGTCGGCCCTGACCGGCCGCGCCGAGCTGATGGACGCCGCCGCCCCGGGTGGCCTGGGCGGCACCTATGCCGGCAGTCCCATGGCCGTGGCCGCTGCACTGGCGGTGCTGGACGTGATCAAGGAAGAAAAGCTCAACGAGCGCGCCGAGCGTCTGGGCGCGGCGCTGAAGGAGCGTCTCAACAGCCTCAAGGCCAGCGTGCCGCAGATTGCCGACGTGCGCGGCCTGGGCTTTATGGTCGCGGTCGAGTTCAACAAGGCCGGCAGCCACGAGCCGGACGCCGACTTCGCCAAGAAGGTGCAGACCGAAGCCATGAAGCGCGGCCTGATCCTGCTGACCTGCGGCGTGTACTCGAACGTGATCCGCTTCCTGGCACCCCTGACCATCGAAGACGCCGTCTTCGCCGAGGCGCTGGACATCCTGGATGCCGCGATCAAGGCCTGATAGCCCGTCATACCGGACTGGGAAGGCCCGCACGCAAACCTGGGTTGGCGGCGGGCCTTCCTGTCATTCAACGCATAGTGGGAGTAGATGATGCTGAATCTGAAAGACCCCAGCCTGCTCAAGCAGCAGTGCTATATCGACGGCCTTTGGCTGGATGCCGATAGTGGTGAGCGCCTGGCCGTCAACAACCCGGCCACGGGCGAGATCATTGCCCACGTGCCCAAGATGGGCGAGGCCGAGACCCGCCGCGCCATTGAGGCTGCCGAGCGCGCCTGGCCGGCTTGGCGTGCCAAGAGCGCCAAGGAACGCTCCACCCTGCTGCGCAAGCTCTACGACCTGATGATGGCCAATCAGGACGATCTGGCCGTCATCCTGACCGCAGAACAGGGCAAGCCCCTGACCGAAGCCAAGGGCGAGATCGCCTACTCGGCCGCCTTCTTCGAGTGGTTCGCCGAAGAGGCCAAGCGCGTCTACGGCGAGACCATCCCCTCGCCCTGGGCCGACAAGCGCCTGATGGCGATCAAGCAACCCATCGGCGTGACCGCCGCGGTGACGCCGTGGAATTTCCCTTCCGCCATGATTACCCGCAAGGCCGCGCCGGCCCTGGCGGCCGGCTGCCCCATGGTGATCAAGCCGGCCAGTCAGACCCCCTTGTCGGCACTGGCCATGGCCGAGCTGGCCCACCGCGCCGGCATCCCGGCCGGTGTCTTCAGCGTGGTCACCGGTTCGGCCAAGGCCATCGGTGGCGAGCTGACCGCCAACCCCATCGTTCGCAAGCTGAGCTTCACCGGTTCGACCGAGATCGGCCGCGAGCTGATGGCGGCCTGTGCCCCGACCATCAAGAAGGTCTCGCTGGAATTGGGCGGCAATGCGCCCTTTATCGTGTTCGATGATGCCGACCTCGATGCCGCGGTCGAGGGCGCGATCGCTTCCAAGTACCGCAATGCCGGCCAGACCTGTGTCTGCGCCAACCGCCTGTATGTGCAGGCTGGTGTGTACGAGGCCTTTGCCGAGAAGTTGGCGGTGGCGGTTGGCAAGCTCAAGGTCGGTAATGGTATGGAGCCCGGTGTGACCCAGGGCCCGCTGATCGACCTGAAGGCGGTGGAGAAGGTCGAGGAGCATATCGCCGACGCGCTGGCCAAGGGCGGCAAGTTGCTGACCGGCGGTAAACGCCATGCGCTGGGGCAGAGCTTCTTTGAGCCCACCATCGTCAGCAATGTGACTCGCGACATGAAGGTGGCACGCGAAGAGACCTTCGGCCCCTTGGCGCCGCTGTTCAAGTTCGAGACTGAACAAGAGGTGATCGAACGCGCCAACGACACCGAATTCGGCCTGGCGGCTTACTTCTATTCCAAGGATATCGGCCGTGTCTGGCGGGTGGCGGAAGGGCTGGAGTACGGCATGGTGGGCATCAATGCCGGCCTGATCTCGACCGAAGTGGCCCCGTTTGGCGGGGTAAAACAGTCCGGTCTGGGGCGCGAAGGCTCCCGTCACGGCATCGAAGATTACTTGGAAATCAAGTACCTTTGCCTTGCAGGAATCTGATTTTGA
The DNA here is from genome assembly GCF_036568685.1 of Chitinimonas sp. Taxonomy (GTDB): domain Bacteria; phylum Pseudomonadota; class Gammaproteobacteria; order Burkholderiales; family Chitinimonadaceae; genus Chitinimonas. The sequence continues at coordinate 41,123 of NZ_DATCSC010000036.1, forward strand.
CGCTAGGATTAAAGCAATCGCACTAGATTTGGGTGCGAACGATTTCCTCCTCCTCTTCCCGCTTCGCCCTCTGGGTCAGCGGGATTTTTTTGCCCTATTGGGCAGGGTGGACAGAGGTGGGACGCGAAGGGCTGCCAGGCCGCCTGCAGACTGGGGTGCGAGCACAAAAGCAAAGAGCCGATGCAATGCATCGGCTCTTTGTTCATGTCTGGTCGGGGTGAGAGGATTCGAACCTCCGGCCTCTACGTCCCGAACGTAGCGCTCTACCAGGCTAAGCTACACCCCGAAATGAGTCGCGCATTATGGCGAGTCGGACCCGGTCTGTAAAGTTCTTCCGCGTAAAATCCGCTAAGCCATTGAAATATCAGCTGTTGCGCTCCACCGCGAAGCGGGCCAGGGCACGCAGTGCCTGACTGTGCACATTATCCGGCAGGCTGGCGATGGCTTGCAGGGCCAGCTCGGCTTCCGCACGGGCGGCGCGCAGGGCGGCCTCCAGGGCGCCGCTCTGCTGCACCGCGGCCAGCACCTCGGGGAAGTGCTCGCGCTGCGCCTCGGTGATCGCCTGCCGCACTACCGCGGCCTGCGCCGGGGTGCCCAGACGCATGGCGTGGATCAGGGGGAGGGTACACTTGCCCTCGGCCAGATCGTCGCCCAGATTCTTGCCGATCTCACCTGCGTCGCCCGAATAGTCGAGCACGTCGTCGACGATCTGGAAGGCGGTACCCAGGTGCATGCCGTAGTCGGCCATGGCGGTCTTGATCGTCGGCTCGGACTTGGCCAGGAGGGCGCCCAGGCGGGCGGCGGCCTCGAACAGCTTGGCGGTCTTGTAGCGGATCACCTTGAGGTAGGCGGCTTCGTCGAGCTCGGCATCGCCGATATTCATCAGCTGCAGCACCTCGCCTTCGGCGATGATATTGGTGGCATCGGCCAATACCTGCATGACCCGCATATCATTCACGCCCACCATCATCTGGAAGGCGCGCGAGTACAGGAAGTCGCCGACCAGCACGCTGGCGGCATTGCCGAACAAGGCGTTGGCGGTATCGCGGCCACGGCGCAGGCTGGATTCGTCGACCACATCGTCATGCAGCAGGGTGGCGGTGTGGATGAACTCCACCACGGCTGCCAGCTCCTGATGGTGCTGGCCCTGGTAGCCCAGCGCGCCGGCCGAGAGCAGGGTCAGTACCGGGCGCAGGCGCTTGCCGCCGGAGGAGATGATGTACTCGGCAACCTGGCTGACCAGGACGACTTCCGAGCGCAGGCGATCGCGGATGATTTGGTCCACCGCCTGCATATCGCTGGCGACGACGGATTTGACGAATTCGATGGACACTATGGCCTTGTGCCGATGGGCTGACAGATTCAAAACGGCGCAATTATAGCCGAGCAGCGGCCCTTGCTAGACACTCTCGCGCATGATGTATGCGATATTGCTGATATGCGGCCTTTGCACACTGCCGACGGAAAAACTTGACCAAATTCATGGACTTCCGTATATTGCGCGGCTCCCTGCGTGTAGCGGGGGAGTTATCTATTAGGAGCCCAGTCATGTACGCGGTCGTAAAAACCGGTGGCAAGCAGTACAAAGTTGCCATTGGCGAAAAACTTAAAGTAGAACAGATTGCCGCCGACATCGACGCCCAGATCGTGCTTGAAGAAGTACTGATGGTGGTGGACGGTGAAGCGGTTTCGGTTGGCACCCCCCTGGTTGCCGGTGCAACGGTCAAGGCTACCGTGGTGGCCCACGGTCGTGGCGAGAAGGTCCGTATCTTCAAGATGCGTCGCCGTAAGCACTACCAGAAGCGCCAAGGCCATCGTCAGAATTTCACTGAAATTCGCATCGACGCCATCGTCAAGTAAGCTAAGGAGTCTGCAACATGGCACACAAAAAAGCTGGCGGTAGTTCGCGCAACGGCCGCGACTCAGAAGCCAAACGACTGGGTACCAAGGTTTACGGTGGTGAGCTGATCCCCGCGGGTTCGATCATCATCCGTCAACGCGGCACCCGTTTCCACGCAGGCGAGAACGTCGGCATGGGCAAGGATCACACCTTGTTCGCCAAGGTCGATGGCTACGTCAAGTTCGTGGTCAAGGGCGCGCTGAAGCGCAAGACCGTTGTGGTCGAGCCCTACACCGGCGTCGAGGCCTAAGCCTGCCGGTAAGTGGAACGCCCGTGAACGGGTGTTTCGCTTAAAATCGAAGCCCTATCTCGTCAGATAGGGCTTTGTCGTTTTCGCACCCTGCTGCCCGAGTGTAATGCAGCCCCTCTATCCAATCAGGAACGCCTGCCCATGAAATTCATCGACGAAGCCCGCATTGAAGTGATCGGCGGCAAAGGTGGAAACGGCTCGGCCAGCATGCGGCGCGAGAAGTTCGTGCCGCGCGGTGGGCCGGATGGTGGCGATGGCGGCAAGGGCGGCAGCATCTGGGCGGTGGCCGACAAGGACATCAACACCCTGGTCGACTATCGCTTCGTCAAGCAGTACCGCGCCCATCACGGCGAGAACGGCCGCGGTGCCGACTGCTACGGCAAGGGCGCGGACGATATCTTCCTGCGCATGCCGGTCGGTACCGTGATCCATGACAACCTCACCGGTGAACTGGTGGCCGACCTGACCCACGATGGCCAGCAGGTCATGATCGCCAAGGGCGGCAAGGGTGGCCTGGGCAACCTGCACTTCAAGACCTCCACCAACCGCGCGCCACGCAAGTTCACCTACGGTGAAGAAGGCGAGCAGCGCGAACTCAGGCTGGAGCTGAAGGTGCTGGCCGACGTCGGCCTCCTGGGTATGCCCAATGCCGGCAAGTCCACCTTTATCCGTTCGGTCTCGGCCGCGCGCCCCAAGGTTGCCGACTACCCCTTCACCACCCTGGCGCCCAACCTCGGCGTGGTGCGTATCGACCATAACCGCAGCTTTGTGATTGCCGACATCCCCGGCCTGATCGAGGGTGCCGCCGAAGGCGCCGGCCTGGGCCATCGCTTCCTCAAGCATCTGTCGCGTACCGGCCTTCTGCTGCATATCGTCGACCTGGCCCCCTTCAGCGAAGAGACCGATCCGGTCCGCGAAGCCAAGGCCATCGTCGAGGAACTGCGCAAGTACGACGAAACGCTGCACAGCAAGCCGCGCTGGCTGGTACTGAACAAGCTCGACATGGTGGCCGACGATGAGCGCCAGGCCCGTATCGATGCCTTCCTGGAAGGCTTCGGCTGGCCCAAGGCGGACTTCGACCCGCTGGCCCCGCTCGATCCGCAGGCCAAGCGTCTGTTCACCATCTCCGGCCTGACCGGCGAGGGTACCCAGCAGCTGACCTGGGCCATCATGGACTACCTCGAAGCCACCCGCCCGCAACGCCAGGAGGCGGCGCCGACCGAGGAAGAGGCCCTGCACGAGCCCTACGACCCAACCAAGTCCTGACCGCAGCCGGCCCTGCGGGGCCGGCCCGTCTGAGCCCATCCCCGGCCGGGCATGCCCCGGCCCTTGCCTGCGAGTGTGTCCGCCGCCGTGTCAGATGAACGCCTAGCCGACTTCTTCGTCAGCAACCTCAACCCCCTCGATCTCCCCGCGCTGGCCGAGCTGGTGCGTGCCCGCGACCTGCTTGGCGCCTTTATCACCCTGTTCCACGGCAATGAGGAACAGGTTTTGGTGCGCCTCCTGGTACTGCGCGAGATCGGCCGCCGAGGCCAGGAGCCGCGCTGGTCGCCGCAGCAGCTGCAAGCCCACTTCGCCTATGTGAACCCGGTCAAGCTCGATACCGTGCTGACCCGCTTGCGCCAGAACGGCCTGCTGCTATGGGATGGCGACGAGGGCCTGTACCAGATCGCCGAGACCGGCCGGGTGGCGCTGGCAGCCTTGTCCACCCTGCTGGCCTTTGCCGAAGAGGACGCCGAGCTTGGCTACCTGACCGCGCAGGCAGCCGGCCAGCAACAGGTGGGGCGCGTTTCCAACGAGACGCTGCAGCACCTCTTGGCCCGCCTCAACGAGCTGCACCGCACTTTTGAGGATGCGCTCGAGTCGCAGTCCGAATACCAGATCAAGAAAGCCCAGACCCGCCTCGAGGCGGTGTTCCGTTGGGTGCAGAAGGGGACCGAGGTCATGCAGGGTCTCCTGGCCGACGAGACCCTGTCGCGCCGTACCCTGGACCAGGCCCAGGCCATCGCCATGGCGCAGTCGCGGCTGTTGCGGCTGACAGGCAGCTTCCAGCGCCGGCTCAACCAGCTGCAGGCGCAGCGCGTGCACCTGGGTCAGTCTGGCCTGACTTCCAGCGATATCGGCGAATGGCTGCGCACCGCCAACCAGGCCGATCTGGCCGCCATGGTCAGCGGTATGCTGCGCTTCCCGCCGCAGCCTTCGTTGGTCACCGGACCGGAACTGCTCGATATCACCGAATTCGAACTGCTGGGCCGCGAGCGGCAGACGGTGCAGGTGGCCGGCCTGCCCGACAAGCAGTCCGCGCCCAATGTGGGTGCGCCCGAAGCCGAGCGCTTGTTCCATGCCGAGGCGCTGCATGCCTTGCTGGCCGAGCTGGGCGTATCCGGCGAAGCTGCCGATATCCGCAGCGTGGCGCTGGCTGATACCTATACCGAGACCGCCTACCGCCTCTCGCTGTTGTCGCTGGTCGGCGATAGCGAGGCCGAGCTCGACGCCAGCGTGGTGGGCGACATCGTCAAACTGCCGCTGCGCCTCAAGGCCAGTGCCGAGGTCGAGCTGGTCGACCATCCCGAAGTGGCCAGCATCTCGCGTGGCGAGCTGCGGTCCTCCGCTACCTAAATCACGAACAGGACGAAGACCATGGATAACGCCCTGTCCATCCTTTGCGCCCGGCTGATCGCCCATCGCTTCATTCCCCGCAATGATCCGCTGGCTCGCCGTGCCTTGATTGACGAAGACTTCCGCCGCTCCCTGGACCACCGCCTGGCCGAGGTCGGCCTGGTGCTGCTCGAGAACCCCTACGCCGAATACCTGGCGGTGGCGCTGGCCGAAGACATGAATGCCTTTGTGTTCGGCGACGGCGATACCTGGCTGTCCAACAATATGGGTCTGCCGCGTGATGCGATCGCTCTCTTGGTGGTGCTGTGGGCCCGCATCATCCTGCCCAAGCGCGAGCGCCAGATTGCCCGCTCCGAGAAGGACCAGGAAGGCCAGAGCGATATGTTCGGCGCCGAGAAGCCGCTCCTGCAGGGCGAGGAGGTCTCGGTCGGCATACCCGAAGATGCGCTGTACGCCGACTTCCGCCATAAGCTCGGCGGCAAGACCCGTATGAATGCCAACCTGGGCCAGCTGGCCCGGCTGGGCTTTATCGAGCGCCGTAACAAGGTGGTCTCGGAGGGCCCGCTGCTGGACCTGATGCTGGACTACGCCAGTCTTGCACCGCGCGTGATCGAGGGCGCCCTGGGCGAAGTACTGAAGCGCCGTGCGGCCAACGCTGCGGCCGAGTGACAAACCGCCTGCGCCTATGGTGCAGGCCCACACCGATAACGAGTCACGATGTTTCAATTCCGCAAACTCGAAATGCGCCACTGGGACTTCTGGCAAAGCATCGAGATTCCGCTCGATGCCCAGATCGTCACCATCGTCGGCCCCAATGGCTCCGGCAAGACCACCCTGCTCGACGCGCTACGTACCATCCTGGCGCTGCCTTGCTCCGGTCGCCGCGACTACAAGCGCTATGTGCGCAACAACACCGAATCGACCGCCTGGCTGCGGGGCGTCGTGGACAACCCGCGGCGCGAGAACGGTGACCTCTTCCCCTATCCCTTCTTTCCTATCACCACCGACAAGGTGACCTTGTTCTGCCGGGTGAAGAAGCAGGGCGGTGACTGGCTGCGGCAATACGCGATCGCCGCCGGCGAGGTGGAGCTGGCCGAGGACACCGAGGCCAACCTCGACTGGCGCGGTGTGCGCGAATACAAGCAGGACCTGGAAAAGGCCGGCCTGACCCGCGCCATTGCCGAAGTGTTGGCGCTGGAGCAGGGCGACACCGACAAGCTGTGCGAATACAGCCCCAAGGCGCTGCTGGACCTGGTGTTCCAGGTATTTGGCGACAAGCAGGTGCTGGATAACTACCAGGAAGCCAAGGTAGAGCAGAAGGAGGCCGAGCAGGAACTGGCTGAACTCAGCCGCCAGCTCGATGGCCTGGGTGCCAAGGTCGAGCAGATGAAGGGTCGTGCCAACCGCTACCTGGAGTGGAAGGGCTTGCAGCAGGAGTCCGAGCGGCTGGAGCAGACCGTGTTGCCGGGCCTGCGCTATCTGGAGTCCTGGGATTCCATGTGGGGCTATATCCACCAGTACAAGGGCGTGCGGCGGGCGCTCAAGGCGCGTGAGGAAGAGTTGGCGAAGGCCGACGCCGAAGCGCGCCGCTTGGAGGCCGAACTGAGCGAGGCCGCCAGCCTGGAGGCCGCCGCCGAGAGCGCCTACAAGGCACTGTGGGAGCCCTTCCAGCGGGTGGGGGCGGATGCCCGGGACGCCGAAAAGGTGTTGGCCCAGCGTGACAAGCTCAAGGCCCTGGCTGAATCCGAGTCCGGTGCCGATTCGATCGAGCTGGCCGACAAGGTGGGCCGTCTGCGCGGTCGTAAGGGCGAGCTGGATGCCAAGGTCAAGGCCGCCAAGGAAGAGCGGCAGCAACTGTCCGAGCTGCAGTTCGCGCTGCAGCAGGGCCGCCAGCCGGCCGAGCGCTTTGTGCGCGAGATGCGTGCCGCGCTCGATGAGGCGGGCATCCCGCATCAGCTTTTGACCGATATCGTCGAAGTGAATGACAACAGCTGGCAGACCGCCGTCGAGGCGCTGCTGGCCCCCTACCGCCACCTGGTCTTGCTGGGGCGCGAGAGCGACAAGCAGGCTGCCTTCAAGATTGGCCAGCGGCTGCAGTACCGGCACTTTATCGTGCCCGATTGTGAGGCCGTGCCCAAGGCGGTGCCAGGCTCGGTGCTGGAGATCCTCTCCCTGCGCAGCGAAGCACCGGCCTGGCTGACCCGCCAGCTCAACAATGTGCAGCGCGTGAAATCGGTAGAGGCGGGCGCCTCGGTGCAGGGTGACTGGATCACCCGCGAGGGCTTCCACAAGGAAAGACGCGGTGCGCGCTTTATCGGTGTGGATGTACGCGACCACGCCTTTGGGGAAGCCGCCCGCAAGTCGCGGCTGGATGAAGTCAGCCGGCGCCTCTATGACCTCAACCAGCAGGTGCTGGATTGGGAGGGCGAGGCGGTCGAAGTGGGTCGCCAGATCGCCAGCCTGCAGCTGCAGCTGGCCGGTATGGATGCGGTCCAGCAACTGGCCGCGCGGCAGGATGAGTTCGACGCCGCCGAGCAATCCTTGCCCGAGCTGCGCGCCGAGGCACAACGTCTGGGCGCGGAGTTGGCCAGCAAGCAGGCCGAGCAGGAGAGTACCCGCAAGCGCGCCATGGAAGCCCGCCTGAGCGAGCAGCGTGTACGCGATACACGCGACCAGCTGGCTCGCCAGGTGCGCGAGCTGTTGAGCCAGGTGGAACAGCGCCAGGCCGAGCAGACCCGCCAGATCGAGGAGGCGCGGCAGCTGAGTGCCGCCCTGGAGGCGGCCGGCCTCGACAAGTCCACCCTGCCGGCACTCAAGGAGGAGTGGGGCTCGGTGCAGGCGGTGCGGCACGAGATCCATCGCCAGCAAGAGCGTTTCGAACATGGCGACTGGGAGCGCGACGCTACCGTGCTGGAGCTGCGCGAGAAGATCCTGCAGGACTTCGATGCCCTGCAGGCCGAAACGCAGAGCCGTGGCCGCGAAGTGGAGCGAGCCCGCGAGTTGACCGACGATGCGCGCGGTGCCTATATCAACAAGCTGCGCGCCACCGTCCGTGCCTATAGTGTCAATGTCCGCCGGCTGGGTGAGTTGTCCGGCATCTCGGTGGAGCTGGACCAGCCGCACCTCGACAACGACGACGCGGCGCTGGGCCAGGCCGGCCTGACGGTGCGCTTTGACTTCGACCAGAAGGGGTTGATGGGCCTCAACGATGGCGAGGCCTCGGGTGGCCAGCAGGTGATGAAGTCGCTGATCCTGCTGATCGGCTTGATGATGGACGAGAACAACCCCTCGGGTTTCGTATTCATCGACGAGCCTTTCGCCCACCTCGATGTGTTGAACATCGACAAGGTCGGCGCCTTCCTCAAGGCCACCCAGGCGCAGTATCTGATCACCACGCCGCTGACGCACAACCTCAACGCCTTTGCGCCGAGCGAGCTGACCTTGTGTACTTATAAGAAGCGGCCGAGCGAGCGCTGGGCGCCCGTGATCACCCAGACCCGGCGCCGCCTGGAAGTGGGTCGTGGTCGTTGAACCCTTAATGAGATAGCAACAGGGTAGGGCCGAGCATGACACATGATGAAGTAAGAAACTGCTGTGCCGGCCTGCCTGGCGCCACATCGGATGTGAAGTGGGGTGCAGACCTGGTCTACTCGGTTGGCGGCAAGATGTTCTGTGTCATGGCGCTGGACGCCAGCCAGTCCCAAGGCTTGTCCTTCAAGGTGGCGGATGAGCGCTTCCTGGAGCTGACCGACCAGCCCGGCATCATCCCCGCGCCCTATCTGGCCCGCCATCACTGGGTCCGACTGGAGCATCCCGGCGTGCTGCCCGCCGCCCAGCTGCGTGAATTGCTGCAAGCGTCCTACCTGCTGGTGCGCGCCAAGCTAGCCAAGAAACAGCGCGACGCGCTGCCCCCTATATAAAACCGGAGCCCCTCCGCCCCATGAAACAGGTATTCCATTATTTCGCTCCCTGCCCTCGTGGCCTGGAAGCCATGCTGGCCGAGGAACTCGCGGCGCTGGGCGCCCAGCAGATTGCTCCCACCGACGGCGGCGTCGGCTTCAGTGGCGATTGGGCGCTGATGTACAAGGCCAACCTGCATAGCCGTATCGCTAGCCGTATCCTCTGGCGCCTGGTCGAGAAGTCCTACCGCAGCGAGGACGATGTCTATAAGGCCGCGCGTGCTATCGACTGGCCGGCCCTGTTCGGCGTCGAGCGCACCATCAAGGTCATGGTGACCGGCGTGGGCAGCAAGCTGCGCAGCCTCGACTTCATCGCCCTCAAGGTCAAGGACGCCGTCTGCGACAACTTCCGTGCCGCCTGTGGCGAGCGCCCCAGCGTGGATACCGCCACGCCGGATATCCGCATCCACGCCTTTTTGACCGAGCGGCAGCAGACCCTCTATCTGGATACCAGTGGTGAAGCGCTGTTCAAGCGCGGCTACCGCCGCATGACCGGTGACGCACCGCTGCGCGAGAACCTGGCCGCCGGCATCCTGCGCCTGACCGGCTGGCAGCCGGAAGAAACGCTGCTCGACCCCATGTGCGGTAGCGGTACCTTTCTGATCGAGGCGGCCATGATGGCATGCCGTATCGCCCCAGGCCTCAAACGCCAATTCGCCTTTGAGCACCTCAAGAACTTTGATGCCCCGCTGTGGGACAAGCTTCGTGCCGAAGCGGTCGCCGCCGAGCTGCCGCGCAAGGGCCTACATATATATGGTAGCGACGACACGCCCGACGTCCTGCTGGCGGCGCGCGCCAATATCGCCGAAGCCGGTCTGCAGGAAGCCATCGTGCTGGAAGAAGCCGACGCGCTGGAACGTAGCGCACCGGCGGAGCAGGGCGTGCTGATCTGCAACCCGCCCTATGGTATCCGTCTGGAAGAGCAGGCTTGGCTCGATGCGCTCTACCCCATGTTGGGCCACGCGCTGAAGCAGCGCTTCTCCGGCTGGCGCGCCTATTTCTTCACGGCCGACCTGCGCCTGGCGAAGTTGATCCGTCTTTCGGCCAGCAAGCGCACCGTGCTGTTCAACGGTGCACTGGAAGCCCGGTTGTTCGAATACCAGATGGTGGCAGGCAGTAACCGCAAACCCAAGGAGTGAAGTCTGGCTGACGGACATTCCTATATAGATATACATATATAGGGAGAAAGCCGGGTTCCGCTTCGCGCCCCCAGTAAAACGCCCCGCTTGCGGGGCGTTTGCTTTGTGCAAGGGCTGTTTGGCGGGGTGTTTCTGTGGAAAAACGGGTTTTCCAGCGTGCGCTGCCGGTTTTTTAGGTGTTTCCGGTGCCGCGTGTTTGCAGGCGGTGTCGGGTTTTGCGGGGGAGGGCTAAAAAAGTTTGGCGCGGGGTGTATTACAGATCAGTCACTTACCGCTCGTCGGGCAGAAAGTTGCAGAAATTATTGCGGAGGGTGTTGACGGGTTTCTGGGGGGTGCGTATAGTTCGCTTCTCTGCTGATGACGCAGACGAAAACGAAGCGAAACAAACGAGTTTAGCTGAGTGGGT
>NZ_DATCSC010000037.1:0-5808 GCF_036568685.1 Chitinimonas sp.
CTCGCCAGTGCGAGGCCGAAGATACTGTTCGATATCTAGCAAGTTTGAAGGATGAGTCCCGGCGTGGGATCTACGGAGCGAACTGACTGTTCAAGGGCGCAAACGGCGTCCGGGACTCGATGACGGAGCGCTACTCCGTCAAAAGCGACAATACAAGGGCGCAATCCCCGTAGGGCATTGCGCCGTATTGATCGTCGAAAGACAAGGCAAGGTCGAACCCCGTACACCGGCGGTCTAGCCTTTGCTCACGCGGGTTTGGCTTGCATGAGGCCGATACGGCGCAATGCCCTTCGGGGATTGCGCCCTACACACGGATTGCAGCTTGTCGACGCCTCAAGCGGCAAAGTACCTAGAACGGTCTATCCATGCCAGCGTACGGCACCGGTTGCACCAGCGGCGGAGCGAGCCCTACCCCGCAGGGCATTGCGCCGTATTGATCATTACAAGAGCGCGCAACGTCGACCCCCACCCACCGCCATTCTTGCGCCGTATCAATCCTGGTAAGACAGCGACACATCATTCCCACCCGCCCAATCTTCCGGGTAGACGCCCTGCTCCACCAAGCGGTGGAAAGTCGAATACGGCCATTCGCCGACCGAGCGCACCAAGCCGTGCTTGAGCGGATTGATATGCACGTAGTCCACGTGCGCGCGGAAGTCCGCCTCATCGCGTATGAGGTGTTCCCAATACCGCCGCTGCCAGATACCTCGCTCGCCCCGGCCAATACGAACTGCCGAGCGGGCCTCGGTCAGCGGCAAGGCCTTGGAGAACATCATCTTGATCAGCCGCATGCGCAGCGCGAAGTTGTGATCACCTTCAGGCAGCTCGATCACGCAATGCATATGGTCAGGCAGCACCACCCAGGCATGGATGGTTAAAGGGTACAGCCGCCGGACATGGGCCACCACAGTGCGTAGTGGCTCAATATGCTGGGTGAGCAGCGGCTCGCCCCGCCGGTTCAGCAGATTGAGGGTAAAGAAGTAGGTCCCGCCAGGGTGCCAGGCGCGGCGATAGTCCATGCGGCCGAGTGTGGGTCAATGTGCGATACGGCGCAATGCCCTGCGGGGATTGCGCCCCCTACGCGCGGTTCTTCCGACCAGGCCAACCACTCGACCACAGCATCACAACACACCCAAACAGGGTAGTCAGCGGTGGGGTCAACATGACTCTGACCACCGTAGCCAGGGAACCGTACGCCGCCTGCGCAAAATAGATCATTGAGAACAGCACAAGCACGATGGCCACGAGCAGAAAGACGGACGAAAAACGCCAGCGGCCCAAGATAAGGACCGCGCCAACCGTCATGGCAGCCACGGCAATCACCAGTATCAGGATGGGCAGCATCGGTATCGCGCCCACTCGGGCCAATTCTTTAAGCCAGCCAAAAGGCCCCAGATTGAACAGGATGTACAGCAGTAAAAACGGGATAGGAAAATAGCGCCAAAGCGGCGACCTGGCGGGCTTGGCTGCGGGCGAAGACAGCTGCGCCGTACTTGCGACGTAGGGATTGTCCATTCTGCGTACTCTCGTTTTAGATGATCGTTGCGGCAAACCAGTTCCCGGGCAGCTTTATAGCATGCCCCCTCTGCAGGCTTGTTGGTATGCCGTACCGCACGCGCCTCGTAGGGTGGGCGCCGTGCCCCCACATCAGCACCTTGCACCTCACGCCATGACCGGGCACGCTACGCACCCGATGCCCAGCCCTACCCTCATTCTCGCCATTCCCCTCGTCGCCAGCGTGCTGTTCGCCACCCAAGCCCGCGCCGCAGACCGTACCGCGCTGAATAAGGCGCTAGGCCAGTTCGCCAGCCAACCGCCGCTGGACCGCAGCACCCTGGTGCTGAACGCCACCGGCACAGGCAGCATCGCCACTGCGCCGCAGCTGGACGACGGCTTTTGCCGGGCGCAGCGCTACCGCATCGCCTCCAGCACCAGCATCACCCCAGACGGCACGCTGGCCTGGCCGCATAGCGATGGTCGCTGCAAGACAAGCGATGCGGCCGTGGCTTTTGCGGCGGATGCCCCGCGCTGGCTGGTGCGCTACGCCCTGCAGCACCGTGTGGCGCTAGCGGCAGATGCGCGACGCCTGATACGCGGGCATGCCTGCAACTGGGGGCTGAGCAAAAACTGGGACCCGATAGTGCTCGACAGTGCCCACCTGCAAACGGGCAAGGAAGGCCCGGAGCTGGTCGGCGTGTTCCGCACCACGGCCTACCAGGGCCGGGCTGCAAGCTACCCGGATTTTCGTGTAACGGTCGGCTTCCGCCAGTTTGGGAAGGATTACCTGCCCTGGTCGGTCACCTGCCCCGCGCGCCACTAGCAAAACCCTTCTGGCGTTGTTGTGCGAGCTTGCCGTACTAGCTGTACTGTCTACGCTCACACGCCGCGCCAGAACCGCTGCGCTGGCTTTTTCTAGCGGCGCCTATACCTCTAGCAACCACCATGCCTCTCACCCTCCGCTCCCTGCAAACCCAAGACTGCCCCCAGCTCGCCACCCTGCTGGCGCAGGACCACTGGCCGCCAGACCCACGCCCCCTGCCCGACCGCCTGGACCGGCTCTACGCCTGGCCAGACCAGGTGGCCTTTGCGGCGCTGGAGGGCGATGCCTTGCTGGCGGTCTGCCAGGTGCAGGGTGTGCGGCTGGTGGCGAGCGATGGTTATGCCATGGTGCAGCTGCTGACCATGGCACCGGGTGCGGAGCAAGCGCAGCTCGCTGTGCTGGCCCACGCCAAGGCCTGGGCCTTTGCGGCTGGCTATGGGCGCTTTAGGGTACGGATTGATGCCGGCAACGATGCTGCCCGCACCCACCTGACCGCTGCCGGGCTCGGCCAACACAAGGCCGGCTACATCTTCACCCGCCCGCTGGCGGCCAATGCCGCCACCCCGCCAGCGCCCAAGCCCGGCGTGCACATACGTCCGGCGCACGCTGGCGATGCCCCCGCCATGGCCGCGCTCATGCCCGATCTGGGCTATGAATCCACCCCTGCCGACATGGCCCGTCGCTATGCAGCCATCTGTGCCTGGCCCGAGAACGTGGTCTACCTGGCCGAGCGCGAGGGCGCGGTGGTGGGCCTGTGCCAGGTACAAGGCACCCGGGTACTGGCCGGCCCGGACCATGCCGAGGTGCAAGCCCTGGTGGTGGCCGAGGCCCAGCAGGGCCACGGCATAGGCCGCGCGCTGCTGGCACAGGCCGCCGCCTGGGGTTGGGCGCAAGGCTACCGTGACGTACGGCTGGGTTCCGGCGCCCACCGGACCGAGGCCCATCTGTTCTACGAGGGCCAGGGCTACCGCAAATTACCGCTCAGCCATGCGCTGGAGCAACGCGCACCGGCGGTGTAAGCCCGGTCGGCATGACCCGGTTGGCAGAAACCGCCCCCTGCCACCTATATTGGAAAGGTTAAGAACCACCTTCTCATACCATTTTGATACGCGTACAGACCGGTAAGGCGGTGTGGTGGGCTCATACCAAAGCATCCAACCGGTCATGCCGCCCAGAGATACCCTTGTGACGTGGATACGCTTCGCCGCACTCACCTTGTTCTGGCTGCCCATCGCCTTGCTGGGCACGCGGGCCAAGGCTGACCCGCCGCAACCCGTGCACTGGTTGGTGATCGACTTTCCGCCTTACGAGATACGCACCGGGCCGGATAGCGGTCGGGGGGTGATGGACCGTTACCTGCAGGGCCTGATGGAGCGCCTGCCACAATTCCAGCACCGTATCGACGTGGTGGGCTTCCAGCGGCGCGATGCATTGATGAAGACGGCGCAACCTTCCTGCACCGTCAGCCGCTTCATGACCCCCGAGCGCGCACAGTACGCCGTCTCTGCCCAGCGCCCCCATCTCTTTCTGCTGCCGCCCCGGCTGGTGGCCACGCGCAAGGCGGGCGATGAGCTGCGGGCCGCCATGGACCGCGACACCATCTCGCTCTCCCAGGTCCTCAACCAGCGCCAGTACACCCTGGGCATCTACCCTGCGCGGCGCTTTGGCGAAGCCATAGACCAGCAACTCGAAGCCATACGGGCGGAGCGGCTGGCAGCGATCCAGGACTACCGGGAGATCGGCACGGGGTCGATCATCGACCTGCTCAACATCATGGCGCGCGGCCGCTTTGAGCTGACCCTGGCCTACACCGTGGAAGTCGAATACCTGCGCCGTAACCACCCGGACCTGCCGCCGATGGACTACTTCCCCATCGCCGGCGCCACCAAGCTCTTGCCGCTGTATATCGCCTGCAACAAGACCCCGGAGGGGCTGGCCCTGGTGCAGGCCGTGGACCAGCTTAGCGGACAGGAGGAGGCCGCCGCCCAGGCGCAACGCGACTTCGAAACCTGGCTGACGCCAGAAGAGAAGCGGCGATACGATACCTTGCTGCCCAAGACCAAATAACCCGCCGCCATGCCCACCCGCACAGCCACCTGTTCCTGCGGCCAACTCCGCATCACCGTGCGGGGCGAGCCGCGCGGCGTGGGCCTGTGCCATTGCCTGGCCTGCCAGCAGCGCACCGGTAGCATGTTTGCCGCGCTGGCGAGCTTTAACGAGCCCTATACGGTAACCGGCGCCGCGACTGAATACGTCCGCACTGGGGATGCCGGCGCGCAGTTCCGCTTCCGCTTCTGCCCGGTGTGCGGTACCAACCTCTTCCATACCGAGGAAGGCACCACCGGCTCGGTAAGCGTGGCCGTAGGCGCCTTTGCCGACCCCGCTTTCCCGGCCCCGCAGGTATCGGTCTACGACTGCCGCCGCCACCCGTGGGTGCAGCTGCCGCCCGGTACAACGGCTTTCGACAAGGACCCCGCATGAGCATCACCCTCTCTCCCGCCATCCCCGTGCTGCGCATCTTTGATGAAGCCAAGGCCAAGGAATTCTATGTGGACTTTCTGGGCTTCACCCTCGGCTGGGAGCACCGGTTTGGCGACAACTTCCCGCTCTATGCCTCGGTCAACCGCGCCGGGCTGGAGCTGCACCTGAGCGAGCACTATGGCGACGCCACGCCTGGCTCCACCGTCTTTATCCCCATGCAAGGGGTGGATGCCCTGCAGGCCGAGCTGCTGGCCAAGAACTACCCCTACGCCAAGCCGGGTGTGGAAGACCTGGAATGGGGCCGGCAGATGCAGATCAGCGATCCCTTTGGCAATAAGCTGCGCTTTTGCCAACTATCAGATTAGGCGCAACCAGCTGCGCGTTTGCCAGCTGGCCGGCTAGCCCCTCAGCGTATGGCCTTATAGGCGACAGACACGCTATCATCCGCCCCGCTATCCGCGTCGCGATCAGCTAGACGCGGTTTATCTAGGCCCAGTTCCACAGCCGTAACCGCAGCCTTTCTGCTTTACCTTACCCATGCCCACCCCGGCCCAAGCGCCAGGGCGTGGCTGTATGTGCATGTTTAGCGACTTCATACTTTTTAAGTTGGATATAAACCTGTGAACAAAAAACATCTGGCAGTACTTGTCATGACCCTGGGGCTGGCCGCCTGCGGTGGCGGTGGGGGTGATTCCTCGGCGACCACCCCGCCCGCAGCCCCCTTTACCGTGAGCAGCACACTCCCCGCCGCTGGCGCCACTGGGGTCGCCCGTAACGGTACTGTCACCGTCACGTTCAGCACGGCGGTCAATGCCGCATCGGTCAGCAGCAGCTCGGTTCAGCTGCTGGGCCCACTGGGCAACGTCATTCCCTCCCAAGCAGTCGCCAATGGCACCACACTGACCATCACCCCTACCGCCAAGGCGCTACCGGGCGATACGCAATACACGGTCAAGCTGGCCAGCACCCTGGCAGACACCATGGGGCGACAACTGGGTACCGCACAA
>NZ_DATCSC010000038.1:0-15718 GCF_036568685.1 Chitinimonas sp.
AACTACACCTTCCAACGGTCGTAATGCGGGTTCGAATCCCGTCGGCTCCAACTCAGCGGGGCTGTCGTCTAACGGTAGGACACGAAAAACGTTGCGCCTCTACTTGTCGCCACCCTTTGTTGTGCCAGCGCGCAAATGCAGGCTGGGAGTACATCTCCCCTCTGACTGCGGGTTTGAGACCCCGCACCGGCTAAGCCGGCCGTCGCTCCCGGCCCCACCTTGTTGCGCGCGGGCACCTTTTTTACGCGGCGAATGCCGATGGAACTACAGCACTCTTAATGCCCGTGTCGCGGGTTCGATTCCCGCCACCGCCAGACCATCGGCGGTGTAGCTCAGTGGGTAGAGCAGGATGCCTGGGTAACCAGGCGATGTTCCATCTCTCTTTGTCGCCGCACTTTTTTGTACGCACGGTCATGGGCATGAACGCGAAATGGCGAGCGGCCGGTAAATGTTTCGGAACCTGTGAAGGGTAAAACCGAAAGCTCAAGCGCCAGCCGGTACTTTGGAGCGCGGTCATGGGGTCTGCGTAAGGTTCCATGCACTAGCGCGTTTAAAAGGTCTGGTGCGCATCGGAGTAATGCCCGGTGTCGGCTTACTGCGGGTTCGAGTCCCGTCATGTCCCCCATTACGGCGAATGCCGGTGGAACTACAGGATAGAGCGCCTGCTACGGCAGGAGGCCCCAGGTTCAAACCCTGGGTGGGCGTAAGCCCACTAGCTCAGATAACTGTTCCACCCCAACTTGTCGCCACCTTTTCAGCTGGGTAGCCGCCTGTAAGAGCTATCCAAAAAGATAAACCAGTATCAATGGTTATCCGTTTGGTCAGGCCAGCTAGACGCGGTGTTAGCGTCATGGCAAGCCGAAATTCCAGGTAAATAGTGTTATTTCAATGAGTTAAAGAATTTTAGGTGACGGCGGTCAGCACTTGGCACAGCCGTTGCAATAAGCAAGACAGACAACGACGAAGAGCGAGCTGCAAAATGGACCACCTGATTGCTACCCCCCGCAAGACCCACTGGCTGGGCAGACCCCAGCGCAAGGCAACCCCGGCCCAGCGCGGCTTGGGCGAGCTGCCGCTGCGCGTGGCGTTGGGCCAGGCCCAGGAGAGCCGCTTTGCCTGTCGCGAATGTGGCGCCAAGCATGTCTGGTCGGCGCAGGAGCAAACCTGGTGGTACGACACGCCGCATGGCTTTGTCTACGCCAGCACCGTACCCTGCCTGGCCTGCCAGGGTGAGCGTCGCCTGGCCTTCGCCGCCAAGTGAACCAAACCAGAACAAACACAAGAGCAAGCAAGGAAAAGAACATGAGCCAATACAACACCCTGGCCGTTGAAAGCGGCGCCCCCATCAAGCTGTGGACCAATGGCGTGCCGGTGGAGCCGGATGCTCGCGAGCAGCTGATGAACACGGCCAAGATGCCCTTTATCTACAAGCACCTGGCGGTAATGCCGGACGTGCACCTGGGTAAGGGTTCCACCATCGGTAGCGTGATCCCTACCCAGGGCGCCATCATCCCGGCGGCCGTGGGGGTGGATATCGGTTGCGGCATGATGGCCGCCCGCACCACGCTGACCGCGGCCGACCTGCCCGATAATCTGGCCGGCCTGCGCTCGGCCATCGAAGCGGCCGTGCCGCACGGCAAGACCATGGGTAAGCGCGATAAAGGCGCCTGGGATACCCCGCCCGAGACGGTGGACGCCATGTGGGGCGAGCTGCACGGCGGCTTCAAGCGCATTACCGAGAAGTACCCTGCCCTGGAGCGCACCAACAACCATAAGCACCTGGGAACGCTAGGTACCGGTAACCACTTTATCGAGGTCTGCCTGGACGAGGAAAACCGCGTCTGGTTCATGCTGCACTCGGGTTCGCGCGGGGTGGGTAACGCCATCGGCAACCTGTTTATCGAGCTGGCCCAGGCCGATATGCGCCAGCACATTGCCAACCTGCCGCACCGTGACCTGGCCTACTTCGAAGAAGGCAGCCAGCACTTCGACGACTATGTGGAGGCAGTAGGTTGGGCGCAGGACTACGCCCGCCGTAACCGCGCGGTGATGATGCAGAACGTGATTGCCGCCGCCCGCAAGATCATCACCAAGCCCTTCGCGGCCGATGTGGAGGCGGTGAACTGCCACCACAACTATGTGCAGAAGGAAACGCACTTCGGCCGCGAGGTACTGGTAACCCGTAAGGGCGCGGTATCGGCACAGAAGGGCCAGCTGGGCATCATTCCGGGTTCCATGGGCGCCAAGAGCTTTATCGTGCGCGGCCTGGGTAACGAGGAAGCCTTCTGCTCCTGCAGCCACGGCGCCGGCCGTACCATGAGCCGTACCAAGGCCAAGAAGCTGTTCACGGTCGAGGATCAGATCAAGGCGACCGCCCACGTCGAATGCCGTAAGGACGCCGACGTGATCGACGAGATCCCCATGGCCTACAAGGACATCGATCAAGTCATGGCGGCGCAATCCGAACTGGTCGAGATCGTCCATACGCTGCGCCAGGTGGTGTGTGTGAAGGGCTAGTCGCCGTGTTGCCACGGCTGGCATAGTCCCGGACTACAACAAGGCGGCGGTGGCACCCCAGGTGTTGTCGCCAGCCAAGCAATAAGAGGGAGGGCCAGCAATGGCATTTCTGTATGCACACCCTGTCTCGGCCGCCGTGCGGGAACGGGTGGAAAAAGAACTGACGGCGATCGAGGCGCGCCACCAGGTAAAGGTACTGTTCGCCTGCGAATCTGGCAGCCGCGGCTGGGGCTTTGCCTCGCCCGATAGCGACTACGATGTGCGCTTTGTCTATGTGCACCGGCCCGAGTGGTACCTGCGGGTAGAGCCGCAGCGCGATGTGATCGAGCTGCCGATCAGCGACGAGCTGGATATCAGCGGCTGGGAGCTGCGCAAGGCGCTGCAGCTGCTGCGCCGCTCCAACCCCACCCTGTTCGAGTGGCTGGATTCGCCGCTGGTCTACCGCGAAGATGCCGCCCTCGCTGGGCAGCTGCGGGCGCTGGCGCCGAGCTTTTTCTCCAGCCGCAAGGGGCGTTGGCATTACCTGTCCATGGCCAAGAAGAACTTCCGTGGCTATCTGCTGGGCGATACCGTGCGGCTCAAGAAATACCTCTACGTGCTTCGCCCGCTGCTGGCCGCACTGTGGGTAGACGCCGGCCGCGGCATGCCGCCCATGCGCTTTGCCGACCTGGCCGATGCCATGGTGAGCGATGTGGCGCTGCGCGATGAGATCAACCAGCTCTTGGCGGTAAAGATGGCGGCGGGCGAAGCCGAATACGGTGCCCGCTTCCCCTTGATCCACGACTTTATCGAGCGAGAACTGGCGGAAGAAAAATTGCCGCCGGATTTCAAGCAGCCAGAGGGTGAAGATGCCCAGCTCGATCAACTGCTGCGCCAGGCCATAGGCCAGACCCCACTGGCTGAGGCCCTGGCCTGAGTACCCATAACGTGCCGCTAGCCCCAGCGGCTGGCGCGCCCAGCAACAAGAAGAAAAATCATGAAACACGAACAACAACACTGCATTGAGCTCGACGGCTCGCAAGGCGAAGGCGGCGGCCAGATACTACGCACCGCCCTGACGCTCTCCATGATCACCGGCCAACCCTTCCGTATCGAGGGCATACGCGCCGGGCGCAGCAAGCAGGGCCTGTTGCGCCAGCACCTGACCGCGGTACAGGCGGCGGTGGCGATATCCGGCGCCCAGGTGGAAGGCGCGAGCTTGGGCTCGCAAAACCTGCACTTCACCCCCGGCCCGGTACGCGGTGGCGAGTACCGCTTTGCCATCGGCACGGCCGGTAGCTGCACCCTGGTGCTGCAAACTGTGCTGCCGGCGCTGTGGTTTGCCGATGCCCCCAGCAGCGTGACGGTCAGCGGCGGCACCCATAACCGCGCTGCGCCGCCTGCCGACTTTTTGATCTACAGCTGGCAACCGCTGCTGGCCCGCATGGGCGCCAAGCAGACCCTGGCCCTGCAAAAGCACGGCTTCTACCCGGCCGGTGGTGGAGAGGTGGTCGCCCAGGTCGAGCCTATTGCCCAGCTGCAGCCCTTGGACCTGCTGGCGCGCGGCGCACACCGCAGCACCCGTGCCGAGGCCCGCGTGGCCGCCGTGCCGGTGGGCGTGGCCAAGCGCGAACTGGAGCGGGTGGCGGCACAACTGGGTGCCATCGATACCCAGGTCCGCGAACTGCCGGCGCGCGAGGGGCCGGGCAATATCCTGTTGATTACCGTGGCGCACGAAGGGGTGACCGAGGTATTCAGCGGCTTTGGCGAGAAAGGGATCTCGGCCGAGGCGGTGGCCGATGCCGCCGCCACCGAGGCGCGGCACTACCTGGAAAGCGGTGCCGCGGTGGGTGAGCACCTGGCCGACCAGCTGCTGCTGCCGCTGGCCCTGGCCGGCCGTGGCAGCTTCACCGCCATGCTGGCTTCCTCGCACTTCAGCACCAATATCGGCGTGATCGAGAAGTTCCTGCCGGTGGAGTTCAGCACCACGGCGCTGCCAGAAGGCGGCATCAAGGTGGAACTGAGCTAGCCCCAAGCCGTTCCACGTGGAACGGCTTTTCTCATCTGAGGCTTACCGTCCCACCCTTCCAGCTCGCTGCCTGCCATTTGTAGAACACGCTCAGCGATTCCGGCTTGTCGGCCTTGTTCTGCACCGCCAGGGTGTCGAGTTGTATGACCTCAAAGGTGCGCTTGTAGCGGCCTTCTACCTTGGCTTCGCGGGCGGTCAGCAGCTGCTTGTCGCCCGGCACCCAGCCGGCGAATTCCAGGTAGCCCAGTTCCGGGCTGTTGGTGGCGGGCGGGATCACATCCACCGTCCAGCCGTCCGCCTGCTTGCGGAACAGCCACAGTTCGCGCCAGGTATCCAGCGGCTGCACCGCCAGCGCCAGCTGGGTGCCCTGCGCATTGCTGCTGGCCGAGGCGACCCACACCTGGCCGTAGGTACAGCGCCGCGCCAGCGGGTTGTTGGCGGGGTGCTGGGTGTCGGTCAAGAGGATGCAGGTCTCGCCAGGTTCGCCAGCCACGGTGGCGATGCCTAGCTTGCCGGCGGGGCTGACCGCCGGCAGCGCGGCCCATCGGCTGGCACCTACCCGTACTGCGGCATCGGTATAGACCGCCAAGTCTTCGTCCGGCAGCCCCTCGCGGTTCACCGCCGCCAGGGCGGCGATGGCGCCCTCGCCTTGCGGCTGGGCTGGCTCACCCCGGCGGGCGCGCTGGAAGGCGAGGCTGGCCAGTACGCCGGCGCGGCGCATCTGGATGCGGTTCTGCAGATAGTCCGGCAGCTTGCCGGTATCCACCTTGTTCAAGACCTCTGCCCGCCAGTTATCGAGCTGGTAGCGCTCCATGGGGCGCAGATTGGGGTCCACGCAGTCGTGGCGGGTCAGCGCCAGGGCGGCGCGGGCCTTTTGTTCCTCGGTGGCCGGCAGGGCCAGCACGCGGCGGAAGGCGTCGCCCTCGTAGCAGAGCTGCACCTTGCCGTCCCTTTCTACACTCTTCATCTGCACGCCGTAGCTGGCCACCACTTCCAGGTGGGCGGCCAGGGTAGGGTCGCTGGCCTTGCCGCGGCTGGCGCGCTGGGCAAGGCGGTCGGCAAAGGTGCCCAGCGCATCAAAACTCTCTGCGCCTATCTGCCCGGCCGGTGCGGCCTTGATATAGGCGGCGCTGTAGGCCACGCCCAGCGCTTCGGCGCCCGGGGTGTCGCGCAGAAAGCGCACCACGGCCATCAATTCGTTCGCCTCAACCGGCTTGAGGTCGGTGCTGCGCACCTGGCTGGCCTTCACATAGCCGGCCCGCTCGCGGCGGTGATCGTAGACCTGCAGGTAGCCCAGGCGCTCACCGCGCACTTCCAGGCTGTCGCCCTGCCACAGCGTCACCTGCTGCTGGGCAGAATCACGCGGTGCGGCGCGTAGCACGGCCTGGTCCTGGGTCACGATGGCGAGGCTGGCGAGAGAGGCGGCAAGCAACATTACTGGGCCTCCTCATTGTTCTCTTCGTCCTGGGCGGCGGGGGCCGGGTTGGCAGCGCTCTGCTTACCGAGCAAGGCCGAGCCGATAAAGCCACCGTCGGCAGGCGGCGGGGCGATGATCACCGAGATCTTGTCCGAGAGCTTGTCGGCCATGGCCTTCTGGATCAAGAGCGGGTGCTTGGTGATCAAGGCGCCGTCGCGCGCCATCTGTTCGCTGCTGGTCTTGCCCACCTGCGCCATGCGGTAGACCTCGGCATCTGCCAGCTTGCGGCGCGATGCGGCCTCGCCCTCGGCCTCGATCACGCGGGCCTGGGCGTTGGCTTCCGCCCCCTTCACCCGGGCCTGCTTCTCGGCCTCGGCTTCCAGTTGGCGCTGCTCGATCTGCTTCTGCTTGAAGGGCAGCACATGCTTCATGGCTTCCTCCTGCGCCCGGGCGGCGATGATCTGCTCGTTGCCAGCGGCCTCGGCAGCACGCTCGCGGCGCACCTTCTCGGCGTCGGCCTGCAGGGCGCTCTCCTGCACCTGCTTTTGTTTCAGCTCCAGGGTGTAGCGCATCTTCTCGCTCTGCAGCTCCTCGGCCAGCAGCGCTTCCATGCCGGCCTTGTAGTCCTCCGGCAGGCTCACCTTGCCCATCTGCACCCCGTGCAGCCGTATGCCGTCGGCCAGCAGGCGGGGCTTGAGCTCACTCTCTATCGCCTGCTGGATCTCGCCGCGCTTGGTAGAGAAGATCTCCTTCACGGTGTAGCGGGTCAGCACCTTGTAGATCACGCCCTGCACCGCCGGGGCCACGATCTGGCCGTTGATGTCGTCCGGTAGGCTGCGTGCCATCTGGTCCACCCGGCTGCCATCGAGGGCGTAGCGCACCGTCAGATCCACGCCCAGCGAGAGGCCTTCCATCGATTGGAAGGGCGCGGCATCGTCCTGCTCGGGCCGGTAGAGCTGGTCGCGCAGCGAGTAGCGGCGCAGCATGTGCAGGCCAGAGATCATCAGCACGCTGCCGTCCCGGAACACGGCGCTGCCGCCGGTGAGCTGGTTGGTGCGCACCGCGATCTCGCCGCTATCGACGCTCTGCAGCGGCGGGTGGCTGATCAGCGCGTAGCCGGCCAGGCCCAGCGCGCCTACCAGCAGGATGCGGCTACGCGCCTCCATCACCCGGCTGCCGCCGCGGCCCAGTACCCGCCCCAGCCCCGTGGCGGTGCCTGCCAGTGCACCGCGTACTGCTGCCACCACCGCCTTGATCCGTTCCGACATTTCCATACCCCTTGTCCCTAACGTGGCCGGCTGGTCATCCATCCGGCAAGGGGCGGGTCGTGTGCCCTGCCTCCTTGGACTGCATGGTGCGCGGCAGGCCCAGGAGCAATCCATGCGGCCGCGGGGCGACTTTGTTCGTGGGGCGGTAGTGGGCACTCCGGGGCGCGGAAGAAAAACTCACACCGCGCGGGCACGCTTCGGCCCGATAATGCCGCCACGCGCCACGGGGGCGCCGCAGGAGCCGGCGATGTACAAGGTAGCGGTCGTAGAAGACGACATTCCCACCAGCAACCAGCTCAAGGGCTGGATAGAGGCGGCCAAGCCCGGCATACGGGTGGACCAGTGGTACAACCGCGACGAGGCCGAAGCGGCAGTCACGCGCGAGGCCTACGACCTGGTGGTGCTGGATATCGAGCTGGGCCGCGAGCGGCACGCCGGGGTGGCCATCATCAACGCCATCAACAAGCACCACGGCACGCCGGTGCTGGTGGTTTCGGCCATGCCGGCCACCATCTACCGCAGCATCATGAAGGCGCTGGACGCCTGGGACTACCTGCAGAAGACCACCTTTGAAGAGGCGGACTTCATCGATACCTTCCTGGAGATTTTGCGCGCCCGCCGCGATAGCCGCCCGGCGGTGGAGGCCGCTGCCACAGCGGTCAGCGAGCTCTCGCTCGACCCACTGCGCCAGGGCAGCCCGCTGTGGCGCGGCCAGCGCGTCAACCTGCCGCTCACCGCCCAGCGCATCCTCGCTGCCCTTCACGCCCGCCGGGGGGAGGTGGTGTCCTACGACGAGCTCTACCAGGTGGTGAAGAGCGGCCGCAATCGCGACAATATCCGCAAGCACGTCAGTACCATACGCGATGCCTTCCGCGAGATAGACCCGAGCTTTGACGGCATAGAGAACGTGCCCATGCGCGGCTTCCGCTGGGCCGCCTAGTATGGCGCTGTCGTTTAGCCTCGCCCCCTTCCGACTGCGGCTGCTGTTCCGCGGTGCCTTCCTGCTCCTGGCGCTGGCTACCGTGGCGCTGGCGCTCTATGTGCTGCGCGAGGAAAAGCAGCTCAGCTACCGCAACTACCAGCAGGGCTTCCACAAGACCGCCGCCCAGCTCGCCGCCAAGCTGCACCACCCCACCGGCCAGCTGGCCCTGCTCAACCCGCAGCTCGATGCCGCCCACCTGCAACCGCTGCGGCCACTGCTGCTGCCCTACTCGGCCATCGACTTCGACGACCAGAACAAGGTGCAGCAGGCGGTAGAGATGGCCGGCTGCCAAGTGCAGTACCGCGAGGGCGCCATCTGTGCCGCCATAGGCAGCAACCCCTGGGCCGGCGGCTTTATCTATGTGGCCGGCCAGTTCCAGAGCGGCGAGCTGGCGGCCCACAAGCTCGGCGAAGAGCGCTTCGACGGCGTGCATCGGCTGCAGATCAGCGTCAGCCTGCGTGGCCAGGTCTATCGCTGGATCGCCCCCTTCGAGGCCATGGACGACGCCGGCCGCCCCGGCGCGCGCGGCCGGCTGACCGGCTTTGTCGAGAAAGACAGCGGCGACTACGCCTTTACCCGGCCGGTGAAGGACTTCCGCGGCTGGCTGTGGCAGGAGGGCCGCTGCTCGGCCGAGCAGGCCGGCACGGGCTGCGTGCACCGCAGCTTCTTCTCGGTGCGCTTGCCGGTAGGCGTGCTGCGCGACGACCTGTTCCGCAAGACCCAGCCCATCTGGCCACCCAACGACCTGGACCGCATGGCGGTACGCCTGCGCGTGCTGCCACCGGGCGGCGGTGCCCCGCTGCTCGATAGCGACGCAGCCGGCGCCAGCGCACCCTTTACCCTCAGCGAGCTGGCCCCGCTGCTCTTGCCGGGCGAGACCCTGAGCCTGCAAAAGCACACTAAGACGGGTGACGTGGAGCTGCTCAAGCTGGCCGGCAGCGCCGAACCCGGTGCGGAATCCTGGCGCTGGATCGCCAGCCTGATCCGCCGCCTGGACGTGGAAGGCTACGACCAGCCCATGCAGGCCGGCGAGACCATCGCCACCCCGCTGGGGGACTACCGCTTTGTGCTCACCGGCGACGTACGCACCGTGAACAAGAGCCTGGCCGTGGTCGCCAGCCGGGTGGTCTGGTTTGTCGGCGCCATGCTCTTGGCCATCGCCCTGGTCTGGCTGCTGATCGAGGTCGGCATCATCCGCCGCATCACCGCCCTCACCCGCCGCGCCGCATCCGTCTCGCGCACCGTGCGCGCCGCCGGCGGGCTGGAG
The DNA here is from genome assembly GCF_036568685.1 of Chitinimonas sp. Taxonomy (GTDB): domain Bacteria; phylum Pseudomonadota; class Gammaproteobacteria; order Burkholderiales; family Chitinimonadaceae; genus Chitinimonas. The sequence continues at coordinate 9,460 of NZ_DATCSC010000038.1, forward strand.
CGGCTCGATATGGCCGATTTGCGTGGCCGGGACGAATTGGGTGTGCTCGCCAGCGGCCTCTCCGACCTCTTGCAGCGGGTGAAGGAAGACGTGGAGCGTGAGCGCATCCGTACCGAGCAGGAAAAGGACATGTGGCACGCCGTGGGGCACGAGATCATGTCGCCGCTGCAGTCGCTCCTGGCCCTGCACGGCAGCCGCGACGACGACAGCAGCCGCTATATCCACCGCATGCAGCAGGCGGTGTGGGTGCTGTACGGCAGCGCCTCGCCCAGCGAGGCCTTCCAGTCCACCACCCTGCAACTGGCGGCGCTGGATCTGGACGAATTCCTGCGCCACGTGGCCGCCAACGCGCCCTGCGTGGACATTGCCGACGTGCGCTACCAGGCCTGGGGCACGCCGGTGCTGGTGCGGGCGGATGACTATGCACTGGAAGACGTGGTCACCCATGTGCTGCGCAATGCCGACCGCTTCCGCCCCAAGGGCAGCGCCATCACCCTGACCCTGGAAGCGAGCGAGACCGCCGCCACGGTACAGATCCACAACCAGGGCCCGGCCATCCCCGATGCGCTGATCGACAAGATCTTCGAGTACGGCGTCTCGGACCAGGCCGATTCTGCCGCCCAGGGCAACCGCGGCCAGGGCCTCTTTGTCGCGCGCACCTATATGGCCAAGATGGGCGCTACCATCACCGCCGCCAACGTGGCCGACGGGGTGTGCTTCACCCTTACCCTGCAGCGGGCGCCGGCCGGCGCCCTGCTCGGCACTTCACTCTGAGTACAGCCATTCCAGCATGAGACCGCACTACGACTATCAAGTGACCGCTGCCGATTGGCTCCGCGCGGTGGACCACAACCAGCAGACCTACACCCGTCACCTGCTGCCACCGCTGCTGCGCAGCGCACATGGGCTGGCCTACGGCGTACTGGGTGCCCTGCTGGTGGTGCTGGAGCTACGCTGGCTGCAGCGCCAGGGCCTGGGTGCCGCCCACTGGCTGGTGTGGGCTGGCCCGGCCTTTGTGCTGGTCGCCTATCTGCTGCAAAGGGCGCTGCTGCAGTGGCGCACCCGGCGGGTACTGCCGCAACTGGGCCAGGCCATGCTCGGCAGCATGCAGTTGGTGCCGGATGATGACGGCCTCTGGCTCAACAGCGCCGAGCGCCGCAGCTTCTACGGCTATCGGGCCCTGACCGCCCTGGTGCAGGTAGAGGGCGCCAGCCTGCTCTACTACGATGCCCTGCACTGCATCGTGCTGCCGGATGCCGCCTTTGCCGATGCGACCGAGCGCGATGCTTTCCTCGCCACCTTGCGCGAACGGGTGCTTGCTGCCGGCGGCAGCTTGGTGGAGACGCCTTCGGCCGTCAGCTCGGCCAGCGGCGAGGCCCCGCCCGCCCAGCCCGGCCTCTGGCAGCTGGCCTGGCGCGGCCTGACCTTGCGCGCCCTGCCCGTCAGCCTGGCGGAAGCGGGCTGGGGCCGGCTGTTCCTGCTTGCCGCGCTGCTGGTACTGCTGCAAAACGGCCTGGCCCTGCTGCACCTGGGCCCCGAGGCGGTCTACAGCGCTGCCGCCTGGCCGGCCACGGTGTTTGCCCTGCCGCTGCTACTGTTCGTGGCTTGGTTGGCCGCGGGCAGCGGTGGCGATGCCAAGCGCACCCTGGGCCTCGCCACCGCCTGGTACGCCGTGCTGCTGCCGCTCACGCTGCTGGGGTGGGTGGTCTTCCTCATTGGCCAGCAGGGCTGGGTGCCGGCCTGGAACGACGTTTGGGACCAGCGCATCTACCTAGTGTGGACCGGCTGGTTTGCGCTGGCGGCCGGCGTGCTGGCTGCCCGTAGTGCGGCGTCAGGCGGTCTGCGCCGGCTTGTGCCGCTGCTGCTGGCCGGCGGCCTGTTGTGGCTGCCTATGCAGCAGTCCTTCTGGGGCCTGCCGCTGTGGGATAGGCCGGCCGAGCCGGCGCCGGAGGAACAGCAGGACGACCCCGGCCCCGACCCGGCCATGGAGGACTACTTCTACCAAGAGCCGGCCCTGCTGCAGCGCGCCCTCTTGGACCTCAAGCCGCGCGAACCCGGCCACCCCAACCTCTACTTCCTTGCCGCCGCGGGCTACGCCGGGCAGGACGTCTTCATGCGCGAGGCGATCACGGTGCAGGACATGTTCGACCATCGCTTCGGCACCGAGGGCCGCTCGCTGGCCCTGGTCAACAACCCCGATACCCTGGGCCAGCTACCCATCGCCAGCGCCACCAGCCTGCGGCTGGCGCTGCGGCGCATGGGCCAGCTCATGGATAAGAACGAGGACATCCTCTTCCTCTACCTGACCTCGCACGGCAGCGCCGACCATAAGCTGGCGGTCGAGTTCGGACCCATGCAGTTCAATGATGTGGACCCGCTGGTACTGCGCCAGCTCTTGGATGAAGCCGGTATCAAGCACCGCGTGATCGTGGTGTCGGCCTGCTATTCGGGCGGTTTTATCGACCCGCTCAAGAACGACAATACCCTGGTGATCAGCGCCGCCGCGGCCGACAAGGTGTCGTTTGGTTGCAGCAACGAGGCCGACTTCACCTACTTCGGCCGGGCCTACTTCGTCGATGCGCTGCGCCAGACCGACGACTTTATCGCTGCCTTCGATCTCGCCCGCAGCGTGGTCGCCAAGCGCGAACAGCAGGAGGGCTTCGAGGCCTCCGATCCGCAGCTCGCCGTCGGGTCTCGGATCGGTGCCACCCTGCGGCGCTGGGACGCACAGCGCAAGGCGCGGGCCATCACCACCCTGCCGGGTTGAGCCGGGGCTGTGGGGTGAGCGCACCGCTCGTCCCGCAGCGCAACAAAACTGCTGGTGCTGGGGGGCGTGCTTTGGTATACCGCTGCCTTGAACACTTCCCCTACCGATTCAAGGACCTGCATTGACCGACGCCACCCCTGAGCTCGCCCCCAGCACCGAAGCCGACGTCCTCGGCACCTACCTCGACGCCCACCAGGCCACCCTGGTTACGAGCGATGGCAGTTACGCCGTCTCGGTCCACGGCGAGATCATCGTCGGCAAGCGGGTGGTGCCCTACCACCTGATCCCGGACGAGGGCTTCCTCGGCAAGACCAACAAGTGGCGGCGCATGGATGTGGCCGAGCGCTACGAGCTCTTGCAGGAACGCTGGAACGAGGCCGCCAAGATCCGCCTGGAGGCCCAGCTGCAGAAGTGCGCCGAGCAGGTGGTGGCGGTGGCCCGCGAGTACGAGCTCGACCCTGGCAGTGCCCTGCACGCCCTGGTGGCCAAGTACGAGCTGGCACGGCTGCGTTGCACCCTGGCCATAGACCGGATCGAAGCCGCTCGCAGCCAAGGCGCCGCCAACAAGGCCGCCGAGCGCACCCGCGACGCGGTCAATCTCTCGCTCTACCCGGAATCCTTCACCGTCGCGCAGGGCATGAAGCGGCACTTTATCGCCGTGCTGGGCCCCACCAACTCCGGCAAGACCCACGCCGCCATGGAGCACCTGGCGCGCGCCAAGAGCGGCGCCTACCTGGCACCGCTGCGGCTGTTGGCGCTGGAGAACTATACCCGGCTGCAGGATGCCGGCGTGGCGGTCAGCCTGATCACCGGTGAGCAGCGCAAGCTGCACCCGGAAGCCACCCACGTGGCCAGCACGGTGGAGATGCTCAACCCCAACCGGGTGGTCGAGGTGGCGGTGATCGACGAGATCCAGCTCTTGGACGACCCGGACCGTGGCGCCGCCTGGACGGCCGCCGTCTGTGGCGTGCCGGCCAGTACCATCTACCTTTTGGGCGCGCTGGAAGCGCAGCAGGCCATCGAGTCCTTGGTTTCACGCGTCGGCGGTACCTTGGAAGTGCGCAAGCTGGAGCGCAAGACGCCACTGGAGATGGAAAAGCAGCCCTTGGGTTCGCTCAAGAACCTCAAGCCGGGCGACGTGCTGATCGCCTTCTCGCGCCGCGATGTGCTCAATTGGCGTGACCAGGTCATTGCCCAGGGCCTGTCGGTCTCGGCCATCTACGGCAACCTCTCACCCGAGGTGCGGCAGTCGCAGGCCGAGCGCTTTGTCGAGGGCCTGACCCAGATCGTGGTCGGTACCGACGCCATCGGCATGGGCCTCAACACCCCCGCCCGGCGCGTGATCTTCACTACCGCCAACAAGTGGGACGGTTACGCCGAGGGCACCATCGCCGCCCCCCTGGCCAAGCAGATCGCCGGCCGCGCCGGCCGCTTTGGCGAGCATGCGGCGGGCTACGTGGCCGGGCTCGATGCCTACACCCACAAGACCATCTCGGCCCTGCTCAAGCAAAAGCCCGAACCGCTGCCGGACAGCGGCTTCTTTGTGGCGCCCAATCTGCAGTACCTGGAGCAGATCGCCAAGGCCACCGGCCAGAACAAGCTCTACAACCTCTTGGAACTGTTCGCCAAGCACATCAATGTGCACGACGAATTCTTCCTGCCGGCCAACCTCAGCGACCAGATGGAAAAGGCCCGCTGGCTGGACCTGCTCAAGCTTTCGCTGTCCGACCGCTATACCCTGAGCCTGTGCCCGGTATCGACCAAGATCCCCATGCTGGAACGGGCGCTGCAGGACTGGGCGCGCGACCGGGCCGACAAGCGCCAGGCACCGCTGTTGCGCATGGAGGGCATGGGCGGTCGCAATGAGCTGCAGTACCTCGAGGATAGCTGCAAGCTCTACGCCGCCTACGCCTGGCTGGGCTACCGCATGCCCGATACCTTCCCCGACGGCGAGATGGCCCAGGTGCTGATGCAGTCCACCTCGGAAAAGATCGATCGCCAGCTGCAGATGCAGAACACCCGCCAGCGCCGTGGCAACGATGGTGAGCGCGGTAGCCGGCGCGAAGGCAAGCATGAAGGCCATCGCCGTCCCGGCGGCTTTGGCGGCGGTCGCAAGGGGCGGCGCTGAGCATGAGCGCCCTGCCCCGCTGGCGGCTGGAGATCGCCGAGATCGAGTTCAGCATGATCCGCGCCCAGGGTGCGGGCGGCCAGAACGTCAACAAGGTCTCCAATGCGGTCCACCTGCGCTTCGATATCCAGGCCTCTTCACTACCCGAAGAGTGCAAGGCCCAGCTGATGGAGCATGACGACCAGCGCATCTCCAAGGCCGGCGTGGTCATCATCAAGGCGCAGGCCCACCGCAGCCTGGAACTCAACAAGCTCGATGCGGTGGCCCGCCTGGAAGAACTGATCGCCGAGGCCATGCAGGTGGACAAGCCGCGCAAGGCCACCAAACCCACCTATGGCTCGCAGCAGCGCCGCCTGGCCGGCAAGGTGCAGCGCAGCCGTATTAAGGCAATGAGAGGCAAGATCAGCGATTGATCGGCACCTTGGTTCCACATGAAACAAACCCGGCCAGTGCCGGGTTTTTTCTTGCGCTGCAGTGGAAGGCGCTTACAGCGCCAAGCTGGTCTGGGCCTGTGGGATTGCAAAAGGTTGGTTGAGCGCCAACCAGGCCTCAAAGCCGGCGATCGGCAGCGGTGGCGAGAGATAGTAGCCCTGCACCTCGTCGCAGCCGGCGTCGACCACGCGGTGCCAGTCGGCCTCGGTCTCCACCCCTTCCACCACGGTGCGCAGGCCCATGGTGTGGGCCAGCGCCACGATGGATTCGATCAGCCGCAGCCCCTTCTCGTTCTGGCTGGCGTTGACCACGAAGGAGCGGTCTATCTTGAGGTCGCTGACCGGCATGTCCTGCAGATAGGCCAGGGTGGCGTGGCCGGTGCCGAAATCATCCAATGCGAGCTGGAAGCCCAGCTTGCGCAGCGCCTGCATGCTGCGCACCGCCAGCTGCGGGTCGTGCATGATCTCGCTCTCGGTGATCTCCAGGACCAGCTGCTGTGCATTGGCGCGGCTGTGCATCAGGTATTCCGAGACGTGGGCCGGCAGGTTGGGGTCGGCCAGGTCCGAAGCCGATAGATTGAGCGAGAGCTTGAGGTCCAGCCCGCGCAGTTGCCAGTGCCGCGCCAGCTGCATGGCCTGCACCATCATCCAGCGGGTCAGCTCCACGATCATGCCGCTCTTCTCGGCAAAGGGCAGGAAGTCGCGCGGCGACACGAGGCCATGCTCGGGGTGCTGCCAGCGCAGCAATACCTCGGCCCCGGTCACCCGGCCGGTACGGCTGTCGGCCTTGGGCTGCAGATAGAGCTGCAGCTGGTTGTCGCTCATGGCGGTGCGCAGGGCAGACAGCAAGGAGAGCTGGAAGCGCTGGTCGCGCTCAAGCCCGCCGTGGTAGACCAGGGCCGGCTGGCGTTCCTGGCGGGCGGCCTTGAGGGT
>NZ_DATCSC010000039.1:0-15615 GCF_036568685.1 Chitinimonas sp.
GATGGCCAATGGCAAGCCCCCAAAGCTGATCATTGGGGCGATGATGCGCAAGCTGGCTCAGGTCGCCTTCGGCGTGCTCAAGTCGGGCTTGCCATTCAATCCGGCACTGCACGCCGCTTGACTCGGATAACAGTATCTACATGCGCTGTAGAGAGCTCGCTATGCCCCCAGGACAGGTACCTCGCCTTGCGAAGCAAAAGAAAGACACCCGGCAGTGGGACGGACTCTCGCCCCAAACCGCACATAGTGCAGAGACTTGCGGCGATAGCCGATAAAACCAACGCCTTCTGGCGAAGGCGGTCTGCACGGGTCTAAAGGCCCGCCCTAGCAAGGCTTGGACCTGCGAGGAGCAACAATGGCTCTGGCGATACTTGCGGACTAAGCACAGTGTAAATGTTGTACACGGGTGCGACTTTTATGACGCAAGGGTTTTATAAAAACCCGTTGGACGCTAATCTAGCGGCTGATTTCACGCCGTTTGAACCTGCCATGACCACCACGCCGCTGTTTACCGATGTGTTCCCCATGCGCTGGGGCGACATGGATGCCCTGGGCCACCTCAACAACACGCTGTACTACCGCTTTTGCGAGGAGGCGCGGGTACGCTGGCTGGCCGAGCGCGGCTGGAGCGTGACCGTGGCGGCCGGTGACGGCCCCATCCTGGCTGCCAGCAGCTGCCAGTTCCGCGTGCCGCTGGTCTACCCCTGCGACATACGCGTGGAGACCAGTGTGAAGAAGGTGGGCAACAGCAGCTTTACCCTGAGCCACCGGATTTGCCGCGACGACCAGCCCGAACAGGTGGCAGCCGAGGCGGAAGCCGTGATTGTGTGGTGCGACTATGCGGCTGGCAGCTCCAAGCCCCTACCCGATAGTCTGCGGCAGGCGCTGGGGAGCGTAGCGGCATGAGGCCCAAGTTCACGATCCGCGATGCCCAGCCTGGTGACGCACCGGCCCTGTATGCCTTGGTGCGCGAGCTGGCTGCCTACGAAAAGCTGACCCACCAGTGCACCGGTACGCCGGAGCAGCTGCACGAACACCTGTGGGGGCCGCGCCCCTATATCGAAGCGCTGATCGCCGAGGTGAAGCGCGGTGAAGAGGCGCAGGCGGTGGGCTTTGCGCTGTACTTCCACAACTATTCGACCTTTCTGGCCAAGCCGGGGCTGTACCTGGAAGACTTGTTCGTGCTGCCGGAATACCGCCGCAATGGCATAGGCGAAGCGCTGTTCCGCGAGGTGGCCAAGCGGGCGGTGGCGCGTGACTGTGGCCGCTTTGAGTGGGCGGTGCTGGACTGGAACCAGCCGGCGCTGGATTTCTACCGCGCGCTGAGCGCAACGGTGATGCCGGAGTGGCGGATTTGTCGGGCTACGGGAAGCACCCTAAGAGCGATGGCGGAGCCGCCGGCGCCCTGAACCGGCGGCGGTATTTCACTTCCCGCCAGGGCTGCAGCCCCATACGTCAGCGTTGGTCCAAGCGACGATACGGCGCAATGCCCTTCGGGGATTGCGCCCTACGGGACAGCGCCCTTGCACGCGCTGGGGCTTGATATCGGTGGCTACAGAGTGGGTAGCGGCCGCGGGACGGATTCCCGCCCTAATCCGCATGCCGTGTGGCATCTTGCGGCGTCAGCCGCTAAACCTTACGCCTTCTGGCGAAGGCGGTCCGCGCGGGTGAGCGAAGTCGTTGCCACCTTTAGATGGCCTACTACTTCGGCCGACTCCTTGCGGGTGTCCCGCCCTACAGGCTCAAACCCCACCCCGCCACCGTGGCGTGCCGACCACACCGGCTCAGTGGCATTTTCTCCTTTTCCCTCAACGCGTTCGCGTTGGCCGCCGTTTTCAGCCCATCCACGAATTCGGGCACTTCGTCACGCTGGTTGGACAGCGGGGCCTTGGGGCGCGCTAGGATGCCATCCGGCCCGAAAGTCCGTTCAAGGACACCGGGCCGGCAGGGAACTTAGCGCTGCCGGGGTAATCCTTCTGGCAGTGTTGTGCGCGCTAGCGATACCCCGTGTATTGCCTGGCTTGCATGCCGTAGCTTGGAGAAGGCCCACGGTGAGCGCCCTGTGAGCGACATAACAACATTGGGCCTGATGGCCCTGCAAAGGAGCACTGCATGCGTTTCACCCCCCTGAGCCTCGCGCTCGCCCTGGCCCTGGGCTACACCCTGCCCGCCGCGGCGGCCGACGCCCCGGCCGCGACCTCGGCCGCCCCTGTTGCCAAGGCCGTGAAGTACACGACCGTAGAAGGTATTACCGAGTACCGCCTGCCCAATGGCCTGCGTGTGCTGCTGGCGCCGGACGCCTCCAAGCCCACGACCACGGTGAACATCACCTACCTGGTGGGCAGCCGCCACGAGAGCTATGGCGAGACCGGCATGGCCCACTTGCTGGAACACATGGTGTTCAAGGGCACGCCTTCGCGCGGCAATATCATGCAGGAGCTGGGCAAGCGCGGCATGCAGTTCAACGGTACGACCTTTATGGATCGAACCAACTACTTCGAGACCTTCCCAAGCTCGGACGAGAATCTGGATTGGGCGCTGGCGATGGAAGCGGACCGCATGGTCAACAGCTTTATTGCCAAGGCGGACCTGGACAAGGAATTCTCGGTCGTCCGCAACGAGATGGAGATGGGCGAGAACAACCCGCACCGGGTGCTGTGGAAGCAGCTGACGGCGGTGACCTACGACTGGCATAACTACGGCCACAACACGATCGGCGCGCGTAGCGACGTCGAGAACGTGAAGATCGAGAACCTGCAGCGCTTCTACCGCGAGTACTACCAGCCGGACAATGCGGTGCTGACCATTACCGGCAAGTTTGACCCGGCCAAGACCCTGGCGCTGGTGGAGCGCTATTTTGGCGCGATTGCCAAGCCGAGCCGCGTGATCGAGCCGACCTATACCACCGAGGCCCCGCGTGACGGTGCCCGCGAACTGACCGTGAGCCGGGTGGCCGACAGCCAGCTGGCGGCGGTGCTCTACCCGACCGCGGCCGGCGCACACCCGGATTCGGTGGCGGTGACGGCGCTGGGCAGCATTCTGGCCGACACCCCCAACGGCCGCCTGCACAAGCTGCTGGTGGAGAGCAAGAAGGCGGTGAACGTGGAGCCGTGGGCGCTGGACCTGGCCGAGCCGGGTTATGTGATCTTCTGGGCGGAGCTCTCGAAGCAGCAATCGCTGCCGCAGGTGCGCAAGCTGATGCTGGAGGCGGTGGAAGGCTTCAAGAAGAAGCCTGTGACCGAGGCCGAGCTCAAGCGCGCGCAGGCGAGCTATCTGAACGACATCGACAAGACCATCAACGACCCGCAGAAGCTGGCGGTGGAGTTGTCCGAGTCGATCGCCAAGGGTGACTGGCGCTTGTTCTTCCTGAACCGTGACCGCATGGAGGCCCTGACCGTGGCTGATGTGCAGAAGGTGGCGGAGAACTACTTCAAGGAAACCAACCGCACCTTTGGCCAGTTTGTACCGACCAAGACGGTGGACCGGACGGTGATGCCGGCAACGCCGGACGTGGCCAAGCTGGTGGAGAACTACCAGGGCAAGGCGGCGGTGGCCGAGGGCGAAGCCTTTGACGTGAGCCCGGCCAATATCGAGAAGCGCACCCAGCGCTTGACCCTGTCCAATGGCATGAAGGTGGCGCTGACGCCGAAGAAGACCCGCGCCAATGCGGTATCGGGCAATATTCTGCTGAACTTTGGCGACGAGAAGAGCCTGTTTGGCCAAGCGGTGAACGCTGACCTGGCAGCCGATATGCTGCTGCGTGGCGCGGGCAAGCGTAGCCGTGCCGAGATCACGGCTGAGCTGGACAACCTGAAGACCAAGCTGGAAGTGCACGGTAGCGGCCAGAGCCTGAACGTGGCCTTTGAGACCAACCGCAAGAACCTGCCGGCGCTGTTTGCGCTGCTGCGCGACGTGCTGCGCGCACCGACCTTCCCGGCGGCGGAATTCGCCCAGCTGAAGGACGAGAACGTGGCCGGCATCGAGGCCAACCGCAGCCAGCCGCAGGCGGTGGCAGCGCAGGAGATCTCCCGTCAGTTCAACCAGTTCAAGAAGGGCGATATCCGCTACGCTGCGACCTTTGATGAATCGGTGGCCGAGTACAAGGCGGCCAAGCTGGCCGATGTGAAGCAGTTCTACACCAGCCAGTACGGTGCGGACCATGGCGAAGTGGCGCTGGTGGGCGACTTTGACGCGGCCGAGGTGACCGCGCAGCTGAAGACGCTGTTTGCCGATTGGAAGAGCAAGAGCAAGTACGCCCGCCTGGCCAAGCCGGCAGCGGAACCCAAGGCGGCTACCCAGCAGCTGGAAACCCCGGACAAGGCCAATGCCTTCTTCAGCGCCAAGCTGCCGATCAAGCTGCAGGACAATTCGCCCGACTACGCCCCGCTGCTGGTGGCCAACAAGGTGCTGGGGGGCGGCGTGAAGTCGCGCCTCCTGGATCGCCTGCGCCAGAAGGAAGGCATCAGCTACGGCGCCGGCAGCGGCCTGGAAGCATCGAGCTTTGAGCCCAGCGGCAGCATCGGCCTGGGTGCGATCTACGCACCGCAGAACCTGGCCAAGCTGCAGGCCGGCGTGAAGGAGGAGCTGGAGCGCCTGGTGCGTGACGGCATTACCGCCGAAGAGCTGAGTGACGCCAAGCAGAGCCTGATGCAGGAAAGGCAGACCGCCCGCGCCCAGGACGGCGCGCTGGCCGGTCTGCATGTGTCGCAACTGCACACCGACCGCACGCTGGCCTTCAGCGCGGAGATCGATGCACAGATCCAGGCCATGACGGTGGAAGCGGTAAACGCCGCGATCCGCAAATACATCGAACCCACCAAGTTCCTGAGCGTGTATGCCGGTGACTTTGCCGGCGCAGCCAAGAAGGCGGCTGCGGTGGCGACGCCTGCGAAGTAAATGCGGTAGTAGTAAAGGAAAGCCCGGCAAATGCCGGGCTTTTTTATTGGGAATCGGTTAAGCCGCCATGTGGCTGCGTTGGCTCAAGCTTAGCTACGGCGCAATGCCCTTCGGGGATTGCGCCGTACGGATGGTGTGGCGGATGGCTGGGCAGCTCGACCCTTGGCCGGATGGGCGGGCTTGCGCGCTTTGTGACGTTTATTGTCAGTCGGCTGCGCGGGTTGGCGTTGGGAGGGTCAGGTGGCGAGCAGGCCGGCCCAGTGCATGACTTGGGGCAGCATGTGCTCCCAGTGCTGGAAGCTGTGGTCGCCGCCTTCGAAGATGGTCTGGCGGGTATTGGGGTAGTAGGCCAGCGCGTCGCGGTAGTCGAGGGTCTCGTCGGCCGTTTCCAGCAGCAGCCAGTAGCGATCCCTGCTCAGACTGGCAGGCTCAAGGGCGATCAGCTCGTCCATGTGGCGAGCTTCGAGCTGGTATTCCTCGCCGGTGTAGAGGTTGCGCTGCGGGCCGAGCAGACCGTCCAACAGGCGATAGGGGCGGACGGCGGGATTGATGAGGGCGGACTGGCAGCCGAAGCGCTCGGCCGCCCAGGTGGCGTAGAAGCCGCCCAGCGAGCTGCCGATACAGGTGGTCTCGGCGGGATCGAGACCCGCCAACAGGGTGGCGATCTGCTCGGCCGCCGCGGCGGGCGAATGGGATAGCGCCGGGCAGTGAAAGCGATCTGCCCAGCCATGACGAGCGAGCCAGACCTGGGTCTGCTGGGCCTTGATGGAACGTGGGCTGCTGTTGAAGCCGTGCAGATAGACGATATGGGACATAGACGGTACCGCCCAGGATGGGCCTGGGCACCAGGGCGCGGCAAAAAAGCGCCGCAGTGCGTCAGGAGAGGTCGAACAGGCGGCCGAAGTTGGCGACGTCGAGCACGGCGCGGACGGTGCCGCGGGTGTTGGCGAGGACGATGGGGCGGTGCGCCAGGCGCTCGCGCAACAGCAGCAGCATGCCGAGGGCGGCACTGTCCATGTAGTCGACCTGGTCGAAATCGATGACCAGCGTGGCGATCTCGGGGCGGCCGAGGATCTGCTGGCTGGCTTCCTTGAAGGCGCGGTGGCCTTCGAAGGTGAAGTCGCCGGAGAGGCTGATGGTGGCTTGGCTGCCGTTGACGCTGACGGAGGCTTCCATCGGTTTATTTCCGGTTTCGGTTTGCATTCAGTCTAGGTCGGCGAGGTGTTTTTGTCTCGCCCTTTCCGTTAAGGTGACGGCTTTGCTTGCAAGAGTCGTGCCGATGCTGACCAAACGCCCAGAATGGCTGGATGCCCTGCTCAACCGCCGGATGTTGATCTGTGTGTTTACGGGCTTTAGCTCGGGCTTGCCGTTGTACCTGTTGATCAACCTCTTGCCGGCCTGGCTGCGTACCGAGCAGGTGGACCTGAAGGCGATCGGACTCTTTGCGCTGATCCAGCTGCCCTACACCTGGAAATTCATCTGGTCGCCCCTGGTGGACCGCTATGCGCCGGCGGCGCGCCGGCTGGGAAGGCGGCGTGGCTGGATGGCGCTGACGCAGTTGGCGCTGCTGGCGGCGATCCCGGTACTGGGGACCTTCAGCCCCGCGGCAGACATTGCCAGTATTGCAATGCTGGCGGTGCTGGTGGCGCTGTTCTCAGCCACCCAGGACATTGTGCTCGACGCCTACCGGCGGGAGCTGCTGCCGGAGCTGGAGCTGGGCCTGGGCAACGCGGTGCATGTGAACGCTTACCGGATTGCCGGTCTGGTGCCGGGGTCGCTGTCGCTGATCCTGGCCGACCATCTGCCTTGGGGCAGCGTGTTTGCGATCACGGCACTCTTTATGCTGCCGGGCCTGTTGGCGACGCTGCTGCTGGCGCCGAATGCGGATGCCGAGGTGGTGGTACCCAAGACGCTGGAGCAGGCGGTGGTGGAGCCTTTCCGTGAATTCATGGGTCGCCAGGGGGGCTGGGTGGCGTTGGAGATCCTGGCCTTTATCTTTCTCTACAAGTTGGGCGACAACATGGCGACGGCGCTGTCGACGCCGTTCTATCTGGATATGGGTTTCTCCAAGAGCGAGATTGGTCTGGTGGCCAAGCATGCGGGGCTGTGGCCGGCGGTGATCGGCGGGATTCTGGGCGGGATCTGGATGGTGAAGCTGGGGATCAACCGGGCGCTGTGGCTGTTTGGCCTGGTGCAGCTGGCGGCAATCCTGGGCTTTGCGGTGTTGGCCCAGGTGGGACATGACCTGTGGGTGCTGGGGGCGGTGATCAGCCTGGAATACTTTGGCGTGGGTCTGGGAACGGCAGCCTTTGTGGCCTTTATGGCCCGTACCACCAACCCGCTCTATACGGCCACCCAGCTGGCGCTGTTTACCAGCCTGGCGGCGGTACCGCGCACCTTGGTGAACGCGAGCACCGGTTGGTTGGTGGAGCAACTGGGTTGGACCCAGTTCTTCTACCTGTGCTTTGTGATGGGATTGCCAGGCATGCTGCTTTTGCTGCGAGTGGCGCCGTGGAATGGTGAGCGGGCCCCAGCCGTGCAGGGTGTGCAGGCAGGCTAGCGGTATTTCTCGATGATGTGCTGCAGCGTGCCGTCCTTCTGCAGTTCTCCAAACGCCTTGTCGATGGTGGCACGGGTAGTGCCCTGGTCGGCACGCCGGGACAAGGCGATATAGGAGAGGCGGCCCTCGGCAAAGTAGGGCGCTTTGACGAGCATCAGGGGCTGCTGGCGTAGCAGCCAGTCGCCTTCCCATTCCGGTAGCAGCGCAGCGTCACTACGCCCTGCGGCAACCTTGCGCAGGGCGGTGAGGGAGTCGCTCACGATATCGCGGCGGATGGCGGGATCGTGGTCGAAGGGGTCGAAGAACTGCTTGCCGCGCTCGACCGACACAAGCTGGCCGGTCAGGTCGGCATAGTGTTTGATCGGCGAACTCTCCGGCCTTTGGTAGAAGACCTTGCGCGCCGCCGGGAAGGCGGTGGTCAGGAAGACCAGGTAGCGTTCGCGCTCGGGGGTCTTGTTGGGGCCGAGCATGATGTCGGCCTGGTCGTACTGCATCATCATGAGCGCACGCGCGCCGGGGGTTTCCGCAAAGCGAAAGTGCAGGCCGGTGCGGCGGCCGATTTCCAGCAGGGCGTCGCAATAGATGCCGCTGCAGCGGTCGCCTTCGAAAATACGGAACGGCGGTGCATTGTCGCCAACGACCAACAGGGCGTCCCCTGCGCCTGCCTGTAGCGATACCGCCAGCAACCAGGCCGCGGCCCAGCCTGCAAGCTTGCAGCGCATCCTCACTCCCCGATCTGCCCCGGCTGCGCCGGGTCTTGTGCGTTCACTCTAGCGCACGGCGGACCCGGCTGGTGGCGACAATGGATCAGGCCTTGACGTCGTAGTCGACGATCAGGGGGGCGTGGTCGGAGAACTTGACGTCCTTGTAGATGCTGGCCTCCCGCGCCAAAGCGGCGAAGGCGGGGGTGGCGACGTGGTAGTCGATACGCCAGCCGACGTCCTTGGCGTAGGCCTGGCCACGGTTGCTCCACCAGGTGTAGCCGGGGGCTTCGGGGTAGAGGGTGCGCCAGACGTCGACCCAGCCGACGCCGAACAGGGTGGTGAGCCAGGCGCGCTCTTCGGGCAGGAAGCCGGAATTCTTGAGGTTGCCCTTCCAGTTCTTGAGGTCGAGCGGCTGGTGGGCGATGTTCCAGTCGCCACAGACGACGATGTCGCGACCCTGGGCGTAGAGTTCCTGCATATGCGGCAGGAAGCGGTCGAGGAAGGCGAACTTGATGGTCTGGCGTTCTTCACCACTGGAGCCGGATGGCAGATAGAGCGAGATGACCGAGAGCTTGCCGAAGTCGGCCTGCAGGTAGCGGCCTTCCATGTCGATATCGGGGATGCCGAGGCCTTCGACGATGCGGTCGGGCTCGACCCGGCTGTAGATGCCGACGCCGCTATAGCCTTTTTTCTCGGCCGGATGGAAGAAGCCGTGGTAGCCCTTGGGGGCGAGCATTTCCGGGCTCATGTCGCCCAACTGGGCTTTGAGCTCCTGCAGGCAGACGACGTCGGCGCCGGTGCCGGGCAGCCAGTCGAAGAAGCCTTTGTTGGCGGCGGAGCGGATACCGTTGAGGTTGGCGGAAATAATGCGCATGGTCGGATGGAGAGCCGGGCGAAGGAGGAGGTGGAATGATATGCTATAAAACCTCGCAAACCGTATTGCCAAGCCGCCCTTATGAGTACTTCCCGCACTGATTTCATCGCTTTTGCCGTTGCCCAGAACGTGTTGCGTTTTGGCGAGTTCCAGACCAAGGCTGGTCGCCAGTCGCCTTACTTCTTCAATGCCGGCTTGTTCCACGATGGTGCAAGTATTGGGCGCCTGGCGGACTTTTATGCCGAGGCGGCGATTGCTTCTGGCGTGAGCTTCGATATGTTGTTCGGGCCGGCCTACAAGGGGATTTCGCTGGCGGCGACGACGGCTGTGGCACTTGCCGAAAAAGGTCGCAATGTGCCGTTTTGCTTCAATCGCAAGGAAGCCAAGGACCATGGCGAGGGCGGCACGCTGATTGGTGCGCCCTTGAAAGGCCGCGTCATGATCATTGATGATGTGATCTCGGCCGGGACCTCGGTACGCGAGTCAGTGGAACTGATCCGCGCCCAAGGCGCAGAGCCGGCGGGGGTGCTGATTGCGCTGGATCGCCAGGAGCGCGGCCAGGGTGCACAATCTGCGGTGCAGGAAGTGACCGCGAAATACGGTATCCCGGTGGTGGCGATTGCCAACCTGACCGATTTGATTGCCTATCTGCATGGTCAGCCCGAGCTGGAACGTAATTTGCAGGCGGTAGAAAAATATCGCGCCGAATACGGCGTTGTTTGAGGAGACTGCATGTTGCGCCCGCTGTTGATCACCCTGTTGCTGACCATGCCCTTGCTGGGGCAGGCTGGCGAACGCCTGTACAAGTGGGTGGATGAGAACGGCAAGGTGCAATACAGCGACAAGCCGCCGCTGCAGCAGAACCAGAAGGGCATGACGGAACTGAACCGGCAGGGCCAGACGGTACGGCAGTTTGAGGGTGTATTGACGCCGGAGCAGCGGGCCGCCAAGGAAGCGGAGCTGCAGAAGCAGCGAGCCGAGATGCAGAAGCAGGAAGAGGCTCGCCGCCGCGACAAGGCGCTGATGAGCAGCTTCAACAAGACGGGCGAGATCGATGCGATCCGTGACCGTAATATCGAGCAGCTCAATGCGGGTATCCAGTCTGACCAGATCCGCCTGGGTGCCGTGCGTAAGCGGATTGAAACGTTCGATAAACAGGTGGAGCGCCTGAACAAGGCCAAGCGGCCGATCTCGGACAGTCTGCAGGCGGATATCCGCGATGCCAATGCTGAGCTGGCCAAGCTGACCGACCATATCGAGCAGCAGAAGCAGGATATTGAGCAAACCAATATCCGCGCGGAGGCGGACAAGAAGCGCCTGATTGAGCTGCGCGGTGAGGGCGCCCGGAGTAAATAGGGCGCTAATGCTGCCCAGCAAAAAGGCCATCCCGAGGGATGGCCTTTTTTATTGCTGCGTGAAAAGCAGGATCAGGCGTGCAGGGCTTGGGCCGGGCGTACGCAGGGCAGCACGGCCTTGCCGTGGTAGCGAGCGTCGCTCAGGCCGAGCTTGGAGCGGAACCAGACTTGGAACTGGCTGCCGATCTGCTCGATGGCGAGCACTTCGAAGCGGATGGCTTCGCCGTGGTTCTCTTGGGTGAAGTGGTCACCGGCCTTGAGTTGTTGAATGAACATGGTAATTCCTCTTTGTTGTTATCACCCGTCGGCATGGCCGGCTGGGTGTGTGCCGCGACCGGCCACCGCTATGGGCGGACCTGGGGCGGCGGAGACGCATACAGGCGGTAGCCAGCCAGATGGGCGGCGGTGTGCCTGAGCACGTGCGTCTCGGCGCATGGCGTGCCACTAGGGTGCCATGCGATATCAAATAAACCAGAACGGGTGGCCTTCGTGCCAGGCTGGCTTCGTCTTGGCGCTATGCGTCGGTTCTTATCGTCTCACGGTAATGAGACGAATAGATGAACAAACGCTTTGCCTAAGTTACAGCGAATGAAGCGGGCGTTACGAGGACGCCATTCGGAGACAAGCCGGGGAAGTATCGAGGGGCCAGAGGCTGCGTGAGTGCAGGACCTGCCCAGGGAACGACTTGAATACTGCAAGGTAGGCATGAGCCGGAAAACCGGATCAGGACGGCACAATACCACGCCTTTCTGGGCGACGCAAGCCAAGTGCTTGTTTTATTTGAACATTGCCAAGCGGCTGCTTGGGAATGCCTTAGATCAGGCTTGGTGGACCATCGGATACGCCCGCTTGCAGGACCGGTTGGCAAAGCACTTGGACCTCGGACAGTGGGTAGTCGCCGCGCAGTACGCGCTGGATCATGCCGGCCATGGTGAGGCCGGTGCGCTGCTGGGTGGGCTGGATAATTGAGGTGACGGCGAAGCCGGACAGCAGGGTATCGGGCGGGATACCGTCGTAGACGATGACTGAGAGATCCTGGCCCAGGCGAATACCGCGATCGAGCAGGGCGCGCAGGGCGCCCTCGCCGGCCAGGTTGTTGTCGATGATGACGGCGCTGGGGCGCTGCCTTAGATCAAGCAGGCTGGTCATGGCGGCGTGGCCGCTGCTGCGGGCGAGGCTGGCGGGGCGAATCCAGTCCTCCTCGAGCGGCAGGCCATGTGCAGCCATGGCGCGCAGGAAGCCGGCGTGCTTCTGGTAGGCGAAGTTGTATTGCAAGGAGGCGTGGATGTAGCCGATGTGGCGGTGGCCCAGTTCTGCCAGGCGCTCGACCGCGAGCACGGTGCCGGCTTCGTTGTCAAAGTCGAACCAGGGGTAGTGCTCGCAGTGCTTGCTGCGACCATAGGCAAGGAAGGGGATGCCGGACTCGCGCAGGTAGTCGATACGCGGGTCGTGGCAGAGGGTGCGGGCGAGGATGAAGCCATCGACGCGGCGCCCCTGGATGAGGCGGTCGTAGGTGTCGAGCTCGCCCTTGTGAGTGGCGGAGGCGATCAAGAGGTCGATATGGGCCGGGGCAAGGCCTTCGGTGAGGCCGGCGACGACTTCGAGAAAGCGGGGGTCGGCGACATCGCCATGTTCCAGCGGGTGGACGATGCCGATGGCGTTGGCCCGGCCCATGGCGAGACCTCGGGCGATGGGGTTGGGCTGGTAGCCGAGCTCGCGGGCGGCCTCGACCACGCGTTGGCGGGTTTTCTCGCTGACGTCGGCGTAGCCGTTGAGGGCGCGGCTGACGGTGGTGGTGGAGAGACTGAGGCGCTGGGCGAGGGCTTTGAGGTCCATGGCGCTGAGAAACTGGGGTAGCGGTGCCTACCTTAGCATGTGGCCCGACACGTAGTTTGGCTACACAAAAAGAAGGCGCGCAGCCTGCTGGGTTTAATCAGCCTGCCCATCGCGCCAGAGAGGAGTGACCTTGGGCGCCTCGTTACGCGGGGCACCGGTAATCTGTGTTTGCGCTGCTTGCCACGACAGCCAGGCCGAACGGGGCTGGCGCCGGGAAAAGTCAGCTTCAGGTAAGCATTGCGACTGCTAAATATTCTTTTGGTTCAAGCAGATGCAGTGATACCGAAAACGATATGATGCTATCCCAAAACGCTTTGGTAAGTAAACTACAAAATCCTGTCGCCAAGCTTGCGGAATGACTACATTTTGTGAATAAGCGTTCGCTAATAAATATTTGGTCGCAACCCTCAAGTTGCGGGCGGGATGTGCCGATAGATAGGTCTGCGCACCTACAGGCTTACCCGAGACCGCCCGACCATGCGCGCTCATCCCGATCTTTCGGTACTGATACCGAGTTACCCCGCCCCCAGTGCCGCTCAGGACGCGCGCGCACTGCTGCGGCAGCGGCTGTTCGGCCCCTTGGTGGAAGCGGAAGACGCGATACGGCGGCTGGCGATCAGCTGGCAGGCGGTGGAAGCGCAGGTAGCGGCGCGGCGGCCGGCGCTGGCGAGGGTGGAGTACGACTTCATACTGCGGCGCGGTTGCTTCTGGGTGGTGGGCGATTTACCAGCGGCGGAACGGGACTGGCTGAACCGGCGGCTGAACCAGCAGGCCGGCATGCGCTACGCGGCCGGGCAGTTCTGCCGGGCCGCAGCGCGCTACTACCAGGGCGGGCAGGACGGTGCCCTGCCGCGGGCCCTGCTCGATGGCGGGGTGCGCTTTCGGTCACTGCTGGCGGAGCTGAAGACCATGGCGCAGCGCAGCCATGATCCACTGCGCGGCAGTGCCATGGTGAACAAGCTGACCGCGGCACGGCCTTACCTGTATGCGGTACGGCTGGTGCGCTACCGGCTTACTCCTATTCAAGCCCCGCACTAGCCCACGGCGCCGTACACTGCCGGTATGAACTTTCTGGCCCATATCTACCTGGCCCGGCACAGCGATGCGGCCATGGTGGGTGCCCTGCTGGGCGACTTTGCCAAGGCCGATGTGAGCGGCCGCTACCCGCCGGAGGTGGTGCGCGAGATAGTGCTGCACCGGCGGATTGATGCCTTTACCGATAACCACGCGATATTTCGCCAGGGCGTGGCGCTGTTTGCGCCGGGCCGGCGGCGCTATGCGGGCATCGTGCTCGACGTCTTCTACGACCACCTGTTGAGCCAACGCTGGGCACGCTATACCGGCGAGCCGCGCGAGGCTTTGATTGCGCGCTTCTACCAGGCCTTGCTGGCGCACGCGCCACTGCTGCCGGACAAGCTGCGCGAGATTGCGCCGTGGATGGTGGAGCAGGACTGGCTGGGCTCTTACCTGGAGTTGGAGGGCGTGGAGTTGGCGGTGCGGCGGATTTCGCAGCGCTTAAGCCGTAATGGGTATCTGCTGCGCGAAGGCCTGGACGATGTAAGAGCGAACTACGACGCACTGGCGACGGGGTTTGAGGTGTTCTTCCCAGAGCTAGTGACGTTTGCCGAACGGGAGCGGGTGGCGCTGATACAGGCCGAGGGCCCAGCAGAGCGCGTTTGAAGCAAATCCCTGCTCGTTGCCCCGGCTAAACCGGACTGGCCCAGTAACCGCACCATCGTGGAGGTGGTGCAGCAACGCAGCGCAACACCACCGTCGCAGAATTGGGCCGGATGGCCTGTACATAGCCTGACAGCAGCGGTACAAAACAGGGGGAGGCCAGACCTGCCCCTGCCTTTGGAGCCGCCACCATGACCATGATCCTGCTCACCCTCCTCGTAGCCCCCTTGCTTGCCGTACTCGGCATAGCCGGCGGCATATTGCACCTGCACCACAGCATGGGCCCGCACCACCTGCGCGGGCGTTATACCTGGGCCGAGGAGCTGGCGGCGCGGGAGGCGGAATGGATGAAGGACTGAGGCCGCTGCGGCGCAATGCCCTACGGGGATTGCGCCCCACGGGTGGCGATCAACCCCGCAATACACGCCGGTGCGTCAACCAACGGGCTGCCAGCCAAAGCGCGAGGGCGTAGCTACCTAGCGCCGGCAGCAGTGGGAAGTTGAAAAGACTGAGGCGCACGATGAGATAGGCGCCCAGCAGCCAAAGCGGGATGACCAGCCAGAACACCGGCCAGCGGTAGCGCGGGGCAGAAAGCGCCGCGGCGATGACCGCCACCACGAATGGCAGCACCAAGAACACCAGCAAAAAGAAGTAAGCCAACACCTCGGCAAACCCCGACGGCCCACCTCTGGCTTCTGCTCCGAGACTCGCACCCAGCACCAGCGCGCTCCAAACCACCTTCCCCCACCGCCCCATGCCCTGCTCCCCATATCGAATGAAGGCGGCAGTGTGGAGCGCTGGTTTGCGCTGGGTATGGGGTGAGGGTGAAGTTGTGTGAAGTTACGGATTGCACGAAGGAGAGCCATGCCTTCAGCAAAGGCAGCCCTCGAGGATCTAAAGACCCGCCCTACCCCCCTAGGCATCCATCGGCACAGCCTTTGACCATAGTGCCTCGAATTCCTCGCGCGCGATCTCGGCGCCCGCCAACTCTGGGTTCCACAGGTCTTCTGGTGGGTTAAGAAACCAGTCGTCAGGGCTGCTACGGGTGGCGTGGCCGTCGTCTATCACCACCACCTGACGGGTGCGATAACCTTGTTCGTCGTATTCGAGAAAATAGACTTCACCTTCCTCTGGCCATTCTCGGCGCAAGTAAACCATTCCTCGCCCAAGAAGAGCACCAAAGCCGGGCTGGGTACGCTGTTGAGCGCGTTGCGCCGCCAAGTCGGCAAGCCCGGCGGGTGGGGTATCACCCAACCGCAGCGAGGAGATCGTATCGAATGAGGCGACATCAACAGAGGACGGATCGATGACTTGGACTTCGGCGTAGGTCATGGCGATCTCTTGTGCCGACTTCGCCTCGATCCACCAATAAAGGCTACCCATCCCGTAATCGTGCGCTACCAAAAATCGGGGCAAATCTGTTTCTCCTTTGTCGAGAGGGCCATTCACACAGCTAACGAGCTGAGCCCCTAGCCGACGTTCGTATTTGGTGTTAGCCAGCCTTCAATGGCACTACGCCTTCTGCGAGGGCAGCCGGCGCGAGGCGGATATCCCTTGCGTATCTCAACGGATGATACGGCGCAATACCCTTCGGGGATTGCGCCCTTGTATTGTCACACCTGACGGAGTAGCGCTCCGTCATCGAGTCCCGGACGCCGTTTGCGCCCTTGAACAGTCAGTTCGCTCCGTAGATCCCACGCCGGGACTCATCCT
>NZ_DATCSC010000040.1:0-14682 GCF_036568685.1 Chitinimonas sp.
AAAACCCATCGTTCCCACTGATGAAGTAGCTAAGCAAATAGATGATTTTTGCAAGGGCGCATGGAATGGCGCAAAAATCGCATGGCGGAAGTTTTTTGGAAGTGATGCCAAGCCAGATGAGGGCGATGACGCGGAAAAGAAACGCTGTTCTCAACAGCGCTCGACGTGCTCAGCATCCTGTAGTGCGACATTGCCTACTTATACAAATGACGGAGCTCCGTTTTACCGTTGCATGCGTGCGTGCATGGAAGCGGCCGGCTGCGAATATTGAGAGAGTTGAAAATGAAAAGAGAAGTAGCTCAACAGATTGAACCTGTCCTCCGAGAGGCCTTTTCCCTTGTCAACAAGACAACTGCAATCAGCAAGGAGCAGGACAGTGAGGAGGCATTCGTGGAGTATCGAGGAGAGGCCGCGCAGGTAATGGGACAAATGTTCTTTTTGATGGAGAAGCTTTACAAGGAATTTCCAGATTTAATGCCGGAGTCTTTTAAGGACTAATGTAGGAAGCCGCCCCATTCTGGGGCGGCTTGCGTTGCATGGCGGTGTCAGGGCCAACTATCTATGCGTATGTTGAAGGTAACCCGCTAAAGTACAGCGATCCCTTGGGGTTGGATGCTGGTCGACGTCGCCCCGGTCGCCAACCGGTTCAGCACCTGCTTGCGCTGCTCCGGGTTCAGGCTGGTGGGCCGCCCAAAGCGCTTGCCCTGGGCGCGGGCCCGACTGATCCCCGACTTGGTCCGGCCAACAGCTACCAGTACGACGCCACCGTCGGCCGCAGCGCCGACAACGCTGCCAGCTATACGATCAACAGCCTGTGCCGCCGCATTGCCAAGCAGTACGGCGGCCAGACCGCGGTCTACCACTACGACCAGGGTGGCCGCCCACCGGCATTGGAGTCGCGTCTTGTATTTTGCATAGACCCGATCCTTTTTCTTTAAGGTAGCCAACGGCTACCAGTACGACGCCAACGGCAGCCGCAGCAGCACAGCGCCATCGCCCATGTCCGCGCCCAGGGTGGCCACCGTATCCAGCTCTGCATGTACGAACCCAACGAGGCTGCCCGCCAGCTGTACGAATCGCTGGGCTTTACTCCCTACGGCGTGGAGCCCGAAGCGCTGTGCCTGCATGGGGCCTATTTCGAGCCTGCTTGATGACACTGCTGGTGTGAGTACCAGCAAAGCGGCCGGCGCTGGGCCGGCCTTACTGCGCGTCGGGCGCGGAGTACAGCACCACATTTCCCATCACCACGCGCCGCTGCGACGTACCTTGCTCGGCCACTTCATGATCGAATCAACAAAATATATGACGTTTGAATGCTCGCCAAGCGGCTGATTCATATATATTCTTCGCCGCACGTCGTACCTGCCAAAAGCAGGCACGCCGTATGCATGGAGCCCCGTAGAGGGCCACAGAGGGAGCAAGTATGCGTAACACCGATCTACGGCGCCGGTTGGGGCTTGGCCTGGCCGCTGCCATGCTGCCGACCTTGCTGCTGGCAGCGCCGTGTGATGTACCAGCCAGCAAGGCCGACGGCTGGGTCGTGGCACCGGCACAAGATGTCGCGCTCGATGCCGATAAGCTCTGTGGCGTCCTGCGCGGCTTTGCCGACGGACAAGTCAATTTTCATGGCCTGGTGGTGGCCCGGCGTGGTCAACTGGTGGCCGAGGCCTACCGGCAGGGGCGCGACAAGGCGGTATCGGACTACTTCAGCCATACCGTGCAGTTCGATGCCGAGCGGCAGCACGATATGCGCTCCATCAGCAAATCGGTCACCAGCCTCTTGTGGGGCATCGCCCAGGCGCAGGGGAAGACTCCGCCGCTGAACACGCCGGTACTGGACCTGCTGCCCGATTTGGCCGAGCTGCGCAGCAATGGGCGCGATGGCATCACCCTCGCCCACTTATTGAGCATGAGCTCGGGCCTGGAATGGAAGGAATGGGGCAGCTACGGCGCGCTCAGCAATGACGAGTTCGGCCTCTTCTGGCACAGCTCGCAGGCCCGCTATCTGTTCAACCGGCCACTGGCGGCCCCACCCGGCAGCAAGTTCAACTACAACGGCGGCGGCACTGCCGTGCTGGCGCAGATCCTGAGCGAGCGCGTGGGCATGTCGCTGCCCGACTACGCCCGCCGCTACCTGTTCGAGCCCCTGGGCATTACCGAATTCACCTGGCAGAACGACCTGCGTGGCCGGCCGCTGGCCTTCGCCGGGCTGCGGCTGCGCCCGCGCGACCTGGCCAAGATCGGCCAGCTGGTGCTCAACGAGGGGCAGTGGAACGGTAAGCAGGTGGTACCGACCGAGTGGCTGGCGGAATCCACGCTAGGCCGTTTGAGCTCGGGCGATGGCATGCAGTATGGCTACCAATGGTGGAGCGGCACGGTCGAGGTGCACGGCAAGACCCGTAGCTGGGTGGGCGGCATAGGCAACGGCGGCCAGCGGCTCTACGTGGTGCCGGAGCTGGAGCTGGTGGTGGCGATCACCGCCGGCGACTATGACCAACCCGAGATCGGCTACCAGGCCTACCAGCTGTTCAAACGCATCGCCAACGCCAGCCAGGGTTAAGATCGTATCATGGTGCGAATTCCTCACGGAGCCACACCATGACCCAGCGCAGCAACTCCGCCAACGCCGACGGCGTGTTCGAACCCTTCCATATCAGCGAAGTGCCCTGGCAGGAGTTTAGCCGGGGTGAGCGCTTCGGCATCCGCTACCAGCACCTTAGCACCTTCGGTGGCGGCAGCCAGGTGGGCGTGGCCATGGAAGTGCTGCCTCCTGGCAAGCAGGCCAACCAGGCGCACTACCATATGCTGGAAGAAGAGCACCTCCTAGTGCTGGAAGGCAGCCTGACCCTGCAGTTGGGTGAGGTACGCCATATCCTCGGCCCCGGCCACTATGTCTGCTTCCCCGCCGGGCAGAAGGTGGGCCACGCCCTCGTCAACCACACGGCTGAGCCCTGCCGTTACCTGGTACTGGGCAGCAATCACCCGCAAGACGTGGCCGTGCATACCGATACCGGCCGCGTGAGCGTCAAGCTCATGGGGCAGGGCTATGATGGGGCGGCCACGCGGGGTTATTGGGATGGCGTGGACGATACGCAGCCGAGTTGAGCCGGTCGATACCCATAGCGCTGTCACGGAACCGCGTTACCGTAGCGCGGTCCATGCCGCAAACCGCCGGCAAGGTACCCAAGGAGCCAGCATGTCCTTCCCCGTTCGCCATACTCTGGCCCTGCTGCTCTGCTGTCTGGCCCTGGTTGCGGCGGCAGCGGAAGAAGACGCCTCCAACCACCGCCCCGTCACCACCGTAGCCGACCAACGCCTGAGCGTACAGACCGCCGCCGGCCAGGGCCTGCTGGCACTCTATGCCGACCCGGCCCAGCCCGCTGCCGATACCGACCGCGTGGTGATCGTCATCCACGGCCGCCTGCGCGACGCCGATGTGTACTTCAAGTCCGCCCAGGCTGCCCGCGCCGCAGCGGGCGATGTCGGCCGCCATACCCAGCTCTTGGTGCCGCAGTTCCTGGCCGACCGCGACGCCAGCGCGTACAAGCTGGCACCCGAGGTACTGCGTTGGAGCCTAACCGGCTGGATGGGTGGCGAGCCGGCCCACGCACCGGCCGCCATCGCGTCCTATGAGGCGCTGGATGCGCTGCTCGCCAGCCTCGCAGACAAGCAGCGCTACCCCAAGCTCAAACAGGTGGTGATCGCCGGCCACTCCGGCGGCGCCCAGGTGGTGCAGCGCTATGCGGTGGTGGGGCAGGGCGAGGCGGTGCTGGCCAAGCAGGGCATCAAGCTGCGCTACGTGGTGGCCAACCCGTCCTCCTACCTCTACTTCAGCGCTGATCGACCGGATGGCCAGGGTGGCTATAAACCCTTCAATGTCGCCGGCTGCGGCGACTTCAATCTATGGAAGTACGGCTGGGAAGACGCCCCGGCCTATGCCCGCCAGCTATCGCCCGCCGACTACGAGCAGCGCTATGCCGCGCGCGACGTGGTCTACCTCTTGGGCACGGCCGATACCAACCCCAACCACCCCGCGCTAGACAAAACCTGCGCGGCCGAGGCGCAAGGCCCTTACCGCTATGCGCGTGGTCAGGCCTATGCGCGCTATGTGGCGCAGCGCAACCCGGCCAGTCGCCAGCCTCTCTACCCGGTGCCGGGCGTAGGCCACGATGGCGACCGCATGCTGACCTCGACCTGTGGCCTGGCGGCGCTGTTTGATGCGGGACGTTGCCAGGCCCAGTGAGGCTGGGCTCAGTCTTCGCTTGCCGGCACCGCAAACCGCAGCACCGCCTCGCACCCCGGCCCGTCCTCGCGGTTACGCAGCAGCAGGCTGCCATGATGGGCCTCGGCAATCTGCCGGCATAGCACCAGGCCGATGCCCGATCCTTCGACCTTGGTGGTGTAGAAGGGTGTGAACAGATTGGCCGGGTTGGCAATGCCGCTGCCCTGGTCCTGCAGGCTGATCTGCAAGGGTGCGGCTTGCCAGCGCAGGGTCAAGGGTGCGCCGCCGGCCTCCTCGCCATTCTTGATCAGGTTGATCAGCAGCTGTTCGATCTGTACCGGGTCACCGTAGAAGGGGCAGGGCAGGCTGGGGCCATCCAGTTGCAGCCTGGCCTCGGGCCGCAGCGCCGGCAGGCTTTGCAGCAGCGCAGTCAGATCGAACACCTGCTTGTGTGGTTCCGGCAGGCGCGCCAGGGCCGCATAGCGGCGTACAAACTCTGCCAGCCGCTGTGCGCGTTCCTCAATAATGCCCAGGCCCTGCAACAGGTCCTCGCTGTGCTCGTTCCCAGGCCCGGCCTGCACCAGCTTGCTCAGGGTGGCGCCCACACTGGCAATGGGGCCGAGCGAGTTGTTCACCTCATGGCTCAGCACCCGTATCAGCTGCCGCCAGGCCTTCAATTCCTCGCTGCGCAGCACCTGCTTGAGATCCTGCACAAACAAGAGGGTGTGCTGGCGCCCCTCCACCCGGTAGCCACGCCGGCTCAGCTGCCACAGCCCGGCACCTCCGGGGAAGACCCACTCCAGCACGGTTTGCGCGTCGTCCTTGGGCAGATCGGCCAGTTCCAGCTCGGCCGCTGGCCGGCCCAAGAGCTGCGCCTGTGGCCGCTGCAAGAGTCGGCAGGCAGCCGGGTTGGCCAGCCGCAATCTGCCGTCCTCGTCCAGCGCAAAGATGGCGATCTCTATGCCCTCCACCACGCTGTCCACCAGGCGCAGGGCCTCTTCCGAGCGCAGCCGCTGGGCATGCAGCTGGCCAGCCAGCTGGTTGATCTCATCGGCCAGCTCGGCCAGCGCCGGTTGGCCTCGGTGGCGCATGCGCAGGCTGTAGTCGCCCTCGCGGATGGCGGCAATCAGGTTGCCCACCGTGCGGCGCTGGTTCTGGGTCTCTTGGTGCAGCCAGGCGGCGCAGGCCAGGATCGCCCCGCCGGTCAGCACCAAGAGGGCGATCTTGGGGTAGATCAGCCAATCCAGTCGCCACACCAGCACGGCACTCAAGAGCCAGGCCGGCAGGCTGCCGGCCAGCAGCAGTGCCAGCAGGCGGGTGTCGTAGTTGCTGTGTGCGGTCATGGGCTATAAGTCGTACTTTTGCAGGCGCCGATAAAAGGCAGATCGACTTAATCCCAAGGCTTCTGCCGCAGCACTGGCGCTGCCGTTGTTGCGGCGCAGGGCCAGGCGGATCAACAGCTTTTCGGCTTCGTCGAGCGACAGCGCATCGAGGTCAGCCGGGAGGCTGGTGCTGTTTGCAGCAGGTGCCGCCATGGGCAGGCCCAGGTCGATGGGGACAATCTCGCTTCCCGTGGCGAGCAGGGTGGCACGCTCCATGGTATGGGCCAGCTCGCGCACATTGCCCGGCCAGGGGTAGGCCATCAGCGCTTCGGCGGCGGCGGTGCTGAGTGGCCGCGCAGGCTTCTGGTAGCGGCCGGCATAGTACGCCAGCCGCTGCCGGGCCAGGGTCAGGATGTCGCCCTGCCGCTCCCGCAAGGGCGGCAGGCGTATCTCCACACTGTTGATGCGGTACAAGAGGTCACGCCGGAAGCTGCCCTGCGCCACCATGGCGCCCAGGTCGGCATTGGTGGCGGCAATCAACCGCACATCGCACTGCTGCGGCCGGCTCGATCCCAGGCGTTCAAAGCGCCCGGTCTCGATCACCTGCAAAAGCTTGGCCTGCTGCGCGAGCGGAATATTGCCGATCTCATCCAGAAAGAGCGTACCCTGGTCAGCCAGCTCAAAGCGCCCCAGTCGCGCCTCGCGGGCATCGGTAAAAGCCCCCTTGAGGTGGCCGAACATCTCGCTCTCAAACAGGCTGTCCGGTATCGCTCCCATATTGACCGTGATCAGGCTGCCGGCCGCGCGGCGCGAACGGCGGTGTATCGCCTCGGCCAGCTGGCTCTTGCCGGTGCCGTTCTCGCCGGTGATCAAGAGGTTCACATCGGTGCCGGCTACCGAATCCACCTGCGCCATCACCGCCTGCATGGCGGGCGAATCGCACACCCAGTCTGCCTCCTGCTCACGGTGCCGCAAGAGCGTATTCTCGGCCGCCAGCCGCTCGCTGCGGGCACGGCTCTGCCGCAGGCTCATCAGGGTGCGGATGATGCTGGCCAGGCGCTGGTTGTCCCAGGGCTTCTCGATAAAGTCATTCGCGCCCAGCCGCATGGCCTCCACGGCGATGCTGACCGCGCTCCAGGCGGTCATTGCCACGATGCTCAGCTCGGGGTATTGCCCACGCACTTCGGCAATCAACGCCAGCCCTTCCTGGCCGGAGGTGGTGTCGCGGCTGTAGTTCAGGTCCAAAAGCAGCAGGGCATAGTCCTGCGTACGCAGTGCCGCCAGCGCAGCGTCCGGGCTATCCACCACCTCGCAGGCCCAGCCCTCGCTCTTGCAAAAGAGCTTCATGGCGGCGCGGACGGCGACGTCGTCATCACAGACAAGGATGGGCAAGGTGGCAGACACAGTGGCGCTCATGCGGAGATCAGGTGCGCAGCATACAAACAAATGCGCTGGCTGGGGCAGGGCGCGGCACTCGCCGCGCCCTGTTGTGGTGTAGAACCGCCAGCCGGACCGTTTGGGCCCGGTAGCGAGCCCTATTGGTAACGCAGTGCAGCGCTCGGTATCAGCTTCAATGCCCGCCGCGCCGGGATCAAGGTCGCAGCCAGAATCACCGCGGTGATCACGAGGCTGATCACCAGCATGGAGAGCGGTAGCGCCAAGCCGGTCTGGTAGAGGAACTCCGCCATGGCAACGGTCACCCCCCAACCTAACAGCAGCCCCAGCGGTAGGCCGATCAGCAGCTGCCGCACGCCACGCCGCAGCAGGAGCCGCAGTATGGCGCCATCGCTGGCACCTACGGCACGCCGCACGCCCACCTCATGGGTACGCAGGGCCACCGCACGGGCGGTGATGCCGTAGATGCCGCTGACCGCCAGCAAGAGGCTGATCAGGCCCAAGGCCACGCACCAGGCACCCAGCAGGTCCAGGCCTCCGGTGTTGTCCAGGTGCAGCTGCTCAAAGCTGTAGAGCTCGGTGGGCGCCAGGTTGGCGTCGGCCCGGCTTACCGCCTGGCGTAGCTGATCCAGGGTGGTGCTCATATTTCCGGTGCCCACCAGCGCAATGCGCATGGTCTGGAAGGTCTGCTGGCTGAGCGGCACGTACAGGTTGGGCGCCTTCTCGTTCTGGTCGCCAGTCGGGCTACCGTGCATGACAGGGCGGCTCACCCCGACCACGGTACGCCAAACCGGCTTGTCGCTGGCGGCGTCCACCAGCACCCGCTTGCCCAGTGGCGACTGCTTGGGCCAGAACTGCTCGGCAAAGGTGCTGTCGACAATGGCCACCGGCAGGCTGTCGGCTCGGTCCTGGTCGTTGAAGGCGCGGCCGGCCAGGATGGGGATCTCCAGCGCATCGAAGTAGCCGCTGTTGGCGCTATAGGTACCGCTCACCGGGTAGCGCTTGTTTGCGATGCTCATACCCTCCGGCTGGATCTCGCTACCCTCGGTCATGCCGTCGCCCGGCAGGGCATTGCTCATGGCAAAGCGTGGCTGGCCCGGCAAGGTGCGCAGGGCGGCGTCCAAGCGTTGCCATAGTAGCTTGCGGCTGGCGTCGTCGCGGTAGTTGGCCAGGTTCTGTCGGGTATCGAGCCGGGCTGTGCCGATATCCTTGACCCGGCAGCCGTAGTCGGCGGTCAGGGTCTGGTGCATGGCATAGGTCAGCACCACGGCGGCGATCAAGAGCATGCTGCTCACCGCAATCTGCACCACCACCAGTGCGCCGCTGAAGCGACCGGCATCACGCCCCTGGCCGCCGCGGGTACCGTCGCGCAGCACCAGCATCAAGTCGGTACGGGCGTTGCGCCAGGCGGGCAAAAGGCCGATCACCAGGGTGGAGAACAGCGTCAGCAGCATGGCCAGGATGGCTACCGGCCAGGAGAGCTGGAAATGTATCCAGAACGGCATGTCGGCCGAACTGGGCATGGCCAGCAGCACGTCATTGGTGGCAGCCAGCGCCCAGGCGGCAAAGAAGAGGCCGATCAGACAGGCGCCCAAGGAGAGCAGAAAGCCCTCGGCCAGCATATGCCGCATCAGCCGCGAGCGCGGTGCGCCCAGGGCGGAGCGGATGGCGGTCTCCTGCTGCCGCTCACTGGCGCGGGCCAGCAAGAGGTTGCCAGCGTTGATCCACACCAGCAGCAAGAGCAGGCCGGCTGCGCCGCCCAGCACCGCATACATGCTGCCCAGGCCTTGTACCACCGCGTGCACGTAAGGCGCCACGCGCGCACCGATGATACGGTTGCTCTTGGGCCAGCTAGTGCTGAGCCGCTGGGCGATCAGGCCCAGCTCCTGGCTGGCGGTCTCCACGCTCACGCCCGGCTTGAGCCAGCCCACGGCAGTGACGCGGTTGTCATCGCCTGGCGCGTATTGGGTCGGCGCCACAAAGGGCAGCCAGACCTGCTCGCTGATGGGGAAGCGAAAGCCCTTGGGCATCACTCCTACGATGGTGGTCATGGTGCCGTCCACCTTGACCTGGCTGCCGATGATGGCCGCATCGCTACCAAAGTGCCGCTGCCAGAGTTCGGTGCTGATCACCGCTACCGGGGCGGCGCCGGGCTTCCCGTCCGAGGCTTCCAGCCGCCGGCCAAGTACCGGCTGCACGCCGTGCAGACCCCAGACTTCGGCCGCTACGCGCGCGGCCGGGAAGTTTTCCGGGTAGCGTTTGCCGCCGATGGATACCTTGGCCTGCTGCACGGGGTAGAGCGCCTCGAAGCTGGTCTGTACCTTGCGGAATTCGACAAAGTCGGCGTAGCGGATGCGGTGGTTGTTGTCGCGGCCGTCAAAGACCTCCTTCACCACTGCCAGGCGGTCGAAGTTAGGCCAGGGCAGTCTGACCAGGCCGATGCCGTAGATGGCGGCCGCCATATAGATGGCAAAGGTCAGGCCGGCCGCCAGGGTCAAAAGGGTGAGCAGGGAAAAGCCGGGCGCCTTCACGAGTAGGCGCAATGCGTAGCGGAGGTCGGCCAGCATCAGCGCGCTCCCAGCACGGTGGTGCGGTCGGCGCGGTGGCCGGTGTTGAGGTGATCTTCCACCACCCGGCCGTCAAACAGCGAGACGGTGCGCCTGGCGAGCGACGCCGAGCGCGGGTCATGGGTCACCATGCAGAGCGTGGCGCCATCGGCGTGGATCTGCGCCAGCAGGTCCATCACCAGCTCGGCATTGCGCGAGTCGAGGTTGCCCGTCGGCTCGTCGGCGAGGATCAGCGTCGGCCTGCCTACCAGCGCCCGCGCCACGGCCACGCGCTGCTGCTGGCCGCCAGACAGCTGCGATGGGTAGTGGCGGGCACGGTGGCTCATGTCCACCCGGGCCAGGGCCTCCTTCACCCAGGCCTGCGCCTCGCGCTTGCTGAGGTCGCTGCGGTATTGCAGCGGCAGGGCCACGTTCTCCTCCACCGTCAGGTCGGCGATCAGGTTGAAGGCCTGGAACACAAAGCCGATCTCGCGGTTGCGCAGGGCGGCTCGGGCGCGGTTGTCCAGGTTGGCCACTGGCGTGCCAGCCAGGGTGTATTCACCGCTGCTGGCGTTGTCCAGCAAGCCCAGTATGCCCAATAGGGTGGACTTGCCACAGCCCGACGGCCCGGCGATGGCGATGAATTCGCCACGCTGTACCTGCAGGTGCACGCCGTCCAGCGCGCGGGTTTCGATATCGTCGGTCAGGAAGGCTTTGCAAACGCCTTTTAGCGCAATTACCGGTGCTGACATGCTTGTTCTCCTCGTTGCGGAATGCTACTGGATGAAGCGGGGTTCTGGTTGGGCGTCATGGTTTGCGGGCGCGGGCAGCCGAGAGACAGGAGCCCCATCACTCGACCTTGACCCGGTCATGGCTGCGCCAACTGGTGGTGTCCGAGACCACGATGCGGTCACCAGGCTGCAATCCCTGGCGGACCACGATGCGGTTGACCGCGGCGGTGCCAAAGCGCACTTCCACGCGCTGGGCCACGCCGTCCTTGCCCACGCGATAGACGCTCGCCGGGCTGTCTGGCTGGCTGAATACCGGCCGGCCTACCTGCAAGGCGTCGGCCAGGCGCGCCACCTCGATGGTGCCGTCCACGCTCAGGTCGGGCCGGGCTCCACGTGGCAGCGCGCCGTTCAGGCGCAGCTCCACCTTGACCGTGCCATTGCTCACATTGGGGGCCACCCGCAGCACTTCGGCGGGGAGGGTGGCGGTACGGGCATCCACCTGCGCGGCCTGGCCGGGCGCCAGATCGCGCGCCTGGGCTTCCTGTATCTGCAGCTCGGCATAGAGCTCGCCGGGCCGGGCGAGCTTGGCCAGGCTGGCGCCAATCGCTACCGCTTGGCCTGGCTGCAGGTTCAACTCCTGCACCACACCGTCCATGGGTGCACGCACGCTCAGCGCCGCCACCTGGTCCTGGGCGCGCTGCAGGGTCTTGCGCAGCCGCGCCACGATCGCATCGCGCGCCGCCAACTGGGCGGCGATATTGGCCTGGCCCTTGCGCAGCCGTTCACGCTCCAGGGTCAAGGTCTCGTTCAACTGCTTGTAGTTGAGCTCGCTGCGCTGATAGGTGAGCTTGGAGACTATGCCCTCCTTGGCCAGCCCGGCTTCTGCTGCCACCTGCAGGCGGGCGCTCTCGGCGGCGAATTCGGCCTTGGCGACGACGGCATGCTGGTTGAGCTGTTCGCTATCGAGCTGGGTGCGCAGGGCGTTGCGCTCGGCCTCGGCCTGCTCCAGGCTCCAGCGGGTCTCCTCGGCCAGTTGGTTGAGCGCCGGGTTGATCAATTGCAACAGCAAGGTACCGGCGGTGACCGGCGTGCCGGCTTGCACCAGCACCCGCTCCACCCGTGCCTCGCTCTGGGCGGCAATCAAGCGTACGTCGCGCGCCTTGAGCACGCCGCTGCCCTGTACCGTCACCAGGAGGGGGCCGCGTTCCACCACGCTGGTGCTCACGCTCAGGGCTTCCACCTTGTAGCTGGCGGGGTCGGCACGCCAACCGGCCAGTACGATGCCGGCCAGGGGTAGGGCGGCGAGCGCAAGCCAGAGCGGACGGCGGCGCCAGAAGGGTTGCGGTGCTTTGGGGCGGGGAATGTCCATGGTGGTCTAAACGGTGGGTAGGCAATGGCTGGCCTTCAGCAGCTTTGGTGCCAGTCTTGCAAGTGATTGATATGGCTGGGAATTGTGAATTCTCAGGAGCGTGGTGGCTTGGTACTCATCCCGCTTCTGGGACAGGTGCATCCCACAACTGGGACGTCCGTCGGTATGGCGACACGGTGCTGCGACCAATTGCCGCAGCTGGCTCGGGAGCGCCGCCGCTTGCTATGCTCCGCCCATGCTCTGGACCCGTACCACCCACCGCCTTGCGCTCTGCCTCGCCTTGCTGGCGCTGCTGGCGGCCGCGCTCATGCCGGCGCTGGGCCAGGTGCTGGCTCGCCAGCAAGGCAGGGCGGAGACTTGGGCCGAGGTCTGCTCCACGACCGGGGGCAAGCGGCTGGTCAAGCTCGACCTGGGTACACCGACTCCTGCGGGCATGGATGGACTGGCCCACGCCAAGCATTGCCCCTTCTGCCTGGCCCATGGTGGCCAGGTCGTGCTACCACCACCCGAAGTCGCCAGCCTGCCGTTGGATATCGCCGAGCCGGTCCTGCCACCGCTCT
Source organism: Chitinimonas sp. (assembly GCF_036568685.1). Taxonomy (GTDB): domain Bacteria; phylum Pseudomonadota; class Gammaproteobacteria; order Burkholderiales; family Chitinimonadaceae; genus Chitinimonas. Next base: position 12,146 of record NZ_DATCSC010000040.1, read on the forward strand.
ACTACCACGCTCCCCGTCCGCTCTATAGCTGGGCCGCCACACGTTCGCGCGGCCCACCCGCTTACGCCTGACCGTACAGGCTGCATCTGCAGCTTTCCGCCTACCGGCCACCATGGCCGGTAGTCCAGGTCGCGCCCGTGTCGCGCGGCCATAGTCAGACGAAAGACCTCCCATGCTGTACCGCCTTACCCCGCTTGCTGCCGCGCTGCTGGCTGCCTTGGCCTGCCCGTCGTCCCTGGCCGCCGGGGGCGCCAACAAGGACCTTGGTTCCATCGCCATCACCGGCCAGCGTGTCAGCTCGCTGCCCACCCAGATCCCCACCACCATCGAAGGCATCTCTGGCCGCGAGATCGATGCCGCCATCAATGCCACCGATGCCGAAGATGCGCTCAAGTACCTGCCCAGCCTGAATGTGCGCAAGCGCTACAACGGCGACTACGACCATGCAGTGCTGGCCAGCCGCGCCTCCGGCACCGGCAACAGCGCACGTTCGCTGGTCTACGCCGACGGCATCCTGCTCTCCAACCTCTTGGGCAACGGCGCCACCTACACGCCACGTTGGGGTATGGTCACGCCGGAAGAGATCGAGCGGGTGGATGTGCTCTACGGGCCTTTCTCTGCCGCCTACTCGGGCAACTCGGTCGGCGCGGTGGTGGACTACGTTACCCGCATGCCGCAACGGCTGGAGGCCCATATCAAACTGTCCGGCTTTCACCAGGGCTTTCGCCAGTACGGTAGCGACAGCAGCTATGACGGCAGCCAGGTCAGCGCCAGCCTGGGCAACCGCAATGCGGCCTGGTCGTGGTGGCTGAGCGTCAACCGGCTGGACAACGACGGCCAGCCCATCGCCTTTGCCAACCGGCTCGTGAGCGCCGGTACGGTGGTCGCCGGAGGTATGCCGGTCAGCGGTGCCGTGGCTGATCGCAATCCCAAGAACCAGAACTGGTGGATCCTGGGCTCGACCAACCAGGTCCATACCGTGCAGGACCATGCCAAGGCCAAGCTGGCCTACGACTTCTCGCCCTCATTGCGGCTCAGCTATACCCTGGGTAGCTGGCAGAACGATGCCGAGCGGCGCTCGCAGAGCTATCTGCGCGATGCCTCGGGCAAACCGGTCTATAGCGGCAATGTGGTCATAGACGGCAAGCAGTACGCGCTCAGCGCCGCCGACTTTGCCCCCAGCCGTGCTCAGCTCAATCACCTCATGCAAGGCCTCTCGCTCAAGCAGAGCGCGCGCGGTGTATTCGATTGGGAACTGGCCGCCAGCCGGTACGACTACCGCAAGGACGAGGTCCGCACCCCCACGGTAGCCCTGCCGCAGGCTGATGCCGGCGGTGCCGGGCAGTTGACCGATCTGTCCGGCACCGGCTGGCGTACGCTGGCGCTCAAGGGCGTCTGGCGACCGGCGGGGGCGCAGGTGCTGGACTTCGGCTATCAGGCCGAGCGCTATACCCTCAAGAGCCTGGTATCGAACACGACGGACTGGCTGCGTGGTCCGGCCGCTACCCAGGCGTCAGCCTTTGGCGGCAAGACACAGCTCGACAGCCTCTATCTGCAGGACACCTGGCGCATGGCACCGGATTGGCGCAGCACCCTGGGCGGGCGCTGGGAGGCATGGCAGGCGCACAACGGCTACCTGGCCAACGCCACGACGGCCGTGGCCCTGGTGAGCCGCAAGGAACACTACTTCTCGCCCAAGGCGGCGCTGGCCTGGCAGACCCTGCCGGATTGGACGCTCAAGGCCTCGCTGGGCCGCTCGGTCCGCATGCCCACGGTGGCCGAGCTCTACCAGGGCGGCATCGTCAACAACGTGCTGGTCAACAATGACCCATCGCTCAAACCCGAGCGTGCCTGGACCGGCGAGCTGACGGCCGAGCGCAGCCTCGATGAGGGTTCGCTACGCGCTACCGTGTTCGGCGAGGACAGCCGCGACGCGCTCTACTCGCAGACCAATGTCACGGTCACGCCCAATGTCACCAATATCCAGAACGTGGATCAGATCCGCACCTATGGGCTGGAGCTGTCCTGGCAGGCGAGCGATGTCGCCATCCGCGGCCTGGACCTCAGCAGCAGCCTGACCTACGCGCACTCCGAGATTGTCCGCAACGACCGTTTCCCGGCCAGCGTGGGCCATTGGCAGCCGCGCGTGCCGCAATGGCGCGCCACCCTGCTGGCAGGCTACCGCTTCAGCGAGGCCTGGCGCGCCAGCCTGGGCCTGCGCTACAGCGGCAGGCAGTATGGCACCCTCGATGGCAGCGACCCCAATGGCGCCACTTACACCGGGGTGAGCGACTACCTGGTGGCCGATGTTCGCGCCCAGTATCGCTACGACCGTCACTGGACCGCCTCGCTGGGCGTGGACAACCTGGGCAATACCAGGTACTGGGCCTTCCACCCCTACACCCAGCGCACTGTCTTTGCCGAACTGAAGTACGATCTGTGACAAGCGGGGGCGCCTGGCCGGCGCCACCCCAATAACCCTGGAGCCAGACATGCAATACCTGCGCAAGACCCTCATCACCGTCGCCAGCCTGGGC
>NZ_DATCSC010000041.1:0-13499 GCF_036568685.1 Chitinimonas sp.
GGCGTTGTAGCGTTGGTTGATCACCGCAAAGAGCAGCAACAGGTCGGTCTCGCTGCCGCGGTGCATGTCCACCTCGTCGAGGATCAAGAGGTCATAGGCGGCAAAGCGCGCCACCTCGCCGGCCTCGCTCTTGTCCTCCTGGCCATAGGTGGCCTTGATCTCGGCCAGCATCTGCTGGGCGGTGCAGTAGCGCACTGCACGGCCGTACTGGTGCAGGATGTTGTTGGCCAGCGCGCAGACGAGGTGGGTCTTGCCGGTGCCCACCCCGCCGGTCACGATCAGCCCACCGCCCTGCTCCACCGCCTTGCCAAAGCCGGCCAGGTAACGCTTGAAGCGCGCCAGCACCTCGCGCTGCGCCGGGGTATGGGGGATAAAGGTCTTGAAGCCGGCACCGGCATAGCGGGCAGGGATATGCGCTACCTCCATCAGCCAGGCCAGCCGTCGGGCATTGGCCTGCAGCACGTCCTGTACCCGCCGCTCGCGCTGGTGGCAGGTGGGGCAACGTGGTGCCCGCTCGTTCATCACAAAGGCCTCAAAGGCGCCGTGCTCTTCGCACTCCCCCTTGGCCACGCTGAGCTTGCCCAGCCGGCTCAAGAGCCTAGAGAGCGCATGCATGCTGCGCCTCCAGTTCGGCAAGCTCGGCCGCGGTCAACGCACTGCTGCCGTGGCGGCTGGCATCGAGCGCGTAATCTGTGGCGGGTATGGCATGGCGCACGCTACGACGGGCCGGTTTGGCCGTATGGCGGCTGCCACCAAAGCCCGGTGCACGGCGTAGCCAGCCAGAGAACTTGGCCTGCCAATCCACCAGCCGCTCGTCGCTGGCGGTGTAATAGTCGCGAAACAGCGCCAGCTGGGCGGCCAGATCCAGCCCCAGGTTGTGCGCCAGGGCCTGTTGCGCTGGGCCGGGGGTAAAGTCGGCCGGCAAAGGTTGTCCAGCGCTTGCGCCCGCAGTGGCGAGAGAGGGTGTAGGTATTTGTGACTGTGATTGTGTCTGCACCGGCAGCTGCACTTGCAGTGCACTTGAGATTTGTTCAGCAGCGGCAGGCTGGCCCTGTGCCAGCTTGCCATGCCGCTTGAGCGCGGCCGAGCTGCGCTTCTTGCTGATCTCGCTGTTCTTGCGCAGCTCCGCCTCTACCCGCTGGTGCGTCCAGCCTTGTTCACCCAAGGTAAAGAACTGCGCCACCACAGCATCCACCGCTGCCTGTTCATCAGCCTGTACCGCCCTGCAGATCCGGTGCAATTGCACGGCGGTGGTCGGCAGCGGCTGGCCGGTAAGGTAGTAGTGGTCCAAGAGGCGGCGGTAGGCGCCGTCTTCCAGCATGGATAGCTGGGCGGTATCGCGGGCGTAGTCGGCCACGAAAAAGGGGTACCAGATCAGCTTCATTGCGGCATCTCCTGTTTACGCGGGCGTAGCGGGGCCCTGCCGGCCACGTGGGTCAGCATCGTCATGGTTTGCTCCTGTGTTCGGGCCGGTGGGGCCAGATGGCGCGCCCAGGTGGGGTGGGCGCGCTACCAAGTCATTTGTTCAAAACATGGGCGTGGCTGGAAACCCGCGCAGCAACGCCTTAAAGCTATTTCCAGGTATGGGCATCACACATAGCGCGCAGCGCCGCTCGTAAAGCCCAGCGCAGCGGTTCTGGCTAGGCGTGCGAGCGCAGACAGTACGATTGGTACGGCAAGCTCGCACAACAACGCCAGAAGGGCTTTACGAGTGGCGCTCAGTCGTTACGGCGGTCAGCCCAGTCGACAAAGCGGCCGGCCAGAATGCGCGGGCTCTGCCACAGCTCACGGCCCAGTACCTGCCAGGTGGGCATCAGCCGCGGGCGTTGTGCTGCCACCGGGCGCAGCAGGGCTTCGGTGGCGCGGCCAAAACGGTTGCTGGCAGTACAGGCCGCGCAGCCCTGGGCTTGTTCGGTCACGCTGTTGTCAAACAGTTGCTGTTCCATAGTGTTATTCCTCTGTCCGTCAAAGTGATGACAAGGCCATGAAGGCCGCTGTGAAAATGTTGTCCCCAGCCATGCTAGATTGGCGGCAAACCCCACCTACCGAGCAGGAAGCGCCATGTCCCAGACCGAGCAACCCGACCCGCAGGCCGCCAACTTTGGCGCCTACGCCGCGCTGCAGGACGCTCTGCGCGCCCTGATCGCCACCCACCCCAACCCGGATGTGCTGTACCGGGCCATGCGGCACGAGTACGAGCACACCACGGCGTTTCTGCTGGGCTCCAACATGCGCGAGCAGGCGCTGAAGAGCTATGAGCACACCTGGCGGGCGCTGACCGAACCGCTCGATGAGCGTTGAAAGAGACATTAGCTAAACATTTAGCCAGACCAGCCGGGGTAGGCGTACCCTGGCCGTTCCGCCCCGCCCATCTTCGGGCGGGGCGGCAATGGGGCGCGCCGCTCATGGTGTGGCCTCCAGCTCGGGCAGCAGATCGTCATAGCTGACCTGGCCCTGGGTGGCGTCCCTTATGGCGCGCGCCAGTTGTAGAGAAGGTATTTTGTGGCCCCCGGCGATCTGGGAGAGGTAGGCCGCTTCGGTGCCGGCTGCCCTGGCCAGCTTCAATCGATTACCGGGCTTGAGTTTGAAGTAGTCCTTTAGCTTCATGCAACAAAGTTTAGCCACAAGGTAATCACAAAGCAATAGCCTTGCGCTCATAACCAGCAAAAAAACACTTTCGCCATTAGCTAAACTCTGTTTAAATGCGCGGCATGGACTCCAAACAGATACGCCGCCACAACCTGCGCCAGCTCATCAACGAAGCGGGCGGGCAAGCTGCCCTCGCCCGCCGTGCCGAGACCGCGCCGGCCTATATCAGCCAGATCTTCAGCCCCAAGACCAGCAAGGAGATCGGCGATTCGCTCGCCCGCCGGCTGGAGCTGGCCTTTGGTAAACACCGCGGCTGGATGGATACACCGCACTTCCAGGAAGTGGTCGCCAAGGACCTCGCGCCGCGCCTGCAGGCCCGGCTCGATGCCCTGGGCCTGCGCCTGCCGCAGGCCGAGCCGCCGCTGGACCGCTTCAACCCGCGCTGGTTGCTGGACTATGTGATGCTGGATGAAGAGGCGGTGCGCGAGTTCGTGGCGATTGCCCACGTGCTGGGCCGCACGCCGGAGTGGCTATTGTTTGGTAGCGGGCACGATGCCGAGCCCGCCAGAGACGAGAACCCAGATAGTGCCGGCCAGGTGGCCAGCCTGCTGCGCAAGCTCGGCCGCCAGCCCCCCGCCCCCACTACCGGCCCGGACGCCATGGGCGACCCGCTGGGCCCGCGCGACTTTGGCAATATCCGCAGCGAGCCCCGGCCCATCAAGGCGTTCGACGATACCGACCCGCTGACCAGCGACGAGATACAGGTACAACGTTTGACACTCAAGCTCAGTGCCGGCTCCGGCCGCCTGCAATGGGAGATCGACGCCAAAGGCTCCCCCAACCGCTACCGCCGCGCCTGGTGCGAGCGCATGGGCTTCGACCCCGCGCGCCTCGTCTCCGTCCAGGCCGAGGGCGAGAGCATGTCCCCCGCCATCACCGACAGCGCCTCGGTCACCCTCAACACCGGCGACACCCGCATCCGCAACGGCAAGATCTACGCCATCGACTACCAGGGCGAGTTCTATATCAAGCGGCTGATGGTGGAACCGGACGGCGCCGTGCGCGTGACCAGCGACAACCCCGACAAGACCCGCTACCCGGACTGGACCGTGCGGCCGGAGCACGGCGATGTACTGCGGGTGCTGGGGCGCGCGGTGCAGGTGCAGAATGATTTGTGAGCATCATTACTTAGAAATGATGATTTACTCAAAACCAAACCTCATAACTCCGCGAGACAGGTTCATCCAAGCCATGGGAGCGATCAACTACTTTAGCGCGACTCAAAATATTTAACTTCTCCAAAGCACGGCCAATGGTTTCGGCCTCGTTGCGATCATGCCCATCCCAATATATGACATTCGCACCAGCAGTACCTACTTGAGGCTCAAAGGTAATTCGCTTAACAAAAAAACCCAGTCGTTCCAATTCTTTTCTGATCAGCATCGCTTTTTCACGCTGCGATTCTGATCTGACATGAATAAAAACTGTAGCTAGACTTGCCGGTTGGTAGGTCTGTTCCACGCCGGCTCCTGGCGCCTCAACACCTTTTCCTACAGCACCGGCCTTCTGTGCTACATCCACCATGTTGGATGCAGCCGCCCCTGGCGTACTTGGATGACGATCCTCCGGTTTACTCGGCCATTGATGCCAGATGTAAATACCCACCCCAACAACAAAGATCATGCCAAGCAAAGGTCGATTTCTCAACAAACGGACAGCTGCATCCACTTCCCGTGCAAACCGTTCCGACCAGGTTTCATTATTTTCAGGCATAACTCCTCCCACGATCGATCACAATAAATAACCAATTTTTCCACCACCGTCCCAAAGGTAGTTGAAAATATAATCAAAGGCATCAGAATTCACTGTTTACCTATTTCCTTATATCAAATTTCAATTCAAAAATTTGGCTCTGCTCTAATAAGTCATACCCATTTATCGGTTAGCCGTATACATTAGAAACCATAGCATGAGCCAAGCTCACTACCTCTTACAGAGGCCCAAACCGGCACGCTGAGCCCCACGTTCCAAACGTTACACCCTTGCCACTCCTGCCAAGCTGAGCGGCACGGCAGACTACCTCCCATTCAGCGCCGGCCCAACACCGGCCGCCACACTTAGGAGGAAGCCGTGCAAGCCAAGCAAAACACCCTCAACCCCACGCGCCGCAAGCTGCTGCTGGCCGCAGCCGCCGCCCCCATCGCCGCCTGTACCTCGCTGCCAGACAGCCAGGCCGGCTACGTCACCCAGAACCGCCTGGCCGCCCTGGAAGCCGCCAGTGGCGGCCGGCTGGGCGTAGCGTCCATCAATACCGCCAATGGTGCCCAGAGCAGCTACCGGGCGGATGAGCGCTTCCCCTTCTGCAGCACCTTCAAGGTCATGGTCGCGGCCGGCATTTTGCAGCGCAGCGCCAAGGACCCTAGCCTCCTGGCGCGGCGCGTTGCCTACCCGCGCGAGTCGCTGGTGGCCTATTCGCCCATTACCGAAAAGCACGCCGGGACGGAAGCCGGCATGAGCATTGCCGAGCTGTGCGCCGCCACCTTGCAGTACAGCGACAACACCGCCGGCAACCTCTTGATCAAGGAACTGGGCGGCCCGGCGGCGGTGACGGCCTTTGCGCGCAGCCTGGGCGATACCACCTTCCGCCTGGACCGCTGGGAGACCGAGCTCAATACCGCCATCCCCAATGACCCGCGCGATACCACCAGCCCGGCCGCCATGGCGCAGAGCCTGCAAAAGCTGTTGCTGGGCGATGCGCTGGGCAAGGTGCAGCAGGTACAGCTCACCGACTGGATGCTGGGCAACACCACCGGTGCCCTACGCATCCGCGCTGGTGTGCCCACGGACTGGCAGGTGGCGGATAAGACCGGTAGCGGCGCCTACGGCACCACCAACGATATCGGCCTGATCTGGCCCAAGGGCAAGCCGCCCATCGTGCTGGCCATCTACTACACCCGCAGCGAGCCGGAAGCCGCCTATCGCAACGAGGTGCTGGCAATGGCCGCGCGCATCGTGGCCGAAACCTTGACGCAATAGCCACTAACAAAACCCTTCTGGCGTCGTTGTGCAAGCTGGCCGTACTAACCGTACTGTCTGCGCTTGCACGCCTAGCCAGAACCGCTTCGCTGGTTTTTTTAGCGGCCGAACCGAGTGCTTACTGACCAACAATTAAAGCAAACTTTAAATAACAAGAAACAAACAGGAAGACCATCTTGCTCACACACCCCATCCGTGCCATGGCCCTTGCGGCCATCAGCCTGGCTCCACTTGCCAGCCACGCCAACGACGACAACCAGCGCCTACGTAAAGCCGTGGACGCCGCCATCAAGCCCATCATGGCCAAGTACGACATCCCCGGCATGGCCGTCGCGGTCACGGTCCAAGGTCACGCCCGCTTCTACAACTACGGCCTGGCATCGCGCCAGAGCAAGGTCGTGGTGAACAAGAACACGCTGTTCGAGCTGGGCTCGGTCAGCAAGACCTTTACCGCTACCCTGGCGGCCTATGCGCAGCGGCAAGGCAAGCTCTCGTTGGGTGACCACCCCAGCCACTATCTGCCCGAGCTCAAGGGCAGCCGCATTGATGAAGCCACCCTCTTGCAACTGGGCACCTATACGGCCGGCGGCCTGCCATTGCAGCTGCCGGAGTGGGTGAATACCGATGCCGACCTGACCCAGTACTTCCAGCAGTGGCAGCCAGACGCCCCGCCCGGCACCCAGCGCGGCTATTCCAACCCCAGCCTGGGTCTCTTGGGCCGCGCCACGGCCAAGGCGCTGGGGCAGGACTTCCCCGCCGCCATGGAAGGCATAACCCTCAAGCAGCTGGGGCTCAAGCACAGCTATGTGAAGGTGCCGCAAAACGCCATGGCCAGCTATGCCTGGGGCCATAACCAGGAAGGCAAGCAGGTACGCGTGAACCCCAACCCGCTGGATGCCGAAACCTACGGCATCAAGGCCAGCGCGGCCGACCTGATCCGCTACGTACAGCTCAATATCGACCCCAGCCAACTGCCTGAACCCATGCGCCAGGCGGTGGAGGATACCCACCTGGCTTACTTCCAGGTCGGCCCCATGGGCCAGGGCCTGGGCTGGGAGCAGTACCCCTACCCCGGCACGCTGCCGCAGCTCTTGGCTGGCAATTCGGAAGGCATGTCCCGCCAGCTCAACCCAGCAGAGGCCATCCCCCAACCACAGCAGCCGGTGCTGCCCACGCTCTTCAACAAGACCGGCTCTACCGGTGGTTTTGGCGCCTATGTGGCCTTTGTGCCGGCCAAACAGATCGGCATCGCGATCCTGGCCAACAAGGGCTACCCCATCCCGGCGCGGGTAGAGGCGGCGTATGAGATCCTGGCTGTAGCGGCATCCGAGGTGGCGCCATGAGCTGGCCCAAGTGCTTGGCGGTTGGCCTCATGGCCCTGATCGGGTTGGGTGGCAGCGCCCAGGCCGGCTCACCGGCCGATGCGCCCACACCCATTGCGCTCTGGCCAGGCAAGGTGCCGGACCCACTGCCGGTGCCGGGGCCGGAGACCGAAACGCTGCGCACCGAGCATCTGATCGCCGGCCGCCCCTGGACAGCGGTGACCAACATCACCCAGCCCACCATGACGGTCTATCCCCCCACCAGCGGCCAGACCGGCGCGGCGGTCGTGGTTATGCCCGGCGGGGGCTTTCATGTGCTGGCCATGGACCTGGAAGGCACCGAGGTATGCGACTGGCTTACCAGCCGTGGCATCACCTGCGTGTTGCTCAAGTACCGGGTACCCAGCCCCACCTACGACTGGCACTGCGACTGTCGCCCCGACAACCTGGCCATCCCCAGGCTGGCGCTGGAAGATGCGCAAAGGGCTATCCGGCTGCTGCGGCAGCAGGCCAGCCGCTACGGCATACAGCCGGACAAGATCGGCGTGCTGGGCTTCTCGGCCGGCGGCTACCTGGTGGCGTCCATCAGCACCCAGTACGCCCGGCGGCTCTACCCGCCGGTCGACGAAGCCGACCGGCAAAGCGCCCGCCCGGACTTCGCCATCGCCCTCTACCCCGGCCATCTGGTGACCAAGACCGGCAAGCTGAACCCCAATGTGCCGGTGACGGCCAACACGCCGCCCACCTTTTTGCTGCATGCCGGGGACGACCCGGTGGACAAGGTAAAAAACACCCAGCTCTACTACGCCGCGCTGCAAGCGCACGCCGTGCCGGCCGAGCTGCACCTGTACGCCCAGGGTGGCCATGCCTTCGGCCTGCGGCCCAGCGCGCTGCCGATCAGCGGCTGGCCACGGCTGGTTGAAGGCTGGTTGCAAAGCATCGGCATAGTGCCGGGCTAGGCGGCCCAGGCAATCAGGCTGCTGCATTGCGCATGTACGGCCAATGGCACCTTCGCGATGACAGATTGCCGATATGCAAAAGAGGCCCTGCCGCACTATGCAGCAGGGCCAACAGGCGGCAGTCAAGGTAGGGCTTGTCGGATTACTTGGTCATGTCCACGTCGTACCACGGCGTGACATTGATGGGGCAACGGTAGCGAAAGCCGGCTTCGGAGACAGTGACGCGGGCGGTCTTGGTCTCGTTCGGCTGCAGGCCAAATCCACCCAGCAGCTCATGGGACTTCTGGTCCTGCACATTGAAGCCCACAAACTTGCCGGCCTTGTTGGTCACCACGAAGTCGTACTCACCGGGCTTGAGGTCGGTCAACGTCTCTTTGGCAGCAAAGTAGCCGTTGTATTCGGTCAGGTGGATGGTGGTAACACCGTCCTTGGTAACCGGGGCGGCGGCATAGGCCTGGCCCAGCATGGCGCCCAGCAGAACCAGCTTGGCAACGCGTTTGGCGATAACAAAAGTCATGTCAGTTCCAATCAAGAAGGTGGGTGAGATGCGAAGGCGGCTTACTTGGCCGATACCTTGGGGAAGTCGATATCGGTCTGCGCCACGTTGTTGACGTAGTTGGTCAGCACATTGAGTGCCACTACCAGCACGATCTCGATGATCTCGGCTTCGTCAAAACCCACTTGGCGCAGGCTGGCGATGTCGGCATCACTCACCCGGCCACGTTCGGATGCCACGCGGAAGGCGAAGCGCAAAGCGGCGCCGATCTTGGGGTCGCTGTTCTGGTGGTCGCGGGCGGCGGCGATGTCGGCCTCGCTCAGCTTGGCCACGTTCAGGCCCAGATAGGTGTGGGCAGAGAGGCAGTAGTCGCAGCCGTTGAATTCGGCCACGGCAAGGGCAATGCGCTCACGCAGGGCGCCATCGAGCTTGCCCTTGTTCAGCGCGCCATTGAGCGAGAGGTAGCCTTCCAGCGCGGCCGGGCTGTGGCCGACCAGCTTCATCAGGTTGGGCACCACGCCCAGTTGTTGTTTGACGGCGGCCAGCAGCGGCTTGCTGGCTTCAACAGATTGCTCGACGGTAGGGATGCTGATGCGGCTCATGATGGTTTCCTTGGCTAGTGATTCAGGTTCGCATCGCCCAGTGCGCTGCGAGTGACGCCACTTTGCCAAAATGCATCAAACAGAAGAATAGCCTTACAATGCAATTTATTATTGCATCTAGTGGAATTTATCATGGACAGATTGCACCTGATGGCAGTCTTCGTAGCGGTGTGCGAGGCCGAGAGCTTTAACGGCGGCGCGCGCCGCTTGGGCATGTCGCCACCGGCAGTTACGCGAGCAGTTGCCGCGTTGGAAACCCGGCTGGGGGTGAAGCTGCTGCAGCGTTCTACCCGTATGGTGCGGGTGACCGAGGCCGGCCAGCGCTATCTGGACGATGCCCGCCGCATTCTTGAGGAGGTGGACGAGGCGGATGAGGCCGCTGCCGGCATCAATGCCATTCCGCGCGGCCAACTGACCCTCACGGTGCCGGTGCTGTTCGGCAAGATGTTCGTGATGCCCGGCGTAGTGGACTACCTCAACCGCTACCCTGAGGTAGAAGTGTCGGCGCTGTTTCTGGACCGGGTGGTCAACCTCTTGGAGGAAGGCGTGGATGTGGCCGTGCGCATCGGTCCCCTACCCGATTCCAGCCTGCGCGCCATCAAGGTGGGGCAAGTGCGGCGCGTGCTGTGCGCTTCACCCGCGTATCTGGCCGCGCATGGTGCGCCCACAACGCCACAAGACCTGCAGGGCAGGACCATCATCGCCGCCACGGCCGTATCCCCCATGGTGGAATGGAAGTTCGGCCCCGAGACCGCACCTAGCGCCATCAAACTCCGGCCACGGCTCACGGTGAGCAGCAACGATGCCGCCATCGAGGCCGCCCGCGCGGGTCTGGGCATCACCCGGTTGATGTCCTACCAGATATCCCCCCACCTTGCATCGGGCGAGCTGCAGATCTTGCTGCCGGACTACGAGAACGCCCCCCTGCCCATCCATATCGTGCACCGCGAGAACAAGTACGGCTCGGCCAAGGTACGTAGCTTTATCGACCTGCTGGCCGAGCGGCTGCGGGCGGACCCACACTTGAACGGAACCAGCAGTGAGGTGGTGACCTAGGCCATCAGGCCGCCTGCAGCGCCAGCACCTGCTGCATGGCGCGCGCCTCCTCGACCGGGGTGCGGCCAAACAGGCGCTTGAACTCGCGGTTGAACTGCGAGCTGCTCTCGTAGCCCACCGCCGCGGCGGCTGCGGCGGCCGTCACGCCCTGGCGTACCATCAGGAGGCGCGCCTGGTGCAGCCGGGTGGTCTTGAGGTATTGCAGCGGCGAGTTGTGCGTCACCCTCTTGAAGTGGGCATGGAAGGCCGGCACGCTCATGCTGGCTTCCTGCGCCAGCTCGGCCACGCTGATGGTGCGGGTGGGGTTGGCATGGATATAGCGCAACGCCCTTCCGATGCGGCCGAAATGGCTGCCGTGGGTCAGCGCCGCCCGCATGGCCGGCCCCTGCTGGCCAGTCAGCACACGGTAGTACAGCTCGCGCAAGATGGCCGGGCCGAGGAGCTTGGCCTCCAGCGGCGAACTCAACGCGCGCAGCAGCCGCAGCAGCGCGTCGGCAAAGTCTTCATCCATGGGCGTGGACAGCATGCCCTGCGGCGCCGCGGCAGCCGGTGCCTGCGCATCGATCGCCAGCGCCAGCTCGGTGGCAATGGTGGGGTCGATGCGTAGTGAGACGCCCAGCAAGGGTTCGCTCGGCCGCGCCTGGGCCTCGCTCTCAAAGGCCATGGGCACCGACACCACCAGGTAGTGCTGCGCATCGTAGCGGTAGGCGGTACCGGCCAGATAGCCCAGCTTGCTGCCCTGCACGATCACGCAGATGCAAGACTCGTAGAGTACCGGCGTGCGCGGGAGGGCCCGGTTGGCACGCATCAAGCGCACCTCGGCCAGGGCGGTCTCGGTATAGCCCTCTGCCGGGGCAAGCTGAGCGACCAGAGAGGCCGTGTGGGCACGTAGCGTGGCCAGGGCAGGTGGCGAGGAGCGGTTCATGGCGGTCTTGGCTGGATAGATGTTTAGATAATAAACCGGGCCGAATCATGATCTCAATTCGGCAAGAAATAGAGGATCAGGCAATACCCGCAGAGGAACCCGCCTTCGCACCCTATCCGTGCCTTTCCATAATGCACGCCAGGCCGGTCAACCGACTGGCGCGATTGGAAAAGGACGCCATCATGAGCAAGATCTGGTTTATTACCGGTGCCGCACGCGGTATCGGTGCCGAAATCGCCCGCGCGGCGCTGGCTGCCGGCGACAAGGTGGTCGCCACCGGGCGCAATCAACAGCACCTGCAGCAGCGCTACGCCGAATATGGCGAGCAGGTGCTATCCCTGGCGCTGGACGTCAGCCAACCGGCCCAGGCAGAAGCCGCCGTGGCAAGCGCCCTGGCCACCTTCGGCCGCATCGACGTACTGGTCAACAATGCCGGTTACGGCCTGCTGGGCTTGTTCGAGGAAGTCGCGGCCGCAGAGATCCAGCGCCAGTTCGACACCAATTTCTTCGGCCTCTTGCATGTCACCCGCGCTGTGCTGCCGGCCATGCGTCGCCAGCGCAGCGGGCATATCTTCAACCTCTCCTCTATCGGCGGCGTATACGGCTTTGCCGGCGCCGGCGTGTATTGCGCCACCAAGTTCGCGGTAGAGGGCTACTCGGAATCGCTCGCGCTGGAACTTGCCCCCTTCGGCATCCACATGACCATCGTGGAGCCAGGCTTCTTCCGTACCGATTTCCTCGACACCAGCTCGGTACGCTGGGGCGAGCAGCGCATCGCCGACTACGCCGAGACATCGGCCGCCATCCAGCACAACTACACCGCGCACAACCACCAGCAGGCCGGCGACCCGGCCAAACTGGGCGCGGCGCTGGTACGCCTGGCCGGCGAAGCAAAGCCACCGCTGCGCTATGCAGCCGGTAGCGACGCCTATGCCGGCATCGCGGAGAAGCTCGCGCTGCGGCTGGACGAGCTGCAGGCTTGGCGCACACTGTCGGAGTCGACTGACATCCGCTAACGCGCTCGGCACCCAGCCGGTGGCCAACCAGCCACCGGCTGCAGTTGGCCTAAAGGGGGTGGCGGAGCATAGCCGTGACGGCGGGCCGATAAGGGACTACCGGTACGCAGCTACCGGGTAGGATGTGGGTGTTCAGAGGCCATACAACTGCCAAACGCCGCCATGTCCATCCGCAAAGCCACCACTGCCGATACCCAAGCCGTGTTCGATGTGCGTAGCGCCGCCATCCTGCATGGCTCGCGCGGGCACTACCCGGATGAACTGCTGGAACGCTGGACCGATGGCGCGCCGGGCGAAGGGTTCGCCGCCTTTGTGGCCGACCACTGCTATGTGCTGGAGATCGACGGTCGCGTCTGTGCCTGTGGGGCGATTGCCATCCCGGACGGGCAGATCGATTCGCTGTTTGTAAGCCCTGCGCAGATGGGCAAAGGGCTGGGGCAGCAGATGCTGGCCTTTCTGGAGCAACTGGCGCGCGAGGCAGGCATTGCGGAAGTGCACTTGCAGTCCACCCTCAACGCCGCGCCCTTCTACCGCCGCGCCGGCTTTGTGGGGGACGCCATCGCCCCCTACCACTCGCCGCGCGGTTTCTCGCTCGATAGCATCCCCATGCGCAAGCAGCTGGGTTGAGGGCGATGGCAGGCAAGCGGCGACGAGGGGGCTGGCCCCCCCCCGCCCCAATCAGGTCATCACAGGCTTACTGCGCTGCCCTTGCCACCGCCGATTGCGGTGTATAGCGCAGCTGGCTGATATCGAACTGCTGGGCCTTGGCGGCTTCAAGCGCCTTTTGCAATTCCTCGGCCGGCAGGCTGGGTGTGCGCGAGAGCAGCCAGAGATATTTGCGGGTTGGGCTGCCCACCAGCGCCCATTGGTAGTCCGGCTGCAACGCCAGAATCCAGTAGTCCCCCCAGAACGGCCAGAAGAATGAGACGCGCAGCTTGGCATTGCCGCTGCCTTCTACCACCTTGGCCCGCCCTTCCGCCTTGTCGATGCCGGACGAGGTGGCGCACTGGTTGTGCACGCGTATCCCGCCCTTTTCATCCAGGTCGTAGCGGGCCTGTGTGTCTGCAATGCACTGGCGCTGAAAGAACATGGGGAAGGCGGCGATCTCGTACCAGCTACCCAGATACCGCTGGATATCCACCTCGGGCACGGTACGGACAGGTGCCGGTTCCTCCGCCGGGGCGTGCAGCGCCAGACAAGCCAGCACCACGGTGATCAGTCGCTTCAACACTACGTTGCTCCTTTGGGTACCGCCGCCGCATCACGGCGGCCTTTTCAAGCACAATTCGCCGGTATTTTTACTAATCAGTAAATATTACTACCATTTAGTACAATCACGGTTCGATTTGTTCCGGCCAGCCAGCCGGTAGCTTGCAAAGGGGGTAAACATGACGAAGGGCCGAGTCGCCGTCATTGGCGCAGGCATGGCGGGTATGGCCTGCGCACAGGCACTTGCCGCGCAGGGCCTGCAGGTTGTGGTGTTCGAAAAAAGCCGGGG
>NZ_DATCSC010000042.1:0-37936 GCF_036568685.1 Chitinimonas sp.
AACGAGCCGGGCTTGTCGGCGCCACAAACAGCACGCTATATTTCCCTCGCACCAAGTACCGCCAAGGGCCGATAGCTCAGCTGGGAGAGCGCTGCGTTCGCAATGCAGAGGTCGGGAGTTCGATCCTCCTTCGGTCCACCATTGAAATCTGCCAAAAGCCAGCGTTCCGAAAGGTCGTTGGCTTTTGCGTTGCTAGACCAGGCCTTTGCTAGCCGGAGGTCAACAAGAATAGCGATGCCCCCAGGGCTCCATGGAGGAAGCCGATGCCCCGCCACCTGCCCACTCTGCTGCTCGCCGCCTGCGTAGCCACCGCCCTGGCCCAACCGCTTACCACCCTGGCCGAACGCTCCGGCTTCAAAGAGACCGGCCGCTACAGCGAAGTCCAGCAGCTCTGCAATGACTTCCAGGCCGCCTACCCCAAGGCGGTGCGCTGCATCACCTTTGGGCAGACTCCCGAGGGCCGCCCCATGCAGGCCCTGGTAGTCTCGCAAAGCGGCGCCCTCACACCGCAGGCCGCCCAGGCGCGTCGGTTGCCGGTGCTGCTGGTGCAGGGCGGCATCCACGCCGGCGAGATCGACGGCAAGGACGCCGGCTTCCTGGCCTTGCGCGAGGCCTTGCAGGGCAAGGCCGCCAAGGGGGCTTTGACCAAGCAGGTACTGCTCTTCGTGCCGGTGTTCAATATCGACGGCCACGAGCGCTTCGGTGCCTGGAACCGCCCCAACCAGCGTGGACCGGAACAGATGGGCTGGCGCACCACCGGCCGGAACTACAACCTCAACCGCGACTACGCCAAGGCCGATACGGCCGAGATGCAGGCCATGCTGCGGCTGGTCGATGCCTGGGACCCCCTGGCCTATATCGACCTGCACGTCACCGACGGCGCCAAGTTCGAGCACGATATTTCCATCATGACTGAGCCACGTCAGTCCGGCGACGAGGCCCTGCGCCAGGCCGGCCGCGCGCTCAACAACGCCGTGGTGGCCGACCTCACCAAACAAGGCTCGCTGCCGCTGGACTTCTACCCCAGCTTCGCGGTCGAGGACGATCCGAGCTCCGGCGTCTACGCCAGCGTGCCGCCGCCGCGCTTCTCCAACGGCTACTTCCAGTTGCGCAACCGGCTGGGCATGCTGGTCGAGACGCATAGCTGGAAGGACTACCCCACCCGCGTGCGCATCACCCGCAACACCATCGTCTCCCTCATGGAACAGATCGCTGCCCACGGCGCCGAGTGGCGCCGCGAAGCCGCCGCCGCCGACGCACGCAGCCGCCAACTGGCCGGCCAGCTGGTAGCACTGAGCTATGAGCCTACCGACAAGGTGGAGACCATCGCCTTCCGTGGCTACGCCTACACCCGTACGCAATCGGATGTCTCCGGCGCCCTGATGACACGCTACGACGAGAGCAGGCCGCAAGTCTGGGCCATGCCCCTGCACCCCGAGCTCAAGCCCGAGCTGGTGGTGACCGCACCCAAGGCCGGCTACGTGGTGCCGCGCGCCCACGCCGCCTGGGTGGCCGCCAAGCTGGCCCTGCATGGCATCCAGTACCAAACGCTCAAACAGGCCGCGACCACCGAGGTCGAAGCCTTTCGCGCCAGCAAGATGGAGTTCGCCGCCAAGTCCGAAGAAAGCCACCAGCGCCTCACGCTGGAAGGGCAGTGGCAGCCCGAGAAGCGTGCGCTCGCCGCTGGCGATCTCTATGTACCCATAGCCCAGCCCAAGGCCCGCTTCGTCATGGCCCTCTTGGAGCCGCAAGCACCGGACGCCCTGGCCGCCTGGGGCTACTTCAATACCGCCTTCGAACCCAAGGAATACATGGAGCCCTATGTGGCCGAAGAAGTCGCCCGCCAGCAGCTGGCCGACCCGGCCATCAAGGCCGCCTTCGAGGCTAAACTCAAGGACCCGGCCTTCGCCAAGGATGCCGCTGCCAGGCTGGAATTCTTCGCCCGCCGGCACGCCAGCTGGGACGAGCGCTACCAGCTCTACCCGGTGCTGCGCGTCGCCACTGCGCCGCGCTAGGCAAACTCGCTGGTCGATGATTTAAGCTGGCATCGGGCCGGCCGTGTGCCTTAGTACGCTTGATTCCGCGTCTTGCTGTGCTAGGCTCGGACGGCCTTTGCCCTGACAACAAATCACAACAACAGAGTTCATGCGCGTAGCTCCTTGCCCATCCTGTGGCGCCCAAGTCGAGTTCCACTCCGCCGCCTCGGTCATGGCGGTGTGCGGCTATTGCCGCAGCACCCTGGTGCGGCGCGACGTCAATCTGGAAAACCTCGGCAAGATGGCCGAGCTGGCCGAGGACCGCAGCCCCTTCCGGCTGCGCTTTCGCGGCCTGCACAAGACCGTCGGCTTCGAGCTGATCGGCCGGCTGCAGCTCAACTACCAGGGTGGCTACTGGAACGAGTGGTACGCCCGCTTCGACGATGGCCGCCTGGGCTGGGTATCTGAAGGCTCGGGCCTCTGTTACCTGACCTTCGAACAGGCCATCAAGACCCAGCTGCCGCCGTTCGATGTCTACCGTGTCGGCCAGTCCATCCGGCTGGGCGGCGAGCCCTATACCGTCAGCAATATCGAGACCGCGCACTGCGTCGCGGTCGAGGGCGAGTTGCCCTTCGAGGCCACCCCGGGCTTCCCCGCGCCGGCCGTGGACCTGCGCTCCGAAACGGGCTTTGCCAGCCTGGACTACAGCGAGCAACCGCCCAAGGTCTATATCGGCCTGGCGCTCACCTTGGAAGAGCTGGTCGACCCGGCGGCGCCCAAGGAGACCGAGCGCCCCAAGCGCGCCCAGGCGCGCGATTTCAAATGCACCAACTGCGGCGCACCCATCTCGGTCAAGCTGGCCGATACCAAGGCGATAGGCTGCAGCCACTGCGGCGCGGTGGTCGACCCCGCCGACCCCACCCTGGCTATCGTCAGCCGCGCCATCGAGGCCCTGCGCCAGCCCAAGCTGCCCCTCGGCAGCGTGGGCAAGCTGCGCGGCAAGCAGTACGCCATCATCGGCTACCTGCGCCGCGCCACCCGTATCGACGGCATACGCTACGACTGGGACGAATACCTGCTGCACAGCGAGGAGGCCGGCTACGCCTGGCTGACCGAATACAACGGCCACTGGAACCTCGCCAAGGCGGTTACCCGCCAGCCTAAAATCATGCCCGCCCGGCAGACCCAGGCGCGCTTCCTCGACCGTACCTACAAGCACTTCCAGCACTGTCAGGCCGAGGTGGTACAGGTGCTGGGCGAATTCAACTGGCGGGTCAGCATAGGCGAGACCGTGGGTGTCGATGACTACGTCTCGCCGCCCTACCTGCTCTCATCCGAGCGCAGCGAGACCGAGCTGACCTGGTCGCTCTCCGAGTATCTCCCGCCGGCCGAGGTCGAAGCTGCCTTCAAGCCCCAGGTCAAGCTACCCGAGCCCGTCGGCATCGCCCCCAACCAACCGCGCCCCGGGCCGGGTTCCGGCCGCTACTGGGCCGCCTTTGCCGCCTTTGCCGTGCTGGCGCTCATCCTGCAGGCCATCTTCGCCGTCACTGCCGCCTCGCGTACCGTCTGGCAAGGCGATTTGAACCAGCCCGAGGGCCAACAGCAATACACCCTCAGCAGCCCACCCATCCATATCGAAGGTGGCGGCAATCTGGAGATCCGCCAACAGGTCAACGTCGACAACCAGTGGCTCTACACCGACCTCACCCTGGTCAACCAGACCACCGGCGAGGTCCACCGCCTGGGCCGCGAGATCAGCTACTACTCGGGCAGCGATTCCGACGGCAGCTGGAGCGAGGGCAGCAACCGCGACGAAGCCCTGCTGGCCGATATACCGGCTGGCGACTATCTGCTGGAAGTCGACGCCGAGACCGAACCGGGCAAGGCGCCGCTGCAGGACCGTATCGCGGTGGTCCGTGGCGTGCCCATCTGGGTCAACTTCTGGGTGCTACTGGCCTGCCTGCTGGTACCACCGCTCTTGGCCTGGTGGCGTAGCGTCAGCTTCGAGACCCGCCGCTGGGCCGAAAGCGACTACGCCAGCAGCGATAGTGGAGACGACGACTGATGTGGTTCCGCAGCTATCTGATCGCCGCCCTCCTGGCCACCGGCCTCTACAGCTATGGCCAGTACAAGGGCAAACCCCTGTTCGGTGCTGCCAGCGAGACCCGCGAACGCGTGGGCAGCTCGGGCGGCCGGCTCTATCACAAATGATCTGGAGACAGACATGGAACTCCTGAAACTCGACTATCTGGTTGCCTCGCTGGCCTACTCCCTGCTCGGCGTGGTGGTGTTCTGGCTGGCCTTCATCATCATCGACCGGCTCACTCCCTACGATCTGTGGAAGAACCTGATCGAAGAGCGCAACCAGGCGCTGGCCACCGTGGTCGCCGCCATGTGCCTGGGCATAGCCATCATCGTCGCCGCCGCCATCCACTAGAGCCGCTGAAAAACCTTTCTGGCGGCGTTGCACAAGCTTGCCGTACTAATCGTACTGTCTGCGCTTGTGCGCCTGCCAGAACCGCTGCGCTGGGTTTTTGAGCGGCTCTACAATCTATCCGGGTACACGCCGCGCCGTGTGCCGTCACCGGGGTATGCATGGATCTCACACTGTCCGCCCTCCTGGGTACACTGTTTGGCTCCGCCGTCGGCGGCGTAGTCAGCAGCCTGCTCAGCCGCCAGCAGTTACAAAACCAGCTGCGTGCCCTGCGCGAGCAGCACAAGACTGAATTCATGGCCGAAGAGACCGCCCGCCACTTCCTCAGCCACAAAAGCTATACCGACCGCTCCTTCGATACCCTGCAGCAGCACCTGGGCGGGTTCGAAGCGGACGAGCTGCGCAAGATCCTGGTGCGTGCCGGCGCTATCCGCCTGATCCGTGACGACGGCAGCGAATGGTGGCGCCTGCTCTCGCGCATGGATGAATACATCGAAAAGAAGCGCCAGTCCGCCGATTGATCCGGCCTCGCGCCGCCCTTGCCCCGCCTCACCCATGCCCTACGCCCTGCTGTTCTCCATCTTTGTCGTCGCTGCCTGCGGCCTAGCCTACGAGCTGGTCGCCGCGGCGCTATCGAGCTATCTGGTCGGTGACTCGGTCACCCAGTTCTCCACCGTCATCGGCGTCTACCTGTTCGCCATGGGCCTCGGTTCCTGGCTGTCCAAGCATCTGCAGCGCGACCTCGTCGCCAGCTTCATCCGCATCGAGCTGGCGGTGGGCCTCCTGGGCGGCTTCTCGGCGGCGCTGCTGTTCTATGCCTTCGCCTGGCTCAGCGGCCCCTTTTTGCTGCTGCTCTACCTCTTGGTCGGCATCATCGGCGTGCTGGTGGGGCTGGAGATCCCCCTGGTCATGCGCCTCCTGGAGCCGCGCCTGGCCTTCAAGGAGCTGGTCTCCCAGGTCCTGAGCGTGGACTATATCGGCGCCCTGGCGGTCTCCCTGTTGTTCCCACTGTGGCTCGCCCCCAAGCTCGGCATGGTGCGCACCGCACTGCTGTTCGGCTTGCTGAATGTGGCGGTCGCGCTCTGGACGCTCTGGCTGTTCCGCGCCGAGCTGCCGGCCCGTCGCAGCCTGTGGGCGCAGGGTGGCGTCGTGCTGGTGCTGGTGCTGGCCGGCTTCGTCGGCGCCGAGCGCCTGTCGGGCTTTGCCGAGAATGCGCTGTACGAGGATCGCATCGTGCTGGCCGAATCCACGCCCTACCAGCGCATCGTGCTGACGCGCTGGAAGAACGACGTGCGGCTCTTCCTCAACGGCAACCTGCAGTTCAGCTCGCGCGACGAATACCGCTACCACGAAGCCCTGGTCCACCCTGGCCTCTCCTCCCTGCCCTGGGCCAAGCGGGTGCTGGTGCTGGGCGGCGGTGACGGCTTGGCGGTGCGCGAGATCCTCAAATACCCGCAGGTGGAGTCCATCACCCTGGTCGAGCTCGACCCGGCCATGCCCAACCTCTTCAAGACCCACCCGGCGCTCCGTGCGCTCAATGGCGATGCCTTCTCCTCCCCCAAGGTCCACGTCATCAATACCGACGCCTTCCGCTGGCTGGAGAGCCAGCAGGATGCCTACGACTTTATCGTGGTCGACTTCCCCGACCCCACCAACTACGCCGTCGGCAAGCTCTACACCAACACCTTCTACCGCTTCGTCGAGCGGGCCCTGAGCGCGCGCGGCCGCATGGTGGTCCAGTCCACCTCGCCCATGTATGCTCGCCATTCATTCTGGACCGTGGTGCAGACGGTAGAGAGCGTGGGCCTCACCACCCAGCCCTACCATGCCCTGGTACCGAGCTTTGGCGAATGGGGCTATATCCTGGCCAGCCGCGAACCTTACACCCCCGGCGGCAAGCTGCCGCCGGGCCTGCGCTTCGTCACCCCGGCCACCCTGCCCACCCTGTTCAACTTCCCGCCCGACATGGCCCGCGTGCCGGCCGAGGTCAACCGGCTCAACAACCAGCTCCTGGTGCGTACCTTCGAGCAGGAGTGGAAGCAGGTGCTGCGTTGAAGCGGCGCGACTTCCTGGCCGCCAGCGCGCTGGGCCTGCTCGGTTGCAGCCGCAAGAGCCCGCCGCCGCTGCCGCCCGGTGAGCTGCTAGGGCCCAACCACACGCTGGGTCACAAGTTCCGCGACGGTGGCGGCTTCCCCGCCGCCAGCGAGGTCCGCCGTACCCCGGCCCTGATCGTTGGCGGCGGCATGGCCGGCCTCGCCTGTGGCTGGTGGCTGCAGCGGCAGGGCTACCAGGGCTTCCAGCTCTTGGAGCTGGAAGCCGAAGCCGGCGGTAATGCCCGTGCCGGTCACAACGCCGTTTCCGCCTACCCCTGGGGCGCCCACTACCTGCCCCTGCCCGGGCCGGAAGCCAGCGAGATCCGCCTCATGCTGGCCGAATTCGGCGTGCTCAAGGGCGACCCACAGGCCCTGAATCCGGAATACGAGGAGCGCCACCTCTGCTTTGCCCCGCAGGAACGGTTGCATATCAATGGCATCTGGCAGGACGGCCTGCTGCCCCAGTTCGGCGTGCCGGCGGCGGAGCGCGCCCAGCAGCAGCGCTTTATCCAGCTGATGGCCGAATACAAGGCCCAACGTCTCGCCGGCAGCCTGCCGCCCTTCGCCACCCCCAGCGCCCGCGGCGGCATGGCCGACCCGGCCCTGGACGGCATCAGCCTGCACGACTGGCTGCGCCAGCAGGGGCTGGACGCCCCCAGCCTGCACTGGTGGGTCAACTACGCCTGTCGCGACGACTACGGCACCGACTACCGCCAGACCTCGGCCTGGGCCGGCCTGCACTACTACGCCGGTCGCCACGGCGTGGCCGGCAATGCCGATAGCGACGATGTACTGACCTGGCCCGAGGGCAATGCCTGGCTCACCCGCAAGCTGGCCGCCAGCCTGGGCGATCGCCTGCAGTCGCAAGCCCTGGTCTGGCGTTTGGATGTCACTCCGCAGGGCATCCTGGCCGACGTCTACCTCGCTGCCGAGCAGCGCAGCGTGCGCTACCAGGCCGACAAACTGGTCTGGGCCGCCCCGCTGGGCTTTCTGCCGCACGCCTGGCCCAGTCTGCCGGCACAGTGGCGCGCCGCCATCGCTCAGCTCAGCTACGCCCCTTGGCTGGTCGCCAACCTTACCCTCGATAGCCTGCCAGACGGCCACGACCAGGCGCCGCTGAGCTGGGACAACGTGCTCTACGGTAGCGCCGGCCTCGGTTACGTGGTCGCCAACCACCAATCGCTGGGCCTGCACGATCAAGCCAGCGTCTTCACCTACTACCGCCCGCTCAGCGAATACACACCCGCCGCCGGCCGGCAGTGGCTGCTCAAGCGCAGCCAGCCAGAGTGGGCGCAGACCATCCTCACTGAGCTCGCCCAGGCCCACCCCGACATCGCTCGGCTGACCTCGCGCCTGGATGTCTGGCGCTGGGGCCACGCCATGGCGCGGCCCACCCCGGGCCTGATCAGCCAGCACCTGCCGGCCTTGCGCCAGCCGGCGCCGCGGCTCATGCTGGCGCACGCCGACCTCAGCGGCTTCTCGCTGGCCGAGGAAGCCCACTACTGGGGCACGCGCGCCGCGCGTTGGCTGATGGAACAAGACTGGAAACACGCATGAACGGCCTGCACCTCACCGCCGACCTGTACGACTGCGGCAATAGCGCGCTGTTGCTGGATCAGCCGGCACTGGCGGCACTGTGCGAGGCCGAGGTCGCCCGCGTCGGGCTCTCCGCCGTCTCGCATTGCTGGCATGCTTTCCCGGCCAGCCCTGCCGGCCCAGGGGGCATCACCGGCGTGGTGCTGCTGGCCGAATCCCACCTCGCCATCCACACCTGGCCCGAGCGCGCCGGCGTCACCCTCGATGTCTACGTCTGCAACTTCGGCGCCGACAATTCCCTGCGCGCCGAGCGGCTGCTGCAGGCCCTGCTGGCCGCCTTCGCCCCCCGGCGCCAACAGTGCCAGCGGCTGCAGCGCGGTACGCAGCCGGAGCCCGGCGGCGCCTGAAGTACACGATGGGGATGCAATTGGCCGCCCCACGCTCTAGTCTGGAAAACCACGACGCGCAAAACGCGCGCCGTCGCTAAAGTCGCCGGTTTTCCATTCGGAGCGAGTTATGACCTCATTACGTACCCGCCTGATCCTGTTTGTCGCAGCCGTGGTGGCCATCAGCGCCACCCTGCTGGCCGGCATCTCCTACCTGCGCATGTCCGGCGAGATCCAGACCGGCATCCGCCAGGAGATCGCCGCCACCTCGCTGGGCTACGGTCAGGTGGTGTCGGATTGGGTGAGCAGCAAGCAGCAGATCGTCGCCTCTGTGGTGCCCGCTATCAGCCAGGCCGACATCAAGCCGCCCATGCAACAGGCCGCCAAGGCCGGCGACTTCGCCCTGTTCTTCACCGGCTTTGCCGACAAGCGCATGGTCTACTCCACCGACAAGACCCCGCCGGAAGGCTACGACCCCACCGCCCGCCCCTGGTACAAGCTCGCCGTCGAGCAGGGCAAGCCGGTGGTCACCGCCCCCTATATTGCCGCCTCCAGCAAGAAGCTGGTGGTCACCTTCGCTGCCCCCAAGGGCGGTAGCGGCAGCGTCGAAGCCGTGGTCGGCGCCGACATCAACCTCGAGACCGTGGTCAACAATGTGCTGGGCATCAAGCTGCGCGGCGATGGTTACGCCTTCCTGATCGGCAAGGACGGCAAGCTGATCGCCTATCCCAAGCCCGATACCGCGCTCAAGCCGGTCAAGGAAGTCATCCCAGGCTTTGACAGCATCGAGGCCTATACCGCCGCCGACCAGCTCAACACCGTCGAGATCGACGGCGCCGCCAAGCTGGTGGCCCTGCGCCCCATCGCCAATACCGACTGGTACCTCGGGGTCGTGATCGACAAGGGTCAGGCCATGGCCCCGCTGCGCAACCTCCTGTGGGCGCTGACCGGCGCACTGGTACTGCTGGTTGCAGTCGCGCTGGGCTTTGCCTGGGTCGGCATCGGCCACCTGCTGGCCGGGCTTGGCCGCATCGAGCGCGCCATGGCCACCATCGCCACCGGCGAGGGCGACCTCACCCTGCGCCTGCCGGTCCACAGCCGCGATGAAGTCGGCCGCATCGCCCAGGCCTTCAACCAGTTCATCGACAAGCTGCGTGAAATGTTCATCACCGTGCGCGACCAGTCGGCCGAGCTCACCGGCGGCATCGCCCACCTGACCGATACTACCGGCCATATCTCCCGTGATTCCAACGTCCAGTCCGAGGAACTCAGCGCCACCGCCGCCACCATCGAGCAGATCACCGTCAGCATCGCCCATATCGCCGACAACGTGAGCGATACCCACAAGCTGGTGGAAGTGGTCGACAGCGGCTCGGGCGATTCGGCCCAGGCGGTACGCCAGGTGGCTGAGGAGATCGGCCGCATCGCCGACGAATTCCAGCAGCTGGCCGGTGTCATGAACAGCCTGGGCAACCGCTCCGACCAGATCAGCAGCATCGTCGGCGTGATCAAGGAGATCGCCGACCAGACCAACCTGCTGGCGCTCAACGCCGCCATCGAGGCTGCCCGCGCCGGCGAGCAGGGCCGCGGTTTTGCCGTGGTCGCGGACGAGGTACGCAAGCTCGCCGAGCGCACCGGCCAGGCCACGGTCGAGATCGGCAATATGATCACCAGCGTGCGCGACGATACCCGCGATGCGCTGGGCCGCATGGAGGGCGCCATCAAGGCGGTAGACCTGGGCGTCAACCGCGCCGCCGACGCCACCGGCCGCATCGAGGCCATCCGCTCCAGCACCGGTGAGATGGTGGCCAAGATGGACGACATCGTCGCCGCCACCGCCGAGCAGCGCGTCGCCACCACCGCCATGGCGCAGAGCGCCGAACGGGTCAACGCCATGGCCCAGCAGACCGACAGCTCCATCCAGGACTCCAGCCGCACCTTGCAGGCACTCTCCAGCCTGGCCCACAACCTGAGCGCCCTGGTAGGGCGCTTCAGACTGTAAGTTCAAGGCAGCGGCCAACAAAAAAGCCCGCAAACGCGGGCTTTTTTGTTGGCTGGCGCAAGCTTAGCTCGGCCGCGGGCGCTTGATCACCTGCACGCCCAGTTGCTTGAGCTTGCGGTAGAGGTGGGTACGCTCCAGGCCGACCTTGTCGGCCACCCTGCTCATATTGCCGCCTTCCAGGCCGATATGGTGGTCGAAGTAGGCGCGCTCGAACTCGTCGCGTGCTTCGCGCAGCGGCTGGTCGAAGTTGAACTGCGGGCCGCTCACGGTCACGGTCTGTGCACGCGGTGGCGAGAATTGCGACAACACCCGGTTCACCGGCACGGCATCGATATCGACCTCGGTCGAGGTCAGCGCCAGGCTCTTGACGATGTTGTGCAGCTGCTCGTGGTTACCCGGCCAGTCGTGCTGGCGCAGCGCATTGAGCGCCGAGGAGACAAAACGGCGCGGGCCGGTCTTGTTCGATTCCACCACGCTGGCAAGGATGTGCTCGGCCAGCTCCGGGATATCGTCGCGATGTTCGCGCAGCGCCGGCAGCGGCACCACGATCTGCGACAGATAGGTGAACAGCGCCGGGTCAAAGCGGTCGATCAGCTCAGGCAGGCTGCGGCTGGTCGCGCAGATCAAGCGCACATTGTGCTTGTCGAGCTTGGGCAACAAGGCCACCAGGGCTGCCTGGGCCTTGCGCTCATAGTGGCCGATATCGCGCAGGAACAAGGTCCCGTTGGCGGCACGGGCCACCAGGTCGGGGCCGGATTCAACCAGCGCGTCCTGGCTGTCCGGTGCCACGAAGGGCACGGTCGGCGGGGTCAGGTAGCGGGCACAGGTCACAAAGCCGCTGCCCGGTTCACCGGTCAGCAACATGGGAAAGGACAGGTTCTGGGCCTGGTCGAGCTGCTTTTTCAGCACCAGTACCAGCGGGCTCTTGCCCAGCGCGGCCAGCGAGTTCTCAGCCACCTTGGGCTGCACCTCGCCGTGCTTGAGCGCCCGCTTCACCGTCGCCAAGAGCTTCTGCAGGCCGATCGGCTTCTCCAGGAAGTCGAAGGCGCCAATGCGGGTAGCTTCCACCGCGGTATCGATGGTGGCATGGCCGGACATCATCACCACCGGCATGGTGAGCTGGCCATTGCTGCCCCATTCCTTCAACAGCGTCACGCCATCGGTGTCGGGCATCCAGATGTCCAACAGCACCAGTGCCGGACGGCCCTGGTTGCGCAGCTGCCGCGCCTGGGCGGCATTTTCTGCCACCACCACGCGGTAACCCTCGTCCTGCAGGATCTCCGACAGCAATTCGCGGATACCAATCTCGTCGTCGACGATCAGGATATCGTTACTACCCACGCGCGTTCTCCCCATTTGTGCTGTTGCCCGCAACGTCTGCCGCATCGAGGATGGGCAGATCGATCCGCACACAGGCCCCGTGCGGCTCGACGTTGAAGGCGACGATCTGACCGTGGTGTTCGTCAATGATCTTCTTCACCACAGCCAGCCCCAAGCCGGTTCCCTTTTGTTTGGTCGTTGCGTAGGGCTCGAAAACCCGTTGCAAAATCGCCTCATCAAATCCGGAACCGTTGTCTTCTACCGACAATCGTACCGTTTTCTGGCGCTTTTCGGTACGTAGTTTTATGCGGCCAAACATATCGCTGCTGACCGCTTCCTGCGCATTTTTGAGCAGATTGTGCACGACTTGGCGCAGTTGTGTGATATCCGCCATCACCAGCAGCGGTGCCTCACCCAGCTGTTCGCGCTCTATCGGTGCGGTTTCGTACAGCACCAGGATCTCATCGAGCAGCTTGCCCAGGTCCACCGGCGCCAGCTGGGCTGAGGGCTGGCGGGCATATTCGCGGAACTCGTCCACCATGCGCTTGAGCGCCCCGACCTGGGACACGATGGTCGTGGTAGAGCGGCTCAACACCTCGCGGCTCTGCTCGTCCAGCTTGTCGGACAGCTTGTGCTCCAGCCGTTCGGCTGCGAGCTGGATAGGGGTGAGCGGGTTGCGGATCTCATGCGCCAGGCGCTTGGCCACCTCGCCCCAGGCGGCGTCGCGCTGGGCGCGCAGCAGGTCGGTCACATCGTCGAATACCACCACCGCACCCGAGGCCGGCTCCTGCTCGCCCGCCAGGCGCAGCCGTGCACCGTGCACCAGCAGGATGCGCGGGCTGCCGTCAAAGCCGACCTCCAGCTGCCGGTGCCAGTCCTCGTTGCTATTGCTGAAGGCGTCGATCACACCCTGGGCGAAGTTGGCCAGGTGCGGGTAGTCATCCAGCCAGTCATTGAGCTTGAGCACATCCAGCCGGTCGATCTCGGCATGCAGGATCTGGGTGGCGCTGAGGTTGGCGGCGCGCAGCCGCCAGTTCTCGTCAAAGGTCAGCACCCCGGCGGTCAGGCTACCCAGTACGGTTTCCAGGTAGGCCTTGGCCGATGCCGTCTCCTGCTGCTTCTGGTCCACCTGGTCGCGCGCTTCGGCCAACTGGCGGGTCATGCGGTTGAAGCTATGGGTCAGGGTACCGAGCTCATCCTGGCTCACCACCGGTTGCACCTGCGAGAAGTCACCCTGCGCCACCGCGCGGGTGCCGGCCGCCAGCACCGTCAGCGGTGCCGCCAGCTTCTCCGAGAGATACATGCCGAGCACCACTGCCGCCAAAAGCGCCATCAAGAGCGCCAAGGTCAGTGTCAGGCCGTAGATGATCTTGAGCCCGCCCCGCTGCAAGGAGAGCGCCTTGTACTGGCTGCGCATGTCCTCGACCTTCTCGAAGTCGGCCGCCAGCTTCTTGGGTACCGGCTGGATCAGTTGCAAGGCGCGGATCTCGCCGCCGAAGGCGGAGGTGCTGGCATAGTTGGGATTGACCGGCACCACCACCCGCAGGCTCAGGCCGTAGCTTGGGGTCGTCTCCAGCGCGCGGTAGGGAAACTGCGCCATCACCTGCTTGAGGGTCTTGCGGTCCGGCACCAGCGGTACCGGGTTGGCCATCTCGTTACCGTCGTGGGCTATCACCAGGCCGCGCCCGTCAAATAGGCTGGCCTCCTGCACGTTGTGGGTCTCGCGCAGCTTGCCCAGGGTGTTGCGGGCGCCGCTGTTGACCTCGCCACTCAGCTCCCCGGCCATCACGTGGGCCTTCTGCATCAAGTCGTCGAGCGAGTTGTCGAGTGCTTTGGAGCCGAGGTTGAGGCCGCTATCGAGCGCGTTGTCTACCCGCACATCGAACCAGGTCTCGATGGACTTGGTCAGGAACTGCACCGACAGGGTATACACCAGCGCACCCGGCAGCACCGCCACCATGGCAAACATCAAGGTCAACCGCCAGGCAAGGCGCGAACCGAACTGCCGTTCGCGCACCTGCTGGCGCAACCGCAGCACGCGGGTCACTACCAGGGCCACCAGGCCCGCCGCCATCAGGATATTGAGCGCCAGCAGCCAGGAGTAATAGTTGCCGATCACGGTCGAGTTGCCGCTGGCGGTCGCCAGCAAAAACAGCAGAATGGCCGCCAGCGAACCGAGCAGGATCAGGGTGTTGCGCATCGGCATGCTTATTTGCCACCCTCGTTGAATTCCACCTGATGCGGGGGGGATTCCAGCTTCCACTCCGGCTCGCCCAACAGGCTCAGTTGCAAGGGACGCGGCAGCTGGCTGGTATCGAGCCGCATGGCGATTTCGCCGGCAAAGCGGCTATCGAGCTTGCGGGTGACGGCACCGCGCTCGGTGATCGGCCAGTCGCGCACGACCCCGAGGTTGCGCACGGCTTCACCCAGCGTGTCGTAAGTGCGGTAGAGCGAACCCACGCTGACCCGGTAGGTACGGGTCAGGGCATGGTAGGAGAGTTTGTATTCGGTACGTGCGGTCGGGTTGAACCAGTCGGCCACCTTGCGCCAGGCCCAGTACCAGCGGGGCTTGGTCAAGGTGAATTCCACCGCGAAGGTCAGTGGCACACCCGCCAGCAGGGCGGTCTCGTGGACCTGGTCCAGCGTCACCACAAAGCGCGCGTCCACGCTCAAACGGCCGTCCTGCTCGATGCCATCGGCGGATTCGAGCTGGATGCTGCCAGCCATGGCCGGCAGCATGAGCAAAGCGGCGAGCAGGGGGAACAGCCAGCGGCTAAATCTTTTTCTGAAGTGAAGCGTAAAAAAAGCCATCGTGGCGTTCATTGGGCAGCAGTTGCCCGCTCTCCGGCAGGTCGGCCGGCAGGGGCAGCCGCCGGGCGTCGGGATGACGCTGCAAAAACTCGGCGACGTGTTGTTGATTTTCCTGCGGAAAGACCGAACAGGTAGCGTAAAGCAGTGTACCACCCGGTTTCAGGCAGCCCCACAGCGCGTCCAGCATGGCTGCCTGTTGCGTGGCGAAATGCGCAAAATCGTCAGCTCGCCGCAGCCATTTGATATCCGGGTGACGGCGCGCGACACCGCTGGCAGAGCAGGGTACATCGGCCAGGATGCGGTCATACGGCTGACCATTCCACCAGTCCGCCGGCTTGGCTGCATCGGCTGCCTGCAGGGTAGCGTTCAGACCCAGTCGGTCGAGGTTATCGCGCACACGTTGCAAACGTTGTGCATCCACGTCGAGCGCAGTCAGTTCGATATCGGCCAGTTCCAGCAGGTGGCCGGTCTTGCCGCCTGGCGCACAGCAGGCGTCCAGTACCCGCATGCCGTTCTGGGCGTCCAGCAGCGGTGCGGCCCACTGCGCGCCCAGGTCCTGGACCGAGCAAAGGCCTTCGAAAAAGCCCGGCAGCCGCTCCACCGGCACCGGCTGTGCCAGCCGTATGCCGTAGGGGCCTTCGGCCTCGGCGGCGATGCCCTCGGCCGCCAATTGGGCCAGATAGTCCTCGCGGCTGATCTTGCGCGGGTTGACCCGCAAGCCCATGGGTGGGTGCTGGTTATTGGCCAACAGCACGGCTTGCCAATCCTGCGGGTAGGCCGTCTGCATGGCTGCCACCCACCAGTCCGGGTGGTTCCAGCGGGCCAGTGCGTCCTCACCAGCCGCAGCCAGCAAGGCCTCCTTCTGGCGCAGGAAGTTACGCAGCACGCCGTTGACCATGCCCTTGGCGTAGCCGCCATTGAGCCGCGCCGCCACCTTGACCGCATGGTCCACCACCGCGTGCGCCGCCGCCCGGCCCCAGGCCAGTTGGCAGACGCCGGTCGCCAGCAGTGCGCGTACCGCTGGGTCGGTGTCCGGCCGGCTCAAGAGCTTGCGCAGCACAAAGTCCACCTCGCCATAGCGCCGCAGGGTGCTGTAGCTGATGTCCTGGATGGCGGCCTTCTGGCGCGGCTCCAGCTCGGGGTGGCGCTGCCGCTGGCGGCTCAGCACCTCGGTCAGGTTGCGGCCGGCCAGCACGGCGGCCACGGCTTCGGCCGCCAGGCGTTGGGTCATTAGCATGGGCTAGATCAATTCTTCTACGTCGCTACAAATGCAGGAAGGGGCCGATGCCCCTTCCCCGAGGTAATACATATATAGGTCAGCGCGTCAGAGCAGCTTATCGTTTACCTGCAGCTTACCGCCAGCCAGGAATTCCCTGCTGGGCAGGCGCTTGCTGCCGGGCCGCTGCCACTCGGTCACCCGCAGCACGCCGCTACCGGTGCCCACCAGCACGCCATCGGCGTCGGCCGCCAGCACCTGGCCAGGTGCACCGTTGCCGGCTTCGGCCCTGGCTGCCCAGCACTTCAAGGTCTCCTCGCCATGGCGGGTGGTACAGCCAGGGAAGGGGTCAAAG
Organism: Chitinimonas sp.; assembly: GCF_036568685.1. GTDB lineage: Bacteria > Pseudomonadota > Gammaproteobacteria > Burkholderiales > Chitinimonadaceae > Chitinimonas. The sequence goes on from NZ_DATCSC010000042.1 coordinate 16,130, forward strand.
GCACGGATGCGGCGGGCCAGGGTCTCGGCCGGCAAGGTCCAGTCCAGTGCCGCTTCGTCCTTGCGGATCTTCTCGGCGTAGGTCACCCCCTCAGTCGGCTGGGCCACGGCGCCGGCCTGCAGCGCAGGCAGGTTTGCCAGCGCTGCCACGATGGCCTCGGCGCCACACTCCGCCAGCTTGTCATGCAGGCTGCGGGTGGTCTCGTCCGCGGCAATCGTCACCGGGTGCAGGCTCAGCATGGCGCCGGTATCCAATCCGGCATCCATCTGCATGATGGTGATGCCGGTCTCGGCGTCACCATGCTCGATGGCGCGCTGGATAGGGGCGGCACCACGCCAGCGCGGCAGCAGCGAGCCATGGATATTGAGGCAACCCAGTCTCGGCATATCGAGCACGGCCTGCGGCAGGATGATGCCGTAGGCCGCCACCACCATGGCGTCGGCGGCAATGGCCGCCACCGGTGCCTGCTGCTCAGGGCTGCGCAGCTTCTCCGGCTGGTAGACCGGCAAGCCGTGCTTTTCGGCCAGTTGCTTGACCGGCGAGGCCATCAGCTTCATGCCACGGCCGGCCGGCCGGTCCGGCTGGGTCAGCACCAGGGCAATCTCGTGCCCGGCGGTTATCAAGGCCTGCAGCGCTGCGGCAGCGAAGTCGGGTGTGCCGGCAAATATCAGTTTCATGGTGGCTCGGTATCGCGAGGGTTATTTGGTGCGCCAGCGAGCGCAGCGAGGTTCCACGCCGACGAAGCGGTCGCCAGTGTCCTTGGCGAGCTTGCACGTGTAGAAGCTGTGCGTGCAAGGCTGCGGATGGGTAGGGGTTCAACCGGGGGGGCGCTGTCTTAGCGTTCGCCCAAGAACAGCGCCCGGGTGAGCGAAGTCCTCGCCACCTTCAGGCGGCTTACTGCTTCGGCCTTTTCCTTGCAGGGAGAGCTCCGGCGTCTGCGCAGGATTCCGCTCAGTGCCGGCCGTCTATTCAGTATCAGGCGCTCACAAAGTCTTGCGCTGGTTCTTCTTGAGACGGCTCAGGATGCGGGTCTGCTTGAGCCGCGACAGCTTCTCGACGAAGACCTTGCCTTCCAGGTGGTCCATCTCGTGCTGGATGCAGATCGCCAGCAGGCCCTCGGCCTCCAGCTTCAAGGTCTCGCCGTTGCGGTCCAGCGCCTCGATCACCACGTGTTGGGCGCGCTCGACTTCTTCATAGATGCCGGGCACCGACAGGCAGCCTTCTTCGAACACCGTGTGGCCGTCGGCCTGCAGGATGCGTGGGTTGATCAGCGCCATCAGTCCGGTCTTGTCCTCGGACACGTCGATCACGATCACGCGCAAATGCACGTCCACCTGGGTGGCGGCGAGGCCTATGCCAGGGGCTTCATACATCGTTTCTGCCATATCGTCGATCAAACGGCGAATGCCATCGTCAACTTTCTCTACCGGACGGGCCACTTTATGCAAGCGTTCGTCGGGATAGTGCAGGATATTCAGTATCGCCATATTTTCTTGCTACCGTATGTATTTAGATGCAGAATTTCAGCAATTGGTTTAAATGCCCTCGGCATAAATCGCCTGGCTACCTGCCCGGCAAACACATATTGGAAGCAAATCATGCGCCCATCGGTTTTCCGAGCCAGCCTGACCCAACGCCTCTTGCCGACCGCCATTATAGCGCTGGGTCTGCTCCAGCCCGCACTGGCGGATGAACTGAAGCTGCAAGAGAACGCCCCCGACCGCTACATCGTCGTCAAGGGCGATACCCTCTGGGATATTTCCGGCAAGTTCCTCAAGGATCCGTGGAAGTGGCCACAGATCTGGAACATGAACAAGGAAGAGATCAAGAATCCGCACTGGATCTATCCGGGCGACGTGATCGTGCTCGATACCAGCGGCGGCTCGCCGCGCCTGCGCCTGCTCGGCAACGACAAGAACGACGCGCTGCGTGGCAATGCCAAGCTCAACCCGCGTGTCCGCGTCACCCAGTTCGACGCCCAGGCCGCACCGGCCATCCCGGCCAAGGCCATCGAGCCCTTTATGGCCAAACCACTGGTGGTGGATGAGGCCGAGTTCCGCGCCGCACCGCGCATTGCCCAGGCGCCGACCGAGCACCTGACCATCACCACCGGTGACAAGGCCTACGCCGTTGGCGTGGGTGGTGGCCAGAGTGGCGACCAGTGGCAGGTCTACCATGGCGGCAAGGAGCTGCGCGACCCCGATACCAAGGAAGTACTGGGCTACGAAGTCACCTATGTGGGCGATGCCATCACCAAGGCCACCGGTGAAGTGAGCACGCTGCAGCTTTCCAAGGCCGTGCAGGAAGTCACCGTCGGCGACCGCCTGGTGCCGCGCCCGCGCAAGGAATACAACAACTACGTGCCGCATACGCCCGAAGCCAATATCCAGGGCAAGGTGCTGTCGACCTACGGTGGCGTGAACGATGCCGGCCCCTACACCACCGTGGTCGTCAACCGTGGCCAGCGTGATGGCCTGGAGCTTGGCCACGTGCTGTTCATCTACAAGGCACCGCGCCATATCCGTGCCGAGAACAGCAAGGAAGAATCGCTGATGACCCCGCCGGAGAAGATCGGCAACCTGTTCATCTACCGCGTCTTCCCCAAGCTCGCGTATGGCCTGGTGCTGGACAGTACCGTGCCGGTCAATCTGCTCGACCAGGTGCGCAAGCCCGGTTTGTAAGCAAGATGGGGGCCGCAAGGCCCCCGTTTCATTTCTTTTCCCGCCCCTTATCCCTGGCAGGTTTCCACCTTGCGTGACGCAGACAGCGCCGATTGGCTAAGGCTGACCCTGATCCCCGGCCTGGGCGCCAGCGTTGTGGTGCGGCTGCTGAGCGCCTTTGGTACCCCGGTCGCCGTGCTCGCGGCACCCAAGGGGGCTTTGTCCGGCTACCTGACTCCCAGCCAGCAGGAAGCCCTGCGGCAAGGCCCCGATCCCGAGCTGCTGGCTCGTACCCTGGCCTGGCTCGATGAGCCGGGTAATCATCTCTATACCCTGGCCGACACAGACTATCCACGCCGCCTGCTGGAGATCGCCGGCCCGCCGGTGGTGCTGTATGGCAAGGGTCGCCGCGGCCTGCTCAATGCCACCTCGCTCGCGGTGGTCGGCAGTCGCAACGCCACGCCGCAAGGCCTGCAGAACGCCCAGGCCTTTGCCCGCGATCTGTCGCAGCGTGGCTGGTGCATCGTCTCGGGTCTGGCGCTGGGCATAGACGCTGCTGCCCACGAGGGTGGTCTGGCCGGTAGTGGCAGCACCGTGGCCGTGGTTGGTACCGGGCTCGACATCGTCTACCCGGCCCGCAACCATGCATTGGCGCATCGTATCGCCGCCGAGGGGCTGATCCTGTCGGAGTTTCCGCTCGGCACCCCGGCCCATGCGCGCAACTTCCCGCGCCGCAACCGCATCATCTCCGGCCTTTCTTTGGGGGTACTGGTGGTGGAGGCCGCCCTGCAGAGCGGCTCCCTGATCACCGCCCGCGAGGCCGCCGAGCAGGGGCGCGAGGTGTTCGCCATCCCAGGCTCCATCCATTCACCTCTGGCCAAGGGTTGCCACCAACTGATCAAGCAGGGCGCCAAACTGGTCGAAACCGCCCAGGACATGCTGGAGGAACTCGGTAGCGCCGGTCCCATCCAACTGCCGTTGACGGCGAACGAGGCGGTGGCCGAGATCGCGGTCGACGGTCCCGAAGCCAGCCTGCTGGCCGCCCTCGGGCACGACCCGCAGGATGTTGAAACCCTTGTGGTACGCGCTAACTTGACGCCCGACCGGGTCTACGCGATGCTGTTGACGCTTGAACTGGAAGGAATGGTCGCCAAATTACCTGGAGGCCGCTACCAGCGATTAGCCTGACCGATCCCGATGACTGTTTTGCCCGAGAGGTGCCCCGCCCAATGTTCGACGTACTCGCTTTCCTCTTCGAACAGTATTTCTCGCTGGAGAACTGCCCGGACCGGACTACCCTGGCCAAGCAGCTCTCGGCGGCGGGTTTCGACGAAGAAGACATCGGCGAGGCGTTGGACTGGCTGAGCGAGTTCGACGAACTCGACCTTGCTCCCTATGTGCTTCTGGACGAGCGTGCTGGCGACCTGCCGCGGGTGCTGCATCCGCGTGAAGAAGCCCGTCTGCTGCCCGAGGCCCAGGCCTTCTTCCACTATCTCTGCAGCTCCGGTGCCTTGAGCGCCGGCCAGCGCGAGATGCTGCTCGACCGGCTGCTGCAGAGCAATGCCCAGTCCATCGACGCAGAAGCGGTCAAGCGCGTGGCGCTGATGGTGTTGTGGCGGCAGGGCGACGATCTGGCCAATCTGCTGATCGAAGAATTGTTGTTCTCGGAGTCGGACGGCCAGATGCACTGAGCCGGCCTCGCCACAGTCCCCTGCGGCGGCGTCAATGTCTCGTTCCCACCTGTTTACAGCCCGCCCGCAAGGGTCCGGCGGCGCCGTTGGCGGGTGTCTGTGGTATCTCAAAAGTCGCATGGGCAAGGTGGCAGGATTGGAAAAATCTGTCGCCGCACCTAAATTACCCCTAACATCGCGCCGCAGCCCGCCCTCAATGCCGGGCTGCCCGTACTGAAACTGACCGCCGCTAGCGGAGCCCGCATGGCCGATAACCTGTTGATCGTAGAGTCGCCCTCCAAGGCGAAGACGCTGAAAAAATACCTGGGCAAGGATTTCGAAATCCTTGCCTCCTACGGCCACGTGCGCGGTTTGGTGCGCAAGGACGGCTCGGTCGACGTGGACCACGGCTTCGCCATGAAATACCAGGTGATCGCCAAGAACGCCAAGCATGTGGACGCCATCGTCACCGCCGCCAAGGCCGCCCAGAACGTCTATCTGGCAACTGACCCGGACCGCGAAGGCGAGGCCATCTCCTGGCACCTGCTGGAGATCCTCAACGGCAAGAAGGCGCTAGACAAGAAGCTGGTCAAGCGTGTGGTCTTTCATGAAATCACCGAGAGCGCGGTGCTCGCCGCCGTCGCCCATCCGCGCGATGTGGACAGCAACCTGGTCAACGCCCAGCAGGCCCGCAGCGCGCTCGACTACCTGGTCGGCTTCAACCTCTCGCCGCTCTTGTGGCGCAAGGTCCGCTCCGGCCTCTCGGCTGGCCGCGTGCAAAGCCCGGCGCTGCGCCTGATCTGCGAGCGCGAGAACGAAATCCGTGCCTTCACCGCCCAGGAATACTGGTCGGTGCACCTCGACAGCCACAAGGGCAAGACCAAGTTCGGTGCCAAGCTCAACGAGTGGCGCGGCAAGAAGCTGGAACAGTTCGATATCCCGGACGAAGCCACCCAGGCCGAGATCCTCAAGGCGATCGAAGGCAAGCCGGCCACGGTCAGCAATGTCGAGAAGCGCCGCAAGAGCCGCAACCCGACCGCCCCCTTCACCACCTCCACCATGCAGCAGGAGGCGGTGCGCAAGCTCGGCATGACCACCGACCGTACCATGCGCACGGCCCAGCAGCTGTACGAAGGTATTGCGCTCGGCGATGGCACCACCGGTCTGATCACCTATATGCGTACCGACTCGGTGGCCCTGGCCAATGAGGCGGTGGCCGAGATCCGCGAGTTCATCGGCAACAACTTCGACGCCGAATCGCTGCCGGCCAATCCGGTGGTCTATAAGAACAAGTCCAAGAATGCCCAGGAAGCGCACGAGGCGATCCGCCCCACCTCCATCCTGCGCACCCCGGCCTCGGTCAAGGGCTTCCTCAGCGCCGAGCAGTTCAAACTCTACGAAATGATCTGGAAGCGGACCCTGGCCTCGCAGATGGCGCCTGCCCGCTTTGACACCACTAGCGTCGACATCGAAGTTGGCGAAGCCATGTTCCGCGCCAGCGGCCAGGTACTGGTGTTCGCCGGCTTCCTCGCCGTGTACGAGGAAGATGTGGACGACGCTGAGGACGAAGACAACGCCAAGCTGCCGGCGCTGGAAGCGGGCGAAGCCCTGCCGGTCGACAAGCTCTATGGCGAGCAGCACTACACCCAGCCGCCGCCGCGCTACTCGGAAGCCTCGCTGGTGAAGGCGCTGGAAGAGTTCGGCATCGGCCGTCCCTCCACCTACGCCTCCATCATCAAGACGCTGAAGGACCGCGAGTACGTCAATCTGGACAAGAAGCGCTTCCTGCCGACCGACACCGGCGAGGTGGTCAACAAATTCCTGACCGACCATTTCAGCCAGTATGTGGACTACCAGTTCACCTCGCGGCTGGAAGACAAGCTCGACGAGATCTCCAACGGTGAGCGGGACTGGGTCCCGGTCATGGAAGAGTTCTGGACCGGCTTTTCGCAGCAGGTTGAGGAAAAGAAGGCCCTCAAGCGCAGCGAAGTCACCCACGAGGCGCTGGACGAGGCCTGCCCCAAGTGCGGCAAGCAGCTCACCGTGCGCCTGGGCAAGCGCGGCCGTTTCGTCGGCTGTACCGGCTACCCGGAGTGCGACTACACCCGCGACATGAACGAGACGGCCGAGCAAAAGGCCGAAGAGCAGGTCCAGGTGATCGAGGACCGGGTCTGCCCGAACGACGGCGGCCAGCTCATCGTCAAGTCCGGCCGTTACGGCAAGTTCATCGGCTGCGCCAACTATCCCAAGTGCAAGCATATCGAACCGCTTGAGAAGCCCAAGGACACCGGCGTCACCTGCCCGGTCTGCAATACCGGCATGCTGATCGAGCGCAAGTCGCGCTATGGCAAGCTGTTCTACAGCTGCAATACCTATCCCAAGTGCACCTACGCCACCTGGAACCCGCCCATCGCCGAGACCTGCCCGCAGTGCAAGTGGCCGGTGCTGACCCTCAAGACGACCAAGCGCCGCGGTCTGGAGAAAGTCTGCCCGCAGAAGGAGTGCGGCTGGACCGAGACGGTCATGACCCCCGAGCAGCTCGCCGCTCGCGGGGACGTCGAGGAATAAGCGGTCACGCTAGCTAAACAAAAGCCGGGTAATCCTACCCGGCTTTTTGCTGCGTGCTCGCTGCCATGTTGATGTCATTACAGGGTAAGATGGCCGCTTGCCCGAAAGGGCTGGGAGATCCCCATGAATGCCCGTCGCACCGTAGACGACGCCAAGCCGGACGCCAGCAGCCACAGCACCCACGACTATCTCGAGGCGCTGGATGCTGCCGGCCAGCTGATCACCGACGCCACCCCAGAGGCGCTGGAGCGCGCGCTCGCCGCCGTCGCTCGCGCCGCCGAGGCGGGTAGCGCCGCCCTGTACCGGCATACTGCCGGCAGCTTCCGAGCCCGCTTTGTCGGCGCCTGGCGCGGCCGTACCAAGCTGCCCGACCAGGTCGAGAGTGCGCTGGCCAATCTCGACTACCGGCTCTACCGCGACCTGCATGAGACCCTCTCCTCCGGCCTGATGCTGGAGCGCAAGATCAGCGAGCTCTTGCCTGCTACCCAGACCATGCTGGCCCCCTTGGGCCTGCAGCATCTGGTGTGCGTGCCGCTGCTCGATGCCGGTGAATTGATCGGTTTTCTCGCCCTGGCCTATTTCGAGCCGCCGCGCCGCCGCGCCGTGGGCGAGCCACGTTTCCTCGCCACCCTGGCCAACTATCTGGCCCTGTCCCTGGTCCGCCAGGAGGCCGAAGACCGCATGGCGGTCAGTGCCATGCGCCTCTCCACCCTGGTCGGCGCTACCGAGGACATGGTGTTCGAGCTCGATGGCGAAGGCATCGTGGTCAACGTCTGGTCCCACCATCCCGCCCTGCCCAGCGCCAGCCTCGTGGGCCTGCCGCTGGACATGGCTTTCCCGCAGGACATGGCCTGGGCTCTGGGCCAGGCCCTGCCGCGCGCCCTGGCCAGCGACGCACGTGAGCAGGTCGAATTCACCTTGCCCCGGCTCGATGGTGTCATCTATTGCATAGGCCGCTTGCAGGCCGTGCCCAGCGAGGACGGCCGGCAACGGCACGCGGTCGCCCTGGTGCGCGATGTCACCGAGCTGATGCGCGAGGAAGCGCGTCGCCGCGCCATGGTCGAGACCCTGGACCAGCTGGAAGAGGCGGTGATCGAGCTGACCGAAGAGGGCTATCTGAGCCGGCTCTCGGCCGCCTGGAGCACCTTGCGCATGGTGCCCAATGCCAGCCGTAACGACATCGACCACGCCCTGGTCCACTTTGTCGACCCCGAAGACAGACTACCGCTGCAGCAGGCCTATGCCGACGTGCTGCAGGGCGGCGAGCCCGCCTCGGTGCGCTTCCGCCTGCTGCGCGGCGAGGCAGAGCCGGTCTGGCTGGAGGCGCGGCTGATGCCCAACTGGGGCCCGGATGGTCGCAGCCATGGCCTACGCGGGGTGCTGCGCGACGTCACTGCCGCCCACCTGAGCGAAAGCCATATCCGCCAGTTGGCGCTCTACGACAGCCTCACCGGCCTACCCAACCGGGTGCTGCTGGACGACCTGCTCAACCAGGCCCTGCAACGCGCCCGCCGCAGCGGTGGACGGGTGGCGCTGGGCTTTATCGACCTCGACCACTTCAAGCAGATCAACGACGCCTTCGGCCACCAGGCCGGCGATCAGGTGCTCACCACCCTGGCGCAGCAGATCCGTTCGGTGCTGCGCGACCAGGACGTGCTGGCCCGCTGGGGTGGCGATGAATTCATCGTCATGCTGCCCGACCTGCCCGATCTTGCCGCGCTGGCCCAGGTGGCCGAGCGCCTGCGCGAGATCGCCCGCCAGGGCGTGATGCTGGAAGGCATAGAAACCCGCCCCACCATCTCCATCGGCATGGCGGTCTACCCGGACAACGCCGACAGTGCCGAGGGGCTCTTGCGGCTGGCCGACAGCACCATGTACCACGCCAAGTCGGTGGGCCGGAACAATGTCCAGTTCTACGGTGACATCGTCCACCTCAAGAGCATGGGCCGCGAGCATATGGCCATCCAGACCCGGCTCAACCATGCCGTGCTCAACAACGAGCTGCAGGTCTTCTACCAGCCCATCGTCAATACCCGCAGCGGTGAGGTCAGCGCTGTCGAGGCGCTGGCCCGCTGGCACGACGACACGGTCGGCTGGATCACCCCCCAGCTGTTCATCCCCATGGCCGAAAAGCTCGGCCTGATTTCGGAATTGTCCGAACAGATCACCGTGCAGGCCCTGACCAAGCTCAAGGGCTGGCGCGAGCGTGGCTTCAAGCAGCCACTCTCGCTCAACGTCTCCCGCAACCTGCTGTTCTCGCCGCGCTTCGTGCGCAACCTGATCGCCACGGTCGAGGAATTCAAACTACGGCCGGCCGATGTGATCGTCGAGATCACCGAGAGCCTCGCCCTGACCGACCAGGCCCGCCAGTCCAAGCACCTCAAGCAACTGCACGAGGCCGGTTTCCGCATCGCCATCGACGACTTCGGTACTGGCTACTCCTCCTTGTCGCAGCTGCACGAGATGGCCATCGATGTGCTCAAGGTCGACCTCAGCTTTACCGCTCGTCTGAACAACGAATCCGGCCGCCGCATCATGCAGGCCATCGTGCAGATGTCGCAGGCGCTGGGGCTGGACGTGGTGGTGGAGGGCGTGGAAACCCTGGAAGCCGCGCGCTTCCTGCAAGGCCTGGGGGTGGACAAGATGCAGGGCTATCACTTCAGCGAACCGGTCCCGGCCGGGGTCTGCGAGCTGCATATGCAACTGGGGCTGGACGGCAAGGTTTGAAGTCCCGCTCCCGGCGGGGCAGAATGCCGGCCCTGTCCCTGTATCGAGTCACCCCGCCATGCGCATCCTCCAGGCGATCTACAGCATCTACATCGGGCTTATGTTCCTGATCGGTGTCGCCGGCGTCATCCCCTTCTACTTCCTGGCCTTCCTGCTACCCGACCGGCCGCGCTTGACCCTGATGTTCGCCGCCAACCGCGTCTCCATGCGCTGCTGGTCCTGGCTGACCGGCGTCCGTGTCACGGTGGAGGGCCAAGCCCAGTGGCAGCCCGCCCCGGTGATCGTCGGCAACCACTGCAATCTGCTCGACATGCCGGTCTGCGCCATCGCCTGCGCCCAGCCGGCCAAGGTACTGGCCAAGCAGGAATTCGCCCGCATCCCGCTTTTGGGTTTCCTGTTCCGCAGCTTCGCCGTACTGGTGACCCGTGATTCGCCCGAAAGCCGCCAGCGCAGTGTCGCCGAGCTGGGCCGTGCCCTGGGCCAGGGCTGGCCGGTGTTCATCTTCCCTGAGGGCACCCGCAACCGCGGCAGCGAGCCGCTGCAGTCCTTCCGCGACGGCCCCTTCCGCTTCGCCATCGCCGCCCAGGCGCCCATCCAGCCCTTCGTCCAGCTCAATATGCGCGGCGCCCAGCGGCTCAACACGCTCCTGTTCCGCCCTGCCCGCGTCACCTTCCGCTGGCTGCCACCCATCGCCACCGCGGGGCTCACCGAGGCCGATCTCCCCGCCCTGCGCGATCGCGTCCGCGCCCTGATCGAGGCCGAACTGCGCCGCGACGACCCGGCTTTCCGGGGGGCGACAGGCCAGTAAAAAGGGAGCCCAGGGCTCCCTTTTTACTTAGCTGCTCTTGCCCGCCGCCTCGGTCGCCACCGGCAGCGCCACCGCCTCCTTGGGGGCAATAAAGAAGCGCTGCGGCGCACGCACAAAGCGCCGCAACAACCTCCCCAGCAGCGCCCAGCCATCCACAAAGCGGATGCGCCGCGAACGCAGCGCCACAAAAAGCGCCAAGCCAAAGCTCACCGCCAGGTTGCATAGGCCGATCAGTGCAATGCCGCCGACGGATAGCACCCAGGTCTGCCAGTCGAGCTGGAAGTCCAGTGCCACCGCCGCATAGGCCAGGTTGGCCGAGGAGAAGGTGATGTGGCGGATATCCAGCGGCAGGCCCAGGAGGTAACCGATCGTCCCCATGGAGCCCAGCATGATGCCGAAAAAGAAGTTACCGGCCAGCGCCCCGAGATTGTTCTCGATATAACGGCACAACCGCTCCCAGCGGGCCTCGCCGAACAGCCGGCGCGGCCACTTGAGCTGCAGCAGCCGTTCGGGGATGCGGTTATAGACCGCCTTGTTGTCGTAGTAGCCCGAGATCAATCCGGCCAGGAACAGACAGCAGCCGGCAATCGCCGCGTGTGGCAGCGCCAGGCTGTGGATGGGGTCGAGGTCGTGCAAGAGGCTGTGCGCCTTCTCCGGCGTCACCCACACCTCCCCAAGTCCGTACTTCACCCCGAAGGCGATGGCAAAGGCGGTCGGTATGGCCAGGCCCACATTGCCCAGGATGGCCACGAACTGTGTCCGCGCCACCGCCTCGATCAGACCGGCCAACACATCCAGCCTGTCCTCGCCCTTGCCGTGCTGTTCGATGCTGGCAGCGATCCGCGCCGCGGTCATGGCCGGCTGCTTGGTGGCAATGGTGAAGTGCAACATATGCACCAGCATGAAGCCCAGCGAGTAGTTCATGCTGAAGGCAAAGGCCTCGATCAGCGGTGCCAGCTTCAGCTTGGCGGTCAGGATCTTGATCATGGCCATGAAGCCGACGATAAAGCCCGCCCCCATGGCCGACTTCGCCATGGCCGCCCACTCGCGCCGGTTGCCGGCGATATAGTGCTCGCCGGTCCGACCGGCGTGCTCGGTGATCTGCAGGGCCAACAGGTCGGTATTGGTCGCGAACAGGTCGCGCAGGCTGGTCTTGCGGTTGTCCGCCTCCACCAGCCGCTTGAAGAAGTGCACCGAGCGCTCGGCCAGGTGCTCGGCGTGCTCGGGGGCCAGCAGGTCCAGCACCAGCTTGAGCCGCGCCACATGCTGCCGCAGCCGCACCATCAGGTAGGTCAGGCTCACGCTCACCCCCTGGCGGGAGGCGGTTTTGCGCAGCTTGACGATGATCTCCTCGCACTGTCCCAGGAGGATGCGCACATGGCTGTCATCCTCGTGCGCCAGCGCCGGGTCGGCCAGCCGTGCCTTGTAGGATTCCAGGTACTCCCGCAGCGCCACATTCTGGGTCAGGAAGGGCGACTCGAACTGCTCGATCGCCGGGTAGTTGCGTACCAACTCCGGCTCGAGGCCGATGGACGAGATCCGGTAGGACAGCACCTGCGCCGCCTCCAACAGCTCGTTCAAGGCATTGCGTGCATCCTTGCCGTGCTCGCCCTCGTCAAAGCGCATGGCCTGCCAGACCTCACGCCAGACCTGGTCCGATACCGCCTCTACCCACAGGTAGTCATCCTTGCGGGCAAACACCCGCCCCAGCACGTCCTTGAGGTAGTCGTCGCGGTACTCGCCCGGCAGGATCTTTTCGCCCAACCGGCGCCGGAAGGCACTCCACAGGCCCTCATTGGAGAGGATGCCGGTATCGGTATAGAGGTGCAGCTGGCGGCGCCCGGCGATCAGCTGCATCAGATAGTTGCGCAGGCCGGCACGGTAATCCGCGCGCTGGGCCAGCAGGAAGGCCAGCGAGCGCAGGGCGTTGATGGCGCTGTCCACGTCGCCGCTACGGCGCGGGCGGACTGCAGCCACGAGGCCTGCCAAGGCGTCCGGCGCATTGTTGCCGGCGTTCACGATGGCCTGCAGGGCTACTTCCAGCGTGGCGTTCTGGGTCATAGGCAAGAGGTCCTGAAGAGGGTGGAAGAAGCGTGGCACCCTCGGGTGCCACGGCGTGTGGTCAGAGGGATGGCCTGACCGGAGGGAACTTATACAGACCCGCTCGGGCGCAGAAGTTCATGAAAGATTACTACGGCACCCGCTCGTAGCGCGCGTCGTCTTGCGTATCGAGCGGGAAGCGGCCATGCGCCACCGCCTGCTGGAAGGCTCGGTAGTCCGCCTCCACCTGGTCAGCATAAGCCATGCCATAGCTGGCGATCGCTTCGGTAAAGCTAGCACTCTTGCCCAGGTAGCCGGCAATGGGCGCGGCCAGCCCGCTGGAGCGCGCATGCGCCCGTGCCAGCGCCCAGGCGCAGGCCCGCAGATAGGCCTGCAAGGCGCCTTCGTCGAAGCGCTCCAACTGGGCCGAGACCTTCATATCGCGCAGCTGCCGCACATAAAAGTGGCGCCCGGCCGGTCCCTTGCACCAGCCCAGGAAGGCATCACTGGCCGCCTGCATCAGCCGCTGCCCCTCCACCACCCGTTGGCCCTGGTGTCCCTTTTGGCCGCGCTGTCCGGCCAGCGCCAGCACCGACGGCCCCGCCTCCTTCACCTGCAGGAACAGCGGGTGGCCTTGGCCATCCTGCATCAGAAGCACCAGGCAGCGTGTACCCACGCTGCCCACCCCTACCACCTTGAAGGCCAGGTCGGCCACCTGGTAGTGGTCCAGCAACGCTCGCCGGTCCGCCTGCAAGGTGCTGCGGTAACCCTTGAACAGATGCTGCACCAGCGCATGCCAGTCCGGCAGCTCCAGCCACTGGTCGCGCAGGTCCAGCAGCGAACCGCTGCCATGCAGATGAAACAGCTCCGGCGGCGCATCGCGTAGCCGCCACGCTGCCCCCGCGCGCTCGGTCAGCTTGTCCAGGAGGCTGTCATGGGTCCGCCCGCGGGCCCGCTCCTCGGCCCGCGAGAGGCGCTGCCGCAAGCTCTCGCTACCACAGGCCTCACGTAGCCGCTCAAAGGTCAGCTTGTCATACCAGGTATCCAGCCGGCTCATGGTGGCGTACTGGCCCATATGGATGCGGTAGCTGTCCGCCACCTGCCAGGCCGCCTGCCGTGCCGTTTCCGGCGCCAGCCCAAGGTGCCGCGCCGCCAGCACCCCGCTGGTCGCCAGCCGTTTCAGGTCCCACTCCCACGGCCCGCTGTCGGTCTCGTCAAAATCGTTGAGGTCGAACACCAGGTTGCGTTCTGGCGTGGCAAAGCCGCCAAAATTCATCAGATGCGCATCGCCGCAGCACTGCACCTTGATGCCGGTATCGCTGGTCCCGGCCAGGTCGTGCGCCTGCAATAGTGCCGTCGCACGGAAGAAGGCAAACGGTGACTGCAGCATGCGGCCGTGGCGCATGGGCAGCAAGGCTGCGACCCGCAGCTGGTTGCTGTGCTCCAGCAACTGCAAGGGGTCATGCCGACGCTGACCCAGCTCGGCATGGCGGGAACGTGGACAATGACTACGTAGATTGCGACCAGAAGCAAGGCTGGACATGGCGACCCGATGGCGGTGGATTGACGGAAACGACCGCTTCATTCTAGGTTGCGATTTCCTTCCAGCAGATGACGCCCGTGCATGGGCCTAGTGCCATGACTCCATCCCGCATCGAAATCCACTACTGCACTCAATGCCGCTGGTTGCTCAGGGCCGCCTGGCTGGCGCAGGAGCTGCTCTCCACCTTTGAGCAGGAGCTGGGCGAAGTGGCCCTGCAGCCCGGTACCGGTGGCGTGTTCGAGATCCGCGCCAACGGCGTCGTGGTATGGGAGCGCAAGGCCGATGGCGGCTTCCCCGACGCCGCCGCCCTCAAGCAGCGCGTACGCGACGTCATCGCCCCCGACAAAGGCTTGGGCCATAGCGATGTACGCGTCGAGCCGCCAGCAGTCTAGCGGTCGCTGTCGCCCAGTGTGAAATAGAACGTGGCGCCCTGCTCGGGGGCCGACTCCGCCCAGATCTGCCCGCCATGGCGGTGCACGATGCGCTGCGACAGCGCAAGGCCTATGCCGGTCCCAGGAAAGTCCTGCTGTGCGTGCAGGCGCTGGAAGGGGTTGAACAGCTTGCCGGCCAGCTCCGGCTTGAAGCCCGCACCGTTGTCCCGCACAAAGAACACCTCGCCACCGTCACCGGCCGGCTGCATGCCGATCTCTAAGGTCGCCACCGCCCGCTTGCTGGAGTATTTCCAGGCATTGCTGAGCAGGTTGTCCAGCAGGGCCAGCAGCAGCCCGTGGTCGCCGCGTACCTGCAGTGCAGGGGCAATGAAGACCTCCACCTTGCGCTGCGGCTCGCGGTTGCGCAGCCGGGTCAGTATCTGGCTGGCCATGGTGCCCAGGTCCAGCGGTATAGGCCGCAGGGGCAGGTTGGAAAGCTGGAACAACTTCAGGAGGTCATCGATCTGCTCGTTCATCCGCGCTGCCTCGGCGCAGATGCGCAAGAGGTAGTGACGGCCCTCGTTCGGCAGCTTGGCCATGTACTCCTCCAGGAGGATGGAGCCAAAGCCGTTGATCGCCCTGAGCGGCGCTCGCAGATCGTGCGAGATCGAATAGGAAAACGCTTCCAGCTCCTGGTTCAGCGCCAGCAGGTTGCGGGTCCGCTCGCTCACCCGGTGCTCCAGCTCGCCATAGGTGCGCACGTTCTCCAGCGCCAGCGCGGCCGAATTGGCCAGCGTCTGCAAGAGCTGCAGCTCGTCCTCGTCCGGCAGATAGGGCTGTGCCCAGTAGGTACCGATGGCCGCCACCGGGTCCTCGCTGCGCACCGGCGTCATCACCAGGCTTTTCACAAAGGTCGGGCGGTAGGCATCGTGCGGAATGCGATCATCCACATAGATATCCGGGATCGCCGCCTGCGCGCGGTTCAGCATGCTCCAGCCGCTGATGCAGGCCGACATCGGAAAGCGTTTGCCCTTCCACAAGGGGCTCAGCGCATCCTCGTCGATATAGTGGCAGTCCTCGCCCTCGCGCAGCACAAACGTGGCGCCGTCCGCCAGCACCAGCTCGCGTGCCGCCGTGCGTACCACCCGGGTCACGTCGGCCAGCTCGCGCGCCATCGACAACTCCTGCACCGCCTGCACCAAGCGCGCCTGCCGCCGTGCATTGAGGTACAGCCGATCGGCTGCCACCGGCTGGGTTGGCCGGTCCAGCAGCTTGCGCACCGTGTGCTTGAGCCGCCACAGGTCCTGCTTGTCGATACAATCCAGCGCCCCGGCCTCCAGCCCGGCCTCGGCACTCAAGGCATCGGCATGGCCGCTGAAATAGATAAAGGGAATATCGGGCTGTATACGCTGCGCCAGCCACAATGCCTCGTGGCCCTCGCAGCCGGGCACGCTGCTGTCCGAGATCACCAGGTCGTAGGGCTCCCGCCCCAGCGCCGCGCAATAGTCCTCGTTATTGCCGGCCACATGCAGCTCCAGCGGTATGCCCAGGTGGTACAGGGCATTCTGGGTCAACATCACGTCCAGGGGGTTGTCCTCAAGGTACAGCACTTTGCGGCTTGCCATGACCTCTTCCTCCTATCCTGCCTCGCAATCCTGCTCTGCCGGGCGGCATCTGTCGGCCGCACCTGGCGCTGGTGACCCCGGCAAAATCGTTCGACTTCGCGTCGTCGCGTTTTGCTGGCGGCACTATTTCCTTCATACCGCGAATCGATATCCCATGCCAGTAGGGTAAAATAGTAAACACTAATATTAACTGCAAGCTGGAGCTGTCATGATTCGTGCAATATTGGGCGCCTGCCTCCTGACCCTCGCCGCACCGGCCTTTGCCGTGGACGGTGGCGCCGTAGTCGGTGGTGCCGTAGGTGGTGCTGCCGGTGCCGCCATTGGTCAGAAACTCGATGGCAAGAACGGCGCCATCATCGGCGCCGCCATCGGTGGCGCAACGGGCGCCGCCATCGGCAGCCGCTCCCAGAAGCCCGAGACCCGCGTAGTCGAAAGGCGCGTCGTGGTGCATGAGCGCGATGACGATGATCGCTGGCGTCATGACAACGGACGGCATCGCGGGCATCACAAGCATCACTGAACTTGTTCAGTGGATGCGTCCACTTCATCGCAGCGCCCGGCATAGCCGGGCGTTTGCCATTGGTGAGGGCTCAAACGGTGTGCTTGCGACCCTGATTTATTCCATCCCCTCTGCCCTCCTTGCGGGAGTGGAACCTCGCTGACGCTCGTCAGTGGATCTTGGTCGGCCTTTGGCTCCCGCTCAAGGCCGATTGCTTTACGCCGGCCGCGCCGCGTGCAAAAAGAACTCGCGGTTGCCGTCGCCGCCGGTGATCGGGCTGTCAAACCAGTCCACCACCGTCAGCCCCAGCTCCTGGGCGCAGGCGGTGATCTTCTCGCGCACGCCCTCATACAGTGCCGCATCGCGCACGATGCCACCCTTGGCTACGCCCTCGCGGCCCACCTCGAACTGCGGCTTCACCAGGCACAAGAGCTGCCCGCCCGGCCGCACCAGCGGTGCAAAGGCCGGCAGTACCAGGGTCAGAGAGATAAACGACAGGTCGGCTACCGCCAGATCGAAGGCCTGGCCACCATTGGCCGCCAAGATTGCCGCCGCATCCAGCGAGCGGGCGTTCACCCCCTCGAACAGGGTCAGCCGCGGCTCCTCCTGCAGCTCCGGGTGCAACTGGCCATGGCCCACGTCCACCCCCACTACCGCGGCCGCGCCACTCTTGAGCAGGCAGTCGCTAAAGCCGCCGGTCGATATTCCCACGTCCAGGCAATGCCAACCCGCCACCGCCACCGCCAGCCCGCTGTGCGCCAGCGCCCCGGCCAGCTTCAGCCCGCCGCGCGATACATAACGCTCGGCCGGATCTTCGGCCACCTCCAGCTTGGCGTCCGCCAGCAGCTTCTGGCTGGGCTTCTTCACCGCGATGCGCTGCCCCGCCTCTATCAGGGTCACGCGCCCGGCAGCAATCTGCTGCTGGGCCAGGGTACGGGAGGCGGCAAGACCGAGTTCGGTCAGGAGGATGTCGGCGCGGATCAGATCAGTCATCCCGCCATTTTAGTGGACTACGTCACGGCAAGGGCATGCCACTTGCATCAAAGCGCCGCGACAAGCAGCGGGAAACCGGCTTAAATGGCGGCATTGCAGCGTAGATCGAGCCCCATGAAAAAATTCCACCCCGTCCGCGGCCACGGCGACAACCGCCTCTCCATCAAGGGCGTCGTCGATGTGCTGGTCGAGGAAGGCCACGTCGCCGCCGAGGCCGCCGAAGCCTTTCTGATCCCGGCCCGCACCTCCGCCCACGGCAAGACCCACCCCATCAACTCCATCGCCCCGCAGGGCTGGCAGAGCCTCAAGACCGGCGAGCGCCTCGACGTCACCTGGCTGGGCCGTTGGCTGGGCCAAAAGCTCAACCTCGCGTGGCAGCATATCGACCCGCTCAAGATCGATGTCGCCGGCGTCTCCGGCGTCGTCAGCCATGGCTACGCCAGCCGCTACGCCATCCTGCCGGTCGCGGTGGACGCCACCTCGGTCACCATCGCCACCGCCGAACCCTTCGTGCGCGACTGGGAAGACGAGCTGGGCCGCATCCTCAAGCGCGAGGTCAAGCGCGTCCTGGCCAACCCCGAGGACATCCAGCGCTACCTGCCCGAGTTCTACAACCTGTCCCGCTTCGTCAAGCAGGCGGTCGCCCAGACCGGCACCCAGAACAACTTCGCCAACTTCGAGCAACTGGTGCAGCTCGGTCGCACCGGCAATGTCGACGCCAACGACCACCATATCGTCGCCCTGGTCGACTGGCTGTTCCAGTACGCCTTCACCCAGCGCGCCTCCGACATCCACCTCGAACCGCGCCGCGAAGCCGGCCAGGTGCGCTTTCGCATCGACGGCGTGCTGCACGCCGTCTACCAGGTCCCACCCGCGGTCATGAACGCCCTGGTCTCGCGCATCAAGGTGCTGGGCCGCATGGACCTCGCCGAAAAACGCCGCCCGCAGGACGGCCGCGTCAAGACCAAGAGCCCCGATGGCCGCGAGATTGAACTGCGCCTCTCCACCATGCCCACCGCCTTCGGCGAAAAGCTGGTCATGCGTATCTTCGACCCCGCCATCCTGGTCAAGGACTTCGCCGCCCTGGGCTTCGGCCCGGATGACCAGGCCCGCTGGCAGGGCTTCGTCGGCCAACCGCACGGCATCGTCCTCGTCACCGGCCCCACCGGCTCGGGCAAGACCACCACCCTCTACACCACGCTCAAACAGCTGGCCACCGAAGAGGTCAACGTCTGCACGGTCGAAGACCCGATCGAAATGATCGAGCCCAGCTTCAACCAGATGCAGGTCCAGCCACAGATCGACCTCACCTTCGCCGAAGGCGTCCGCACCCTGCTGCGGCAAGACCCCGACATCATCATGGTCGGCGAAATCCGTGACCGCGAGACCGCCGACATGGCCATCCAGGCCGCCCTCACCGGTCACCTCGTGCTTTCCACCCTGCACACCAACGACGCCCCCAGCGCCATCACCCGCCTTCTGGAGCTGGGCGTACCGCCCTACCTCGTTTCCTCCACCGTGGTCGGGGTCATGGCCCAGCGCCTGGTGCGCACCCTGTGCCCACACTGCAAGCAGCCCCACACCCCGCTCGAAGCCGAATGGAACGCCCTGGTCTCGCCATGGAAGGCCCCGCTGCCCAAGACCGCCTACAAGCCGGTTGGCTGCCTTGAGTGCCGCAACACCGGCTATCTCGGCCGTGTCGGTCTCTACGAGATGCTGCCGGTCAGTACCGAGCTGCGCCGTTTGATCGCCACCCAGGCTCATCCCAACGCTATCCGGGAACAAGCCATCCGCGACGGCCTCAAACCGCTCAAGCTGGCCGGCGCGCAAAAGCTCGCTGCCGGTCTCACCACCCTCGACGAGATCATGAAGGTGGTACCGTCCGACGACGCTTGATGTGCCGGCGCACGTTACAATTCCACCCTTGGACAACCCGCAATTCCCTAGCAGCCACCTCATGCAACGCCGTACCCTCCTGCTCGCCCTGCCCCTGCTGCTCATCGCCTGCGCCTCCCAGCCCGTGCCGGTGCCCACCCCGGTCGCCCCGCCCGCACCGGCCCCGGTACCGCTGGCCAAGCCGCGCATCGGCCTCGCCCTGGGCGGTGGTGCCGCCAAGGGTTTCGCCCATATCGGCGTCATCAAGGTACTGGAAGGCCAAGGCCTCAGCCCCACCGTGGTCGGCGGCACCAGCGCCGGCAGCGTGGTCGGCGCGCTCTACGCCAGCGGCATGGATGGCTTCACCCTGCAAGAGCAGTCCTTTTCGCTGGAGGAATCCCGCGTGCGCGACCTGGGCCTGGGTAGCGGCGGCCTCGTCAAGGGCGAAAAACTGCAGGACTACGTCAACGAGCTGGTGAAGAACCACACCATCGAAAAGCTCAACAAGCCCTTCGTCGCCGTCGCCACCGAGCTCGACACCGGCCGCCGCGTCGCCTTCGCCCGCGGCAACACCGGCCAGGCCGTGCGTGCCTCCTGCAGCATCCCCGGCGTGTTCCAGCCCGCCATCATTGGCGGCAAGCGCTATGTCGACGGTGGCCTCGTCAGCCCCGTCCCGGTCGACGCCACCCGCGATCTGGGCGCCGACATCGTCATCGCTGTCGACATCTCCTCCAAGGCCCAGAACGGCAAACCGGTCGAAGGTATCACCGGCATCCTTGGCCAGACCGTCACCATCATGGGCCAGCGCCTTGGGGAGCAGGAGCTCGCCCGTGCCGAGGTCGTCATCCGTCCGCGTGTGGGTAAAATCGGCGCCGCCGACTTCGACCTCAAGCACACCGCCGTGCTCGAAGGCGAACGCGCCGCCCAGGCCGCCCTGCCCGCCATCCGCGAGGCCATCGCCAAGTGGCAGGCCGCCCGGCAGAAAACCACGCCCTGATAGGGCGCAAGCCATAAAGCCGCCCTGGGCCAGCCCGCCGGGCGTCAGCAATAAACAAGGAGAAACCGCTTGAAACCCTTCGTCCGCCGCATGGAGTCGTTCATCTTCTTCAGCCGCTGGCTGCAGGCCCCGCTCTACCTGGGCCTCATCGTTGCCCAGGGCGTCTACGTCTACAAGTTCCTGCGCGAACTCATCCACCTGGTGGCCGACGCCCCCGCCATGACCGAGACCCAGATCATGCTCATCGTGCTGGGCCTGATCGACGTGGTCATGATCGCCAACCTGCTCATCATGGTGGTGATCGGCGGCTACGAGACCTTCGTCTCCAAGATCGATATCCTCGAACAGCACGAAGACCGCCCCGAATGGCTGTCCCATGTCGACGCCGGCGTCCTCAAGACCAAGCTCTCGCTGGCCCTGATCAGCATCTCCTCCATACACCTGCTCAAGACCTTTATCAGCGCGGGCGACATGCAAAACATGGATGAGCGGACCATACTGTGGCAGGTGGTGATCCACTGTACCTTCCTGGTGTCCGCCGTCGTCATGGCGCTCACCGACAAGATCATGGCCAGCAAGGCCCAAGCCGCACACTGAACAAGAATCGCGCTATGAACCAGCATCAATTTACGCTCACCAGCGACTACATCGAGCTGCACAACCTGCTCAAATTCCTGGCCATCGCCGAATCCGGCGGCATGGCCAAGATGATGGTGGCCGAAGGCCTCGTCGAGGTCGATGGCGAAATCGAATTCCGCAAGACCCGCAAGCTCTACGCCGGCAGCGTGGTGAAGTGCTTCGACGAGGAAATCACCATCCTCCCCAAGCCCTGACCCACAGGCGGGGCACTCGTCCCACAAAACAAACGGCGCAACCCACCAGGGTCTGCGCCGTTTGTTTGTGCCTTTCCTTCGGGCGGGCTTTCGTAGGGCGCAATCCCCGTGGGACTGTGCCGTATCGCCCGTTGAGATGGACCTAGCCTCTCAACCCTGCGACGACTTCTGCTCCTATCTCCCGCCATTCCCCCTCGGGAAGATCCGCCAACACCCCCTCACCCAACACCAGCCCACCCATCGCCACCCGGTGTAAACCCTTCACCCGGTTGCCGGCTGCTGCCACCATACGCTTCACCTGGTGGTATTTACCCTGGTCTATGGCCAGTTCCAGTCGGTGCGCATCCAGCGCCCGGCAGCTCAGCGCCGCCAGGGGTTCGGTTTCATCGTGCAGCAGCACGCCGGCCAGCAGGCGTTCCACCAGTTCAGCGGTGATCTCGTGTTTGCAGGTGGCCACATAGGTCTTGGGCACATGCCGCTTGGGCGAGGCGAGGGCGTGGTTCAGCGGACCATCGTCGGTCAGCAGCAAGAGGCCCGTCGTGTCGGCGTCCAGCCGGCCCACCGGTTGCACGCCGCGCTCCACAAAGTGGGGCGGCAG
>NZ_DATCSC010000043.1:0-25401 GCF_036568685.1 Chitinimonas sp.
TTTTGAAGGCGGAATCGGCAATGGAATAGGTGCTGGCAATATCCCATTCAAACCCTTGGGATCTATCAGTTTCAGCGGGTTGCCGGTTACATACGCATAAGTATTAATCCCCCCCGCCAACCCAATCGGATCACTCTGCACGTACCGACCAAGCTTGGCATCATAGTCCCGGTAGTAGTTGTAATACAGACCCGTCTCCTGGTCGTAGTACTGGCCGGGGAAGCGTAGGTTGAGGGTGTAGGGGGCGTTGGTGCCTTCCGGGTCGCCGTTGGGTTCGGTGCTGCCAAAAGGCTCGCCCTGCCAGGCCCAGATGGCCTGCTTGGCGGCGTCCGTCACCAGCCTCGCCGTGCCCAGGTGGTCGCTGTGCACGTAGCGCAGCTCGGTGCCGAAGTCGACGATCGCGACCGGCGTGTTCTGCAGGTAGAGGTATTCCCGCTTGAGGTTGCCTTGCGCATCCGATTCCGCAATCAGGCGGCCGCCCTGGTCGTAGTGGTAGACCGTGGTCTGGCCGCCGTACTGCTTGGCAATGCGCTGGCCCAGGCTGTTGACGATGTAGCTGGCACCGCCGGCCTGCACCAGGCGTCCGCGTACGTCGTAGGTGTAGCTTGTGGCGTTGTCGCTGGTGCGGCTGCCGTTGGCGTCGTACTGGTAGCTGTTGGCAGTGGGGCCGGCCGTGGCGGTGACACGGTTGCTGGTGGCTGCCACAGTCTGGGTGTAGCCGGTGCCATTGACGGTGAGCTGAGTACGGTTGCCGTTGGCGTCGTAGCCGTAGTCCTGGCTGTTGCTCCCTTCCTGCCAGTGGGTCAGGCGGTCGGCATTGTCGTATCCGTAGTCGGTCTGCTGGCCGGCGGGCAGGCCCACGCGTTGCAGCAGGCGCTGCCACCAGCCACCGGCGATCTGCTGGCTGGTGATACGGCCTGCGGTGTCGTAGCCCAGGGTGACGGTGCTGTCGCCCAGGCTGTACTCGGTCAGGCGGCCATCCAGATCGTAGCTGCTGCTGCGCACCTCACCATTGCCAAAGGTCCAGCTTTGCGGCTGGCCAAAGGGCCGGTAGGCAATGCTGCTGAGCACGGTGCTGCTCACGGCGCCTAGCTGGGTGCTCACCTGGCTGACTTCGCCATTCGCGTTGTAGCCGTAGCTGACAATGCGGCCGCTCGGGTAGGTCACACTGCTCAGGTGGCCACCGGCGTCGTAGCCGTACTGCGTGGCATAGGTCTTGGCCGAGAAGGTGTGGCTCTCGCCGGCCAGGCGGCCTTGCGCATCGTAGCTGTAGCTCACCACACCGCCTTCGTCGGTCAGGCTGCTGAGCTTACCGGCGCCCGTACCGGTCTGGCCGTAGGTCAAGGTGGCCCCACTGCCGCTCGGGTAGCCAATGCTCAGAAGGCGGCCGGCATTGTCGTACTGATAGCTCAACTGCTGGTTCTTGGCGTCGGTACCGGTCGCGAGCAAGCCGTTGGCGTGGTAGCTGCGGCTGCTGGTGCCGGTATCCGGGCTTTGCAGTTGCAGCATGTCGCCAAGGGCGTTGTAGCCGTAACTGGTTACCAAGTTGCGGGGGTCGGTCACGCTGGTCAACTGGTCCAGTGCGTCGTAACCCAGCTGGGTGGTCTGGCTGAGCGGGTCTACCTGGCGGTTGAGGCGGCCCAACGCATCGTAGCCGTACTGCATGGCGTGGTTGAGTGGGTCGATCACCTGGGTGAGGTTGCCCTCGCCATCGTAGCCAAAGGCGGTGATCTGGTTATTGGCACCGGTACGTTGCACCAGTCGGCCACGAGCGTCGAAGGTCTGGGTGGTGGTCTGCACCACCTGGCCGCCAGCGTTCAGCACCTCGATCTTGGTGCGGTTGCCGGCGGCATCCAGGGTGTAGACCACCTGGTTGCCGGCCTTGTCCTTCAGGCCGGTCAGGCGGTGGGCGGCATCGTAGCTCAGGTCCAGAGTGCTGCCATCGGGCTGGGTGGTACGGCTGAGCAAGCCGGTGGCGGTGTAGGCATAGCCGGTGGTCAGCGCGCCCACCTTGCGGCTCAGCAGGCGGCCACGGTCGTCATAGCTCAGGGTGGTGACCACACCGTCCGGCGCAGTGATGGAGAGCGGCCTGCCATGGTTGTCGTAGCTGGTGTAGCGGGTGACCAGGCCGGTTGCATCGGTGCTGGTGGCCACATTGCCGGCAGCATCGTAGCTGTACTGCGTGGTGTGATTGGCCGGGTCGGTACTGCTGGCCAGGCGGTTGGCACCATCGTAACCGTACTGCCAGCTGCGGCTGTTGCCGGATGCCAGATCGGTCACCTTGCGCACGGTCAGGTTGCCGTTGGCGTCGTAGCTCAGGTCGGTGCGGCGGGTCGGCTCGGTAATGCGGGAGGGCAGGTGCAGGGTGGGATGCCACTCGTATTGGGTCACACGCTGTACGCTGGTGTTGGCTGCCTCGGTACGCTGTAGCTCGTTGCGGCTGGTGGCGTCATTCTGGATCAGGGTCGCCACGCCATTGCGGTTTACCACCTTGGCCAGCAGGGCGTCGCTACCAAGTTCGAACTGCTGGGTGGTGGTGGTGCAGCCATCGCAGCTTTCGGTCACGCTCTTGGTCACAGCCCGGCCGCGTGCGTTTTGTTGTTCAATCGCCAAGCTCAGGCCGCCGGGATTTGTCACCGTACTGTGCGTGGCATCCGGATAGCTGACCACATACTTGTCCACGCCGCCCGCATGCTCGGTGCTAATGGCGAGGCCTTGCGCATCATAGGCAAAGGTGGCGTAGCGCACATTGCCTTCATCCACGATGCCGGTCAGGGCATTGGGAAAGCTGGCGTTCTCGTAGACGTAGGTGCGGGTCTTGTTGTCCTGATAGGTGACGGTGCTCAGGCGGCTCTGGGCGTCGTAGCTATAACTGATGGTATGCAGGGCCGGGTCAGTGATCTGGTTCACACGGCCTTGGGCGTCGTAGCCATAGGTCAGCACGCGGCCGTCACGGTCGGTGACGGTGCTCAGGCGGCCATTGCCATCGTAGGCGTAAGTCAGGGTGTAGCCATCCAGCTCGCGGCGGCTGGTGAGCTTGCCGTCGGCGTTGTAGCTTTCTACTGCGTTGTCCGGGGTGGTGAGCTGAGAACCGGTTCCGCTCACCGCCAGGGTGTAGCCCAGGCCGGCGAGGTCGGCACCGCCTGCGAGCGGGAAGCTCACAATCTGGCCGGTACCACGGCTCACCTGCAAGGTGGGGCCCAGGTCTACACCGGCATTGCCGCGACCCTTGCCGAAGTTGGGGTTGCCACCAGCCGGCGGGGTGGTGCCACCACCGCCCTGCGGGCCGTTCAGGACCACGTCTTCAGAGCCGGGCAGCGGGCCCGTCGGCACAGCGAGCTTGAGGATGGTCTTGACGTTCTCATCCACCCAAGCACCACTAAAGCTATTGTAGTGGCGCACTACGCGCAGGCGGCTGGCTCCGCTGCCCAGGTAGTCGGTCTCGGCCTGGTACTTGTTACCGGTAGCTGGTTGAATCGGGTTACCGCAATTGGCTGCAGCCGGGGCATTAGGCGCAGGTTGGCATACCGGGCCCAGGTTGCTGCCGTAGTTGTCGTCCCCCTTGACATCGCCGCTGCCAGAACCGCATTTGGCGTGCGCATCGTCGTACCACAGCATGCCGGGGATGCTGCCCGGCGGCGTACCGGTGGAGAAGTCCGCCCCGTTGATGATGCCCTTGAAGTTCTTGTGCACCGAGACATGGTGGGTATTGCAGCCGTTGGCGTAGTAGCGGCCGTTATAGGCCTTTACGGTGCTGGCCATGTCGGTGACCCGGCCCTGGGCCGTGGTATCGACCAGGGTGGTGATCCGCCCGCCGCTACAGAGCACGATGGCGTAGCCATAATCGAAGGTACCGTCACCGTAATCATCCGATAACGCTGCCACTTCCACACCAATAGTGGAAATGCCGTTCTTGGGGTTACAGGTGCCGGACGCCGCCTGGACCGACAAGGGAACGGCGCCAGCCAACATGGCCAGCGAGACCGCCTTGGCGAGGCGGTTGAGTGGTTTATTCATGTTTCCTCCGGGAGACAGGGTTGAAGCCGCCAGGCCGCGGCCATGCATGGCCCGGCAGCGGGGAACCGCTTAAACTAAATGAGACGCAATACGTAGTAACCCGCAGCCACCAGCGAGCGAGCGCACATCAAGTGCACTTTAACCATGGTGGGCGGGGATCAGGGTATGGCGGGGCGGGGTAAGGCAGGATGGATGCCGGGTAAGGCATCAGAGACAAAACAATGGCCTTGCGTGTATGCCAGCATGGGTGCTCCTCTCAGTTAGGCCCCGCCTTGTGAGGGAGCCGATACCAGACGACGTGGCGGCGGTAATTGCAATTACCTTGTTATGGGCGCCACATTACACATGCCCAAAGCATTTGGCTCCCCCAAATGGATGATGACGTAAGAATATTTTGTGATGGTTTTATGGCACTGCCGTACTGGGAATACGCGCATGTCATTGCCCTGCCTGACGATTAAAGTACCGCCAGGTCGTAACAAGCTCACACCAGCAGTGTCATCAAGCAGGCATCGAAATAGGCCCCATGCAGGCACAGCGCTTCGGGCTCCACGCCGTAGGGAGTAAAGCCCAGCGATTCGTACAGCTGGCGGGCAGCCTCGTTGGGTTCGTACATGCAGAGCTGGATGCGGTGGGCACCTTGGGCGCGGACATGGGCGATGGCGGTCTCGACCAGGCGGCGGGCGACGGAGCGGCGCCGGTAGTTGGGCGAGACGATCACGCCCCAGAGCAGGTATTTATGCGCGTAGGAGGCGATATCGCCCATGCGCAGGACGGCGGCGGTGCCGATCAGCCGGTCGTTGGCAAAAGCCCCGAAGGTCTGCGCCTCCGGCCCGCCGGAGAGGTTGTCGTAGAAGCGCTCCATGGGACGGGAGACTTCTTCTTCCAGCGTGCAGCCCATGGCGACTTCCGATTCTGCCGCCTGCGCCAATCGCAACAGCATGAAGGCTTCGGCGTCTTCCCGTACCAGGGGACGGATGGTGATGGCTGTTACCGGCAGGCTGAGGGCGATGGTCATGGCGGCACAACGGTTGCATAAGGCAGGATGGGGCTTGCCTTGATGGTGCGATTGCGCCGGGGCGACTGTCCACGGAGAAAGTGTTAATCAACGGTTACGTCGGTAAATATCCGCAGAAGCCGGTAAACGGAGGTGTTTGCGGCCCGCCGGTGGCACCTATTCGTCCGCGTAGCGGGCGTACAGCCGTTTGAGGGTGCCCTGCCGGGCCAGTTGCGCCAGAACAGCCTCCAGCCGCTGCAGCTCCGCAGTCGGCAGTTGCCGGCTGAAGACGATATAGGCCGATTCCTCATAGAAAACCGCCGGCAACAGGCGCACCTTGTCCTGCAAGCCCTCGTGGCGGATATAGGCGCGCAAAGAGGACTCGCTGTGGTAAAGGAAGCGGGCATAGCCGCCGGCCAGCCAATGCAGCATCAGGGCCATGTCCTTGCTGGCGGTATCCACCCGCAAACCACCCTGGCGCTTCAGGTAGTCGGCGAAGGCGCCGCCGTAGGGTGTCATGATCAAGCCTTCCGGGCCGAGCCTGCGGATATCGTCGAAGCTCTGGACCGAGACGTCATCACTCACCCGCACGGCTACCTTGTGCCGTATGTCAAAGACAGGGGTAGCTGGGTAGTAGAAGCGGGTCAGGCGCTCGGGGGTCTTGAGCAGGCCGCAGAGCATGTCCAACCGGTTGCTGGCCAGGTAGGCCTGCGAGCGGGCCATGGGCAGCGGCACGGGGTCGCTCTTGAAGTGCAGGTCCGGGTCGGCCTGCTCCATCGCGCGTTGGATCTCCACGCACAGCCCGGGCTGCTGCGGGTCGGCCCGGTCGAACAGGATACGGTTGTTGTCTACGTCCGCCGTACGCAGCCAAAGTGGTGAGCCGGCTTGTGCCGGTAGCCAGCAGGCAGCCAGCAGCAGCGCTGCCAGAACGCGAACCGCCTTGCTTGCTCCCCTCATGCCCGCCCCTCGGGTATGACCTACACACATCATAGAACCCACGGCAAGCGCTGCACAGTGCCGATCAGCAAGTTCCTACGCGCAGCAATCGGGGTCGCCGCCACTAACTCTATCGGGTGATGCAGTGGGCCTGCACCAGGGTGTACCGTCGTCGTCCAGGATGGCCTGTGCGGCAGAAAACAGGCCCCAAGCCCCGCGCCAGCCGGCGCAAGGAGGGAGTGGTCCATGAGCACACCAGCCAACCCCATCACCCTGCTTGCGGCAGACGATCACCCCTTGCTGCTCGAAGGGCTGGCAGCGGTGATCGCCTGCGAGCCGGACCTGCGCCTGCTGGCCGAGGCGCATGACGGCGCAGAGGCGGTGGCGCTCTACCTGGCGCACCGGCCGGATGTGGTGTTGATGGATATCCAGATGCCGGGCCTGGACGGCATCGCCGCCACCCGCGAAATACGCCGTTTGAACCCGGCTGCCCGCGTCGTCGTGCTGACTACCTACCAGGGCGACGCGCTGGCGCTCAAAGCCATCCAGGCCGGCGCGGCGGGTTACCTGCTCAAGAGTGCATTGCGGCGCGAGCTGGTGGACATCGTACGGCTGGTGCACAGCGGCCGCCGGCTGATCCCCCCGGAGATCGTGCTGGAGCTAGCTACCCATCTGCAAGCGGACAGGCTGAGCGAGCGCGAAGTGGAGGTGCTGGCGCTGGCGGCCAGTGGTCGCTCCAACAAGCGCATTGCAGACCGGCTGGCCCTGTCGGAAGAGACCGTCAAGGTCCATATGAAGAACATCCTGGCCAAGATGGCCGCGCACGACCGCACCCATGCAGTCACCCTGGCCTACAAGCGCGGCATCCTCGATATCGATCACTGCAATCGGCTGAGCTAGCCCCAATCCCCAACAGAGATAGCCAAACATCCCTCTAACGGGGGATGGCCGTGCCTTGTACCTGATGCAACATCGCTCTTGGGCTGGCACCTCGTGGCGGACCGCCCTGTAGCCCACCCTTGCACGACGCAGCGGTAGCGATCCGATAACGAGTGGCCTGCCCCCTAAGGGCAGGTGCATTACCGCACAGAGGAAACGGCATGACATTGGCCCTGCCCGCTCGCAGGCTGATCGCACAACTGGGTGCGACGCTACTGACTTGCTGCTTGTCTGTTGTCCTCTGGGCGGCCACGGCGACCACGCCGCAACGTTCCTTGCTGGCCAACTTCCACCATACCGCCTGGACGGTGCAACAAGGCGCTCCGGCCGATATCTGGGCGCTGGCGCAGACACGCGACGGGTGGCTCTGGATAGGCTCTTCCAGCGGGCTGTATCGCTTTGATGGCGTACGCTTCGAACGCGTCGAGGCATTCGGCGGCCAAAAGCTCCTGTCCAGCAATATCCTCTCGCTCCTGGCCACCGACGATGGCAGCCTCTGGATAGGCTATCGGTTTGGCGGCATCAGCCGTGCCCGGGCTGGCGCATTGCGCCACTATACCGAGCAGGACGGCCTGCCCAAGTTCAGCATCATGGATATTGCCAGCGCGCCGGACGGTACAGTCTGGGCGGCGACGGCCAAGGATCTGGCCTATCTGACGGATGAGCGCTGGCACCGGCTGGCACGGGGCAGCGGCCTGCCGGACGATGTGATGAACCAGATCGTGGTCGATTATCCAGCCGGCTTGGCCGTTGCCACGCGCGGTTCCGGTGTCTACCTGCGCCCCCCTGGGGCGGCGCAATTCCACCATCTCAACCTGGGCAGCTCGCCCGCCAGCCTCCTGCATGCGCCGGACCAATCCCTCCTTGCGGTCAACGATGCTGAAGGGCTGTTCCGTTATTCGGATGCCCGCCGCCGCTTCACCCCGCTCATCGTGCCGCGCGAACGCTTTGAGCGCAGCAAGCTCTTGATGGACCGCGAGGGCGCACTATGGAGCGCCGGAGGCGGTTTTCTGCGTCGAACGCTGCTCAATACCCGCAACCAGGATTCCTACACCCTCAGCCAGGCCCAGGGCCTGAGCGGGGCCTATGTGCAAGCCCTGCTGGAGGATAGCGAAGGCACGGTCTGGATCGGTACCTCGGGTGGGCTGGATAGGTTGCGCCGCAACCGGCTGGTCTCGGTCCCGCTCGATACCGAGCTCTACCAGCCCGGCATCACCCGTGGCGAGCTGGGGGCGGTATGGGTGGGCGGCGTGCCCTCCGTGGTCGACATCAAGCCGGACGATCTACCGCAGCGCCCGCTCCCCATCAGCACCACCGCGCTCTATACCGATCCCGCCAACGTGGCCTGGGTCGGCAGTGCCCGCGGCATATGGCGCATGGAGGGCAAGGACAGGCATCTGGTCGCCTTTCCCGAGGAACTGCGCGACGGCGAGGTACAGGCCATCAGCCGCGATGGCCAGGGCGGCCTGTGGGTGGCGATTTCCGGCAAGCGCCAAGGACTATACCGGCACGACGGTGAGCAATGGCAACGCAAAGGCCGCTACGATGCCCTACCCGATGGCACGCCCTTGGCAATCCAGCTCGATGGACTGGACCAGCTTTGGTTCGGTTACTCGGGCAACCGCATCGCCCGGCTCAGCGGTGGCAAGGTCACGCTCTTCAGTAGCCTCGATGGGTTGGAGCTGGGCAATGTGCTGAGCCTGCACGGCCGCGGCCGACAACTATGGGCCGGCGGCGAGAACGGCCTGGCGGTCTATAACGGCGAGCGCTTCATGCCGGTGCGTGGCGTGCTGGGCGAGCGCTTCCTGGGTACCTCGGGGATGGTAGCGACCGCCGAGGGCGACCTGTGGTTACACGGTACCGAGGGCATCAGCCGACTGGGGGCACAGGAGATACAAACGCTGCTCAAACAGCCCGATCACCTGCTGCAGTATGAGCGTTTCAACTTCCAGGACGGTTTAACCGGCTCAGCCAGTCAAATACGGCCGTTGCCCAGCCTGATCGAGGCCAGCGACAAGCGTATCTGGTACGCCACCTCAGTGGCCGTGGGCTGGCTGGACCCGCACCATATCCCCCGTAACAACCGAGCCCCGCCGGTAGAGATCACCGGCCTGCAGGTCGATGGCCAGCGCTACCCACTGGAAAACGGCCTGGTGCTACCCAAGGGCAGCAGCAAGCTGCGCATCGAGTTCACCGCCCTGAGCCTGCGGGTGCCAGAACGGGTGCGCTTCCGCTACCAGCTGCAGGGCGTGGACAAAGGCTGGCAGGAGGGCCAGGGACTGCGCGAGGCGGTCTACACCAATCTCGCCCCCGGCCAGTACCGCTTTACCGTCACGGCGGCCAACGAGGACGGCGTATGGAGCGAGAAGGCCGCCACGCTCAGTTTCGAGGCCAAGCCCAGGCTCACCCAAACCGGCTGGTTCGCCGCCCTGTGCGCGTTCCTGCTACTGGCCTTGCTGGTGCTGCTGTTCCGGCTGCGTATGCGGCAGGTTTCTCGCCGTATCAAGGACCGTGCGCAGGAGCGGCTGATCGAGCGGGAGAAGCTGGCCCGTGCAGTGAACGACACCCTGCTGCAAGGCATGCAGGGGCTGATGCTGCGTATCCAGGGTGCCCAGCGCTACTGCGATGAAGACGCTGGCAAGGCGCAGGACATGATCCAGGAGGTACTGGACCAGGCCGACGCGCTGATGGCCGAGAGTCGTGAGCAGATAACAGCGCTCCGGGCAGTGATCGAATTTGCCGACGGCGTACCACGCGCACTGGGCGAGATCGGCACCATGCTCTCGCACGAGCATGGGGTGTTCTTCCGCCTGCTGACCGAGGGTGAGCAACGCGATATCCGCTGCGAGGTACGCGACGAGATCTACCAGATCGGCCGGGAGGCCCTGTTCAACGCCTTTCGCCACGCCAAGGCGCGTAAGGTCGAGCTGGAGCTGCTGTACGGCCGCGACTTCCTGCAGCTCAGGGTGGGCGACGACGGTTGCGGGATCGATCCCACCCAGATACAGGCAGAGCGACGACCGGGCCACTGGGGCATTGCCGGCATGCGTGAGCGGGCCGAGCAGATCGGGGCGGAGCTGGACTTCTGGAGCCAGCCCGGCAACGGCACCGAGGTAGTACTCAAGGTGCCGGCCGAGCTAGCCTATACGCCCAAAAAGCGACGGTTCTGGCCAACACGGCCGGAAACAGAAGCCGAGCGGTCGACGGAAAGCTAGTACCGGCGCAGCCTCTGAGGTGGAGGCGACAGCGAAACGTACGGGTTGGTGCCGGGCCAGGACAGGCCTCGGCCGCTCCAGTACCATAACGGCCGATATGCCGAACCTGCGCCGCCTTCGTTTTCGCCTATTACGCCACCTGGCCAGCGCTGCCCTGCTGGTAAGCAGCCTGGCGCAACCTGCCTGGGCGCTGGACAGCGCGCGCAGCCTGGCCGAGTACCGGCACGATATCTGGGGTAGCAAGGAAGGCGCACCCGGCGGCATTACCGCTTTGGCGCAGACCACCGATGGCTGGCTATGGTTGGGGACTGATACGGGGCTGTATCGTTTTGACGGTGTGCGCTTCGACGCCTTTGAGCCCCTGCCAGGCGAGAAACTGCTGGGCAAACGCATAGGTACCCTGTTCGCCGCCCGGAACGGCGACCTCTGGATCAGCTATGTGTTTGGCGGCCTGAGCCTTCTGCGCGACGGCCACCTGCAGCACTACCCCGCCGGCGAGGTGCCCATAGGCACTGTCTACGAGATCGCCGTGGAACGAGACGGCACTCCCTGGATCGCCAGCAATCTCGGCCTGTTCCACCTGCAGGGCAAAGTCTGGAAAAAATACGGTGAAGCCGAGGGGTTGCCCAGCCCTCGCATGGTAAGCGTTGCCATCGATCACTACAACCAGCTCTGGGTAGGTACCAGCAGCGAGATCTATACCTATGATCGAGCCAAGCAACGCTTCAATCCAACCGGCGAGAAAACCACCGAGGCCAGCCTGATCGAATCACCGGACGGACAGCTGTGGATGTCCGACAAGACCAAGGTCAAGCGGCTGAAGCCACCGCCTGACCGGATCCTGTCGCCCAGCCCTGGATGGGCCAATCAAACCACCGCACACAACGGCCTATTCGACCGGGATGGCAACCTCTGGAAGCTCAAATGCCCCATAGGGTTGTGCCGCATTGCGCAGACGAAGTTGGCAGGCCGCGACCTGCTGCTACCCAGCCAGGACGCGACAGACAAGCTGGACCAGCCCTGGCAGATGAGTAATCTCGACCCTACCGCCATGCTGGAGGACCAGGAAGGCAATATCTGGGTGGGCACCTGGAGCGGCCTTGAGCGATTCCGCCACAACAAACTGGTGCCCTTCCCCTTGCCGGCCGGTAACAGCTTGATGTCATTGGCTGCCGACCAGGACGGGCGGATCAGGGTGGTGTCCACCCAACCAGATGGGCGGCTTTGGACCTTGTCCGGTACCAATCAGGCTATCGAAGGCCCGCAGGAACGCTATACCTCAGCGGTGAGCGCCCCAGATGGCAGCATCCTGCTCGGCAGCAAGCTGGGCATTACGCGCTGGCGCGAGGGGCCCGGTACGCGTGTTCCGCTGCCCGAAGGGACCATTTCCGCCGCCCTGCCGCCCAAGGCCTTGCAGGGCGTAATGGCCATGGTGGACGATGGGCATGGCCTCTGGGTCACCATCACCTTCAAGGGGCTCTACCGCTATACCAACGGGCAGTGGCAGAGTGGTGCACAGCTTGGGCTGCCCAAGTCGCCCATCTTTATGACCGCCGACAAGCAAGGGACCATGTGGCTGGGCTTCCGAGACAATAGCGTGATCCGTTATCGGGATGGCCAGATCCGGCGCTATGACGCCGCCGACGGGCTGGATGTGGGGGCGGCGGCCTTTATCCACGCCGGTAAGGATCTGCTGGTGGCGGGCGACAATGGTATGGCCGTGTTCAAAGACGGACGCTTTCGCCCCCTGCTCAGCGACAATCCCGATCTCCTGGCCAATGTCTCCGGCCTCGCCGTGACCGCCGACGGCGACCATTGGCTCAATGGCGCCCAAGGCCTTGTGCATGTGCGGGCAGCAGACTGGCAAGCCGCCATGCAATCCCCTTCCACCGGCTTGCGCTACGAACTCTTCAATACCCTGGACGGCTACCCCGGTACCGCCCAGAACCTGGTGCGCACGCCCTCGACCCTGCTGAACACCGATGGCAGGATTTGGCTGGTCGGTACCGCAGGTCTCGCCTGGCTGGACCCTACGCGGCTCTACCGCAACAACACCATCCCGCCAGTACAGGTGACCGCCGTCCATACCCTGAGCGGGCGCTACCGGCCGCAGGATGTACGGACGCTGCCCAAGGGTACCGGCGATCTACGCATAGACTATACAGCGCTGAGCTACGCCATGCCCGAGCGGGTACGCTTTCGCTACCGACTGGAGGGGCTGGACCATGACTGGCGGGAGGCTGGTACCCGTCGTACCGCCTTCTATACCAACCTACCACCCGGCAACTACCGCTTTCAGGTGATCGCCAGCAACGAGGACGGCGTGTGGAACCAGCAAGGTGCCAGCCTGAGCTTCAACATCCCGCCGACCTTTCTACAGTCGCGCGGCTTCCTCCTGCTGTGCTTTGTCCTCGCCGCCTTGCTGGGCTATGGGCTCTACCACTGGCGCATACGCACATTCACGGCGCGGGCGCGCATTCAGCTCGCCGAACGTGAGCGCATCGCCCGTGCCCTGCACGACACGCTGCTGCAAGGCATGCAAGGCTTGATCCTGCGCTTTCAGGGCGTGGCCAACCGACTGCCTATGGACGCGGCCACGCAGGAGCAGGTGGCACGCGTGCTGGACCAGGCCGACGAGATGCTGGTGGCAGGCCGAGACCAGGTGATGGACCTGCGGCTCTCGCACGACCTCAAAGGCGATTTAGCCACGGCACTGAATGAAGCCGGTCTTTGCATGGCAGCCGACCACCCGGCGAGCTTTACCATGCGCTTGGAAGGCGAGCCGCAGCCCCTGTGGCAGTCGGTATCGGACGAGGCCTACAGTATTGGTCGGGAGGCCCTGAGCAATGCCTTCCGCCATGCCGGAGCCGGCACCATCCTGCTCTCCCTTGTTTACGGACGTGAAGTGCTGACGCTGACGGTGAGCGACGACGGCAAAGGGGTGCCCGTCGAGGTGCTGAATGAAAAACGACGGCCGGGCCACTGGGGCCTGGTAGGCATGCGCGAACGGGCTACCCGCATCGGGGGGCAACTGGCCCTGCACAACCGCGCCGGCGGTGGGACAGAGATCGTGTTGACGGTACCGGCCAGGTTTGCCTACCAGGCACCAGTCAGCGGCTCCTGGCTCACCCGCCCGTGGCGCCGGAGCGAGCGTCACTGGGCAAGGTGGCGCTGAGCATCGTGGGGACAGACCCGGCTCGCTCCAGTAACATAGCAGCAGATATGCAGAACCCGCGCCACTGCTCCACCCTCAGTACCCGCCACACCCTGACCCGCCAGCTCCGCGTCGCCTTGCTGACAGCCTGCTTGGCCGTGCCCGTCTGGGCACTGGACAGCACACTGCGCCTGGAGGACTTCCACCACGACACCTGGTCCACCAAAGAGGGAGCGCCGGGCGGCATACTCGGCATGGCCCAGACCCAGGATGGCTGGCTCTGGCTCGCCACCGACCATGGGCTGTTCCGCTTTGACGGTGTACGCTTTGAACCCTTCCAGCCCTATCCTGGCGAGCAATTGTTGGGTCGCCGGATAGGCACGCTGTACGCCAGCCCGGATGGCGACCTATGGATAGGTTACATCTCAGGCGGGGTAAGCCAACTACATCAAGGCCGGTTGAGCCACCACCCGACCGGCTCCACGCCTTTGGGCATGGTCTATGAGATCACGGTCGATGTCGATGGTACCCCCTGGGTCGCCACCAATAACGGGCTCTACCGTTACCAGCAAAAACAATGGCAAGCCGTCGGCGAAGCCATGGGCCTGCCTGGGCAGCGCACCGAAAATATCTTCCTCGATCATAGCGGCCGGCTCTGGAGCAGCAACGGCAAGCACATCTACCGCTTTGACCGGACGCGCCAACGATTTGAGGCCACCCAATACAGGCTCGGCAATGGCAGCTTTGATGAAGCACCCGATGGAAGTGTCTGGGCGACCGATGCCGACACCGTTCAACGGCTCAGCGGCGTGGCGACCCAAGGCGCTTATACACGGCCGGCCCTCATCAATCAGTCCACCTCACGCTACGGACTTTTTGACCGTGAAGGCAGCTATTGGACAGTGTATTGCCCACGCGGCGTATGCCGCCTGGCTGCGGCCGAACTGCAGCACAAGGCGGTACTGCATCCAGCCACAGAGGCGACCGACAGAATCACCGACAGCTGGAAGCTGAGCAGCCTCAATACCGTCTCCATGCTGGAGGACCGGGAGGGCAACATCTGGGTCGGCACCTGGTCGGGTCTGGAGCGCTTCCGACACAACAAACTGGTGAAGGTCAAAGGCCTGGATGCGGACATGTTCAACATGCTGGTGGGTCATCCGGACGGTAAGCTTTGGCTGTACAGCAATACCACCCACGCAGGGGGGAGTCTTTGGCGGCTGGACCAGGGTAGCCCGCCGGTACCAGTCAGGGCTGATAGTAACCGAGTACCCGGCCGCAGTCTGGATGGTGCCACCTTGTTTGCCGGCGAGGACTACATCGAACGGAGCCATCAGGGCCAAACCGAGCGAATCGCATTTCCGTCCGATGTTGTTTCGTCCAACCGCTCACCGTCTGTCAAACACGGTGTAGCGACCATGGTGGATGACGGCCGTAGCCTATGGGCCATCTTCTATATCAAGGGGCTGTATCGCTACCGAGACGGCGTGTGGCAGAGCGCTCAAGCACTGGGCCTACCGAACAAGGCGATCTATATCGCGCTTGAAAAACCCGGCGTATTGTGGGTCGGCTACCGTGAGAGTACGGTATACCGAGTCGAAGGTGACACAGTACGGCAATTTGGCATCCAGGATGGACTGGGTACCGGATCTGCCACCTACATCCACCCCGGGCGCGAGCTGCTGGTCTCGGGCGATGCAGGTACGGTGTTGCTACGCGGTGGCCGCTTTGTGCCACTGCGCACGCAAGACCCCGAGGTGCTGGTGAATGTGTCGGGCCATGCGGTTATGCCCAATGGTGACCATTGGCTCAATGGCGCGGCAGGTCTGGCCAGAATCAAGGCAGCAGATTGGGCCGCCACCCTGCAGGACGCGGCACGCCCCCTGCCTTACGAGCTTTTGACCACGCTGGACGGCTACCCAGGTACCGCGCAGAACCTGCTGAGAACGCCTTCCGCGCTGCTGCACACCGACGGCAGGCTATGGATAGCGGGCACAGGCGGCATCGCATGGCTGTTCCCCGACCGGATACAGCGCAACCCGCTCAAGCCCCCGGTACTGGTGCAGGGGCTGGAAACCGAACAGCGCTTCTACCGGGTCGACCAGGCCATCGCCTTACCCGCAGGGCAGGACAAGCTGCGGATCGACTACACGGCTCTCAGCTACACCATGCCAGAGCGCGTGCGCTTTCGCTACCGGCTAGAAGGGCTGGACCACGGTTGGCAGGAGGCAGGCACCCGCCGCAGTGCCTACTACACCAACCTGTCCCCTGGCAGCTACACCTTCCGAGTACAGGCGGCGAATGAGGACGGGGTCTGGAATCTAGAAGGCGCCGAGCTGAAGTTCGAATTGCAGCCCACCTTCCTGCAATCGCGCCTCTTTCTGGCGCTCTGCTTAATGCTGTTTCTTGCGCTTGCCGCCCTGCTCTACCGCTGGCGCATTCAACAGCTCAATACCAAGGCCCGCATCCAGCTTGCGGAGCGTGAGCGCATCGCCCGCGCCCTGCACGACACCCTGCTGCAGGGCATGCAGGCTGTCACCCTGCGCTTTCAGAACGTGGCGAATCAGTTGCCCCTGAACGAGGCGCACCGGGATAAGCTGGACCGAGCCCTGGACCAGGCCGATGAGATGATGGCGGCCGGCCGCGACCAAGTGATGGACCTGCGGCTCTCGCACGACCTCAAGGGTGACCTGGGTACCGCGCTGAACGAAGCAGGCCTCTGCATGGCGGCCGACCACCCGGCGAGCTTTGCCATGCGGCAGGAAGGCGAACCTCAGCCGCTATGGCGATCGGTATCGGACGAGGCCTACAGCATAGGCCGCGAGGCACTCAGCAACGCCTTCCGCCATGCCGATGCCGGCACCATCCAGTTGTGCCTAAGCTATGGCCGCGAGCAGCTCACGCTGGTTGTGAGCGACGATGGCAAGGGTGTGCCTGCCGAGGTGCTGCATGAAAAACGGCGGCCGGGCCATTGGGGCATGACTGGCATGCGTGAACGGGCGGAACGCATAGGCGGCAGGTTCAGCCTGGGCAATGCTCCGACCGGCGGCACCGAGGTGGTGCTGGTCATCCCGGCCCGCTTTGCCTACCAGCGCAGCGCGCCCGAGCGCTGCTGGCAGCGGACCTGGCGACGGCTGTGGCAAGGGCGCAAATAGCACGCGGCGCCGACGTGCTGCCTTGAGCCGGCCAGGCTGGCGGGCTACATTGAAGCTTGCGGGCCACCCCAAGGGATGGCCCCGTCAACCTTCACCCAGCCAGCCAATGCCATGACGCCAGCCAGCCACCGCGACCAACTTAACGGCATGCTCTGCGAGGCCGCCGAGATCGAGCACACGCTGATGTGCACCTATCTCTACGCCGCCTTCTCGCTCAAGCAATCCACCGCCGAAGATCTGACTGAAGCCGAGCTGGCTGCAGTGCGGCGCTGGCGGCGCGAGATTATTGCCGTGGCGGTGGACGAGATGCTGCACCTGGCGCTCGTGAACAACCTGATCGCCGCTTTGGGCGAGCGCCCCCACTACCGGCGTTTCAATTTTCCCATCAGCAGCGGGCCCTTTCCGGCGGACGTGGCCGTGGCGCTGGCACCGTTCGACCGCGAGACGCTGGAGCACTTTGTCTACCTGGAGCGGCCGCAGAACGCCAAGGAAAAGGACGGCAGCCACTACGAGAAAGGCCAGTACAAACGCGGCAGCGGCCAGGGCCGGTTGATGCAGTTTGCCGAGGACTACGACACCGTCGGCATGCTCTACCACAGCATCCTGCACAGCTTTCGCAACCTGGTGGATAGGCTGGGCGAGGCCACCGTCCTGGTGGGCCACCCCGATACCCAGCTGACGCAGAAGGAGTACGCGCTGGAGGGCCTCTTGCCCATCCAGACCCTGGCAGACGTGGAGCAGGCCATCCATCGCATCGTCTCGCAGGGCGAGGGCTCGAGCGAATCGACCGCCGGCTCGCACTACGCCCGCTTTTGCGCCATACGCAGCGAATGGGATGCGCTCAGCGCCGCCCGCCCCGGCTTTGCCCCAGGCCGCAATGTGGCGCACAACCCCATCATGCGGCCACAGGTGGTACCGGGTAACCGGGTACACATCGTGGCCGAGCCGGCTGCCACCCTGCTCGATACCGGCAACGCGCTCTATGGGCTGATGCTGCGCCTGCTGGGCCTGATGAACGACCCCTGGCTGGCCCACCGCGGCATACGGCCCACGGTGGCCAGGCAGACCCTGGCGCTGATGCACGCAGTGACCGAGATCGGCACCGCCCTGACCCAGCTACCGGCCAACCCGGCCCACCCCGGCATACAGGCCGGGCTGACCTTTACCGTATCGCGCGCGGCCCTCTCCTTTGTGGCCCCGACCAATGCCTGCGCCGTACTGGCCGAGCGCTGCGCCGCCATCAGCGAACGGCTGCTGGTGCTGGGCAGCAGCCAGCCAGCCTTGGCCCACCTGGGGCTGACCCTGCGCGACATGGCCGCCACCTGGGCGCAATGGCAGGCCGGGCTATTGGCCGAATGCGCCGCAGCTGGCGCCACGGCCCATGTAGCGATCCTGCTGGCACAGCCCGTGGTCACCCCGCCCGCGGCCAGCGTGGCACCCTCCCCGGCTCCTAGCGGCGGCAAGGTGGACGTAGCCGTGGGCGAGGCCGCCACGGTGCGCTTCGACCATGGCCGCTGCATCCATTCCCGCCAATGCGTGATGGGCGAGCCGGAGGTCTTCGTCGCCAACAAGCCGGGGGAATGGATCTACCCCCAGGCAGCCAGCGTGGAGCGCTTGATACGCATTGCCATTGCCTGCCCCAGTGGGGCGATTACCGTGGAGCGGCACGATGGCGGCGAGGCCGAGTGCGCACCGCTGGTGAACCAGGCCCGGGTACGCGAGAACGGCCCCTTGGCCGTGCATGCCGAGCTGCATATCGCCGGCCGGGCAGATGGCTACCGCGCCACCCTGTGCCGCTGCGGCCTGAGCCGCAACAAACCATTTTGCGACGGCAGTCATGTGGAAGGCGGCTTTGTGGCCACCGGCGAGCCGGCCACCCGCCAGAGCGACCCACTGCCCCAGCGCAATGGCCCGCTGCGGGTAGACCCGCTACGCAACGGCCCTCTCTCAGTCAGCGGCAATCTGGAGGTCCTCTCCGGCACCGGCCGCACGGTAGAGCGGCTTAGCCAGGTAAGGCTCTGCCGCTGTGGCCAGAGCCGCAACAAGCCCTATTGCGACAACTCACATATCGAGGCGGGGTTTGAAGCGGATGGGGTGTAGGACCTGCCTTTCGTCGGCACAGTAAAGTGCCGACGATGACTTCATCGCCTGCAATACCTGTAGCCAAGCCAGGCAGGTCGAGCACGCTGACGAGCGGCAGGTACGGCTTGCCTTGCTTGAATCCGTAAAACTGCCTATAGCCATTGAATACCGCCGGCCCTGCAGAGGGCCGGCCATCGTTTGGCGACACCCATACTTCATTCTCCAGCCTTACCACTCCCTGCAGGAGCCGTACCATGATCAAGCTCAACATCAACGGCAAGGTCATGCAGTTCGACCTCGCCCCGGACGTGCCTCTGCTATGGGCGTTGCGCGACGTGGCCCATATGACCGGCACCAAGTTCGGCTGCGGCATGGCGCTGTGCGGCGCCTGCACCGTGCACGTCAATGGCGAGGCCACCCGCTCCTGCGTGCTGCCTATCTCGGCCGTGGTAGGCAAAAAGATCACCACCATAGAGGGAGTGGGTGCGACGCCCCTGGGGCGCGCTACCCAGCAGGCATGGCTGGATGCGGAGGTCGCACAGTGTGGCTACTGCCAGTCTGGCCAGATCATGTCGGCGGTGTCGTTATTGAGCAAAAACCACCACCCGAGCGACGCCGATATCGACAACGCCATGAGCGGCAACGTCTGCCGCTGTGGCTCCTACCCTCGCATACGCGTGGCAATCAAGCAGGTCGCCATGACATTGCCGGCCAAGAAACCCGCCCGTAAAGGAGCCTGACCATGGCTATC
Source organism: Chitinimonas sp. (assembly GCF_036568685.1). GTDB lineage: Bacteria > Pseudomonadota > Gammaproteobacteria > Burkholderiales > Chitinimonadaceae > Chitinimonas. The sequence continues at coordinate 19,247 of NZ_DATCSC010000043.1, forward strand.
CGTCACTTTATCGCCCCATTCCAGGCCAGCGGTGACGCGGCACCCGCCTCCCCCTCGCGGCGGCAGTTCATGGGGGCATCGGCCGGCCTGATGGTGGGCTTCTGGCTGCTGCCCGAGGACCTGCTGGCGGCCGACGCGTCACCGGCCTATCACCCGAACGCCTTCGTGGTGATCGGCGCCGACAACCGCATCACCCTGATCATCCCCAAGGTGGAGATGGGCCAGGGCATCTATACCGCCATCCCCATGCTGATCGCCGAGGAGCTGGAGGTGGACCTCGCCAAGGTGGTGCTGGAGCACGCCCCGCCCGACGCCAAGGTCTACGGCATCCCCTTCGGCGACCAGTTCACCGGCGGCTCGACCAGCATACGCACGCTGTGGGAGCCCATGCGGCAATCGGGCGCGGCAGCACGCATGGTCCTGGTGCAAGCGGCGGCGCAGCGCTGGGGCGTGCCGGCGGAAAGCTGCCACGCCGAACAGGGCACCGTCGTCCACGCCGCCAGCGGCCGTAAGCTGAGCTATGGCGAGCTGGTGGAGGACGCCGCCAAGCTGCCACTACCCACCAAGATCCCGCTCAAGCCGGCCAGCGAGTTCAAGCTGATCGGCAAGCCCGTCAAGCGGCTGGACGCCAAGGGCAAGGTAGATGGAACCGCCAGGTACGGCATGGATACGATCCTGCCGGGCATGTTGTATGCCTCGGTGGTCAGCTGCCCGGTATTCGGCGGCAAGGTGAAATCGGTGGACGACAGCAAGGCCCGCGCGCTGCGCGGCGTGAAGCAGGTGGTCAAGATCGACAATGCCGTGGCGGTGTTGGCCGAGAACACCTGGTACGCCCGCCAGGGGGTGGCCGCCTTGGAGATTGCCTGGGACGAAGGCCCCAACGCCCACTTCAGCACTGCCGACATGCGCAAGCTCATGGTGGCCGCGCTGGACAAGCCCGGCGTGGTGGCCCGTAACGATGGCGACGCGCTGGGCCAGATCGCCAAGGACGGCAAGGCCGTGCAGCGCCACTACGTGAACCCCATGCTGGCCCACGCCACCATGGAGGGCATGAACTGCACGGTGCATGTGAAGGACGGCACTGCGGAGATATGGACCGGCACCCAGGTACCTGCCCGTGCCCAGGCCGCCGCCGCCAAGGTGCTGGGTCTGCCGCAAGACAAGGTCACCATCCACGGCCACCTGCTGGGCGGCGGCTTTGGCCGCCGGCTGGAAGTGGACTATGTGGAGCAGGCCGCCGCCATTGCCAAGCAGGTGCAGGGCCCGGTAAAGGTGGTATGGACGCGCGAAGAGGACATCCGCCACGACATCTTCCGCGGCTACTACGCCCATACCGTGACTGCCACGGTGGACGACAAGGGCTACCCCGTAGCGCTGAGCCACAAGTATTCCGGCCCCTCCATCATTGCCCGCTGGGCACCGGGCTTCTTGAAGGATGGTGTGCTCGATACCGACGCGGCCGATGGCTCCATGAACTGCCTGTATGGTATTCCCCACTTCCGCAGCGAATACGTGCGCGAGGAAGGCCCGGTCATGACCGGCTTCTGGCGCGGCGTTGGGCCCACCCGCAATGTGCTGGTGCTGGAGACCTTTATCGACGAGCTGGCGGCGCGTGCCCATAAAGACCCGCTGGAATACCGCCTGGCCATGCTGGACAAGCAACCGCGTGCCCAGCATGTACTACGCCGCGCCGCCCAGCTTGCCGGTTGGGGCGCTGCCATGCCGGCAGGTACCGGCCGCGGCATTGCACTGATGCCGGCCTGGGACACCTTCGTGGCCCAGGTGGTGGACCTCAAGGTCAGCGCCGAGGGCGAGGTAACCGTGCAGCGGGTGGTCTGCGTGGTGGACTGCGGCATGGTGGTCAACCCCAACACCGTGGCCGCGCAGATGGAGAGTGGCATCATCTACGGCCTTACCGCCGTGCGCTACGGCAATATCACGCTCAAGGACGGCCGGGTGGAGCAGAGCAATTTCCACGACTACCCCATGCTGCGCATGAACGAATCGCCAAAGATCGAGGTGGAGATCGTCAAGAGCAGCGAGTACCCCGGCGGCATCGGCGAGCCGGCCACGGCGGCCATCGGCCCGGCGGTGGTGAACGCCATCTACGCCGCCACCGGCAAGCGGCTGTATGAGCTGCCAGCGACGCCGGAACTGCTAAAGGAGGCGAAGGTAGCCTAGTTACCCCGCTTCAACCACGACAGGGGTGCATCAAGGCTCCAAGCGGAGGCCGTGATGCACCCCTTCACTTTGTGGGCATTCGCGCAGCCAAGCAGGCACCAGGCTGTCGCTGCCGTTTCATGCCGCTTGCGATGATTTCGCCGCATACCGTAGCCTACGGCACACTTCCTTTTCAGGTACGACGCGATGAGCCTCTTTGAGAAACTGTTTGGCCGCAAGAAATCCGCGAGTACCGCTGCCGGGCAGCCCGTTGCCGAACAAACGATCGCCGCGCCAGACGACGAGGATGAGGACGTAGGGGCAGCGGGTTGGGAGGCCATTGATGCCGCCCTGCACCCCCTCTACGGCGACCAGCAACCCGCGCACTACGGCACCGTGCTGAGCTACCGCCTGGGCGGGCAGGACCCGCTGCAAGGGATCAGCGTCTATAAGCGGGAAGAACCGGTAAGGCACTGGCACTACATCACCTACGGCTTCTCGGAGCTGTATGACAAGGAATCGGAAGACCCTGCCATCAGCGGCTGGGGCTTTGAGCTGACCTTCCGCTTGCGCGTGGATGCCTTCGAGGCGCAACCGCCAACCTGGCCGCTCAACTTCCTGCAGAACCTCGCCCGCTATGTGTTCCAGTCCGGGCGCGTCTTCAACGAGGGCGACTATATGAATGCCAACGGCCCGATCGCCGTGGACGAAGACACCGCCCTCGTCGCCATCGCCTTTGTGCAGGACCCAGAGCTGTCGGCGATCGACACCCCCAATGGTGCCCTGCGGTTCCTGCAGGTGGTGGGGGTGACCGAAGATGAATCGTTCGCCCAGAAGCAGTGGAACACGCTGGGCGTGATGGAGGTATTTGCACCCCATATGCCGCTCTATGCCACCGACCTGAAGCGCCAGTCGCTCATGCAGATCGAATCTGTCCGCCAGCAGGTGCAGGCCGGCGCCGAGCGCGAAGGCTCCAATACGGGCTACCTGCTGGTGGACCAGCTGGCTTGCGAGCTCAGTAAGGCGGAGAGCGATACCCAGGCGGTGAAGCTGACGCTGGGAGCGGCCCAGGTGCCGACCGTGCTGTCGCTACTGCCCTACCGCTTGCGGTTCAAGAACCACTTTGGTTTGATCGGCAAAGGCATCCAGGTCTGGCTTAAATCGGCCGAGCGGTGCGACGTCGCACAGAACGACGAAGAGATCAGCATTTTCCTGAGCGATGAAGTCGTGGATGCCATCTGCACCACACTACCCGCCAAGCAGGGTACCTACCAGTTTGCAGCCTGGGACGGTTTGAGCATTGAGGTTAAACCGACCTATATCCGCGACCAGGATGGCAATGTGGTTAACACCGTAGGCGAGTAAACAGCCAGGGCTGGTGGCACTAGACAGCCGTAGACCCGGTCAGGTGCGTACCACACCAGGGGCAGAAGCGAATCTCAATGGTCGAACTGCCACCATCGTGCACGATCAAGCCGTAGCTCCGCGTTGGTGCGTGATAGACGATCAGCTGGTCGGGGCAATCAAACGGATTGGCGTGATCAGGACAGTGGTAGTCAGCGAAGTACTGCATGCTCTGACAGCAATGCGTCATCTGCGGCGGTGTTGTCGAAGTCATGCTTTGTATGACCTGGGGAAGGACAATCTTGGCGAGAGTGAGCCTCATCAGCTCACCACCTTATCAAAAACCAAGCACGCCCCTAAGTACTACAAGTCAACTTCAGCACAATGGCAGCTTTATCGCCGCCAAATAGTCACGAAGATGCGCCAGAAAAGCCACGCCCACTGGTGGGAGCAGCTTCCCTTTCGGCTGGACGATGTACCAGTTCGATTCGATTGGGAAGCCCACCACATCGAGGACAGCCAGACCATCGATAGCCGGGTCGGCATGCAAAGTGTGACGAGACAGCACCGCGATGCCCAGACCTGCGGCGACAGAATGCTTGATCGCCTCGTTGCTGCCCATTTCCATGCGGATATTCAGTTCAACGCCCAGGCGTTGGAAGTAACGATCGCACGTGCGACGGGTACCTGAACCCGGTTCCCGCAGGATAAAACGCTCGGCCAGCACCCTGGCCAGCGGGATACGCCGCTTGGTGGCCAAGGGGTGGTCGACAGGTGCTACCAGGACCAGCGGATTGGGCAGGAAGGACTCCGTTGTCACCTCCAGATCATCAGGTGGGCTCGACATGATGTAGAGATCATCCTCATTTGCCCGCAGACGCTGCAATACGCCATCACGGTTGAGTACCGACAGGCTGATCTCCACCTCGGGGTATTCCTGACAGAATGCACCCAGCAGATTGGGCACAAAGTACTTGGCGGTGCTGACAACGGCCACGCGCAAGCGGCCACGTTGCAGGCCCTGCAGCTTATCGACGCGCTGCCTGAACGCTTCCCACTCCTGCTGCATGTTCCTCGCCGTTTGCTGCAACAGCCTGCCTGCCTCAGTCAGGAAGACCCGCCTGCCAATGACCTCATAGAGCGGCAAACCGACATGCTCCGCCAGCTCCTTGAGCTGCATGGAGACGGTGGGTTGTGTGACATGGCACGCTCGCGCAGCCGCACTGACGCTACCGAGCTCCGCTACTGAGAGAAACAGCTGTAATTGCCGAAAGGTCGCATTCATAGACTTTTATCTATAAAAACAATAATTAATATCGATTTTACAGCATACAACTGAGCTACCTAACATGCACGCCATCTGACAGATGAGATACTCACCGTGCAAAACCTCCTCGATCCCGCCATCCTGTTTTTCGTGTTTGGTGTATTGGCTGGCTTGCTCAAATCCAATCTTGAAATTCCCCCCGCCATATCCCGCTTTCTCTCGCTCTACCTCTTAATGGCGCTGGGGTTGAAGGGCGGCTTTGCACTCGCGCACAGCGGCCTCTCCAGCGAAGTGGTGAAAACGCTGGTCATCGCAGTGAGCCTCGCCGTTGGCATTCCGCTACTGGGCTATTCTCTCTTGCGCCGGGTCGTAGCCGGCTACGACGCCGCGGCGATCGCAGCCACCTATGGCTCCGTCAGCGCCGTCACCTTCATCACGGCCTCGCAATATCTGGAGACCCATGGCGTGTACTTTGGCGGACACATGGCCGCAGCCATGGCCTTGATGGAGTCGCCAGCCATCGTCCTGGCGGTCATGCTCGCAAACCAGCTAAGGCAGGCAGCCCAAGTGCAGGTATCACTCTCCGGCCAGGGCGTACTGAGTGCCACGGCGCCATCCAGCTTTTCTGCCGGCAAGATCTTGCATGAATCGTTGACCGACGGCGCCCAGCTGCTGCTGATTGGCGCCATGGTCGTCGGGATAGTCACCGGCGATGCCGGTAAGGCAAGCATGCAGCCTTTTTCAGGTGATCTCTTCAAGGGCATGCTGGCGTTCTTCCTGCTTGATATGGGGCTCAACACGGCCCGGCAAATTCCGCAGCTGCGTGGCAGCTCACCGTGGCTGATGGCCTATGCCGCATTGGCGCCCCTGGTCCACGCCTTGATCGCCCTGCTCGTCTGCGTCCTGGCAAATATCGAACCCGGCAATGCCACCCTGCTCATGGTGCTCGCGGCCAGCGCCTCTTACATCGCCGTCCCGGCCGCACTGCGCTACGCCATCCCGGAGGCCAAGGCGTCCCTGTACTTCGGCATGTCACTCGGCATCACCTTCCCGCTCAATATCCTGCTGGGCATACCGTTCTACGCGACAGTGGCGGAACGAGTACTTGCCTAAAACAGTTTTGTAAGGCGCAATCCCCGCAGGGCATTGCGCCGTATGGTCCGCCCCACGAGAACAGACTGCGGCCCAATGGCTACAAGGTGGCTGACATCAGTGACAATGCCACCACCTATGCGGCGCAATGCCCTTCGGGGATTGCGCCCTTGTATTGTCACACCTGACGGAGTAGCGCTCCGTCATCGAGTCCCGGACGCCGTTTGCGCCCTTGAACAGTCAGTTCGCTCCGTAGATCCCACGCCGGGACTCATCCTTCAAACTTGCTAGA
>NZ_DATCSC010000044.1:0-51865 GCF_036568685.1 Chitinimonas sp.
GTCGAGCAGGTGCGAAAGCAGGTCCAAGTGATCCGGTGGTTGAATGTGGAATTGCCATCGCTCAACGGACAAAAGGTACGCTAGGGATAACAGGCTGATCGAGTCCAAGAGCTCATATCGACGACTCGGTTTGGCACCTCGATGTCGGCTCATCACATCCTGGGGCTGTAGTCGGTCCCAAGGGTATGGCTGTTCGCCATTTAAAGTGGTACGTGAGCTGGGTTTAAAACGTCGTGAGACAGTTTGGTCCCTATCTGCAGTGGGCGTTGGAAGTTTGAAGGGGGCTGCTCCTAGTACGAGAGGACCGGAGTGGACGAACCTCTGGTGTACCGGTTATGACGCCAGTCGTATCGCCGGGTAGCTAAGTTCGGAAGAGATAACCGCTGAAAGCATCTAAGCGGGAAACTTGCCTTAAGATGAGACTTCCCTGGGACTTCGAGTCCCCTGAAGGGTCGTTCAAGACCAGGACGTTGATAGGTCAGGTGTGGAAGCGCAGTAATGCGTTAAGCTAACTGATACTAATTGCCCGTGAGGCTTGATCCTATAACCCAAGATGCCTGGATGGCAGGGTTTGCGGTTTGATACGTCATTCAACCCATATTGGTTACTTCTTCTGAGGCTGGTTGTGCGGAGCACAACGAGCCAACTACATGAGCTGTTGAGACTACAGCAGCTCTACCAGTTATGCTTGGCGGCCATAGCGCCTTGGACCCACGCCTTCCCATCTCGAACAGGACCGTGAAACGAGGCCGCGCCGATGATAGTGCGGACTACCCGTGTGAAAGTAGGTCACCGCCAGGCTCCCCTTAAAACACCTCGATCAGCAATGATCGGGGTGTTTTGCTTTGTACGGCGCTACCCGCCGTACCCAGCATCAGCCGCTGCGGCGGCACCCTTGCCGTCGGGTTGACGCTCTAGTCCGGAACGGCGAATCTCCCACCTTCGCAAATGCAGGTACTCCCATGAAGATCACCCAGAATTCCGCCGTTACCCTGAGCATGAAGGTCACCGACGCCCAAGGCCTGGTCTACGACGATGGCAAGCACCCGGTCGCCTATCTGCATGGCGATTACGACAATCTTTTCCCAAAGCTGGAAGCCGCCCTGGAAGGCCAGGAGGCGGGTTTTCAGACCGTGCTGGAGCTGGCGACCGAAGACACATTCGGTGAGCGTGACGAAGCCCTGGTCACCACCATGCCCAAGGCGGACTTTCCTGCCGGTATCAAGGTCGGTGGACAGATCCAACGTGTAGGTCCGGAGGGAGAGCCGCGCTACTACTTCGTGACCAAGATCAAAGGCCCGACCGTGCTCCTGGACGGTAACCACCCGCTGTGCGGCAAGACGCTGCGCTTTGCCCTCAAGGTGCTGGCTGTGCGTGAAGCTACCGCCGAAGAAATCGCCCACCAGCATGTGCATGGCGAGCACGGCCACCACCACTAAGCTTGTCGGGCTCCCGGCCTGATCCGGTTTGCACCCGACTGGGCGGCATCGACGCCTAGTCACCTCGGGGTGATAATTGTGCCAGCAACACGCTGGCTCGATCATCACCCCCAGGATGAGGTGTGCGATGGATATACATGGTACGGACAAGGTTTTCGCGGGCTCCATCCCAGAGCTTTACGACACCTACCTGGTTCCCTTGCTCTTCGAGCCGTATGCCGCTGACCTTGCCGCGCGTGCTGTCTCTTTGGCGCCCAGGCGGGTGCTGGAGATTGCCGCTGGTACCGGGGTGCTGACCCGATCCCTGGCCCGTAGCTTGCCTGAGAGCAGCGCCATCATGGCGACCGATCTCAATCAGCCCATGCTGGACCGCGCCGCAGCTGTAGGCACCGCCAGGCCGCTGAGCTGGCGGCAGGTGGATGCCCAGCAACTGCCTTTCGACGATGCGAGCTTTGATCTGGTGGTCTGCCAGTTCGGCGTCATGTTCTTCCCCGATAAAGCAGGCGCCTATGCCGAGGCCCGCCGCGTGCTGGCACCGGGCGGCACGCTGCTGTTCAATGTCTGGGACCGGATCGAGGAAAACGCCTTTGCGCACACGGTCACCCAGGCGCTGGCCGAGCTGTTTCCTGAGAATCCGCCCTCCTTCTTCCGTCGCACACCGCATGGTTACCACGAACGGGAACGCGTGCTCGCCGATCTGAGCTTGGGCGGCTTCAGCAAGCCTGCAGCCAGCACTACGCTGACGGTGCAAAGCCGTGCCAGCAGTGCCGATACAGTTGCCATGGCCTACTGCCAGGGTACGCCGATGCGCGGCGAGCTGGAGGCGCTGGGGCCCGATGCGCTGGCGCGTGCCACGCTGGCCTGTACGGGCGCCCTGGCTGAAAGGTTTGGTGCCGGACCCTTGACCGGGCAGATACAGGCCCTGGTATTCAGCGTCCAGGCCTGAACATCGGTTGCCGGACTGGTGGAGGCCGGGTCACTGTTTTCCGCTATGGTGCGATGCGGTGGGGCGAGACTATGCTGTAGGCGCTAAGGAGGATAACCACCGTGTTTGGAATCACCGATCTTGGATTGTTTGTCGCCGGTACCATCGCCATTGTGCTGTTACCCGGCCCCAACTCGCTCTATGTGCTGACCGTGGCTGCCCGCAATGGTATCCGCGCCGGCTATGCGGGTGCCTTGGGCGTGTTCTTTGGTGATACCACGCTGATGCTGCTGACCGCCCTGGGGGCTGCCTCCGTACTGCATGCCTATCCCTTGCTGTTTGCCGGCGTACGTCTGATTGGTGCGGCCTATCTCGGTTATCTCGGTATCCGGCTGTTGCTGGCTGCCTGGCGCGCCGTACGTGAAGTCAGGGATGGTGGTGCCGCCGAAGCGGTGCGGCGAGTGGCCGATACTGCCTTGGTTGCTGAGCACAGTGCCGTCGCCATCGGCCGTAAGGCTTATGTGATCAGCCTGCTCAACCCCAAGGCCATCCTGTTCTTTCTCTCCTTCTTCGTGCAGTTCGTCGATACCAGTTACCCTCACCCGGCGCTGACCTTTCTGGCCTTGGGTACCATTGTCCAGATGATCAGCCTGCTTTACCTCAGTGCCATCGTATTCGGCGGCGCCAGGCTGGCCCAGGCCTTTGCCGGTCGCAAGCGGCTGTCGGCCTTTCTCAACAGCACGGTGGGGCTGTTGTTTATCGCCTTCGGCGTCAAGCTGGCCAGCTGAGCGCCGCCTCGTAGGCTAGCCAGCCCACCCTTGCGGTGGGCTTTTTCTTGCGGTGTTGAACATAGCGCCGCGCTGTATCGGCGCACGCTGCGTCGTATTCCTCCTTATCTGCAGACTGTCTCAAAGCAGCGCAGCTTGTCGAACTGCTTGCCCATAGTGTGGGCTGGCGCAGTCCAACATAAGGAGGAGAGCATGACATCGCAGGTATCTGCAGGCGTACGGGCGAGGTATTTGGCTGGCGATGGCGCAGTTGCTGCACCGTGGGCGGGCAAACTGCTCAGGGTTTCGGCCTGGCTTTGGTTCGTGGCGGTGGTGGTGGGGCAGCTGTTCTTTGTCAGTTACCTGCTGGCCTTCTACGGTCGGCATGCCCTGGCCGGGCAGCTGACAGCCTGGAACAAGGTGGTGCCACATGCTTATCGACCGGGCGATCTGGTGGGTAACACCGCCATGGCGGTACATGTCACCTTGGCGGCGCTGGTAATTGCAGGTGGCCTGTTGCAACTGTTGCCCTGGTTGCGCCAGCGCCTGCCTGCCGTCCATCGCTGGAATGGCCGGCTCTACATGGTGGGTGCGCTGCTGGCGGCCGGCGCCGGGCTCTATATGGTCTGGTTCCGAGGTGCGGTGGGAGATCTGAGCCAGCATCTGGGGCTGAGCCTGAATGCGCTGCTGATCTTTGCCTTCGTCGCACTGGCCTGGAAGGCTGCCAGCCAACGCCACCTCGACGCGCATAGGCGTTGGGCACTGCGGCTCTTTATGGTCGTCAGCGGGGTGTGGTTCTTCCGCGTGGGCTTGATGTTCTGGATCATGCTCAATCACGGCCCGGCGGGTTTCGATCCGGACAGCTTTACCGGTCCCTTTTTGACCATACTGGTCTTTGCCGACTACCTCTTGCCGCTGCTGGTATTGGAACTCTATTTCCTGGCCCAGCGACGGGCATCGACCTGGCTGCGGTTGGGTACGGCAGGTCTTCTGACCGGGCTTAGCCTGGCCATGGCTGGCGGCGCAGCGGTCGCCGCCGTGGGCATGTGGCTGCCACGCATGGCCGGCTAAGTGGCGTAGTGGCAACAAAAAGCCCAGGCATTGGCCTGGGCTTTTCACGGCAGGGGCTCACCGGTATTTGCGTACTAGCCCGACCATCACGCCGAAGATCTCCAAGGTACCCTGCGGGCGTATCACCGGGTAGGCCGGGTTGGCTGGCAGCAGGACAAACTTGCCTCCCTCCTTACCCAAGGTCTTGAGGGTGAATTCATCGTCGACAATGGCGACCACGATATCGCCCAGATTGGCGATGGCACGCCGTTCCACCACGGCCAGGTCGCCGGAGTGGATACCGGCGTCGATCATGGAATCACCCTTCACCGGGATCAGATGGGTGTGCGACGGCCGGTTGATCAGGTACTGGTCGATGGCAAAGGCATCGGTACCGACGTCGCGCGCTGCCACCGGCATGCCGGCCGGTACCGGTTCGCTGGACAAAGTGCGCTCGAAGAAGCGGTCAGCCGGCACCCAATCGCCGTCCGAGCTGCGGTTCAGAAAGCCTTGCAGTTGCAGCCGCGTCAGCAGCTTGGAGACGGCAGACTTGCTGGCGAAGCCGAACAGGCTCATCAGGCGGGCATAGGAGGGCAGGCAGCGCTCGTCCGCGTAGTAGTCCTGCAGGCGCGCCAGATATTCCAGGTCGCGTTCGAATTCGCTCATGGGTTTCCCGGGGGAGAACGTTTGTTCTCTTACTTTAGTGAACGTACGTTCTCTTGGCAAGTGTGGCGTGGCTGCATGCCGCATCAAACGGCAAACGGTCAGCATGTGCTATACCGAAGTGACTCCCCAATATCAGAACAAAACTTGAAGTGCATTCCCGGCGCGAACTTTTGCCCGCGTACTGTTCCAAATCCTGTGTCGCCTTGGACATGTCTGAACGAGAGGGATCGCTATGGATATCTTCGCCAACTTCAGCAGTCGTTACGATCGTACCCGTGAGGAGGAGATGAGCCTCCGCGAGTACCTCGACCTGTGCAAGCGCGAGCCCGGCGCGTATGCCACGGCCGCTGAGCGCATGCTGATGGCGATCGGTGAGCCGGTGATGCAGGACACCCGCAATGACTCGCGGCTGTCGCGGGTCTTTGCCAACAAGGTGATCCGCATCTACCCGGCCTTCAAGGAGTTCTACGGCATGGAGGAGGTGATCGAGCAGGTGGTCGCCTACTTCCGCCACGCCGCCCAAGGCCTGGAGGAGAAGAAGCAGATCCTCTATCTGCTGGGCCCGGTCGGTGGCGGTAAATCCTCGATCGCAGAAAAGCTCAAGGAGCTGATGGAGAAGGTGCCGTTCTACTGCATCAAAGGCAGTCCGGTGAACGAGTCACCGCTGGGTCTCTTCAACGATGGCGAAGACGGCCCCATCCTCGAAGAACAGTACGGCATTCCGCGCCGCTACCTCAAGTGCATCCCCAGCCCTTGGGCGGTGAAGCGGCTGCAGGAATTCAATGGCGACATCGACCAGTTCCGTGTGGTGCGCCGCTACCCCTCGGTGCTCAAGCAGGTGGCCGTGGCCAAGACCGAGCCGGGCGACGAGAACAACCAGGACATCAGCTCGCTGACCGGCAAGGTCGATATCCGCAAGCTGGAAAAGTACGCCCAGGACGACCCGGACGCTTACAGCTATTCCGGCGGTTTATGCCTCGCCAACCAGGGGCTGCTCGAGTTCGTTGAGATGTTCAAGGCGCCGATCAAGGTGCTGCACCCCTTGCTGACCGCCACCCAGGAGGGCAACTTCAAGGGTACCGAGGGCTTTGGCGCCATCCCCTTTGACGGCATCGTGCTGGCGCACTCCAATGAATCTGAATGGAAGCAGTTCAAGAACAACAAGAACAACGAGGCCTTCCTCGACCGGATCTACATCGTCAAGGTGCCGTACTGCCTGCGCGTCAGCGAAGAGGTCAAGATCTACGAGAAGCTGGTGCGCAATTCCTCGCTCAACAGCGCGCCTTGCGCGCCGGGCACGCTCAAGATGATGTCGCAGTTCTCCATCCTCTCCCGCCTCAAGGACCCGGAGAATTCCAGCATCTATTCCAAGATGCAGGTCTATGACGGGGAGAACCTCAAGGATACCGACCCCAAGGCCAAGTCCATCCAGGAGTACCGCGACTTTGCCGGGGTGGACGAAGGCATGGACGGGCTCTCGACCCGCTGGGCCTTCAAGATCCTGTCCAAGGTCTTCAACTTCGACCATTCCGAAGTGGCGGCCAACCCGGTGCACCTGCTCTATGTGCTGGAACAGCAGGTAGAGCGCGAGCAGTTTGCGCCCGAGACCGAGCAGAAGTACCTGGCCTACATCAAGGAATACCTGGCCGGCCGCTATGTGGAATTCATCGGCAAGGAGATCCAGACCGCCTACCTCGAGAGCTATTCGGAGTATGGCCAGAACATCTTCGACCGTTACGTCAGCTTTGCCGACTTCTGGATACAGGACCAGGAATACCGCGATCCGGACACTGGCGAGAGCTTCGATCGCAATGCCCTCAACAACGAGCTGGAGAAGATCGAAAAGCCTGCCGGCATCAGCAACCCCAAGGACTTCCGCAACGAGATCGTGAACTTTGTGCTGCGGGCGCGGGCCAACAACGGTGGCAAGAACCCAACCTGGACCAGCTACGAGAAGCTGCGCTCGGTGATCGAGAAAAAGATGTTCTCCAATACCGAGGAGCTGCTGCCGGTGATCTCCTTCAATGCCAAGGCGAGCAACGAAGACGCCAAGAAGCACGAGGACTTCGTCAACCGCATGGTGGCCAAGGGCTACACCGCCAAGCAGGTGCGTCTGCTCTGCGATTGGTACCTGCGGGTGAGGAAGTCGTCCTGAGTAAGGCGTGTTGAGGCCGCCGGGCCAGCCTGGCTCGGCGACGGCGCACGGCTTACACGAGGTTCAACATGGCGCACCTGATAGATCGACGTCTCAACGGCAAGAACAAGTCCGCAATCAACCGCGAGCGCTTTTTGCGCCGCTTCAAGGGCCAGATCAAGGAAGCGGTGACCCGGGCGGTCAAGGGCCGTTCCATCACCGATATCGACAGCGGCGAGAAGGTCTCCATCCCGGTCAAGGATGTCTCCGAGCCGGTCTTCGGCCACGCCCGTGGCGGGGTCTGGGAGACGGTGCACCCCGGCAACAAGGAATACCTGCAGGGGGACAGGGTAGACCGGCCGGAAGAGGGCGGTGGCGGCGGCGGTGGCGGCAAGGCCTCGGAAGACGGCGAGGGCGAGGACGACTTTGTCTTTGAGCTCAGCCGCGAGGAGTTCCTCAACTTCTTCTTCGAGGACCTGGAGCTACCCAACCTGGTCAAGACCCAGCTGACTGCGATCGAGGCCTTCAAGCATGTGCGGGCCGGCTACAGTACCGACGGTACGCCGTCGAACATCGACGTGGTGCGCTCGCTCAAAGGCGCGCTGGGCCGTCGCATTGCCCTGACCGCCGGGCCGATGGCCCGCCTCAACGAGGCGCGCGAGGAGCTTGATGAACTCCTGGAGCGCTGTGACGAGGACGATCCGGCGGTGATCGCCCTGCGCGAGGAGATCCACTCGCTCAAGACCCGCATCATCGGCATCCCTTTTATCGACCCCTTCGACCTGCGCTACAGCAACCGGGTCAAGCAGCCACGGCCGCACACCCAGGCGGTCATGTTCTGCGTCATGGACGTGTCGGGCTCCATGGACGAGCAGAAGAAGGATACCGCCAAGCGCTTCTTTATCCTGCTCTACCTGTTCCTGACCCGCGCCTACGAGAAGATCGAAGTGGTCTTCGTGCGCCACCACACCCAGGCGCAGGAAGTGAACGAGCATGATTTCTTCCACGCCCGCGATACCGGCGGCACCGTGGTCAGCTCGGCGCTCAAGCTGGTGGAGCAGATCATTGGCGAGCGTTACCCCACCAATGATTGGAACATCTACGTTGCCCAGGCCAGCGACGGCGACAACTGGGACAGCGACTCGGCGGTCTGCAAGGACATCCTGCTCGGCGGCATTCTGCCGTTGGTGCAGTACTACGCCTATATCGAGATCACGGAGGGTGAACCGCAGAACCTGTGGATGGAATACGAAAGGGTGGCCGAGGCCTGCCCGCAGTTCGCAATGCGCAAGATCCAGACGCCGGCAGATATCTATCCGGTCTTCCGCGACCTGTTCAAGAAGAATGCGGCCCACGTATGACGAACATCATGGTCACGCCCAGCAGTGCAAAGCGCAAGCGCGCCCGCAAGCCCAAGGGACCGCTTTCCACCGGCTCGGAATGGACCTTCGAGCTGATCGACGAGTACTACCGCGAGATCGAACGTATCGCCGGTGATTTTGAACTCGATACCTACCCCAACCAGCTCGAGATCATTACTGCCGAGCAGATGATGGATGCCTACGCTTCGGTCGGTATGCCGGTCATGTACCACCACTGGAGCTACGGCAAGCACTTCCTCAGTACCGAAAAGGGCTACAAGCGCGGCCAGATGGGCCTCGCCTACGAGATTGTCATCAATTCCAACCCCTGCATCGCCTACCTGATGGAGGAGAACTCCATCACCATGCAGGCCCTGGTGATCGCCCATGCCGCCTTCGGCCACAACAGTTTCTTCAAGGGCAACTACCTGTTCCGTGCCTGGACCGACGCCAGCGCCATCATCGACTACCTGGTCTTTGCCCGGCAGTACATCCGCCAGTGCGAGGAGCGGCACGGTGTGGATGCGGTCGAGGAGCTGCTGGACAGCTGCCACGCATTGATGAACTACGGTGTGGACCGCTACAAGCGGCCACCCAAGCTCTCGGCGGCCGACGAGCAGGCACGCCTCGCGGAGCGGGCCGAGTACCTGCAAAGCCAGGTCAATGACCTCTGGCGTACCTTGCCACGCCGCAATGAGGAGATCGAACCGGAAATGGTCCGCCGCTTTCCGGCTGAGCCGCAGGAGAACCTGCTGTACTTTATCGAGAAGTTCGCGCCGCTATTGGAGCCCTGGCAGCGCGAGGTGGTGCGCATCGTGCGCAAGGTGGCGCAGTACTTCTACCCACAGCGGCAGACCCAGGTCATGAACGAAGGCTGGGCCACCTTCTGGCACTACAGCATCATGAACCGACTCTATGACGAAGGCCTGATCAGTGACGGCGCCATCATGGAGTTCCTGCACTCGCACACCAATGTGGTCTACCAGCCGCCGGTCACCAGCCGCTGGTATTCCGGCATCAATCCCTATGCGCTGGGGTTTGCCATGTATACCGACATCAAGCGCATCTGCGAGCACCCCACGGAGGAAGACTACCGCTGGTTCCCTGATCTGGCTGGCACCGAATGGCGGCCGGCGCTGGAGTTCGCCATGAAGAACTTCAAAGACGAGAGCTTTATTGCCCAGTACCTCTCGCCCAAGCTGATCCGTGACTTCCGCTTCTTTGCCGTGCGCGACGATGACCATGAAGCCCAGCTGGAGATCAGCGCCATCCATAACGAGGACGGCTACCGCGATATACGCCGCCGCTTGGCTGAGCAGTACAACCTGGGTAACCGCGAGCCCAATATCCAGGTCTGGGAGGTCAATACCCGCGGTGACCGTTCGCTCACCCTGCGCCACGTGCAACACAACCGCCGGCCACTGGGTAATTCGGTACACGAGGTGCTCAAGCACATTGCCCGGCTATGGGGTTTCTCGGTCAAGCTGGAGAGCTGTGATCCGGAGGGGAGGGTGATCCTGACCTATGACTGCAAGTTGGAGAAGCGGCATGGCGGGTGAACTGAACACAGATCAGCTGCGTGTAGATTGGTAGCTTTACCTCAGCACCCGGCATAGCCGGGTGTTTACCTGCAGTTGTTGTTCACGCGCGCTTGGCTTTATCGCTGCCACTCCCCCGCCCTCGCCGCCGCGAGGGAGCCTCGCTACGCTCGGGGCATCGCGCTCCGCACTCAGGTTGTAGGTTCTCTGATCTCAGTGCGGTAGACGTGCTGGCCGGTGGCCGTTACGGCACATTTAGCGTCGTATCAGCCGAGCGACAGCCTCGGCAGCCAGTCGCGCAGGCGTCGTGCGTAGTGGGGCGTTTGTTGACCGGCTGGGATCTGGATGCTGAAGCGGGCGTCGCTCATGGCCTGGATGAGGAGGTCTTCGTCCATGGCGAGCTGGTAGTCTTGGCCGGCGTTGAGCAGGATGTCGGCGCCGGCGGCGGTGAACCAGATCACGCCTTGGGCCACGCGGATAGTGCTGCCGGCCGGGGCGGGGCAGGTGTGAACGGTGTTGCTGCTGAGGGCTAGGGTTTGCATGACAGTGCTCCGGCGGGTGACGGTGCCTAGACTACGCGTCGCCGCCTAGCTTGCTCAGACCCAGACTGTCACTGTTTCCAACGTAACAGTGCCGGTACAGCCGCAACTGTCACGGTACATTTTGGGGCTAACTGTTTCTTGGCGCCTGGCCGCGCGCGGCGCAAGATCGTTGTCCAATCCCCTCGGAAGGCCTGCCATGCGTCAAGATCGCTCTGCCACGCTGTATGTCGCGTTAGCCGACGAGATTGCCGCCCAGATTGCCGCCGGCACCCTGTTGCCCGGCGAGCGCCTGCCTAGCCTGCGTGAGCTACGTGACCGTCGCGGGGTCAGCCTTTCCACCGTGACCGAGGCTTTTCGTCTTTTGGAGGACAAGGGTCTGGTTGAGGCTCGGCCGCAGTCGGGCTTCTTTGTCCGCCGCAAGCTGGTCGCGCCACCGCCGCCGTCGCGCCCCTCCAGCGAGCCGGCCGCGGTGACGGTGAACCGGCGGCTATGGGACTACCTGCAGCTCACGCGTGGCCGCCAGCATGGCTTCTGTTATGCGGTCATGGCGCCGGAGTGCTTTCCCAATACCCAGCTGCAGAAGTTGATGAACGAGGCCTTGCGGCATTCGCCCACGTTGCTCTCCGAGTATGGTGGTACGCGCGGGCTGGAGGTGCTGCGCCGCCAGGTGGCCCGCCATGCCATGGAGTGGGGCGGCCGGCTCAGCGCCGACGATGTGCAGATCACGGCCGGCGGCATTGAGGCGCTCAACCTTGCCCTGCGCGCCACTACCCAGCCGGGGGACGTGGTGGCGGTGGAGTCGCCGACCTATTTCGGCCTCTTGCAGCTGTTCGAATCCATGGGCCTCAAGGCGTTGGAGATCCCCACCGACCCGGTACATGGCATCTCGGTGGCGGCCCTGGAGCTGGCCAGCCGCGACGGCGGCATTGCGGCCTGCGTGCTGATGCCGAACTTCAGCAACCCTACCGGCAGCCTGATGAGTGACGAGGCCAAGCAGCAGGTGGTGAAGCTGCTGGCTGAGCGCAATGTGCCCTTGATCGAAGACGATATCTACGGCGAGTTCTACCAGGGCCGGGAGCGGCCACGCCCGGCCAAGGCCTTCGACGAGACCGGCAACGTGCTCTATGTGGCCAGCTATACCAAGCTGGTGGCCCCCGGCATGCGGGTGGGCTGGATAGCGCCTGGTCGGTACCGTTCGCGGGTGGAGATACTCAAGTACATCAACACCTTCTCGACGCCAGCCATCACCCAGGCCACGCTGGCGCGCTTTTTGGAGAGTGGTGGTTACGATCACCATATGCGCCGCCTGCGCCGGCTCTGTGCCGAGCAGCTGGAGCGTATGAACGAAGGCCTGGCCCGCTACTTCCCGGAGGGTACCCGTTGGGCCCGCCCGCAAGGTGGCTATCTGTGCTGGGTGGAGCTGCCAGCGGGGGCTGACAGTACTGCCATCCTGCAGAGCTCGATCGAGGAAGACATCAGCTTCGCGCCGGGGCCGCTATTCTCGGCCCGCAATGCCTACCGTAACTATCTGCGCCTGTGCTGTGGCGAGCCCTGGTCGCCACAAGTCGAGGCTCGCCTCAAGCGTTTGGGCGAGATTGCCCGGCGACAGCTCGACGCCGGTAGCAAACCGGCGCGGCAGAGTGATGAACACAGCCTGTTCGAGCTGGGCTAGACGGTAAAGTCGGCAGCTGCGCTAGACTGGCGACATGAGCGCAAACCCTGACCAGGGCGTCCGCTACGACGCCCGCCACGCCGCCGTCTACGACCGCAAGATCCGCCAGCTCATTCCTGGCTACGAAACCCTGCACGAGCTATCCGAGTTCCTGCTTGCGACGCTGTTGCCGCCCGATGCGCGCATTCTGGTGGCCGGCAGCGGTAGTGGCGAGGAATTGCTGCGCTATGCCCGCCGTGGTCCAGGCTGGTCGCTGGTCGGCGTGGAGCCCAGTACCGACATGAACCAGCTCGCTGCTGCCAAGCTGGAGGAGGCCGGTATCACTGAACGGGTGAGCTTGCTGCAAGGCAAGCCGGGCGAGGTGGTGCTGGGTGAGGGCTACAACGCTGTGACCTCGCTGCTGGTCATGCACTTCCTGCCTGACGATGGCGCCAAGGCGGCCTACCTCAAGGCCCTGGCGACAGCATTGCGCCCCGGTGGCTGGCTGCTACTGGCCGACCTGGGCGGCGAGCGCGGCGAGACGGGTTTCGAACGCTTGTTTGCCACCTGGCGTGCACAGCAGGATGCGAGTCGGGATAGGCCCGAGCAGGTGGCGCTGGACTTCACCCATCTGGGTACCAATGTGCATCCGCTTGCTGAGGCGCGGCGTGCGAGCTTGCTGGCTGAGGCAGGACTGGAGCTGGTGCAGGAATACTGGCGGGCGCTGGGCCTTGCTGCAGTACTGCTCCGTAGGTGCGAATAGGAACTGGCGGACAGGGATGGGACGGAAAAAAGGACCGGCCCGGGGGCCGATCCTAAAGACAGGTTGCTAGCGGGCTTCGCAACCTCCAGGGAGAGGTGCCGGGGGATCGCCCCGGCGTAACTTACTTGCTGCCCTTGAGCAGCAGATGGCTGTTGACGCTCTTCACGCCGTCAACGCCGGCAGCGAGGCGCAGGGCCTGCTCGCTGGCTTCGGGCTTGTCGACGGTGCCGGTCAGCGTGACCACGCCTTGCTCGGTGCTCACCTTCACATCAAAGGCCGAGACGGTTTTGTCGGCGACCAGGGCGGCTTTTACCTTGGCGGTGATGGTGGTGTCGTCCACGAACTGGCCGGCGGTCGCTGCCGGGCCTGACTTGCTCTCGGCTTGTTCAGCGGCGATAGCGGGGGCGGCGATCATCAGGGCGGCCAAGAGGCTGGGGATCAGTTGACGGGTTTGCATAGTCGGTCCTTTCGGTTGTTGGAAAGGCAACGCACTGCGGCGTTACATCCGATCTATGGCAAGCACCATGCCAGCCTGAAAAAGTATCGACAAATCAGCGAATTAGCAGCGAATGTGGTGCTGGGGTGAGATAGGGTGGCCGGGAGAGGTTGCCATTCCGTCGCCTGTTGGCGACAGAATGGCAGGGGTGGCCGGCTAACTACCTGAAAGCTTAGCGGCTGGCGCTGTCGCTATTCGGCGACAGGTGGGTGGCTACGAAATTGCGCCGGATTGAGTTCGTGCTTCTGCAAGAGCCGGTAAAACTCGGTCCGGTTGCGCTCCGCGAGCCTGGCGGCATCCGCCACATTGCCGTCGGTGAGCTTGAGCAGGCGCACCAGGTAGTCGAATTCAAAGCGCTGTTTGGCCTCGTTGTAGCTCAGCACCTCCACGGCGGCGGCACGCAGTGCACGTTGTACCAACGAGAGCGGGATCAGCGAGGAGGTGGCCAGGGCCGAGACCTGCTCCACCACGTTGTAGAGCTGCCGTACATTGCCCGGCCAAGGGGCGGTGGCGAGCGCTTCCAGCGCATCCGGCGCGAAGCCATTGAGCGGCTTCTGGTACTTGTCCGAGAGCTTGGCCAGGAAATGGTTGGCCAGGAGTGGCACGTCCTCCCGCCGCTCCGCCAGGGTGGGCAGGTAGAGGCTGACCACGTTCAAGCGGTAGTAAAGGTCCTCGCGAAACAGGCCCTCCGAGAGGGCGCTTTCCAGGTCGCGGTGGGTGGCCGAGAGCAGGCGCACATCGATGGGTATGGCCTGGCTCGCCCCCACCGGTCGTACCGAGCGTTCCTGCAGTACCCGCAGCAGCTTGACCTGCAGCGGCAGGGGCATATCGCCGATCTCGTCGAGAAAGAGCGTGCCGCCGTCGGCCGCCTGGAATAGGCCACGGTGATTGTTGACCGCGCCGGTGAAGGCGCCCTTCACATGGCCGAACAGTTCCGATTCCAGCAGGGCTTCGGGTATGGCCCCGCAGTTTACCGCCACAAAGGGCTTGTCCGCTCTATGGCTGGCGCGGTGTATGGCCTGCGCCAGCAGCTCCTTGCCGCTGCCACTGTCACCGCGTATCAGCACGCTGGCATCGGTCCTCGCCACCAGCCGCGCTTCGGCCAGTACCTCGGCCATGCGGCTTGAACGGCTCACGATCTGTGATCGCCAGCCGTTGTCGCCACCGGCTTTGTTGCCTATGGGGGCCGCCAAGGCCAGGGCCTGGGCGATCTTGTCCAGCAAGAGCTTGCCGTCGAAAGGCTTGGTCAGGTAACCGAATACGCCGCGCGCGGTCGCTTCCACGGCATCGGGTATGGTGCCGTGCGCGGTCAGCAGGATGACCGGCAGGCTGGGGTGGCGGGCATGGATCTCGCCAAACAGGGCCAAGCCGTCGCGATCTGGCAGGCGTACGTCGCTGAGCACCAGCTGAGGTGGTTCGATGGCGAGCCGCGCCAGCGCTGCTTCGGCACTGGCCACGGCACTGACGCGGTAACCCGCGGCGGTCAGCCGCATGGAGAGGAGTTTGAGCAGGTCGGGGTCGTCGTCGACGAGCAGGATGTGGGCACTCATGGCTTGCTTCCGTTGGCCGGTGGCGTGGGGCGGCTGGTCAGGCTGCGCTCAATGGCTTTCAGCGCTTCCAGCTTTTCGGTCAGCTGGTCCAGCTTCTTCTGCTGTTCCTTTTGCTGCTCGCGCTGGGCTTCGCGCTGCTGCTGGGCCTGCCGGTCCAGCTGCTCTTCAAGCTTGCGCTGCTCTGTCAGCATCCCCAGCAGCAGTCGTGCCAGCGACTGGAAGGGCTGGGCCTCCGGCCGGGTATCGCGGTTGACGTTGTCGAGCAGCCCCATGGCCCGCCCCAGGTCGCCGCTGGCACGTTGCTGCAGCAACAGCAGGGCCTGCTCCATCGTGGTGGCGGGGCCCGCCGGGGCCTCGGCCAGCCGGCTGGCTTCGCGACCCAGCTCGGCCGAGCTCATCTGCTTGAGCTTGTCCTGGTAGCTGAGCACGCCCCGCAGCGCGAGGCTGGCGGCATCCACCTCGCGCACCGGGATGCGGATCTCGCGCGGCGGCTGGGGCGGTTGCGGCATGGCGCAGGCGCCCAGCAGGGCTGTGCCAAGTAGCAGGGGCAGGTATCTAATGTTCATGGGGCAATTCGATCACAAAGCAGGTGCCAGGTTCATTGTCGGTCAGCAGGATCTGACCGCCGTGGGCCTCGACATATTCCTGCACGATGGAGAGACCAATGCCGCTGCCACGGCGCGCGCCAGCCGGCTGGCGCTCGCCTTGGTAGAAGGGTTCGAAGATGCGCTGCCTATCCGCAGGCGCGACGCCCGGCCCTTGGTCCGAGACGGCGATCTGCAGCCAGCCGGGTCGGCTACCAACAGTCAGCAGCACTTCGCCGCCTGGTGGGCTGAAGCGGATGGCGTTGGATAGCAGGTTGCCCAGCGCAACCGCCAATTTTTCAGGGTCCACGTTGGCCAGCAGCGCTTCGCCGGCGGCCTTGAGCTTGAGTCCCTTGGCCTGCCACTGCAGCCGCTGACCGTTCACCACGTCCACCAGCAGGGCGTGCAAGGAGGTCGGCTTGCGGTTGAGCTGGCGGGCCTCGAAACCGGCAGCGTGGTAGCGCAGCAGGTCCTCGATCTGCCCCTGCAGTGCAACCACATTCTGCGCCAGAATCTGGGCAATTTCGGTCTGCTGCGAGGTCAGGCTGCCGGCCACGCCATCCTCCAGCAGGGCCACGCCCTCGCGCAGCGCCGCCAGCGGGGTTTTGAGCTCGTGCGAGATATGTCGCAGAAAGCGCGCCTTGTCGGCGTCCAGCTCCTGCAGGCGTAGGCGCAACCAATCGAGCCGCTGGCCCAAGAGACGCAAGTCGGCCGGCCCGCGTACCGCAATAGGCTGGCCAAGCTTGTTCTCACCCAGGCCGATGATGGCGTCCTCCAGCTGCCTCAGCGGCCGGGCCAGCCAGAGGCCGAATACCAGCGCCAGGCTGACCGCCAGCATCAGCGCCACCAGCAATTGACCGCTGAGTTGCAGCCGGCCTGCCTCCAGGCCATCCAGCAGGGCGGTGTTGCGCTGCTCGATGCGGCCACGTACCTGATCGGCCAACTGCTCGTTGAGCCCAGCAAGGGCACTGAAATCGGCTGCCAGCACGAGCTCGCTATCGTGACCTTCAGGGGCTGCCAGTTGTGCGGCAATGCTGGTCTCGTGCTTGCGCCAGCCCTGCAAGGCGGGGCTGCCGGGCAGGCCTTGTGCCAATCGCGCCAGGGCCGCCTTGGCGTCCCGGCTGGCCTCCTGGTAGCGCTGCAGCAAGGCTGCATCCTCCAGTACCAGGTATTGCCGCGCCGCCCGCTCCATGGTCACGCTGCGCTCGGCCAGCAGCTGCGCATCGGCGCTCAGTTGCACGGCGTGGGCGGCGCTGCTGCGACTCTGCGTTACCAGGCTCTCCAGCGTCATCAGCGCGCGCAAGGAGGCCGCGCCCAGAAGGCCGGCCACCAGCAGGAAGGCAAGCAAAAGCAGCTGACGGAAGGAAGGACGCAGCAGACCGGGCATCATGGCTGCCGATAATGCCTCGCTTTTCCTCGCCTGGTAACCCTGCTCGCATCGCGCGGCTTGTCGCCGCCAGGCGTCACATCTGCTTGAAGAGATGCAGGTAGGCGCGGCTCACCACCAACTGTTCAGGGTGGGCCTTCAGTTTGAGCAGGGTACGGCCGCGGAAGTCGCGCACCGTACCGGCGATATGCCGCACGGCCACGATGGTGCCGCGGTGTATCTGCCAGAAGCGGGCTGGGTCGAGGCCGTCCAGCAGTTCCTTGAGCGGGGTACGGATCAATGACTCCCCCTCGCTCGTGAACACGCTCACATATTTGTCGCGCGCCTCGAAGTAGATCACCTCGTCCACCGCGATCAGCCGGGTCTCGTTGCCATGGGCAGCCCGTATCCATTCCAGCCGGCTGGCTACGGACGGCTGTTGGCCCAAGAGTTCGGCGAGTTTGCCCAGTAGGTCGGGCGAGGGGGCGGGTTTGATGGGTTCCGGTTCGTGGAGCTGGCGCTTGAGTTTGTCCAGGGTGCGCTGCAGGCGTTCCAGACTGGGCGGCTTGAGCAGGTAGTCCACCGCCTCGCGCTCGAATGCCTCGACCGCGTACTGGTCGTAAGCGGTCACGAACACGATGCGCGGCACGATGTCGCTGTCCATCAGCCGGTTTGCCACGTCCAGTCCGGTCAGGCCGGGCATCTGGATATCCAGGAAGGCGATGTCCGGTGCCAGCTCATCGATCAGCCGCAGGGCGTCCACGCCGTTATGGGCTAACGCCACGACCTTGAGCTCGGGCCACAGTTCGGCAAGCTGGCTCTTCAGGTAGTCGGCCAGGGCGATTTCATCGTCGGCGATCAGGGCAGTGGTCATGGCGCTCGCAAGGGTGAAAGTGGCAGGCGCAGCGTGACGCGCACGCCGCAGGGTTGATTGTCGGTGATGATCAGCGCGCCGGCTTGGCCATAGAGTGTCTTGAGCCGTTCGCGCAAGTTGGAGAGGCCCACGCCACCACCGGGTCGCGGCTTGGCACCTGGTACGAAGCCTTGGCCGGTATCGCTTACCGTTAGCTGCAATTCGGCGCCATGGCGTACGGCCTCGACGCGGATCTCACCGCCCTTGATCTTGGGTTCCAAACCATGCTTGACGGCGTTCTCCACCACGGGTTGCAACAACATGGGCGGCAGGGGCAGGGCGGCCAGGGTGGGGTCACACTCCACCTTGTATTGCAGCCGCTCACCCATGCGCACGGTCATCAGGTCCAGATAGGCGCGCAGGGTCGCCATCTCCTGCCCCAGCGTGGTGTGATCTTCCCGGCTGGCAGCCAGCGAGGCGCGCAGATAGTCGATCAAGCGCTCCAGCAGCAGGCGGGCCTTGTCCGGTGCCGGGCCGATCAGGCCGACGGCATTGGCCAGGGTGTTGTAGAGAAAATGCGGCTCGATCTGCGCCTGCAGCATGCGCAGCTGTGCCTCCAGCGCCCGTCGCTCAGCATCAAGCGCACGCTGGGTCTCGTTGGCGAGGGCGACCTCGGCCCGTGCCTGCCGGTCGCGGATCACGAACAAGGAGAACAGCACGCCCGAAATGCCCAGCGCAAAGAGCGCGACATAGCGTGCGCCCTCGGCGCTGAACACGTAATCGCGTGCTTTGGGGAAGTCGAGGATGGAAAAACCGATCGCGTAACCCAGGAACACCCCCAAGGTGGGGATGAGCATGAAGTAGAGAGCCCGTTGCCAGCCGCCGGCGGTCTTGAGCCAACGCTTGAGGAGGCGGCTGGACAGATCAAACAGCCCGTGGATGGTGTAGCCGATGATCTGGGTCAGGAACAGATTGGTCCAGAGATTGCGCCCGCTGACGTGCCCGCCGGTAATCACCAGCGAGATACAGAGGAAGAACAGGAAGATGCCGGTGTTCCAGATGAAGGTGTAGATGATGTCCCGCAGCCAGCTATAGGGCCAACGGCGGAAGTAGGGGAACAGTTCCAGCGGGTGCCATTGGTCTTCCTTCCGGCAGTGGCTGGATTGGGTGTCCTCGGCGGCGGTGCTCAGACTGGCATGGTTGGACTCGGTGCTCATGATCGTATTATTCCGGTGTGTAGGGTAGCGCGGCTACCGCTCTGGCGTCTGGGCTCGGCGGCGCAGGGTTTCTTGTTGTCGCCAGGCCTCACCCGCCTGGCGAGTGAGGGCGTAGGCGGCGCCCAGCAGGGGCCACAGGGACCAACTGGGCCACCCGTTCTGGACAATGTCCAGCCACAACAAGAAGCCGCACAGCAGGGTGTAGCCCAGCGCGGCGGCCCGGAGCCACAGGCGGCCGGTAACGATGCGCTCGGCCAGCGCTCGCAGCGACGCGGGCTCCGGGTTCGTCATGCTGCTCTGGCCGGTAGGAAGTTGCCGTGAAAGCCCAGCGGTGCGGCATAGGGCAGCCAAGCCTGCGCCTGCGGGCCGGCGCTCAGGTGCTGTGCGTCGAACACGCTCAGCACGGTCCTCTGGCGCTTGGTGTCGAAGGCCGGGCCGAGTAGCCAGTGGCCCTTGCCATTAGCACGCCGCACCGGCACATGCTCCTCGACGATATAGTCGGAACCGTAGTGATAGGCATCGACCTTCCCGCTATCGAGCGAGACCCGCGCGACGCCAGTGAGGCCAAAATCGTCATCAGTCTGGCCGGTCAGCATATAGACCTCCCTATGCCGCCGGCCGACCACCTCCGGCACCACCCGGGGGAATTCGGTCGCCGCGAGCAGTGTCTCCTGCCGGTAGCTGCCCTGGCGCAGATCCAGGCTCACCAGTTGAGCGCGGGCGTCGCGGCTGTGGGTCTTCACTTCACCGCGCATGCGTTCACGCATCTCCTCGAGTATGCCGGCGTCGGGGAAGAAGGTCGCATCGAGTCGTATGGTGTCGCCGTCGTCGTAGGCGTTGCCGAAGTGAAACATCATCGCGGCGGGCATCTCGATCACCTGCTTGAGGTTGAAGTCGGCCTTGCTCACGATCACCGCACGCATGGGACGATGCGGTTCCCAGATGTGCTGGTCGAGGAAAGAGGCGCCAGCACGGTGTTCCATCCGGAAGGGCGGTACCAGAAAGACCATATGCCGCTCGGTCACCACAAAGTCATGCACCATCGCGAGCTGCGGCACCTTGATCATGCCAAAACGACCCAGGCTGCCGTCTGGCTTGATCTGCCACAGCACCAGCTTGTCGGTGCCAGGCAAGGCGCCGAAATTCCACAGCGTGCCATCCGGCTCGATCTTGGGGTGAGCCGAGAAGGGCAGCGCTGCGAGGTCCGGGCGCCAGCTGCGGGTGCCCAGTGTTGCCAGGGTCTGTGGATCGAGCTCGGTGGCTGAACCACCTTCCCACAGCGCGTACAGATGACCGGCATGCGGCACGGCATTGGTGTTGGCGGTATTGACGCTGTCGTTGTTACCTACCGGCCGGCGTGCAATGGCGGTACCGAAGGCCGGGTAGAGCAGCTGGCCAGCCTCGCTCTCTGCCTGATATTTGGCGGTGCGCACAAAGCGGCCCAGATGGCGTACCCGGCCATCGTTTACACGCCAGGCGTGTACCATGCCGTCGCCGTCAAACCAGTGCTCGTAACGCTCGCCAGCGCGCTCGAAGCGGGCAGGGCCGTTGCGATAGAACACCCCGGCCAGCTCGCGTGGCCAGCGGCCGCTCACGGCGGCTTCGGCACTGAGCATTTCACTTTCCACGCCGGCCAGCGAGGCCAGCCGAGGATGGTTGGCGAGGCCGGCGTGAAAGTTGCGGTAGTTGTCGGCAGGGTTGGCCAACACTCGGCCGGGCAGGCTGCAGAGGGCGCTGCCGAGCAGGGTGCGGAGCAGGAAGTCGCGGCGATCCATCTTATTTCTCCCCACGCTGACGGATGGCGTCCATCTCGCGCGCTACCATGCGCTCATACAGCGCATTGCTGCGACCCCAGGCCTTGATGCCTTGCGAGAACAGGGCCAGGCCCAGGCCGATGGCCGGCCAGAAGGCCCAGGTGATGCGGCCGGTAGTCCACCAGTCAATGGCGAACAGAAACGCACACAGCAGGGCGTAGCTCGCTGCGCTGCACAGAAACTTCAGTTTGGCGCCGGCGACCCGTTCGGCACGAGTACGCAAGGTTTCTTCTTGGTTGTCGGTTCCGTACATGTTTCTCTCTCTCGATAGACTGGTGGTGGATCGGCCAGGGCCTGTTGATGGTCTGAACAGGCGTTTAGCGCAGCGTCACGCTGATGCTGCTACCCTCGGCCGGTACGCTGATGCGGGCCTGCTCGAAGCTGGGCGGGCCGTAGCTGCCGGCAGCATCGCGGGAGAAGCCGTAGGGCTCGATGGGCATGCCTATCGGGTTGCTGTCGAGCTTCATATTGTCGTTGCTGTCCTGGTAGACCGAGACCGCGTAGTCGCCGGCGGGCAGGTCGTGCAGGGTGGCACTGACGGTGCCCGGCTCAGCCTTGACGCGGGCAAAGAAGGCTGGCTGCTTGAGGAAGGTATCGGCACGGTTGTAGGCGCCGACCAGCACATGGCCGTCATTGCTCTTGAGGTTGGAGACCGAGACGGTCAGGTCGGCGGCTTGGGTGGCGCCGGCGGCCAGCGCCAGCATTGCGAACAGCAGGGTGGACTTCATGGTGGGCTCCTCAAATATCGCGGATTGCGATGGAGCCCATCATGGCGAGGCGTGTTGACAGGTGCCGCTGCTTGCGACGAATCGACTCCACTACGGCGCCAATTGCACGCGCCTTGCGCCAATGGCGGGCGCGCGGCGCCAAATGCAGCACGCAGGGGACGAAATGCAGGCGCAGCCAACAACACAAACGCCCGGTCTGGCCGGGCGTTTGTGTTGGGTACTTCAGTGACTCAACGCTTGGTGGGCTTCTTGCGCACGTAAACAGTCTTGGTCACGCGGGCCACCACGGCGCCGGTTTCGTCGGTAATGTCGGCAACGAACTGTGGCAGATATTTCTCGCCACTATCGGTACGCTCGCGGATGGTGGCCAAGGTGGTGTCGTCGATACGAAAGCGAGCAGTGACCACGCCACGCGCCGGGGCGATGAATTCGATCCCGGCAGACTGATCCCAGACGTAGTAGTCACGACCCATCAGCGGCATCAACATCAGCATGTACCAGGGGTCAGTCATGGCAAACAGGCTGCCGCCAAAGTGGGTGCCCACGTAGTTGCGGTTGTACCAGCGCAGTGTCAGCTTGCAGTCCACCTCCTTGTAATCCGTGCTCACATGGGTGGCATGGATGCCGGTGAACAGAAAGGGCGGCCAGAGATTGATCAGGCGGCGGAAGGTGCTGGCTTTCATACGAAGGCGCTCCGATGGACAATGCCCCGAATATTGTCAAGCAAGCGCTTGGTTGTCAATCGGGATTGCTCCACATCGAGCGGACCGTGGACTAGCTTTGCGCCCCAGCATGTATCGTAGGTGTGCAAGCAGAGGCACGGGGCTGGCGCGGTGGGGGATGGGCGGCTATTCGGTGCAGTAACGAGCGTCAGCGAGGTTCCCCGCCGGCGGGCGGGGCGGAGGGGGAGGGAGTAAATCGGGGAAGGGCTGTCGCTTCAGCCCTCACAAATGCCAAGCGCCCGGGTCTCCCGGGCGCCTGCGCTGCATCAGGTGCTTGCACGCCGAAGGCCCTACGCCCGAAATCGTGCAATCTCCTGCCGCATGCTGCTGGCAATATCGGCCAGCTCGCGGGCATGCTGACTGGTGTGTTCGGCCGCCTGGCTGTTGCGCTCCACCATATTGGCGATCTGCTCCACCGCGCTGGCAATCTGGTGGCCGACCTGGTCCTGCTCCTTCAGTGCGGTCGAGATCGACTGCACCTCGTTTTCCACCAGATGGGCGTCACTGGTGATGGTCTGCACCGTCTTGCCGGCGGCCTGGGCGTACTCCACCCCGCTGCTGACCCTTTGCACTGCCTTGCCCATGGTACCGGCGGCATGCTGAGCGGACTGCTGGATGCCGGCGATCTTGCTGCCTATCTCGCTGGTGGCGGCGGTGGTGCGCTCGGCCAGTTTGCGTACCTCGTCGGCCACCACCGCAAAGCCACGCCCTTGCTCACCGGCGCGGGCCGCCTCGATGGCGGCATTGAGCGCCAAAAGATTGGTCTGGTCGGCTACCTCGCGTATCACCTGCACAATGCTGCCTATCTCAGCCGAGCGCTGGTCCAGTTCGCGCATGGCATGGGCGGTCTGTTCGATGCTGCTGGCGATGGCCGACATCTCCTCCACCGTGCTGCCTATCACCTTGCCACCATCCTCGGCATGGTGCTCGGCTTCGACCGAGTGGCTCATCGCCTCGCGTGCGTTGTCGGCCAGGTGGCTGATGCTGGTGGACAGCTGTTCGATGGCGGCGGCCATGCTGCTGGATGCATCGCTCTGCTTGCGCGAGCCTTCCGAGACCTGGTGGGCCGAGGCGGTCAACTCGCGCACCATCTCGATCAGCTTGCCGCTGGTGCTGTCGGCGCTACGAAGCACGCCTTGCACGTTTTCGGCCAGGGCGTTGAAGGCGCGGGCGGTATCTGCCACTTCGTCATTGCCGCGTACCTCTACCCGGCGGGTGAAGTCGAGGTCGCGCTGGATCTCGCGGATGGTGCTGGAGAGCCGCACCAGCTGGCCGGTGATGCTGCGTACCATCCACCACGATAGGGCCAAGGCCAGCACGCTGACCACGATGGCGATGGCCACCAGCCGGTTGCGTCCCTGGGCGTAGTCGGCATGGGCTTCATGGGTCAGGCCATCGGCGGCCTTGGTGTTGTACTCGACCATCTTGTCCACCACCGGGAGGAAGCTGCGGAAGGCCTTGCGGCTGTCGCCACGGAAATAGGCCAGTGCTGCGGCATGATCGCCACCCTGCACGACCTGCACAAATTGGTCGTGGCTTTGCAGATAGGCTGCCAGCTTGGCCTGGTAGTCGGCGTAGAGTGCCTTCTCCCCGGCCTCACGCACGTATTTGCCGTATTCGGCCTCATAGCCCTTGAGCGCTTCCAGGTTCTTGGCGAGGCGGCCTACCGTCTCCTTGATCTCTTCGCCATCTTTGGCGATCAGGAGCTGGGTCTCGCGGTTACGGAAGTCGATGGCTTCGGCGCGGATGGCGCCGGTGTAACGTACACCGGGCAGGGCGTCGTCGGTTACGCCTACCAGGGCACTGTCCAGCGCCGCCAATGAGGCAATGCCCAGGCTGCCCATGGCGACCACGAAGACGACCAGGGCGGCAAAGGCCAGGGCAAGTTTTTGCGAGATGCGCATGGCGGTCTCCGAGGATAGGGGGCTTACTTTCTGTGATGTAGTCAGCCGCTTCACCACATGCAAGGCCATCCGGCGGTTGGAGCCTGTTTACGCTGTCTTCGCATTGGCACCGGGTTGGCAAAGCAGTGCCCAATTTTTTGCATGCCTTGGCAAGTCTCGCAATTGCCTGCGGCACATGCCTCGGGCCGGTCCCTGTACCAGCCCGGCGCAGTGTGAACGGGCGCTAGTCGAAGGCGTAGACGTCCATGCCCAGGCCGCCATTGGTGATGCCGGTGTGCAGACGTTGCGCCTGGGCGGCTTCACCAGCCGCGCCCAGCGGGACATAGAGCGGTAGGTAATGCTCGTCGGTTGGATGCGCGCGCTGTGCTCCAGGCGCCTGCCGGCGATAGTCCATCAGGGCGGCGTGGTCACGCGCCAGCAGCTTCTCGTAGACCCATTGCTGGAAGGCGGGCACATATTCATTTGCCGCTACGCCTTCGGGCACGTCGCGCTCCAGTTCGCGCAGGTTGTGGGTAATGCTGCCCGAGCCGATCACCAGTACACCCTCCTCGCGCAACGAGGCCAGTGCCAAGCCGACGCGCCAATGGTGCTCGGGGCTTTCGCGCGGTTGGACGGCAAGCTGGAAGACCGGTACGTCGGCCGCCGGATACATATTCTTCAGCGGTACCCAGGCGCCGTGGTCCAGGCCTTGGCCGGGATCAACGCCAACCCGGAAACCGGCCTCCGACAGCAGGCCGGCGGCACGTTCCGCCACCAAAGGGGCGCCTGGCGGGGTGTACTGGATCTGGAACAGCGGTTCGGGAAAGCCATAGAAATCATGGATGGTGGCTGGATGCTCCGCCGTACTCACCGCCGGGATGCTGGTCAGCCAGTGTGCCGAGGCCATCACGATGGCCTTGGGGCGTGGCAGGCTGCGTGCGATCTCGGCCCAGGCGCGACCCGTGGTGCCGGCATCGAGTGCCAGCATGGGGGAACCATGGGAGACAAAAAGAGTAGGCAGGCGAGACATGGTCAGAATCCTTCAATGATCTGAAGCGAGTATCAGCTGGTTCATGTCGGGTTGATAGTGGAAAGAAATCAACATCAATGTCGGAGATTTTGAACCATGTGGAACCGGCTTGGTGCCGACCAAGCGGGAGACGGCGCAAGGGCGGTCTACACTGGGACAAACAATCAGGGGACATACCATGTTCGAGCCGCATGACCGTCTCACTCAGCTCAGTGAGCTGGCGTTACGTTGGCAGAAGCTGCTGCAGGACCAGTTGCAGCGGCGGGCGCGAGGCGACGCCAAGGTGCAGATTCCCGACCCGCAAAGCGTGCAGCAAGCCTTCGAGGCACTGTGGCGGGTGGTGCTGGAGCAGCCCGAGCCCATGTGGCGGGCCCAGCTGCGCTTCTGGCAGGACTATGTCGCCCTGAGCCAGCAGACCTGGCAGCACTTCTGGCTAGGTAGCCAGCTCGGCGGGCCGCAGGCGGACAAGCGTTTCAAGGATGATCTCTGGACCAGCAACCAAGTGTTTGGCTTCGTCAAGGAAACCTATCTGCTGGCTTCACGGCATATCCAGGACAGCGTGGCCGAAGTGGATGGCCTCGATAAAGCCACGGCACAGCGGGTGCAGTTCTATACCCGCCAGTTTGTCGACGCGTTGGCGCCGAGCAACTTCCTGGCCACCAACCCGGCTGCGCTCAAGGCTACGGTAGAGTCGGGCGGCGAGAACCTGATCAAGGGCTTTGCCCATTTGCTGGAGGACCTGGAACGCAACGACGGCCGGTTGATGCCGCGTATGACCGACCTCGATGCCTTCCGGCTGGGTGAGAACGTGGCGACGACCGAGGGGGCGGTGGTCTTTCAGAACGATCTGATGCAGCTGCTGCAATATGCACCGCTGACGCCCAAGGTAGGACAGACGCCCTTGCTGATCGTGCCGCCGTGGATCAACAAGTTCTACATTCTCGACCTCAAACCCAAGAACTCGCTGATCCGCTGGCTCACCGAGCAGGGCCATACCGTGTTTGTGATCTCCTGGGTCAACCCGGGCGAGGCGCATCGCGACAAGCACTTTGAAGACTATATGCGCGAGGGCATCCTGGCGGCGCTGGACGCGATCACGGCGGCTACCGGCGAGCGGGCGGTCAATGCGGCAGGCTATTGCATAGGCGGGACGCTGCTGGCCGCGACCCTGGCCTATATGGCGGCCGGCAAGGACAAGGCCTACCCCGCCAGCCGCATTGCCTCGGCCAGCTTCTTTACCACCATGATCGACTTCAGCGAACCAGGGGAGCTGGGCGTCTTTGTCGATGAGCCGCAGCTCGCGAGCCTGGACGCCTATATGGACCAGAAGGGCTATCTGGAGGGGCACCAGATGGCCGGGGTGTTCAATATGCTGCGCGAGAACGACCTGATCTGGCACTTCGTGGTCAACAATTATCTGCTGGGCCGCGAGCCCATGCCTTTTGACCTCTTGTACTGGAACTGCGACTCGACCCGCATGCCGGCAGCCATGCACCGCTTCTACCTGCACAAGATGTACCACGAGAATGCGCTCCGGGAGCCCGGTGGCATTACGCTTGGCGGGGTAGCCATCGATGTACGGCGCATAGAGACCCCGGCCTACTTTATCTCGGCGCGCGAGGACCACATCGCTCCCTGGCAATCCACCTACGCGGGGGCACGCCTCCTGGGTGGCCCGGTGCGCTTCGTGCTGGGCGGCTCCGGCCATATCGCCGGCATCGTCAATCCACCGACCGCTGGCAAGTACGGTTATGCCAGCAACCCTGAACTGCCTGCCTCGCCAGCCGCCTGGCTGGCCGCGAGCCGTTCGCACGAAGGCTCGTGGTGGCCGGACTGGCTGCAGTGGCTGCGGGACTTCGGCGGCAAGAGTGTGCCGGCCCGCCAACCAGGCAGCGGCAAGCTACCGGTATTGGAGCCGGCGCCGGGCAGCTATGTGCGTCAGCGGCTAGCCTGATCGCTGCGCAGCCCCGGGAAACTGTAAGCAAACATGAGCGATCGGTATCTCCCGGTATATATCTGTAAACACCTTAATACTGTGCGCTAAGTGGCTTATTCCATTGAATTTTCTCTCGATACTGCAGGCGCGGCCCGGCCGGTTGTTCCGGCTGGGTGTCGCCTACAGGGAGAGACAAGTCATGGGTACCAGCGGGATCGGCGCCAGCAACCCACAGCGTTTTCAGAGCAGCAATAACGGCAACCCACGTGCGCAGGCCTTCAAGAGTCTGGCCGACGCGCTCAAATCCGGCGATGTCAGCGCCGCTCAGCAAGCCTATGCCAAGCTCAAGGACGCCAAGCAAGTACAGGGTGCCCAGGGCGACAACACAGACTTCAGTACTCTGGGCCAGGCTCTGCAGAACGGTGATCTGAGCGGTGCCCAGGCGGCCTTTGACAAGCTCAAAACCGATGCCCAGGCAGAGCGCGGCGAGCGTCACCATCGCCACAAGCGCACTGCCGCGGAGGGCGGTGGCGATGCCGCTGCCGGTAGCCGCGGCAACGGTTCGATCAGCATCAAGGCCTGATGGTCCCCCGACGACGGTAGTGAGGGCTGCCGCAGCCCGGCAGGACACCTTCCCAGCGGCTAAGCTGGTCAGTGGCCTGCCACGGCGGCCGCCATTACCGTCAATAAGGGAGGAAAACCATGGAATTCGATCTGCAACACTGGCAGGACCTGCTGCTGAGCTATGCCACCACCTTGGGCGTCAAACTGCTGGCCGCCATCGCCTTCTGGGTCGTCGGCCGCTGGTTGATCGGTGTGGCCGAGCGGGCGGTGCGCAATTCGCTGGAGCGGCAGAAGGTCGACCCCACCGTGCTACGCTATATCGGCGGGGTATTGTCGGTCACCCTCAACATCCTTCTGGTGATCGGCATCCTGGGCTATTTCGGGGTACAGACCACCACCTTCGCAGCCCTGATCGCGGCGGCTGGTGTGGCGATCGGCATGGCTTGGTCGGGCCTCCTTGCCAACTTCGCAGCCGGTGCCTTCCTGATTGTGCTGCGCCCCTTCAAGGTCAACGACTTCGTGACCGTGGGTGGCATCACCGGCACGGTCAAGGAGATTGGCCTGTTCGCCACCACCCTCAACACGCCGGACAATGTGCTGACCCTGGTCGGCAACAACAAGATATTCGGCGACACCATCCAGAACTTCAGTGCCAATGCCTTCCGCCGGGTGGAACTCAAGGCACAATTGGCCGGCAGCGCCGACCACCGCGCCGCCATCACGCTGTTGCAGCAACGCCTGGCGGCCATACCCCATGTGCTGACCAGCCCGGCGCCGGATGTTGCCATCCTGGAGTTCAACTTGGTGGGACCGGTGCTGGCGGTACGCCCCTACTGCCACAATGACGACTACTGGCAGGTCTATTTCGATACCCAGGCATTGATCCGTGAGGCGTTGGTCGAGGCCGGCTTCCCCTCGCCGCAGCCTTCGCAGGCGGTCTATGTGCACAACGCTGGGTAAGCGGGTCAATGGCTGTGACGCTGCCGGCGCTGCCTGAGCGCCAGCAATACATGCACGCGCCAGCCCAGCTGGGCCACGCCGTAGCCGGCCAGCGCCAGGATCAGGGCCAGTACCGGCAGGCCCACGCCCAGGGGCAGACCCAAGGACAGCATCCAGTCCCACCAGGCCTGGGCGGTACCACCCAGGTCGCTCCAATTGGTCTCGGGTGCGGCCGGGATCCCCACGTCGCCACCATTGGCGCCGGTGATCAACCGGCCCAGGCCATAGGCGGCAAGATAGAGTGGCACGATGGTGAATGGGTTGCTGAACAGGGTGCCGAAGATGGCTACCGGCAGGTTGACCCGGAACACGATGGCCAGCACGGTGGCGCCGAGCATCTGCAGCGGACCGGGGATCATGCCGCTGAAGAGACCCACCGCCAGCCCCCCGGCAACGGAGTGCCGGTTGAGGTGCCAGATATTGGGGTGGGAGAGGTAGGGGGCGCAGCGCCGCAGAAAGGCATTGCGGCTCAGTGTGTCGCGGTCTGGTAGCCAGCGGCGCAGGTATTTACGGGGCATGGGCGGGTGCGGGGCGTCTTTGTCATTACCGTAGACCCCCGCTGCCCATAAAAGTGCAAATTGCGATGGCCGGGTGTCAGCTACCGGTGTCGGTGGGGGAGGTGGCCGGTGTTGGCGTCCCGTCCTGGGTATGCATGGGCTTGCCGGTCTTCTCGGCAAAATCCTTCAGCCCCTTTTGCACCAGCTCCCAGGTCTTGTCGATATTGCCGGCGATATCGCCCTTGAGGACACCGAGCCCGTCGAGGATGCCGCGTGCTTCCTTGAAGCCTTGTTCTATACCGCCACCTATGGTGTCCATAAAGCGCTTGAGCACCGTGTCGTCATCCTCATCCGGATGTTGCTTCTTGAAAGCCGCCAGAAAGGCGGTAGACATATCCACGATGCGCTTGGCGGTTGCCTCCGGGCTCACGTCGATCTTCCCACCGGCGTCGGCATCCGGCTTTTGCGGCTGTGCCGGCGCACTGTCGTTCAGTCCCAGCCGGGTGCTGATCGATTCGTAGGTAGCCTGGTAGAGCAGCTCGTAGTATTTGTCGCCATCGGTGACCGAGGCGCTGAAGCTGAAACTGGCCGAGACCTTCTGCCATTCCAGGCTGGCGCTACGCGTAGCCGCGCTGGAGCCGGCGGTGGCAGGCTGGGCCTGGGCGGTGGTGCTGGCATTGGTCTGGGTATTGAGACCTAGAGGGTTGATGCTCATTTTTCGCTCCTGTCGTAGTTGCGCCAGCCTATCGGTGTGGCCAGCTGCAAGCCCTGTTATCGGCAGGATTTCCGCGAGGAGGAGGGGGCGGTTGACCTGGGCGACGAATGGTGCCGCTCAGCCTGAGCGCAGGGCGTCCACGATCTGCAGTCTGGCTGCCCGCAAAGCGGGCAGAAAACCACCCAGAAGGCCCATGAAGAGGGCGAATAGCAAAGACTTGAGCACGATGCCGGGCGTCAAGGTGAAGCTGAAGGCGAGTTCCGAGAAGGTCTGCCAGTTCATGGTGGAGATGGCGAAGAACTGCATGGTGGAGGCAAGCAGCAAGCCGGCTATGCCCCCTAGCGTGGCCAGCAGCAAGGATTCGAGCAGAAAGGCCGCCAGCACGCTGCGCTTGCGAAAGCCCAGCGCCCGTAGTGTGCCGATCTCGCCCACTCGGTTCGCCACGGCTGCATACATGGTGATCATGGCGCCGATGATGGCGCCGATGGAAAAGATCACCGACAGCACGGTGCCGAGGATGGAAATGAAGTTGGACATTACCTGCGACTGGTCGGCATAGAAGCGGGTTTCGCGCTTGTACTCGGCGGTCAGGCGCTGGTCACCTTCCAGCCGCTTGGCTACGGCGTCGAATTCGCCACTGTCCTGCAGCTGGAAGATCACGGCAGAGAAACTGCTGCGGCGAAAAGCCTGCATCATCTGCTCGGCGTCGCCCCAGATTTCCGAATTGAAGCCGGACTTGCCGGCATCGAAAAGCCCCACTACCTGCCAGTCGCGGCGGGCAAAGCGCAGGTTGGCGCCGAGCTGTACGTTGCCAAAGCCTTCGGCGATAGCCCGGCCAACGATCACCTCCGAGCTGCCGGGGCGCGGCGGCCGACCCGCGATCAGCCTGATCTGGGGCCGCAGGGTCATGCCTTGCAGACCGGCACCACGTACCACCACGTTGGAGGGCTTGCCGCTACCGCGCTTTTGCAGCGAGATCAACACCACGCTTTCCTTGCTGATCAGGCGCCGGCCCTGGCCGTCCAACGCCACGGCGGGGTCGCTCTCCATGATGGCTGCGTCCTGGCGGCTGACGCCGCTCTGTACTTCGGTCTGCGAACCCTTGCGGATGGCCACCACGTTCTGGGGCAGGCCGGTGGCCGCCAGGGTCTGCTGCAAGCCGGCGTCCAGCATCAGTACGGTGGCAAAGACGAATACCACCAGGGCCATGCCACCGGCGGTCAAGAGCGTGGTCAGGCGGCGGGTCAAGAGATTGCGCCAGATGTAGTGGAGCGGCAGTCGGTTCATGGTTCAGCTCACCGCCCGCAGGCCCTCGGTTATACGTATGCGCATGGCTTGTTGTGCCGGTACGGCAGCGGCGGCCAGCGCCACCAGAAGCGCTGCGCCCAGCTGTTGCCAGACGGTGGTGCTGGCGACGTTGAAGACCGGGAAGATATTGTCCAGCGCACCACCGATGGCCCGTACCGTCGGCCAGGTCAGGGCGATGCCCAGCGCGGCGCCGATGCCGCACAGGAGCAATGATTCGGCCAGGATCAATAGGCCGACCACGCCGGGGCCAAAACCCAGCGCCTTGAGGGTGGCATACTCTGCAGTGCGTTCACGCGCCGACATGGCCATGGTATTGGCCATCACCGCCATGATGATGAGGATCACTACGTAGCTGACGATCTGGATGGCCAGTACGATGGTCTCGGTCATGGCCACGAAGCTCAGTTGGAAGGCCTTTTCGGTCTCGGTCAGTGTCTCGGCCAGCGAATTGCGGAACACTTTGTCTACCCGTTCGCTGACCTGGGCTGCGGCGCTGCCATCACGAATGCCGACGATAAATACGCCGGTGTTGTTGGCTCGCCGTGGTGCGGTCTGCTTGATCCGTTCGTTCAGGTAGTCCCAATGGAAGAAGAACTGGTTCTGGTCGGTGCTGCTGTCGCGCCCGTCATAGATGCCGCGCAGCACGAAGTTCCAGGTGCCGGGGAAGATGGTGCCCTTGATGGGGATGTTGTCACCCACCTTCCAGCCATAGCGGTTGGCCAGCTTGCGGCCCACCAGGCAACCCTGGCGGTCACGCACAAAGGCGGCCCGCTCATCCTCCTTGACCACGAATTCCGGATAGAGCTGCAGATAGCTGGCCGGCTCGATCGCAAACTGCGGAAAGAAGTTCTTGGGCTCGATATAGATGCCGCCGAACCAGTT
The DNA here is from genome assembly GCF_036568685.1 of Chitinimonas sp. Classification (GTDB taxonomy): domain Bacteria; phylum Pseudomonadota; class Gammaproteobacteria; order Burkholderiales; family Chitinimonadaceae; genus Chitinimonas. The sequence continues at coordinate 31,981 of NZ_DATCSC010000044.1, forward strand.
GGCCCAGGAGATGCCGGTGACACCCTCCGCGCCGCGTATGCGCTCGCCGTAGCTGATAGGCAGGGGGAAGACCAGCGAGATGGCATTACGGGTGATCAGCCGCTTGTCCGAGGCGGCGTCGGCACCGGCATACCAAGCCGAGACCACGGTGCTCAGTAGGCCGAAGGAGAGGATGGCCACGGTCAGGCCGGCCAGGGTCAAGAAAGCCCGTAGGCGATGGCGCAAGGCGTTCTTCAGCGACATACGCAGCAGAAAGACCAGCATGCTTACGCCACCTCCCGCTGCTCCAGCGCCGACAATTCGCCTTTTTCCAGGTGGCGGATCGCATGCGCGCGCTCGGCGGCCCGAGCGTCGTGGGTCACCATCACGATGGTCTTGCCCAACTCGCCGTTGAGCTGTTCCAGCAGATCCAGGATCTCCCCGGCCGATTTGCGGTCCAGGTCGCCGGTGGGCTCGTCGGCCACGATCAAGGTCGGGTCGCTGACCAGGGCGCGGGCGATCGCTACCCGCTGCTGCTGCCCGCCAGAGAGCTCGTTGGGGTAGTGGTCCATGCGGTCGGCCAGCCCCACCATCTCCAGCGCCAGCTCGGCATGGCTGCGCCGCTCACGCCGGCCCAAACTGGTCAGCATCAAGGGCAGCTCGACGTTTTCGCGCGCATCCAGTACTGGCATCAGGTTGTAGAACTGGAAGATGAAGCCGACGTTGCGGGCCCGCCAGTCGGCCAGTTCGCGCTCGTCCAGGGTGGCGATGTCCACGTCGGCCACCAGGATCTGCCCACTGGAGGGACGATCTATGCCGGCGATCAGGTTCAGCAGGGTGGATTTGCCCGAGCCCGATGGGCCCATCAGCGCCAGGAAGTCGCCGCGGGCGATGGCGAAATCGATATCGCTCAAGACCGGCACGATCTGTCCGCCACGCTGGTAGTGCTTGCTCACGTGGCGTAGCAAGACGGCGGCCGCTTCGCCGCTCATGGCTTTTTCTCCACGACTGCAGCGCCATCTTTCAGCGGGCCGGGATCAAGTACCACCGTGTCATCGAGCTTGAGCCCCTGCCGTACCTCCAGCAACTCGCCCAGGCTTTGTCCGGTTTGCACCGGCGTGCGGTGGGCCTTGCCTTCTCGTACCACGAATACCGCCCCCTCCTGCACAGCCTTGGGGCTGACCGCCAGCCGCGGGCTGCGCTCGCTGGCGCTAAGCGGGCGGGAGAGAAAGCTCACTTTGGCGCTCATTTCCGGCAAGACCCGCGGGTCCCGTTCGCTAAAGCCGATCTTGAAGGTCACCGTCGCCTTGCTGCGATCCACCGAGGGTACGACGCTGTTGACCGTGCCCAGGAAGCGTAGATCGGGCAGGGCGTCGAGCTGAATCTCGCAGGCCTGGCCCTGCTTTGCTTTGAAGAGGCTGGATTCAGACACGTCGGTCTCGACCTCCAGGGTCTCCATATCGGCCATGCTGACCACTGCGCCTTTGGAGTCCACGCTGGTATTGAAGGGTGAGATCACGTCACCCACATTGGCCGTCTTGGTCAGCACCACACCGGAGAAGGGCGCGCGGATATAGGTGTTGTCGAGCGCTACCTTGGCCTGTGTTACCGCCGCTTCGGCCTGCTTTACCGCTGCCCGCTGCGCACCCACTACGGCGGTGGCCTGTTGGGTCCGGGAGATTGCATTGTCGTGAGCGGAGTTGGCGATAAAGCCCTGCGCCAGCAGTTCGGTGCTACGGCGGTAGGATCGTTCAGCCTCGATGGCATCGGCTTCCGATTGTCGTAGCCGCGCCTTGGCCGCCTCCACATTGGCCACAGCCTGGGCCAGTTGCGCCTCCTGTTCTGCCCGCTCCAGCCGGGCGATGACCTCGCCTTCCTTGACCTTGCTACCCTCGCGTACCCCCAACCACTCCATCCGACCGGTTGCCTTGGAGGCGATGGCGGCTTTTTTCTGCGGTACCACATAGCCGGTGGCGGTGAGTTGCGAGATCGCGGCCGAGGGCCAGGCCTGTACCACCTTGGCGGTGCTGACCTCGGTGCTGCGGCCGCTACGGCTAAGGCCCAGCAACAGGGCCAGGACCAGCAGGACGATAAGGATGATCAGCCAGCGCCGCTTGCGGCGGCGAGGTGGCGGGGATGCGGTGCGGTCTATAGCCAGTTTGCTGAGCGGGTTGGACATGTGCATGGCGGCGGTGGGTGGCGGGAAGGTCTCGACATGGCCAGCTCCAAGCAGGCGGTGGCTTGTCTTCAATATGGACGTTTCTTGGGCCAGGCCAAAAAATTTGCGGCGATGCAACAACCTATCAAACGATTGTTTGAAAGTCCGTCGGCTGTGTTACATTCCGCCCCGTAGTCGTTCTGCAGCTCACTACGAGATGCAGTGCGAAGCCGCCGGGCTAGCCCGGCCGGTTTGCCTACGCTTGGGTACTTAGGGCGCGTCGGTCACCACCGGCGCGCTTTTTTTATGTTTGTCCCATCCGCTGCGGCGGGGACCGGGACCCTGGTGGATCGCAGTTGGGCCGGGCATCTTGGTGCCGTCTGCCTGCCATTGAGGGAAAGCCGCGCCATGGTGTGCCGGCTCAGGGTAAAATCGCGCGATTATTCTTCAGACATGTTCTAGGCCAATGGCGAAACCCAACAAGCCCGCCAGTTTTGAGGCGGCCATGACCGAATTGGAAACGCTGATCGCCGAGATGGAGCGCGGTGACGCTCCGCTCGAGGCCTCGTTGACTGCCTATAAGCGCGGCGGCGAGTTGATCCGTTATTGCCAGGAGCAACTGGCAGCGGCCGAGCAGCAGATCCGGGTACTCGATGGCGACAGCCTCAAGCCCTTTGAGGCGGAGGATGCCGAATGAGCCATACCGATTTCCAGACTTGGTCCTTTGCCATCCAGCAGCAAATGGAAATTGCCATGGGCGGCGTGCTGCCCTCGGCACAGCACCTGCCGGAACGCCTGCACGAAGCCATGCGCTACGCCGTGCTGGGCGGCGGCAAGCGGGTTCGACCCTTGCTGGTCTTCGCCACCGGTGAGCTGGTGGACGCCCCGGCTGAACGGCTGCAGTACGCGGCCAGTGCGGTGGAAATGATCCATGCCTACTCGCTGGTGCATGACGATCTGCCCTGCATGGATGACGACGTGCTGCGCCGCGGCAAACCCACGGTCCATATCGAGTTCGACGAAGCCACCGCGCTCCTGGCTGGCGACGCGTTGCAGACGGCTGCCTTCGAGGTGATCAGTGCCCGTCCGCTGTGCGATGAGCCCGCTGATCAACTGGCCATGATCCGTATCCTGGCCACGGCCTCGGGGGCGGCAGGCATGGCGGGCGGCCAGGCCATCGACCTGGCTTCGGTCGGCAAGCCGCTTAGCCTGCCGGAACTTGAGCACATGCATATCCTCAAGACCGGTGCACTGATCCGTGCGTCGGTCCTGCTCGGTAGCTACTGCGGCCGGCCCTTGCTGACTGCCGAACGCGACAAGCTGGACCGCTTCGCCAAGCTGGTCGGCCTCGCTTTCCAGGTGGTGGACGATATCCTCGACGTGGAAGCCGACACCGCCACCCTGGGTAAGACGGCCGGCAAGGATGCCGCCAACGAGAAGCCGACCTATGTCTCGCTGCTGGGGCTGAAGGAAGCCAAGCAACGGGCTGCCGAGCTCGAGGCCGAGGCGCTCGACTGTCTATCCGGCTTTGGCGAGCGTGCTGCCCGTCTGCGCGAGCTGGCCCACTTCATCGTGCACCGGGCCTTCTGACCGGACCGACCGCTTTTTATCGGCGGGCCGCCGTGCCTGCCTTGCCAAGTAGATTACCCCCTATGTCTTATCCGCTACTCGAATCCATCCCCTTGCCGGCCGACCTACGGCGCCTGGAGCAGAGCGAACTGCAGCCGCTGGCGGAAGAGCTGCGCGCCTTCCTGCTGGAATCGGTAAGCCAGACCGGTGGCCACTTTGCCTCCAACCTCGGGGCAGTGGAGCTGACCATTGCGCTGCACTATGTGTTCAACACCCCGCACGACAGGCTGGTCTGGGATGTAGGTCATCAAACCTACCCGCACAAGGTGCTGACCGGTCGCCGCGAGCGTATGCCGACCATGCGCAAGTACGGCGGTCTGGCGGGCTTTCCCAAGCGCGACGAGAGCGAGTACGACACCTTCGCCGTTGGTCATAGCTCGACCAGTATCGGCGCGGCTGCCGGTATGGCGGAAGCCAGCAAGCTCCTGGGTGAGGCACGCAAATGTGTCGCCATCATTGGCGATGGTGCCATGACCGCCGGCATGGCTTTCGAGGGGCTCAACAATGCGGGCGACAAGGACACCGATCTCCTGGTGATCCTCAACGACAATGAGATGTCCATTTCGCCCAATGTCGGTGCCTTCAACGCCTACCTCGCCAAGCTCCTGTCCGGTAAGTTCTACCAGGGCTTCCGCAATACCGGTGCCCGCGTGCTGGAGAACGTGCCGCCGCTGCATGAATTGGTACGCCGCGGCGAAGAGCATATGAAGGGCTTGTTCTCCCCTTCCACCTTGTTCGAGGAATTCGGCTTCCACTACGTCGGCCCCATCGATGGTCACGACCTCGACGCGCTGGTGTCCACCCTGCAGAACATCAAGGGTCTCAGCGGTCCGCAGTTCCTGCATGTGGTGACCAAGAAGGGCCAGGGCTACAAGCTTGCCGAGGGCGATCCGGTCAAGTACCACGCTGTCACACCCTTTACTCCGGCCGATGGCATGGCGGCCAAGTCGGCCGCCAAGCCCAGCTATATGCATGTCTTTGGCGAATGGCTGTGCGATATGGCCGCGCAGGATCCGCGCCTCGTCGGTATCACCCCGGCAATGCGTGAAGGTTCTGGCATGGTGCAGTTCGAGCAGCGCTTCCCGGATCGCTACTACGACGTTGGCATCGCGGAGCAGCACGCCGTCACCTTTGCGGCCGGCCTCGCTTGCGAGGGCATCAAGCCGGTGGTGGCCATCTATTCGACCTTTCTGCAGCGGGCTTACGACCAGCTGATCCACGACGTCGCATTGCAGAACCTGCCGGTGGTGTTCGCCATCGACCGCGCCGGTCAGGTCGGTGCCGACGGCCCCACCCATGCCGGCAGCTTCGATATCAGCTTCCTGCGCTGCATACCCAATATGGCGGTGCTATGTCCGAGCGACGAAAACGAGTGCCGGCAGATGCTCTACACCGCCTTCCAGATGGACCAGCCCACCGCTGTGCGTTACCCGCGTGGTACCGGTCCAGGTGTTGAGATCGCCAAGGCGTTCACCGCCTTGCCGGTCGGCAAGGGCGAGGTACGCCGGCAAGGCGGCAGCAAGGTCGCCATCCTGGCCTTCGGCACCATGGTAGCCCCCTCGCTCAAGGCAGCAGAGGCACTGGATGCCACGGTGGCCAATATGCGCTGGGTCAAGCCACTGGATGTTGAGCTGGTGCGCCAACTGGCCGAGCAGCACGATGTCCTCGTGACCGTGGAGGAGAACGTGGTCATGGGTGGTGCGGGTTCCGCCGTGCTGGAGGCCCTGGCTGCGATGGGGCTGGCCAAGCGGGTCGTGCAGCTGGGTCTGCCCGACCGCTATGTGGATCATGGCGATCCGGCCATCCAGCTGGCTGAGTGCGGCCTGGATGCGGCCGGCATCGAGGCCAGCATACGCAAGGCCCTGGCCGCCTGATTGGCGACGGTCGGCCCATGAAAAAGCCCGCCATATAGGCGGGCTTTTTTGCGTCGGCTGCTTACTCGTGCACAGCGTAGGGCAGGTCTTTCACAGCCAACTGCGGCCCGCTTGCATCCTGCAGGTGCAGGCCATGCGGCAGGCTGCTCAGCTGCACGACCGCCAGCGCCTCCCAACTACCGTCGGCCAGCGGTGCGGCCTGGGCGATCAGGCCCGAGGCCTGGCCATTCATCTCAGGGCTGTAGACCGATTGGCCTGCCTGCAAGGGCTGGTCAGAGGTGAGGCGGAAGGTGCGGCGTTTGAGTTTGCCCAGGTACTGGGTGCGGGCCACGATCTCCTGGCCGGGGTAGCAGCCCTTCTTGAAGCTGACCGCGCCGATCAGCTCCATATTGGCCATCTGCGCGACGAACTCTTCCTGCGTCTCTGTCTGCACCCATAGGATGCCGGCTCGGATGTCCGACAGCATCCAGGCCGCATCGCTACCTGCTACGGCGCCTGCGGCGAGCAGCTTGCTCCAGATGGTCTCGGCAGCGGCTTCATCCAGCACCAGCAGCAAACGATCGCCACCCAGCCTATGCAGTTGGCCACCTTCGATGGCCACGCTCTGCATGGCGGCCTGTGGCACTGCACCAAAGACCTGCTTGGCCTGCGCCAGTGCCTGCGGGCCGGCCAGGCCCAGCAGTACCCGTTCGGCCGTGGCGTCGCTGGCTTTGGTTTTGCTTCGCAGCACATACATGGACAACCGTTTCTGGATCGCGGCCAGCAGGTTGCGCGGCAGCATCAGGAGCAGGTCCTCCCGCTCCCGCAGCAGCAGCAGGGTGGTCAGCATGCGCCCCTTGGGCGTGGAGTAGCTCGCATACTGTATGCCATCGCTAGGCAGGTTCTTGAGGTCGCTGGAGAGTTGCCCGTGCAGGAAGGGTACGGTCTCCTCGCCACTGAAGCGGATCAGGCCATAGTCACCCAGTGGTACCAGAGTGCTGCTGGTCTCAAGTGCGGCAACCCCGGCCGGTGCGGTAAAGCGGGCGATACCTTGCTCATCTGCCTGAGCACCCTGGGTGCCAAGGAATGCTTGCCAACTCATCTTTGTCCTTCCTGAAAGCGGCAACGCCGGCCCTGGGGCCGGCGTTGCCGATGGATCAATCTACCACCAAGGTGATCAGAATATCCGGGTTGAGGCGTCGTCGCTACCTGGTTTGTAGGTACCGCTGGAACGAAGCTCCGGAGCATCCAGCGTACCGCCGAAGGTCAGCGGGGCGCTGAAGGTGGCAGCGCCTGCAGACAGCTTGGCGCTGACCTTGCCGCTCAATTTCTTGTCGGCGCTGATGGCCATGCCGCCAGCGGCGGTAAATTTACCGGAGTCGAGGTTCAGGTTACGCAAGGTGGTAACACCATTCTCGATGGACATATCGCCGCGCAGGGTATCAAAGCGGGTCTGTCCCCCGCGGCGCAGTACCGTGGGATTGGGTGATTTGAGCGGGGCGATCAGATCAAGGTTGTGCAGATTGCCGTCGGTGACGGTGAAGTTCATGGTGATGCGCGGCTGTTTGAAGAGCGTCTCGAAGCTATCGCCCACGAATTCGAAGTCGGTCGATGCCGCCATCCGGCCAGTGGCGCGAGTGTTGGAGCTGACCAGCGAAATCAGCGGTTCGGCCTGCATGCTCTTTGTCTGCAGGCTGCCACTGAGCTTCCAGCCTTCATTCCAGCTCAGCTTGGCCTGGCCGACGGCAGCCGAGCCAAAGATCAAGCCGTTCACGTCGTCCACAACGAAGCCATCCTTGTCTGCGCTACCGCGCAATACCAGTTGGTCAAAACGGGCATCAGGGTAGTTGCCACCGGGCAGCACCCAGTTCTTGGCATCGAAATCCAGTGCGAACTTCTCGCCAGTAGGCTTGATGGTCAGATTGGCGCGGCCATCTTTGTCGGTCAGCGTTACCACCTTGAAGGTGCCGTCCGGGTTGAAGCGCAGTGTGCCGGAGAATGGGCCGATGCTGTCCTTGTCGAGTAGGACGGAGAAGTCGCTCAAGCGCAGCGCAGCGAAGTAGATGTCTTTGCCACTGGCGTCGGGCTTGAGCCGGCCGGGCAGGGAGCGGGCGAATTCCTGCTTGAGCGTACCCTGTTCCAGGGCCACGTCGGCCAGCTCCTTGCGGATATTGACCAGATTTTTCAGGGTGACCGGCACGATGACGCGGCTGACCATACCTTCGTCGGCTTTACCAAAGCTAACCTTTTCCAGCACCAGTTGGGGCTTGGGGGTATAGCTGAAATGGATGCTGGAGATTTTGACTTCGGTGTCGAGCCGGGCTGAGACGGCCTTTTCAATATCGGCCTTGTAATTCTCGTAGGGCAACACCAAAGGGATGGCGGCAACGATGGTCACCAGGATGGCAACGACGATCAACAGTTTCTTGAGGGCTGACATGCGGCCTCTTATATCAGGGTAAATGAGAAACGGGTGTTGACACGCTTAGGGCAGCCTTTTATCATAGCAGCTTCTTTAGTTCCTCGATAGCTCAGTCGGTAGAGCGCCGGACTGTTAATCCGTAGGTCCCTGGTTCGAGCCCAGGTCGAGGAGCCAAGATTTCAAAAAACCGCGCTATCGAAAGATAGCGCGGTTTTTGTTTTTCTGCGTCCTGTTTGACGCACCGCGCAGCAATCGTTAAAACGGCTAGAACCAAAGCAGTGTCCAACTTCAAAGCCGAGAGGATCGCATGACAACGTCAAATGAACAAGCCGCCAAACTCCCTTTGATGAAGCGCATTGTCCTAGCCGTACGTGGCGGTGTGGGCGGTGGAGTGTCGGCCGTGCTGGTTCTGTTGTTGATCCTGCTCTTGATCGCCGGTGTGGTGGGCGGTTTTATCGGCGGCATCGCGCTTGCGACCAAGCGCAACCAGCAGGCCGAACAAAATCTGATCGCCATTGCCAAGAATGCCAAGCTGGCACAGGCCAAACTGAGTAAGGAAAAGGCAGAGCTGGAGCATGAGCTGGAGGCAGCCAAGGACCAGTCTGCCATGCAGGCCAAGGACCTGACCCAGCTCAAGGAAGACTTGGAGCGGGCTCGCATTGAGCGCGAAACCATGGATAAGGTCTTGCAGGAAATACGCACCAGCATCCAAGCAGGTGGCGCTAGCCCCAAGGTGGCCCAGGCGGTCAAGGGGGCCATGCTGAAGTTTGGCAATAACGAGTGCGAGCTGAAGGGCGATACCGTCAAGAGCAAGGACGATGTGAAGTGCCTCAATCTGCGCGGTGCCATCGACGCGATGAACAGCAAGCCGGGCGGCTACAGCGACAAGAAGGCCGAGGCAGCCAAGGCCGCAGAGAGCAAGCCTGCAGAGACCAAAGCGCCCGAGGCCAAGCCGGGGCACAAGTAAGCCACCCTGAAAGAACCCGCCATGGGCGGGTTTTTTATTGTCTGTCGTTTGGCGGGCAAAGCAGCAAGGCAATAAAAAAACGCCGCACAGGGCGGCGTTTCTTGGTCCGGTGGCGCTTAGTTCAGCGCAGCTTCGATGCGGGCCAGGGCCTTCTCGAGGTTGCCCATGCTGGTGGCAAAGCTGATGCGGAAGTAGCCCTCGGCGCCGAAGGCCGAGCCCGGTACCACGGCTACGTCCTGGGCTTCCAGCAGATAGCTGCCCAGCGCCAGGTCGGTCGGAGCGGCGATCTTGCCCTCGGCATACAGGTTCTGGATCGCAACACGGGCGTCTACGAAGGCGTAGAAGGCGCCGCCAGCGGTCAGGCACTTCAGGCCACGGATGCTGTTGAACTTGCCGACTACAAACTCATGGCGCTCGTTGAAGGCCTTCAGCATGGGGGCGAAGCACTCGGCTTGCGGGCTATTCAGTGCGGCCTCGGCGGCGACCTGCGAGATCGAGGTCGGGTTGGAGGTCGATTGCGACTGGATGTTCTCCATGGCCTTGATGAGCCACTCCGGGCCTGCCGCGTAGCCGATGCGCCAGCCAGTCATGGAGTAGGCCTTGGATACACCGTTCAGCAGGATGGTCTGCGGGTAGAGATCAGGGCAGGCATTGAGGATGTTGGCGAAGGTGGTGTTGCCCAGCATCACGTGCTCGTACATATCGTCCGAGGCGATCAATACCTTGGGGTGCTGCTTCAGCACTTCGCCCAGCGCCTTGAGTTCATCCAGGGTGTAGACCGCGCCAGTCGGGTTGGACGGCGAGTTGATCACCACCAGCTTGGTACGCGGGGTGATGGCGGCGGCCAGCTGGGCGGGGCTCAGCTTGTAGCCCTGCTCGATGCCGCATTCCACGATCACCGGCTTGCCCTGGGCCAGGATCACCATGTCGGGGTAGGAGACCCAGTACGGCGCCGGAATGATGACCTCGTCACCCTCGTTGATATAGGCCTGGCAGAGGTTGTAGAAGCTTTGCTTGCCGCCGCAGCTCACCAGAATCTGCTTGGCGTTGTAATCGAGGCCCTGGTCGCGCTTGAACTTGGCGATGATCGCGTTCTTCAGGCCAGGCGTGCCAGACACCGGGGTGTACTTGGTGAAGCCCTTTTGGATTGCCTCGATGGCAGCGGCCTTGATGTGATCCGGTGTATCGAAATCCGGCTCGCCGGCGGCGAGCGCCACCACGTCACGGCCGTCAGCCTTCAGCTTCTGGGCCTTGGCAGTGATGGCGAGGGTGGGCGATTCCTTGATGGCTTGAACGCGATGCGAGAGTTCCACGGACTGTCCTTCCTGGTGACGACGGGCGTCGCCGGTATGAGTGCGGCCGGCGACCGATGAATTGGGCAGCCATTATACCTGTGCAATCCGGGTCGCCACCGTCGACTTGGTGGATTTTTACGTGGCCTTGCTGCGCTAAGCGATTGATAAGAAATGAATTTGACGTTTACGTCAATGGCGTATCGCCAAGCGACTTGCTCATCACATAGTCGTCCATGATGTAGCCTTGGCCGATGTCCACCTGCACGCTGTCGGTCACCGTAAAGCCGTTGCGACGATAGGTGGCGATGGCTTTCTCATTGTGCTTGTTGACTGCCAGGGTCAGGTTGCTGGCACCCAGCTCGCGGGCGCGCGCTTCTACGTGTGCCAGCAGGCGGCTGCCCAGGCCCTGGCCGTGCAAGGTGGTATCGAGGTAGAGCTTGTCGAGTTTGATGGTGTCGGGAGCGTGCTGCAGATACTGGGCGAAACCCACGGCCAGCCCGTCCAGCAGCGCCAGGTCCAGCCATTGGCCTTCGCCAGCGATCTGCTCGCGCAGGGCGGCATCGTGGTAGCGCTGACCCAGCATATAGTCGATCTGTGCGACGCTGATGATGCTGGGGTAGTGCGCATGCCAGATGCGGTGAGCCAGCGCGGCAATGGCCGGGATGTCGTCAAGGCTGGCAGGGCGAATAAGCAGGGTCTGGCTGGCCATGGCTGGGCTCCGTTTGGATCAGGCTGCGCTGCGGCGGAAGTCGCGTGGACGAAAGCCCAGTGCTGCCAGCATACCGAAATACACCAGCACCCCTGTGCTGACCAGCAGCGACAGCTTGCCGATCTTATGCAGGGTAGGGATGCCGTGCCAGGCACCCAATGCCTGCTGCAGGAACCAGCAACTGGTGGCCATCAGGCCCACGGCCAAAATAAGCTTGAGCAGAAAGGTCGACCAGCCGGAGATGGGCCGGTAGATGCCCCGGCGCTTGAGTATACGCAGCAGCAGCCAAGCGTTGACGCAGCCGCCCAGGCTGATCGACAGCGCGAGGCCGGCATGTGCCAAGCCCAGATGCTTGAGGCTGCCGATCAGGATCAGGTTGAAGAGCTGGGTCACGACCAATGCGATGATGCCGACCTTGACCGGGGTCTTGATGTCCTGCTGGGCGTAGAAGGCTGGCGCCAATATCTTCACCGAGATGAGGGCCATCAGCCCCACGGCATAGGCCTGCAAAGCCTGGGTGGTCATCAGGGCATTGTGCAGATTGAACTGGCCCCGCTCGTACAGCGTGGCCACCAGGGGTTCGGCGATCACGGCCAGGGCGATGGTGGCCGGCAGCGCCAGCAACCAACACAGGCGCAGGCCCCAATCGAGCATGGCGGAGTATTCTTCCTCGGCACCCGCGGCGCGTAGCCGGGCCAAGCTGGGCAGGAGGATGGTGCCCAGCGCCACCCCTAGTACGCCGCTGGGCAGTTCCATCAGCCGGTCGGCATAGTTGAGCGAGGAGACGCTACCCTCTTGCAGCCAGGAGGCGAATTGGGAATTGATCACCAGGCTCAATTGCGCCACTGACACGCCGAACATGGCCGGCCCCATCTGCTTGAGCACTCGCAGCACGCCGGTGTCGCGGAAATTCAGCCTGGGCCAGGCCAGCATGCCGATCTTGGCCAGAAAGGGGAGCTGGAAGGCCAGTTGTGCCACCCCGCCGACGACAACCGATATGGCCAGGGCGTAGATGGGTTGCGAGCAGTACGGCGATAGGCCAAGACCCAGTCCTATCATGGAGATATTGAGCAGGGTAGGGGTGAAGGCCGGTACCGAGAAGCGGTTCCAGGTATTGAGTATGCTGCCCACCAGCGAGGACAGCGAAATCAGGAGGATGTAGGGAAAGGTGATGCGCGTCAGCGAGATGGTCAGGGCAAACTTGTCCGCATCCTTGCTGTAGCCGGCGGCCAGGAGCGTGGCATAGAGCGGCGCTGCTACGACCGAAATCACGGTGAACAGTACCAGTACCAAGCTGAGTACCCCGGCCACGTCGGCCACGAAGCGGCGGGTTTCGTCCTCGCCGCGCTGGGTCTTGTACTCGGCCAGGATGGGTACGAAGGCCTGCGAAAACGCACCCTCGGCAAAGATGCGGCGGAACATATTGGGCAGCCGGAAGGCTACATTGAAGGCATCCATGGCCGTGCCGCCGCCAAACTGATAGGCGTTCATCACCTCGCGCAGCATGCCGAGTATGCGCGATAGCATGGTCATACTGCTGGTTCGGGCAAGGGTTTTCAGCAGGTTCATGGGGGTGGATCAGTTGACAAAATCGCGCCAGTGTACGCGATGATTGCCAGGATGGCAGAGCTTGGGCATAATGCGCGGTTTCGCGATAGTCCTTTTACCGGTTTAAGGAGTTGATTTAAATGGCAAACAGCGCACAAGCCCGCAAGCGTGCCCGTCAGGCCGCCAAGGCGCGCCTTCACAACCAGAGCCAACGCTCGGAATTCCGCACTGCAGTTAAGAAAGTGCTGAAGGCCATCGAAGCTGGCGACAAGGCCGCCGCCGCCGAAACCTTCAAGACCTCGGTCAGCGCCATCGACCGTCTGGCCGACAAGGGTGCCTACCACAAGAACAAGGCAGCTCGTCACAAGAGCCGCCTGGCCGCCGCCATCAAGGCAATGGCCTAAGTAGTACCCCGACACGATTTGCTGGCCAGCATCGCTTGTCGCAAAAACCCGCTCCTCGGAGCGGGTTTTTTATTGCCTTTACTCTGTGGAGCTACCCAAAAGCGCGCTCATCCGGTACGCGTCGCAAGGCTTCAAATGCAGCGGGCTCCCAAGGCCGCATCGCCAGCAGGAGACTGGTGCCGTAGCGCTCCGAGGGTGGATGGTCCACGCAGTCCTGGTGCAACTCGGCGAATTCCTGCAGTAGCCGCTGCAGCCGTTGCTGGAAGCGGGCGTTGGCGGCCGGGCTCAGCATGGCGTGTTGAAAGCGCAATACGCTGCCCGGCTGCTCAAAGCTGCCACCGAGGAACTCGGTCTGTACCCGCTCACGGAAGAAACAGCGTATCGGCCCATCGGGTAGCCAGGCAAAATCCCGCGCCACTTTCAGCTTGACCCTGTTTTCCGGCAGCAGGCTGATCAGGCCCAACCGGTCGAGCTGCAAGAGCTCTTGTACGCATTCCGCTTCGTTGAGGCTGTAGGTCGCCACGATCTGCGCCATGCTCCAGTGATTGAGCACGCATACCGCCACCAACAGCCGGCGAGGGCGGGCCACCAGCTCGGCCTCCTGTTCCCGGCTCAAGGTGCTTAGCCTGCTTCTGCCCTGTTCGGCCTCCCGCACCAATTCACCAAACTCCAGCTGCAGCAGCTCGCAGATCGCTTCCAGCGTTTGCAGGCTGAAGCTCTGTTGCGAAAACTGCCGCTTTACACTGGCTTCACTCAGCGACAGATGATCGCCTACCTGGGCGTAGGTCAGCCCGCGGGCCTTCAAGAGGCGCTTGAGTGCGGCAATCAATTGTGCGGTCTGGGACATGATGACGGTATCGGATTTCGATACCCGGCATACTAGAGATTGCATTGGGGCTGAACAAGCCGCAGGTTTTGAGCTGTGCGGTGCATAGTGCGGGCCATCCCAAGAGGAGAGAAGCCATGTCCCGCATACAGAGCGCACCGCTTATGCTGGTTCTGGGGCTCGTCGTGCTGCTATGGCTGTACGGCCCCATCACCCAGCCGGCCGATTATCACGCCTTCGCCGACCAGCGCAGCTGGCTGGGGCTGCCGCATGCGGCCGATGTGCTGTCCAACCTGGTTTTTCTGCTGGTGGGCTTGCATGGCTTGCGGCGCCTGCAGGCGCTGCCGGCATGGCCGGGTAGATCGGGCTATGGACTGTTTTACCTGGCACTGGCGCTAACGAGTATCGGCTCTGGTTACTACCACCTGGCACCGGATGACGCGCGCATCGTCCGGGATAGGCTGCCGATTGCGCTTGCCTGTGCGGGCCTCCTGACGGCGCATTGGCCCCTGCGCTGGCGTGGTCGGGTTGGGCAAACAGCCGTTTGGGTGGGCCTGGCACTGTTCAGCGTGGCTTGGTGGCAGTACACGGCGGGACTGGGACAAGGTGACTTGCGCCCCTATCTGCTAATGCAACTGTTGCCCTTGCTGCTGTTGCCGCTCTTGCAGTGGTTGACGGCAGAAGATGCCGCCAGGCGGTACCGCGTGGGCTTGGCTATGTTGCTCTACGTCGCTGCGAAGTTGTGCGAACTGGCGGATGGATGGCTGTTGCTGCAATTGAGCTGCCTTAGTGGCCATACGCTCAAGCATCTGTTGGCGGGCCTTGCCGCGTGGCTGTTGTGCCCACGGCTCACCGAGCTGGAAAGCGCGAAGCGCCTCGCATCAAGGCAGGCATAAGGCAGCGGGATATGGCAATATCATAGGCTGTTGCGGCTTATTCGGGCGTGCCCTGCGCGGTTCGCATCAGTCTGAGATAGCTGGTTCGTCCCAGTTCGTGGTGGCAAGATGTATCGGACTCTGTCGCACTGGTGTCTACGGCCACGCGCACGTAGCGGCCCAGCGCCCGCCAGATGGCGATGGATAGGCGTTCGGCAAAGGCGGCTTCGTTGAGGCCTTCAGGCAGGACTGCCTCGGTGACGGCCTGGAAGAACCAGGCGCCGTGGACTTCCCGGCTGGCGACCCAGGATGGGCTTGCCCAGGCGGTCCGGATGGCGGCCTGTACCCGTGCCGGTTCGCTGGAACCAAGCGGAAACACCGAAAGATGTACATGATGAGGGGCTGCCATGATGGGCTCGTCATTACCCGGAACAGCTTGTTTTTTAACAAAACCCTCGCAGCGCCGCAATGCAAGTGTTCACGGTTGCTGTGCTATAGAGTGGGTGTTCAATCTAGGTCATCACAACCATGAGTCAAACCGAGCAAGCCAACGACCTGCCCCGCATCCTGGTGGTGGATGACTCCCGCATCGTTCGTGCAACGGTCAAGAAGCACCTTTCCACCCAGTTCGATATCGTCGAAGAAGCGGACGGCGAGGCGGGCTGGGCGCGGCTGGAATCCGATCCCACCATCCTGGTGCTGATGAGCGACCTCAGCATGCCCAAGCTCGATGGTTTTGGCCTCTTGGCGCGGGTGCGCAAAGCGGCTGATCCGCGCATCAAGCACACCCCGGTCATCATCATCTCGGGCGAAGAAGACCACGAAACCAAGCAACAGGCGGTGGAGCGTGGTGCCAATGACTTCGTTACCAAGTCGACCGACCGTGCCGAGATGCTGGCGCGGGTGTCGGCGGCGGTGAAGTTGGCCCGTACCGAGCGTGAGTTGCGCCACAGCGAAGTGGTGCAGGCACAGACCAGCACGACGGATGCCCAGACCGGCCTTGCCAGCGAGCACCTGCTGCAGATCGAGGGAGAGAAGGCGCTGGCGCATGCTGCCCGTTACGGTGGCGACACCACCTTGGTGCTGTTTGAGATCGACCGCTTCGAAAGCCTGCGCCGAGAGCTGGGCGATACCGTGGCAGAACAACTGATCGGCCTGGTTGCCAAACTCGTCGGTGGCCGGTTGCGCAAGGAGGAGACGCTGGCCCGGCTCGATGGCCCGCGCTTCTGCGTCATGCTCTACGCCGACCTGGAGGGCAGCCGTGTCTACGCCGAGCGCTTGCGCGAGACCATCGCTGCCGCCAAGGTCAACTTCAAGGGCAGTCAGATCCGTATTGCGGCCAATATCGGTATGGCCAACGCTCAGGTCGACGGCGTATCCGAATTCGCCGATCTGCTTGAACATGCCCGGCACAGATTGGAACGTGCCTACAGTATCGATAGCGCGCTGGAGCAACTGGCTCGAGGCGAGGTGGAGACGGTGTTGCCGCGCTTGTCGATGCTGCTGGACAAACTGGCCCCGCTATTGCAGCTTCAGCAGCGCAGTTGATTTCGTCGGCAGACCCACCGAAAACCGCCCCGATGGGGCGGTTTTCCTTTATTGACATTTATTTGAATATATAATCTAGAATATTATTCTGGTGAATTTAATAATTATTAAATAAATGTAAAAATATGCTGTGCGATTAAACCAATATATTCCGATGTCAGTTGTGGCGGTATTGTAAAAAAATGTACTGTCGTTGATTGCTATTCAATTACATCAGTAGGATTTTCCCAAGCTTGGAAACCCCGTCCCTATGGCGCCGTGCCTTGGTCCTGCCTATCAGGGCCCTGTCGCCGCGACGTGAGGCGGGTGTTGGATATTGGATTGAGTGCCAGGCGGTTTCCAATATCTTTCGTTGAAGTTCAACTTGGAGATTTCCCTGATGAAAATGAAGCAATTGGCCTATGCAATCAGCCTGATGGGGATTGCCGGCATGGTGCAGGTACACGCAGATGATGCACCGGCCAAGGTCGAAAAGATCGAAGTCACCGGTACCAGCATCAAGCGCATTGCCAAGGAAGGTGCGCTGCCGGTAACCACCATTACTCGCGATGAAATTCAGCGTAGCGGTGCCACCTCGACCGAACAGCTGGTATCGACCATTGCTGCCGCCAATACCGGCGGTGCCGTGTCGACCTCGTCGGCCTTCAGCGTTTCCAGTTTCGGTCAGGCCAGCGCCTCGCTGCGGGGGCTGGGCGATACCCGTACCCTGGTTCTGGTCAACGGCCGCCGCCTGGCCAACTTCGCCACCAATGGCGCTACCGTCGATATCAACAGCATTCCCATGGCTGCCATCGAACGCGTGGAAGTGCTGAAGGATGGCGCTTCCGCGGTATACGGTTCCGACGCCGTTGCCGGCGTGATCAACTTTATCCTGCGCAAGGACTACCAGGGCTTTGAGGCGACGGGCTACTACGGTGCTGCCACCCAAGGCGGCGGTGAGATCTCCCGCGGCAGCTTCGTGGCAGGCTTCGGTAACCTTGGCGAAGACAAGTTCAACATCCTCATCACTGGCGATATCGAGCACCAGTCGCAGCTGATGGGCAAGGATCGCGACTTCGCCCACCCTGGCTATAACAGCCTGGGCGATACCACCAGCGGCAATACCACACCGGGCAATATCCTGGGCTACTACGACAGCAACAATGTGTTCCAGTCGCTGGGCGGCAACCCAACCTACCCGAATTGCGGCGGTACCTCGGTCAACGACCCCAACTTCTCGAACAAGTGCCGTTTTGACCCAACCCCTTATGTCGGCCTGCTGCCCAAGGTGGATCGCGGTGACCTGGTCGCCAAGTTCAACTGGGATATCGCCGAAAACGTCCAGCTCTATGGCGAGAGCATGTACTCGCGCAACGAGCACACCTTTACCGAACAGCCGGTACCGATCTCCAGCGCCTTCACCTATGGCGTGACTGGCGACAGCGTAGCCGAAATCCTGGTTCGCCCGACCAGCCCCTACTACCCGACCGCCTGGGCCACCCAGAACGGCGTGAACGGCCAACCGCTGTCGGTGACCTATCGCGCCTTCGACAGCGGCCTGCGCGTATTCAAGGACACCGCCGAGCAAACCCGCTTCCTCCTGGGTGCCAAGGGCAACCTCGGCAGCTGGGACTACGATGTGGCTGCCTCGCACAATGAGAGCAAGGTCAAGGAAGTACTGCAGAACGGCTACCCGACCTACTCCAAGATTCTGCCCATCCTGAACAGCGACCAGTTCAACCCGTTCGCGACCGGCCTGCAGAGCGACGCCGTCTCGCAAGCCATCCACGACGCCAACTTCGTGGGTACCGCCATTTCCGCCAAGTCGTCCACCGACGACTTCGATGCCCGTGTTTCCGGTGAGCTGTTCGACCTGCCGGCTGGCGCACTGGCTGGCGCCTTCGGCATCCAGGCCCGCAAGGAAAAGCTCGACACCACCCCGAGCGACGCCCTGGCGAGCGGCGACATCTCTGGCTACGGTGGCGCCATCCCGGCCATCAACAAGAGCCGCACCGCCAACGCCCTGTTTGCCGAATTCAATATTCCGCTGTTGACTGGTCTTGAGGCTGACTTGGCGATCCGTCGCGACCACTACAGCGACTTTGGCAACACCACCAACCCCAAGGTCAGCTTCCGTTGGGCGCCCACCAAGCAGCTGGTGCTGCGTGCCTCTTACGGCGAGGGCTTCCGTGCGCCGTCCTTGAGTGACCTGTACACGCCACAAACCGCCCAGATCACCGGTGTGATCAGCGACCCGGCTCGCTGCCCGACCACCAACAATGCCCAGGACTGCTCGACCCAGTTCCAGACCTTGAGCGGCGGTAACCCCAACCTCAAGCCTGAGAAGTCCAAGCAGAATTCGTTTGGCTTCGTGTTCGAGCCGACGGCCGGCTTCTCGGTGGGCGTGGACTTCTTCAACGTCAAGCTGACCGACGCCATCACCGGCGGCATCGACGCGCTGACCATCCTCAACAACCCGTCCTACAGCTACCTGGTGGTGCGTAAGCCGGCTGACGCGGCCTACCCGAACCTGCCGGGCCAGATCGACCACTTCCTGCAGACCAGCGTCAACGCAGCCAAGATCGATGTGTCCGGTTTTGACCTCGACCTGAAGGCCCGTATCGGCAAGTTCGACTTCGGTACCATTAGCACCGCGCTGAACGGCACTTATATGTCGAAGTACGACTACACCGCTGCCGATGGCACCAAGACCGGCAGCGTGGCCACCTACCTGACCCCGGCTCTGGGCGCCAATAGCCAGAGTGGCGTGATCCCGCGTTGGAAGCATGTCTGGTCGGTCAACCTCGATAGCGGCGCCTGGCACGGCACGCTGGTGCAGAACTTCCAGACCAAGTACCAGGACAACGTCGATGCCGATGGCAACCCGCATGAAGTGTCGTCGCTCACCACCTATGACCTGCAGGGCAGCTACACCGGCTTCAAGGGTCTGAAGCTGACCCTGGGTGTGAAGAACCTGTTCGATCGCGACCCGCCGGCCATTGTTCCGAACCCGAACTACTTCCAGGCGGTGTACGACCCGACCTACTACGACCCGCGTGGTCGTTTCGTCTACGGCAGCGTGAACTACTCGTTCAAGTAATCAGCGCCGCTGGCGAAAACCCCCAGGCTTGCCTGGGGGTTTTTTTATGGCTACCACCTGTTGCGTATAAGACATATATATAACATGCAACAATAAAAGTCTCGACATGCATAGATCGCTATCCAAGCATAGCGATACCGCTATCAGGGATAAGTCTGTTGCGTCAAATGGACAATCTCAGTGCAATGCCTTGACTGGATTTATTTCAAGGCATTGATTTAATTGTTTTTTATTCCGTATTGCATGGATGGGTCGACAGCGTCATCCCTTGTCCAGCAATTTGTACGTTCGTACCGCGCTGCTTGGTTGGTAAGCCTCACGTAAGCACCAAATCTGTATCAACTATCCAACACACAGACACAGATCGTTGTAATTTTGTGAGTGCTCGTTGATCAGGGCCAGATTATAAAAGTACGATCAGTCTACTTCGGAAAGGACATGTGCCTGTCATGCAGGTGTGCTTCCGGACCGTATGCCGCGCCTTACCGGCGTAAATCTTGGGTGCTACGGGTTCGTTACCGCGTTCCTGTCAGCGCCAGCCATCGACGCACTAACGGGGAGATTCTCGAATGAGAATGAAGCAACTGGCTTAC
>NZ_DATCSC010000045.1:0-8118 GCF_036568685.1 Chitinimonas sp.
CACCCAGGACAAGAAGGGCCTGCCCACCGGGCTCTACGTCACCCACCCGCTGACCGGTAGCCAGGTCGAGGTCTGGGTCGGCAACTATGTGCTGATGAGCTACGGCGACGGCGCCGTGATGGGCGTACCGGCCCACGACGAGCGCGATTTCGCCTTCGCCAAGAAGTACGGCATCGCCATCAAGCAGGTAGTCGCCGCCGAAGGCGAGACCTTCACGACCGACGCCTGGGCCGAGTGGTACGGCGACAAGCAGCGTGGCACCACCATCAATTCCGGCAAATACGATGGCCTCGCCTACAAGGCCGCCGTCGATGCCGTAGCCGCCGACTTGGCCGCCCAAGGCCTGGGTGAGAAGAAGACCACCTGGCGCCTGCGCGACTGGGGCATCTCGCGCCAGCGCTACTGGGGCACGCCCATCCCCATCATCCACTGCGCATGCTGCGGCGACGTACCGGTCCCCTACGAAGACCTGCCGGTGGTGCTGCCCACCGACTGCGTGCCGGATGGCTCGGGCAACCCGCTCAAGAAGCGCGAGGACTTCCTCAACGTACCCTGCCCCAAGTGCGGCAAGCCGGCCCAGCGCGAAACCGACACCATGGACACCTTCGTCGATTCGTCCTGGTACTTCATGCGCTATACCTGCCCGGACGCGACCACCATGGTCGACGAGCGCAATGACTACTGGATGGCGATGGACCAGTACATCGGCGGTATCGAGCACGCCGTGCTGCACCTGCTTTACGCCCGCTTCTGGACCAAGGCCATGCGCGACCTGGGCCTCGTCAAGATCGACGAGCCCTTCAAGGCGCTGTTCACCCAGGGCATGCTGCTGAACGAATCCTTCTACCGCGAAGACGCCGCCGGTAAGAAGACCTGGTACTACCCCAACGAAGTCGAAGTCCAGCACGACGACAAGGGCCGTCCGGTCGCTGCCACCCTCAAGGCCGACGGCCAAGCCGTGGTCATGGGCGGCATCGAGAAGATGTCCAAGTCCAAGAACAATGTGGTCGAGCCCAAGGACATCATCGCCCGTTTCGGCGCCGATACGGCCCGTCTCTTCACCATGTTCGCCGGTCCCCCCGAGCAGAGCGCGGCCTGGTCCGACAGCGGTGTGGAAGGCGCTTACCGCTACCTGCGCCGGCTGTGGGCCTTTGGCCATAGCCGTGCCGACATGATCCGCGCGGCCGGCGCCGTGGGCGAGCTGGACAAGGACGCCAAGGCCCTGCGCCATGAGATCCACAGCACGCTCAAGCAGATCAATGCCGACTACGAGCGCCTGCAGTACAACACCGTGGTATCGGGCGCCATGAAGCTCCTGAACGCGCTGGAAGGCTATAAGGGCGACGCCCCGGCCGTGCTGCGCGAAGGCTTCGGCATCCTCTTGCGCGCGCTCTATCCGGTCAGCCCGCATATCGCCCACGTGCTGTGGAGCGAATTGGGCTTTGGTGGCGAGATCATCGACACCGCTTGGCCCGAGCCGCTGGCCGAAGCTCTGGCTCAGGACGAGATCAAGCTGATGGTGCAGGTCAACGGCAAACTGCGCGGCGAGATCGACGTGCCGGCTGGTGCCGACCGTGCCGCCATCGAGGCCTTTGCGCTGGCCAATGCCAATGTGCAGAAGTTCCTCGAAGGCCAGGCCCCGAAGAAGGTCATCGTGGTGCCGGGCCGGCTCGTCAATCTGGTAGTCTGAGCCCCATCGTCCTCAACCGACCCCTGCCGGCGCCTTCGGGCGCCGGACTAGCCGGAGCCGCCATGCGCCGTACCGCCCTCTTGCTGCCCCTGCTTCTGCTCACCGCCTGCGGCTTTCACCTGCGCGGCCTGGGCGAGACCACGCCGTTCGCCTTCTCCTCGCTCAATGTCGTCGCCCCCGGCGGTGGCCTGGGTGATGTGCTGAACCGGCAGCTGAGCCTGCGCAAGGACCTCACCCTGAAGCCCAAGGCGGCAGACGCCGAGGCGGTGCTGACGGTGGAAAGCGAAGTCATCGACAAGCAGATCCTCACGGTGAACAAGTCCGGCCGGGTTACCGAATACCAGTTGCTCTACCGCGCCAAGTTCAAGCTGGCGCAGAGCGGTCACGACTGGATCCCGTCCACGCAGATGACCCTGCGGCGCGACTACTCCTTCGACGAGAACAACGTGCTGGGCAAGGAAGCCGAAGAGCAGATCCTGATCCGCGATATGCGTTCCGACGCCGCCCAGCAGATCATCCGTCGGCTGGCGGCGCTCAAGCCGGCCAACGCCCCGGCACCGTATAGCGAAGTGCCGGCTGCCGCTTCCACCCCGGCCGGCAAGTAATGCCCATCCGTCCCTCCGACCTGCCCTCCCAGCTTGCCGGCGGTCGCCTTGCGCCCATCTATGTGGTGCATGGCGAAGAAGCCCTGCTGGCGCTGGAGGCGGCCCAGCTGATCCGCGACGCGGCCCGCCAGGCCGGCTTTGCCGAGCGCGAGGTGCTGACGGTAGAGCCGGGCTTCAAGTGGGCCGAACTGGCCGCCGCCGGCCAGGCCATCTCGCTGTTTGCCGAACAGAAACTGATCGAGTTGCGCATCCCCACCGGCAAGCCCGGTACCGAGGGTGGTGAGGCGTTGCAGCAATACGCCGCCGGTGCGCCGGCCGAGAACGTGCTGCTGGTGCAATTGCCCAAGCTCGAGAAGCTGCAGCTGCAGAGCAAATGGTTCAGCGCGCTGGAAGCGCAGGGCGTGGCGGTGGCCTGCCCGGCCGTGGGCCGCAACGAGTTGCCCAGCTGGATCGCCGAGCGGCTCGCCCGCCAGCAGCAGCGCTTGAGCCCGGATGCGATGGAATTCCTGGTGGCGCGGGTCGAGGGCAACCTGCTCGCCGCCAAGCAGGAGATCGACAAGCTGGCCCTGTTGCACCCGGCGGGTGAATTGGACCTCGCCGCATTGACCGAGGCGGTGGCCAATGTCGCCCGCTATGATGTCTGGGGCCTGGGGGATGCGCTCTTGGCTGGCGATGCTGGCCGCCTGGCGCGTATGCTCGACGGCCTTAAAGGCGAGGGTGAAGCGCCCCATCTGGTGCTGTGGGCCATGGCCGATGAAGTCCGTGCGCTGCTGCGGGTGGGCCTGGGCCGCTCGCAAGGCCAGAACCTGCAACAGCTCTACCGCGAGAACCGCGTCTGGGGCGACAAGCAACGCCGCTATCCGGCTGCGCTGGATAGACTCAAGGCCAGCCAGCTCAAGGCCGCCCTGGGCCACGCGGCCGAGATCGATCGTGCCGTCAAAGGCGTGGGCCCGGGCGACCCCTGGGAGGAACTGCTCAAGCTCGGGATGCGTCTGATGCCGACCCGCTGAGATCTCGCACCTCAGCGCATGCGCCCGCCGCGTGCGCTGCGGTACGACATTTTGGAAGTCCGCAGATGAAAGAGCACATCCTCATCAACGTCACCCCGCAGGAGACGCGGGTGGCCGTGACCGAAGAAGGCGTGGTGCAGGAGATCCACGTCGAACGCACCGCCTCGCGGGGCATCGTCGGCAACGTCTACCTGGGGGTGGTCAAGCGCGTGCTGCCGGGCATGCAGTCGGCCTTTATCGAGATTGGCCTGGAGCGGGCCGCCTTCCTGCATATTGCCGACGTGATCGAGCAGCGCCAGCATCCCAGCGAGCCGCAGCGCATCGAGCGGCTGATGTTCGAGGGCCAGAGCGTGATGGTGCAGGTCATCAAGGATCCCATCGGTACCAAGGGCGCCCGCCTCTCCACCCAGATCAGCATTGCCGGTCGCTTCCTGGTCTTTCTGCCGCAGGAGCACCATATCGGCGTCAGCCAGCGCATCGAACATGGCGAAGGCCGCGAACACCTGCGCGAGCGGCTTTTGCAGATGCTGCCCAAGGGCCATGACCATGGTGGCTATATCATCCGTACCTCGGCCGAGCATGCCTCCGAGGACGAGCTGCGCGCCGACGTCGCCTACCTCAACCTGATCTGGGCCGACCTCAAGCAGAAGGCCAAGACCCTGCCGCCGGAATCCATGCTCTACCAGGATCTCAACCTGCCCATGCGGGTGCTGCGCGACATCGTGCGCGACGAGACCCTCAAGGTGGTGGTCGATTCACGTGAAACCTTCCAGAAGATGAGCGAGTTCGCCGAGGCCTTCGTGACCAATGTCGCGCCCAAGGTCGAGCACTATCTGGGCGAGCGGCCGCTCTTCGAGATGCATGGCGTCGAGGCCGAGATCGAGCGGGCGCTGGCCCGCCGGGTCAACCTCAAGTTCGGTGGCTATCTGATCATCGACCAGACCGAGGCGATGACCACCATCGACGTCAACACCGGTGGCTTTGTCGGCACCCGTTCCTTTGACGACACCATCTTCAAGACCAATCTCGAAGCCACCCAGGTCATCGCCCGCCAGCTCAGGCTGCGCAACCTTGGCGGCATCATCATCGTCGACTTTATCGACATGGATAACGCCGAGCACCGCGAACAGGTGCTGCACGAGCTGGGCAAGGCGCTGGCCAAGGACCGTACCAAGGTCACCGTGTCGGGCTTTACCTCGCTGGGCCTTGTCGAGATCACCCGCAAGCGTACCCGTGAGAGCCTGGCCCACGTGCTGTGCGAACCCTGCCCGGTGTGCCAGGGCCGCGGCGAGATCAAGACCGCCCAGACCGTCTGCTACGAGATCCTGCGCGAGATCCTGCGCGAGGCTCGCCAGTTCAACGCCCGCGAGTACCGCATCCTGGGTTCGCAGACCGTGATCGATATGTTCCTCGACGAAGAGAGTGCCAACCTCGCCATGCTGGCCGACTTTATCGGCAAGCCCATCTCGCTGCAGGTCGAGAGCGCCTACTTCCAGGAGCAGTTCGACGTCATCCTGGTGTAGCGGCAGCAAACCAGACTAGGGTCACGGAACGGTTGGCCGCCTTGTTGGTCTAGCGTGGGCGCTGCCTATCCGGGTAGCGCCTATAAAGAAGCCCCAGGGGCTGATACAAGACAACAAGGATGACTGCCATGCGTATCTTGCTGGTGGAGGATGACCTGCAACTTGGCGCGGCGCTGCAGCGCGCGCTGGAGCAGGCTTTGATGGACGCCGTCTGGGTACGCCGCTGCGCCGACGGCTTGGCGCACTGCGGCAACTGCGACGCGATCCTGCTGGACCTGACCCTGCCGGATGGCGAGGGCATGGATCTCTTGCGCCAGTTGCGCGACGCCGGCAACACCGTGCCGGTGATCGTCATCACCGCCCGCGACCGCCTGGACGACCGCCTGCGAGCGCTCGAGAGCGGCGCCGATGACTTCCTCAGCAAACCCTTTGACGTAGAGGAAATGATCGCCCGCCTGCGCGCGGTGCGGCGCCGCGTAGGCGGCTATGCCTCGGACGAATGGCGCCTGGGCGGGCTGCGCATCGATACCGTGCGGCACCAGGTCTGGCGCGACGAGCAGCCGGTGGAGCTGTCGCTGACCGAATTCCGCCTGCTCATGGCCCTGGCCGGCATGCCCAAGCAGCTGGTCTCCAAGGACCGTCTGCACCGCCGGCTCTATGGCGATAGCGACGATGGTTCGCTCAACGCACTGGAAGTGCATATCCACAATCTGCGCAAAAAGCTCGGCGCCGAGCTGATCGTCACCGTGCGCGGCGTCGGCTACCGCCTGCAGGGCTGAGCCATGCGCGCCCTGTTCCGCCCCTCCATCCTGCGCCGGGTCTTTCTGTTCCAGGCCCTGCTTTTTCTGGTTATCTGGCTGCTGCTCCTGGCCGGCGTCTCCTTCATGGCCTTCCAGCGCGGCGAGGACTTCGAGAAGAGCACCGTGGTGCTGGCCTCGGCCCTGGCCGAGTTCAGCTCGGTCGGCCAGGTCGACGCCTTCCAGATCGGCGAGGTGGCCCGCCGCCTGCAGCGTATCAACGAGGACATGAGCGACGGCTATATCCAGCCGGACGAGTTCGCCTACCAGGTCTGGTCGGCCGATGGCCGCCTCTTGGCCCGCTCGGAAAACGCCGGTGGCAATCTGCCGCCAGACACCTTCCCGCAGGACGAGCGCTTGCAGCGCGGCGATTGGCAGTGGGTATCGCGCTGGAGCAGCGACAAGCGACTCTATGCCGCCGTGGGCATACGCGACAGCTTCTTCTGGCGGTTGGTGTGGCAGGAGATCTGGTTGCACAACGCCATTGCCGCACTCTTGATCATGCTCTTCCTGCTGGTGACCGCCTGGCTGGGCCTGCGCTCCAGCCTGCGACCGCTGCGCCGCTTTGCCCAGCAGGTGGCGCGGCGTAGCCCGCAGGATCTGAGCCCGGTGACGGTGGAGGGCGACTACGCCGAGTTGCGTCCTCTGGCCGCCAGCTTCAACGACTGGCTGGGCCGGCTGCGCCAGCGCATGGAGGCCGACCGGGCTTTCTATTCCGATGCAGCCCACGAGCTGCGCACCCCGCTCGCCGTGCTGGCGGCGCAATTACATGTGCTGGCCGAGAGCGACAGCGTGGCCGACCGACGCCAGGCGCGCGCTCGCCTGGAGCAGGGCATACAGCGCGCCGGTGGCCTGGTCAGCCAGCTACTCGAGATCGCCCGGCTGGAGAACCGCCAGGACGGGGGCTGCGCCGAGCCCTTGGACCTGGCCGTGTTTGCCCGCGAGCGGCTGGCGTTGCAGGCCGACAGGGCGCTGGAAAAAGACCAGCAGCTCAGCCTCGATGCCCCCGACCACCTGGCCTGGCGCGGCGAGCGTACCGCGCTGGCCTCGCTGCTGGACAACCTGCTCGACAATGCCATCCGCTATATCCCCGAGCGGGGGCGGATCGAGGTGCAACTGCGGCAGGACGGCGACGCCGTGCTGCTGGCGGTCTGCGACGACGGTCCCGGCATTCCGCCCACGGAGCGCGAGCAGGTATTCGACCGCTTCTACCGCCTGCCCGACAGTCTGGTCGGCGGTACCGGCCTCGGTCTCGCCATCGTACGGCGGGTGGTCGAGCTGCACGGCGGCGAGGTCAAGGTGGGGGTGGGCCTCGCTGGCCGCGGTGCCGGCTTCTATGTGCGGCTCCCTGCTACAGCTGCCGTAGGCCCGTTGATGCTGGCAGACCCAGATAGCAAGCCGGCTGGCTTCGCCCTGCTGCCAGCGGAATCTGGTAGTGCCCGTCCGGGCTAGGGCTCAGCAGCCAGCGCCCCCCCTCCCCCACCAGCATCAGCACCGGCCGCATGGCGCGCACCGGGCCATGCAGACAGGCCAGCCAGCGGTCCGCCTGGCGGATCACGCCCAGCCCGGTCGCCTCGCGGCTGGCCCAGCCCTCCAGGGACCAGACCCCGGCCAGGCTGCCGGGACCGCGCTCCGGCCGCAGTGCCTGCCAGCGCAGGGTGGCGGGCGCCACCCTGCGCTGGTCCCGTGCCAGTCCCAAGGGCGTGAACAAGGCCTGCCTCAGAAGTTGTAGCCGATGCCGAGCATGCCCACCGGCCCGCTCTTGCGCTCGGTCAAAGGGCTCTTGGCGGCATCGCCCAGGAGCCGGCTGTAGCCCACCATACCGGTCGCGGCCCAATGCTGGTCCAGCATCCAGGTCCCAGACAGGCCGGCATCGAAGTGGTTGAGTCCCGACTTTGGGGTATAGACCGGCCGCCCGGTCCGGCTGGCCTGCGCTTCGGTCACGCCGTAGTAGGCCTGGTTGTAGCGCTGGTCGCCCCAGCCCAGGCTCAGCTGTGCGGCGATCTGCAGCTCCTTGTCCTGGTGCATGGGCAGGCTCAGCCCCAGCTTGCCATGGGTGCCGCCATGGCCCTTGTTGTGCGGCGCGCGCATCACCTCGAAGGAGATCGGCGCGCCCAGGCCCGACCATTCGGCAAACACGCCGGCCTCGACCGTGCCTTCCAGCTTGCCCATGCCGCGCAGCTTGTCGCTGCCGCTGGCAAAGGGGCCGTTGCCCTTCTTTTCCTCGCGGCCACCGTCGTAGCCCACCTTGAGCCCCAGCTGCCAGTCGGGGGTGTCGATCGCCCAGGCGCTGATGCCCGAAGTACCGATCTCAAACCAGCCACGACGCCAGCTCAGCTCACCCATGGGGGTGACCAGGGTGCGGTAGTCCTTGGCACCGTCGTACTCGGGCTTGACGATCACGCCTACGCCGGCACGGGCCTTCCAGCCATCCTTGCTGTCTTTGCCGTCCTTGGCGGGTTCGTCGGCGTATGAGGTGAGTGCGGCCAGCAC
>NZ_DATCSC010000046.1:0-74463 GCF_036568685.1 Chitinimonas sp.
TCCCCCTCTGGGCTGTAGCGGCAGACCCGGCTGCCACCCCACTGGGCGATCCAGATGCAGTCCTCGGCGTCCACCGTCATGCCGTCGGGTGAGCCTTCGGTCGCGGCATCGAACTGCCGCCACAGCTTGCGTGCGCCGAGCGAACCGTCCGGCTTGAGTGCGTAGACGTAGGTACGGCCCAGCCAGGTGTCGGAGTGGTAGAGGCGGCTGCCATCACGGCTCAGTGCCGGTCCATTGCAGATATGGTAGCCCTCGTCGTGCACCTGCCAGCTGCTATCCGGCGCAAACCGGGCCAGCTTGCCGGCGTCGCGGCCATAGTCATCGTTATGCATGGAGCCGAACCAGACCCCGCCCTGGGCGTCGGCCTTGGCGTCGTTCAGACGCACGCCGGCTTGGCCAGTGTAGGGGCGCAGCAGGTACTCGATCTGCAACGATGGCGCCAGGCGCAGTTGGGCGATGCCGTCGCGCATGCCGGCCAGAAAACCCTCGCCATCGCGCCGCGGCAGCAACCAGCACAGCCAGTCCGGCAGCGGCCAGCTCTGTTGCCGGCCGCTGGCCGGCTCCCAGGCGTGCAGGGTCGAGCGCTTCAGGTCAGTGAAATAGAGCCGGCTCTCGGCAGCATGCCAAAGCGGACCTTCGCCCAGTTCGGCCGCCACAGGCCACAGGCAACGTACCTCCATGCGGGTCTTGCTCCTAACTCAAACAAACTTCTGCCGCCGATAGATCTCGCTGTCTCGCGTCAGCGAGGCTCCCTCGCGGCGGCGAGGGCGGGGGGTGTGGATTCAATCAAGCAAAGGCCGATGGATTGGCTGCTGCCTCTAAGCGCCCGGCTATGCCGGGCGTAGCGCTAACGTAAACGGTTGAGACTTACCCAGGGAAGACATACGCGGTTTTTACTTGGGTGTAGAACTCTGCCGCATAGCGGCCCTGCTCGCGCGGGCCATAGCTCGAGCCTTTGCGACCGCCAAAGGGCACATGGTAGTCCACACCGGCTGTCGGCAGGTTGACCATGACCATGCCCACCTGGGCATGACGGCGGAAGTGGCTGGCATGCTTGAGCGAGCTGGTACAGATGCCGGCGCACAGGCCAAAGGGCGTGTCATTGGCCAGGGTCAGCGCGTGCTCGTAGTTGTCGGCCTTCAGCGCCACGGCAACCGGGCCGAAGATCTCCTCACGGGCAATGCGCATCTCGGGCCGGCCCAGGAACAGCGCCGGTGCCTGGTAGTGGCCGCGAGTGGCGCGCTCCAGCTGCTGGCCGCCATACAGGAGCTCGGCACCTTCCTCGCGGCCTATGCGCACATAGTCGAGGTTCTGCTTGAGCTGCTTGGCGTCCACCACCGGGCCGATATCAATACCGTGCTCCAGCGCGTTGCCCACCTTGAGGGCTTCGAGCTTCTTCTGCACGGCTGTGATGAAGCGGTCATGGATGCCGGCTTCGACGATAAACCGGCTGGAAGCAGTGCAGCGCTGGCCGGTAGAGAAGTAGGCGCCGTTGACCGCCGCGTTGACCGCCAGGTCCAGGTCGGCATCGTTCAGCACCACGAGCGGGTTCTTGCCGCCCATCTCCAGCTGTACCCGGGCACGCCGGGCGGTGGCGGTGCGCAGCACCTGCTCGCCCACGCCCACCGAGCCGGTAAAGCTGATTGCGTCCACCAGCGGGTGCTCCACCAGCCGGTTGCCGACCTGCCGGCCGCTACCCATGACCAGGTTGAATACCCCGGCCGGAATGCCGGCGCGGTGCAGCATATCGGCCAGCTGCCAGCCACAGCCCGGCACCAGTTCAGCTGGTTTGAACACCACCGTGTTGCCGTAGGCCAGTGCCGGCGCAATCTTCCAGGCCGGTATGGCCAGGGGGAAGTTCCAGGGGGCGATCACGCCCACCACGCCGATCGGCTCACGGCTGAGTTCCACTTCGATGCCGGGGCGCACCGAGGCGAGCTTTTCGCCGGGGATGCGTAGCGCCTCGGCAGCAAAGAACTTGAATATCTGCCCGGCGCGTGCGGCCTCGCCAATGGCTTCGGGCAGGGTCTTGCCTTCCTCGCGTGCCAAGAGGCGGCCCAGTTCTTCCTTGCGGGCCAGGATCTCGTTGCCGACCTGGTCCAGTATCTCCGCCCGCCGCTGCACCGGCCCCAGCGCCCAGGCCGGCAGGGCATCGGCAGCGGCCTGGATGGCGGCTTCAGTGTCGGCGACGTCGGCACGGGCGTATTCCCCGACCGGGTCGTTCGCGTCGGAAGGGTTTTCCGATACCGCCACGGTGCTGCCGGTCTGCCAGTGGCCGGCAATATAGTTCTTGAAGACATGGTTCATGGATTCAGCCTCGCTCATTGCTATCACGCTCACAGAACACCCATGCTGCCGACGGCATAGTGGTTACGCGCTCGCCCCAGGGGGTTGCGAAGGGGGGCGCCAAACTCGGGCAGCGCGACTTCGAATACATCGCCTTCCTCCACCCGTACGCCATCGGCAAAGCTCAAGGTGGCGGTGCCGAAGAAGTGCAGGTGCACGTCGCCGGGGCGCAGGAATTGCTGGTATTTGAAGTGGTGGAATTCGAGATTGGCGAAGTCATGGCACATATTGTCTTCACCGGTCAGGAAGGGCTTTTCCCAGCGCACCGTGTCACCGCGGTAGATGCGGCTGTGGCCTTCCAGGTGGCGCGGCAGGTTGCCTACCCGCAGCTCTGGCCCAACGGCGCAGGGCCGCAGCTTGGAATGGGCCAAGTAGAGGTAGTTCTGCCGCTCGGTCACGTGGTCGGAAAACTCATTGCCCAGCGCGTAACCCAGCCGCCATGGGTGGCCATCCGGCCCGATCAGGTAGAGTCCCACCAGCTCGGGCTCCTCGCCGCCATCAAGCGCAAAGTCTGGCGAGGGCAGGGCCGCGCCGGGTGCAGTTACGATGCTGCCGTCACCCTTGTAGAACCACTCTGGCTGTACCCCGGGCAGGCCGGGTTCGCTCTTGCCGCCACCCAGCCCCCACTTGAACATGCGCATGGAGTCGGTCAGCTGCTCTTCTTCGCCACCCAGCTTCTGGTGCATCTTGTCGCGTGCGGCGGCGCTGCCCAGGTGAGTCAGGCCGGTGCCGGTCACATAACAGTGCGCCGGGTCGGGGTGGTGCAGTGGGGGGAGTACACGACCCTCGGCCAGCAAGGCCGGGTAGTCCACCGCGGCGGCCAGTCCCAACTCCTCGATCTGGTGCGCCAGCGTGCGGCGAGCGCGTATGGCCTGGCTGGCGAGCTCGTAGGTAGTGGCAACGCCATGGACCGGGCTGGCCTGCCGGCCATCGCCGGACACGACGGCCACCCGGCTACCCTGGCCCTGGTTGTATTGGATCAGTCTGAGGCTGTGCATGGAGTCTCCTAGTTTTTGCCCAATATACTGAGTGCCAGCTATTCAAATCTAATGAATTAATTAGCCATTTCGATATTCATTTTGATATGTTTGGCCACCAAGACGGAGAAAACAATGGCGGCCAACTACTCGAACTGGTTTATCCGCGCCCGGCTCAAGACCCGGCAGCTGCTGCTGCTGGTGGGGTTGGACGAGGAGCGCAATATCCACCGTACCGCCGAGGTGCTGGGCATGACCCAGCCGGCGGCATCCAAGCTGCTCAAGGACCTGGAAGACATGCTGGAGGTGCAGCTGTTCGAGCGCCTGCCGCGTGGTATGCGGCCAACCTGGTATGGCGAGATCATGATCCGCCATGCCCGCATGGTGCTCTCCAACCTCAGCCAGGCCCACGACGAGATCACCGCCCTCAAGACCGGTCTGACCGGTCAGGTCAATCTGGGTGCCATAGTGGGGGTCAGCACCGCCTTGCTGCCGCGGGCCATAGCCCGCATGAAGCAGCAGTTTCCCTATGTGCAGATCAACGTCCAGCTCGATACCAGCAATGCCTTGCAACCGGCACTGCAGCAGGGGCGCTTCGACATCCTGGTAGCGCGTCTCTTTGAAGAGCACGACAAGAGCGGTCTCAATTACGAGCTGTTGGCCGAGGAACCGGTCTGCCTGGCAACCCGCCGTGGCCACCCCTTGGCACAGGGGGCGGGCCTGACCTTGCGCGATCTGATGTCGGCCGCCTGGGTGCTGCCGCCCAGCGGTAGCGTGCTGCGCCATCGCTTCGACCTCTTGTTCCGGCAACAGAACCTGGAGCCACCGCGCAATGTGATCGAGACCACGGCACTATCACTGACGACCGCCTTGCTGGAGGACAGCGATATGGTCACGGCCTTGCCCGTCGATGTGGTGCGCCACTATGCCGAACACGGCATGCTGGCCAGCCTGCCGATTGCCCTCGATTGCAAGATGGACGCCTTCGGCATCATCACCCGCCGTGACCAGCTGCTCTCCCCCTGCGCGGCCGCCATGCTGCGCACCTTGCGCGAAGTATCGGTGGAGATGTACGGCGAGTTGAGCGCGGCGTAAGTTAGCAAGATGCAACCGAAACCCGCGCTACGCTGCCCGCTCTGCGGCGGCCCCAACGACTGTGCCCCGGCCGCCTGCGGCAGCTTCGACCTACCCTGCTGGTGCCGCGAGGCCCGTATAGACCCGGCGGTGCCGGCGCGCATCCCGCCCGCACAGCGCGGGCAGACTTGCGTGTGCCCACGCTGCGCGGCGGGTGAAATGCCGCCGGCCAAGGCCGAAGATCTGCGCCGCTAACAAAAACCAGCGCAGCAGTTCTGGCTTCCCCGCAAGGTAGAGGCTGTGGTTGTAAAGTGCTAAAGCACCAACAACCACGCTCAGGCGTGCAAACGAAGACACGTGTGACAGGCGCGTGCCACGGACAGTACGGTTAGTAAGGCAAGTTTGCACAACAACGCCCGAAGGGTTTTGTTGGTGGCGCGCTAGACCCAGCCGCCGTCTACGGTGAACTCCTGGGCACTGCACATGGTGGCGGCATCGGACGCCAGGAACAGCACCATACTGGCCAAGTGTTCGGGCAACAGCTGGCCCTTCAGACACTGGCTCTTGGCGATCTCGGCGCGCGCTGCATCGTCCACCCACTGGCTGAGCTGCTTCTCGGTCATCACCCAGCCCGGTACCACGGTATTGACGCGGATATTGTCCGGTCCCAGGTCGCGCGCCAGTGCCCGGGTCAGGCCGTGGGTCGAGGCCTTGGCGGTTGCGTAGATCGGGTAGCCACCGGTTGCCAGTTTCCAGCCTACCGAGCCGAAATTGATGATGGCGCCACCACCGAGCCGGCGCATGCCAGCGATCACCGCCTGCGCGGCAAAGAAGGCCGGCCGCTGGTTGATGGCGATGCCGTTGTCCCAGAATTCCGGTGTCACGTCTTCGATACGGTGGCGCACATCGTTGGCGGCGTTGTTTACCAGCACTGCGATATCGCCATGCCTTGCCGCCACGCCGGCGATGGTGCGCTGTAGGGCCGCGATGTCACGCAGATCGCATTCGATAAAGTCCGGCCGCGGAAGGCCTTGCGCTGCCAGTTGCTCGCATAGCGCCAGGCTGGCCTCGCGCTGGATGTCGACAAAGGCGACCTGGGCGCGCTGGGCGGCAAAGGCGGTGACCAGGGCAGCGCCTATGCCGGTGCCGCCGCCGGTGATAAAGACCACCTTGCCCGCAAGGCCTGGGTAGTGAGCAGGGGTGAGTAGTGCTTGGGTCATGCTGGCTGTCTCCATTTTTGTGATATTAAAACTGATATCTTTCTATCAGAAATTAGCATTAGACCGTTATAGCTTACCCCGCTAGCATCCTCCGGTAAATGCAAGGGCACCGCCGGGTGTACCTGCTTATAAGAGGATGACAGATGAGCGACGAGAAGAAGAAAGGCCTGCGCAGTCAGGCCTGGTTTGGCAAGCAGGACCGCGACGGCTTCATGCATCGCAGCTGGATCAAGAACCAGGGCTACCCGGACGATATGTTCGACGGCCGCCCGGTGATCGGTATCTGCAATACCTGGTCTGAACTCACGCCCTGCAATGGGCATTTCCGCGAGCTGGCCGAGTTCGTCAAGCGTGGTGTCTACGAGGCTGGTGGCTTCCCGCTGGAGTTCCCGGTCATGTCGCTGGGCGAGACCCAGCTTCGGCCCACCGCCATGCTGTTCCGCAACCTAGCCAGCATGGATGTGGAAGAGTCTATCCGTGGCAACCCCATTGACGGCGTGGTGTTGCTGATGGGTTGCGACAAGACTACGCCCTCACTCTTGATGGGTGCTGCGAGCTGCAATCTGCCCACCATCGGCCTCTCCGGCGGCCCCATGCTCAATGGCAAGTTCCGTGGCCACGACGTGGGCTCAGGTACCGGCGTGTGGATGATGTCGGAGATGGTCCGGGCCGGGCAGATGACCATGGACGAGTTCGTCGCCTCCGAGAGCTGCATGCACCGATCCAAGGGCAACTGCATGACCATGGGCACGGCCTCTACCATGGCCAGCATGGTCGAAGCGCTGGGGATGTCGCTGCCAGAGAATGCCGCCATCCCGGCGGTGGACTCGCGTCGCTACAAGCTGGCACAGCTCACTGGCCGGCGCATCGTCGAGATGGTCAAGCAGGACCTGACCATGGACAAGATCCTGACCCGCGAGGCCTTTGAGAACGCCATTCGCGTCAATGCCGCCATCGGCGGCTCGACCAATGCCGTGGTACACCTTCTGGCCATTGCCGGCCGCATGGGCGTGCCGCTCAAGCTGGAGGACTTCGACCGCCTGGGCGCCGAGATCCCTTGCCTCGTCAACCTGCAGCCATCGGGCAAGTACCTGATGGAAGACTTCTACTATGCCGGCGGCCTGCCGGCGGTGATCCGCGAGATCCAGGGCTGGCTGCGCCCCGAGGCGCTGACGGTCAACGGCCGCACCCTGGTCGACAACAGCCGCGAGGCGCCCTGCTACAACCGGGAGGTGATCACCCCGCGCGACGAGCCCTTCAAGCCCGATGCGGGCATTGCCGTGCTCAAGGGCAATCTGGCGCCCAATGGCGCCATCATCAAGCCTTCGGCCGCCTCGCCACACCTGATGCAACACCGCGGCCGCGCCGTGGTGTTCGAGAGCATCGAGGAATTTCACGAGCGCATCAACGACCCGGAGCTCGATATCGACGAGCACTGCGTGATGGTGCTCAAGAACTGCGGCCCCAAGGGTTACCCCGGCATGGCTGAGGTCGGCAATATGCCGTTGCCGCTCAAGGTGCTGCAGAAGGGCATTACCGACATGGTGCGGGTATCGGACGCGCGCATGAGCGGTACCGCCTACGGCACCGTGGTGCTGCACGCCTCGCCGGAGGCGGCGGCGGGTGGCCCGTTGGCGCTGGTCCGGACCGGCGACATGATCGAACTTGATGTGGCCGGTCGCCGCCTGCACCTGGATGTGCCCGAGGCTGAGCTGGCCCGTCGGCGCGAGCAATGGCAGGCCCCCGAGACCCCCAAGCGGGGCTGGTACAAGCTCTATGTCGACCATGTGCAGCAAGCCCACCTGGGTGCCGACCTGGACTTCCTGGTCGGCGGCAGCGGCGCGGCGGTCCCGCGCGAGTCGCACTAGGTCCGCCCACAAACCTGCCTGGCAAGGAGGATGCAGAACGTATAGCAAGTCCGAATCCTGTTAGCGGCCAAACCCTGGCCACCGTCGTCGTTTCATAAAACCAGAACTGGAGACAACACGATGAATCTCAATCGCAGGAGCCTGTTGCAGGCTCTCATTTCTACCGGACTCTTGCTCGCTGGCGGCATGGCCATGGCCAAGCCTATCGTCCTGGGCTTTGCCCAGGTCGGTGCCGAGAGCGAGTGGCGCAGCGCCAACACGCAGTCGATCAAGGAGGCCGCCCCAGCCGCCGGCATCACGCTCAAGTTCAGCGATGCACAGCAAAAGCAGGAGAACCAGATCAAGGCCATCCGTTCCTACATCGCCCAGAAGGTCGACGTGATCGCCTTCTCGCCGGTGGTGGAGTCGGGCTGGGAGACCGTGCTGCGTGAAGCCAAGGCAGCCAAGATCCCGGTCATCCTGACCGACCGAGCCGTAGACGTGAAGGATGACTCGCTCTACGCCACCTTTATCGGCTCGGACTTCGTGGCCGAAGGTCGCAAGGCTGGCAAGTGGCTGCTCGACAACTACAAGGGCAAGGGCGATGTGAACATCGTCGAGCTGCAGGGCACCGTGGGCTCGGCACCGGCGATCGATCGCAAGAAGGGCTTCGAGGAAGTTATCAAGGGCGACGCACGCTACAAGATCATCCGTTCGCAGACCGGTGACTTCACCCGCGCCAAGGGCAAGGAGGTCATGGAGGCCTTCCTCAAGGCCGAGGGCAACAAGATCAATGTGCTCTATGCCCATAACGACGATATGGCCATTGGCGCCATCCAGGCGATCGAAGACGCCGGCCTCAAGCCCGGCAAGGACATCATCATCATCTCCATCGATGCGGTGAAGGGGGCCTTTGAGGCCATGATCGCCGGCAAGCTCAACGTCACCATCGAGTGCAACCCGCAGCTCGGGCCGCAGCTGATGGATGCCGCCAAGAAGGTGGTGGCTGGCGAGGCCCTGCCTAAGCGTATCGAGACCATCGAGGGCATCTTCCCGATGGAAACCGCGGCCAAGGTCTTCCCGTCCCGCAAGTACTGATCCGTGCCGGCAAGGTGGGAGGAGTCCTCGCCTTGTCGTTCCCCCATGCAAAACGGGCAGCTTGTACTGCGCCAGGCGCTGGTGTCGGGTGCCCGTATCCTAGGAGATCGTTTCGTGAAACTGCTGAAAAAAGTAATCGCTGCCGCCCTGGTGGCTGGCATTGCCGGCCAGGCACTGGCCGCCGACCTCAAGCTCGGCTACCTGGTCAAGCAGCCTGAGGAACCCTGGTTCCAGACCGAATGGGCCTTTGCCGAGAAGACCGGCAAGGAGTTGGGCTTTGAGGTGATCAAGATCGCCACGCCCGACGGTGAGAAGACCCTGGCTGCCATCGACAGCCTGGCCGCCAACGGTGCCAAGGGTTTTGTGATCTGCACCCCGGACCCCAAGCTCGGTCCGGCCATCATGGCCAAGGCCAAGTCGCTGGGGCTGAAGGTGGTGGCGGTGGACGACCAGTTCGTCAATGCCAAGAGCGCTCCCATGACCGAAGTGCCGCTGGTGATGATGGCAGCCAGCAAGGTGGGCGAGCGGCAGGGCAAGGAACTCTGGACCGAGATGAAGCGCCGTGGCTGGAAGCTGGAAGAGACCGGCGTGATGGCTATCACCGCCAATGAGCTCGATACCGCCCGCCGCCGCACCGATGGCTCCATGTCGGCGCTCAAGGCCGCCGGCTTCCCGGCCAAGCAGATATTCACCGTCCCGACCAAGAGCAATGACATCCCCGGCGCGCTCGACGCCGGCAATTCGCTGCTGGTGCAGCACCCCAATGTGAAGAACTGGCTGGTGATCGGCATGAACGACAACACCGTGCTGGGGGGCGTGCGTGCAACCGAGGGTAATGGCTTCAAGCCCGAGAAGGTGATCGGCATTGGCATCAACGGCGTGGATGCAGTGACCGAGCTCTCCAAGAGCAAGGCCACCGGCTTCTATGGTTCGCTCCTGCCCAGCCCCGATGTCCACGGCCGCACCAGCATCACCATGCTGTATGACTGGGTAGCCAAGGGCAAGGAGCCGGTCAAGTTCGTTGAGGTGACCGACGCGGTACTGATCACCCGTGACAACTTCAAGGCCGAGCTGAAGAAGAAGGGCCTGGGCGGCTAAGCCGCACTGGTATCACGTGGGCGGGAGCGCTGGCTCCCGCCCTGTTGTTCAACAGGCCGAGAGGCCCTTCCGAGCTGTCTTGCATGAGCCACACCGCTCCCTACCTGCGTTTTCATGATATCGGCAAGTCCTTCCCTGGCGTCCAGGCGCTGCAGCATATCGATCTGGCCTGCCGCGAGGGTGCGGTCCATGCCCTGATGGGCGAGAACGGCGCCGGCAAATCCACTCTGCTCAAGATACTCAGCGGTGCCTACCAGCCCAGCACCGGCCACTTGGAACTGGGTGGCCGCAAGGTCGCCTTCCATGGTGCTACCGATGCGCTCAAGCAGGGGGTGGCGGTCATCTACCAGGAACTGCACCTGGTGCCGGAATTGTCGGTGGCAGAGAACATCTACCTGGGCCAGCTCCCACAGCGCGGTGGTGTGGTCAGCGGCCAGAACCTGCAGGCGATGGCAGCGGCCCAGCTCGCCAAGCTGGGCGTGAATATCCACCCTGCCACCCCGCTCAAATACCTCTCTATCGGCCAGCGGCAGATGGTGGAGATCGCCAAGGCCTTGACGCGCGACGCGCGCGTGATTGCCTTCGACGAGCCGACCAGCTCGCTCTCGCAGCGCGAGATCGAACAGCTCTTTCGCGTGATCGGTGAATTGCGCGAGCAGGGCAAGGTAGTCATCTATGTCTCCCACCGCATGGAAGAGATCTTCCGCCTCTGCGACGAGATCACCGTTTTCAAGGATGGCCGCCTGGTGCGGCACTTCCCGACCACCACTGAGGTGAGCCAGGAACAACTGGTGCAGGCCATGGTGGGCCGCAACCTGGGCGATATCTACGGCTATGCGCCGCGCCCACAGGGCGAGGTACGGCTGGAGGTCCGCCAGCTGCTGGCGCCGGGCCTGCGTAGCCCCGTCGATCTCTATGTGCGCCAGGGAGAGGTGGTGGGCCTCTTCGGGCTGATCGGCGCGGGCCGTAGCGAACTGATGAAGGCCATCTTCGGTGGCAG
This sequence comes from Chitinimonas sp., assembly GCF_036568685.1. Classification (GTDB taxonomy): domain Bacteria; phylum Pseudomonadota; class Gammaproteobacteria; order Burkholderiales; family Chitinimonadaceae; genus Chitinimonas. Next base: position 10,661 of record NZ_DATCSC010000046.1, read on the forward strand.
CACGGTCAGTCAGGGCGAGGTCTGGATCGATGGTCAGCGCTGCGCCATCCGGCGGCCCTCGGATGCCATACGCCAGGGGCTGACCCTGTGTCCGGAAGACCGCAAGGGCGAGGGCATCGTCGGCATCCAGTCGGTACAGGACAACATCAACATCAGCGCTCGTCGCCGCTGGCTCAAAGCCGGCCTGGTGATAGACCGCAAGCGCGAAGCCAGCAACGCCGGCGAGATGATACGGCGGCTGGGCGTGAAGACCCCCAGCCCGCACCAGGCCATCGTGCACCTCTCGGGCGGCAACCAGCAGAAGGCCATCCTGGGCCGCTGGCTGTCCGAGGACATGCGGATCATGCTGCTTGACGAGCCTACCCGAGGTATCGACGTTGGCGCCAAGCACGAGATCTACAAGATCATCTTCGAGCTTGCCAGGAGTGGTGTGGCGGTGCTGTTCGCCTCCAGCGACCTGCCCGAGGCGCTGGGCCTGGCCGACCGCGTGGTGGTCATGCGCGAAGGCACCATCGCCGGCGAATTACTGCATGGTGAAGCGAGCGAGGCCACGGCCTTGAGCCTGGCCATGCCCCAGATGGAAGGCCGCGCCGCCGCCTGACGGGTTGAGGCGAGCCAACACAAAGACAAGTCAAAAAGACGATGGAGACAAGCAAGATGCAAGACCTCAACCTCGCCAGCGGCCAGGCCGCACCGCCGCCGGAACGCGCCGTGGCGGAGAGCGCCCTGAACGAGAGTATCTGGGCCAAGACCTGGGACCGCTGGGGCATGCTGGTGGTGTTCCTGGCCCTGTTTGTGGCCTGCAGCGTGTTCGTGCCCAACTTCCTTACCGCCATCAATATGCGCGGCCTGGCGCTGGCGGTCTCGCTTGCCGGCATGGTGGGCTGCGGCATGCTGTTCTGCCTGGCTGCCGGCGACTTCGACCTCTCGGTTGCTTCCATCGTTGCCTGCTCGGGCGTGGCTTGCGCTACCGTGATCAACCTCTCCGAGAGTGTCGGGCTCGGCATACTGGCCGGCCTGGGCATCGGGCTCGCCTTTGGGCTTGCCAATGGCTTTATCGTGGCCAAGCTCAAGATCAATGCCCTGATCACCACGCTAGCCAGCATGCAGATCGCCCGTGGGCTGGCCTACATCATTGCCGACGGCAAGGCGGTGGGGATCGCTGAAGAGAGCTTCTTCGAGATCGGCAATTCGGACTGGCTGTCGGTGCCCACCCCGGTGTGGATCACCGTCGCGAGCTTTGTGGTGTTTGGCTTTCTGATGAGCAAGACGGTATTCGGCCGCAATACGCTGGCCATAGGCGGCAACGAGGAAGCCGCCCGTCTGGCCGGCGTCAATGTGGTGCGGACCAAGATCATCATCTTCACCCTGACCGGTTTGATCGCCGCGCTGGCCGGCGTGGTGCTGGCCTCACGCATGACTTCGGGCCAGCCCATGACCTCGATCGGCTTTGAGCTGACGGTGATCTCGTCCTGCGTGCTCGGCGGTGTCTCGCTCAAGGGCGGGGTAGGGCGCATCTCCTACGTGATCGCCGGCGTGCTGATCCTGGGGACGGTGGAGAACGCCATGAATCTGCTCAATATCTCGCCCTTCGCACAGTATGTGGTGCGCGGGCTGATCCTCCTCGCAGCTGTCATATTTGACCGCTACAAGCAGCAGGCACGGCACTGATCATGGCCGCTACCGCCTCCCAACCTCTGCTCGAGACCTGCGGCCTCGGTAAATCCTTTCCCGGCGTGCGCGCCCTGCACCAGGTGGACTTTCGTCTCCTGCCGGGCGAGATCCACGTGGTCATGGGTCAGAACGGGGCCGGCAAATCTACCCTGATCAAGCTCCTGACCGGCGTCTACACGCCGGACAGCGGCGAGATCAAGCTCTCCGGCCAGACCATCCACCCCACCAGCCCTGAGGCCGCCCAGGCGCTGGGCATCAGCACGGTCTACCAGGAGGTCAATCTCTGTCCCAATCTCTCGGTGGCGGAAAACATCTTCATCGGCCGTCTGCCGCGGCGCTGGGGGCGCATTGATTGGGCCGAAGCGGAACGGCTGGCGACGCGCGAGCTGGCCGAGCTCAATCTGCATATCGATGTCAGCAAGCCCTTGGCCGACTACCCGGTCGCGGTACAGCAGATGGTCGCCATCGCCCGCGCCATGGCGCGCGAGGCGCAGATCCTGATCCTCGACGAACCGACCTCCAGCCTTGATGCCGGTGAGGTCAAGCAGCTCTTCGACGCCATGCGCTGCCTCAAGGAAAAGGGGGTGGCCATCCTCTTCGTCACCCACTTCCTCGACCAGGTCTATGCGGTAGCCGACCGTATCACCGTGCTGCGCAACGGCGAGCGGGTAGGGGAGTACCCGGTGGCCGAATTGGGCCGGCGCGAGCTGGTCAGCCGGATGGTAGGGCGCGATATTGCCGAGCAAAGCACCGCGGCGGCTCGTGCCGATCTTTGTGGCCAGGCAGCAGGGGCTGCCTTCCTCAGTGCCCGCGGTCTGGGGCGACATGGGGCGGTACGGCCGCTGGATCTGGAACTACGCGCTGGCGAGGTGCTGGGTCTGTCCGGCCTCTTGGGCTCCGGCCGTACCGAGACAGCCCGCCTGCTGTTCGGGGTCGATAGCCCCGATTGCGGTGAACTCTCCCTGGCCGAGGGCGGTACGCGCTTTCGCTCGCCGCGTGATGCCATTGAGGCCGGCCTGGGCTACTGCCCGGAAGATAGAAAGACCGAGGGCATCATTGCGGAGCTGACCCTGCGCGAGAATATCGTATTGGCCCTGCAGGCCAAGCGCGGCCTGTTCCGCTTCCTCTCCATGCGCAGGCAGCTGGCGCTAGCGCAGCACTATATCGAGCTCCTGGGCATCAAGACACCCAGTACCGAGAAGCCCATAGGCCAGCTCTCCGGCGGTAATCAGCAAAAGGCCCTCTTGGCCCGCTGGCTGGCCACCGAGCCGCGTATGTTGATCCTGGACGAACCCACCCGTGGCATCGACGTGGCGGCCAAGCAGGAGATCATGCAGCAGGTGCTGGTGCTTTGCGGAAAGGGGCTCGCCATCCTGTTCATCTCCTCCGAGACCGAAGAAGTGGTACGGGTCAGCCACCGCATCGCCGTGCTGCGCGATCGCGCCAAAGCGGGCGAGCTGGCGGGCGAAGAGATCGACGAACAGGCCGTGCTACGGCTGATCGTGGGAGCAGAAGCATGAGACACACGCTGCTCGACAAGCTGGCCCAGTGGGGCCGACATCCGCTGTGCTGGCCGGTGCTGACCTTGGTGGCGCTGCTGCTACTCAACTGGGCCTTCAACCCGCAATTCCTGCACCTGGAAATACGTAACGGCCGGCTTTACGGCAGCCTGGTGGACATCCTCAACCGCGCCGCTCCCTTGATGCTGGTGGCGCTGGGCATGACGCTGGTGATCGCTACCCGCGGCATCGACATCTCGGTCGGCGCCACGGTTGCCATTTCCGGCGCGGTGGCTGCCATGCTGATCGGCGGTACCCTGGTCATACAGGATGGCCAGCCGGTCTATGTCGCCAAGGTCCCCATGCTGCTTGCACTGCTGGCGGCCGTCGGTGCGGCCACCCTGTGTGGCTTGTGGAATGGCCTGCTCGTGGCCGGTGTCGGTATGCAGCCCATTATCGCTACCCTGATCTTGATGGTGGCCGGGCGGGGCATCGCCCAATTGCTCAGCAATGGTCAGATCATCACCATCTATTACCAGCCCTTCTTCTTTGTCGGCAACGGCTATCTGCTGGGCTTGCCGTTCCCGCTCTACATCGTGGCGGCCGTGTTCGGCCTCTTGCTCTGGCTCACTCGCCGCACGGCGCTGGGGCTATTCATCCAGGCTGTCGGCCTCAACCCGGTGGCCTCGCGCTTTGCCGGCCTCAACGCCCGCGCCATCCTGCTGTGCGTCTACGCCTTCTGCGGTTTGCTGGCGGGTATTGCCGGGCTGATTGTCTGCTCCAACGTCAAGAGCGCCGACGGCAATAACGCCGGTCTGCTGCTGGAGCTGGATGCCATCCTAGCGGTTACGCTAGGCGGCACCTCGCTAGCGGGCGGCCGCTTCAGCCTGGTCGGCAGCCTTCTGGGCGCCCTCATCATCCAGAGCCTGACCTATGCCATCTATTCGACCGGTGTGCCGCCCGAAGTCAACCTCGTGATCAAGGCCGCCGTGGTGTTCGCTGTCTGCCTGCTGCAGTCCGAGACACTGCGCCGCTGGGTCTTTCAACCGCGCCTCAAGGGGGAGGAAGCATGAAGCTCAAGCTGACTCCGCGTACCGTACCGCTCCTGGTGACGGTGCTGCTGTTCGTGCTGATGTTTGCCGTCGGCTCCTGGCGCTACGAGGGTTTCTTCGCGCCACAGGTCTTTCTCAACCTCTTTATCGACAACGCCTTCTTGCTGGTGGTCGGTGTAGGGATGACCTTTGTCATCCTCTCCGGCGGTATCGACCTCTCGGTTGGCTCGGTGATCGCCCTGACCACCATGGTCACCGCCTCCCTGGTCGAGCATCACCAATGGAGCATCTGGGCGGTCATCCTCCTGGTGCTGCTGATGGGCAGCGCGCTGGGCCTCCTGATGGGCGTGTTGATCCAGGTCTTCCGGCTGCAGCCCTTTATCGTCACCCTGGGTGGGATGTTCCTGGCGCGCGGACTCTGCTACCTGATCAGCATCGACGCCATCACCATCACTGAAGCGAGCTATAGCGTCATCTCGCAGCACCATATCGTGCTCTGGGCGGACAACTTCATCTCCTGGAACGTGGTGATCGCTCTGGTCGTGGTGGCGCTGGCCATCTACCTGGCCCACTACAGCGCCTTTGGCCGCAACGTCTATGCCATAGGCGGCAATGAACGTTCTGCCGTGCTGATGGGCTTGCCGGTGGCCCGTACCAAGATCCTGGTCTACACCCTCAGTGGCTTCTGCTCGGCACTGGCCGGCGTGGTGTTCAGCTTCTACATGCTCTCGGGCTACGGCCTGCACGCACAGGGCATGGAGCTCGATGCCATCGCGGCGGTGGTAATCGGTGGCACGCTCTTGAGTGGCGGCGTGGGCTATGTATTCGGTACCGTCTTCGGTGTACTTATCCTCGGCCTGATCCAGACCCTGATCATGTTTGACGGCACGCTGAGCTCCTGGTGGACCAAGATCGCCATCGGCCTCTTGCTGTGTGGCTTTTGCCTCCTGCAGCGGCTGTTGGAGCCCCGTGCCGGCCAGGGGGCATCGCGCTGGCGTGGCCTGCGCCGCAAGCGCGCCAAACAGGCTGCGCCCAGCGGCAACGGCCGGTTCGTGGGGGTGGATGGATGAGCGGTACGGCGGTAGCGGTGGACTGGGGCAGCACCCATCGGCGTGCCTATGTGTTCGGCGCGGATGGCACGCTGCTGCATCGCCACGCAGACGCCGAGGGCGTGCTCAAGATAGGCAGGGATTTTGCCGCCTCGCTCAACCGCCTGCTGGATGGGCTGCCAGGCCCGCGGGCGGGCAGGGTGGTGATGTCGGGCATGATAGGCAGCCGCTCGGGTTGGGTGGAGGCACCCTATCTGCCCACTCCTGTCGACGTGGCTGGCCTGGGCCAGGCCTTGCAGGCTGTGCCCTTTGATGGTGTCGAGGTTGCCATCGTGCCCGGTATCTGCGACGACACCGGGCCGGACGTCATGCGTGGCGAGGAGACCCAGCTCCTGGGAGCGTGGCTGCAGGAGCCCGTGGACGGTGTCTACCTGCTGCCGGGCACGCATAGCAAATGGGTGGCAGTGCGGCATGGCCGTCTGACCGGCCTGCATACCTTTATGACTGGCGAGCTGTTCGCCGGCCTGCGCCAGCAGGGCACGCTGGCGGGGGTACTCGGTGAGCGTGCCGATGTCTGGTCGGCTTTTGATGCCGGCCTTGCCGCCGCAGGAACGGGTGCCGCCAGCCGCCTCCTCTTCGGCGTCCGGGCTGCTGTCCTGCGGCAGCGCTTGGGGCCGGATGAGGCCCTGTCCTATCTCTCCGGCCTTTTGATCGGCATGGAATGGACCGACCCCTTGACCTCGGCACTGCGTAGCGAGGGCGAACTCAGGCTGGTGGGCGATACCACGCTCGCTGCGCTATACCGCCGCGCCGGAGAGTACTGGCAGACCCCCGTGCGCTGCATGGACCCGGACGCCGCCTATATCACCGCGGCAAGACGACTACTGGGCGGGAGCCAGAGATGAAGGAACTGATGCTACCCGCAATGCCCCTGGTGGCCATTTTGCGGGGCCTGCAGCCGGAGCGGGCGACCGAGGTGGGCGACATTCTCTACCAGGCCGGCTTTCGCCTCCTGGAGGTGCCGCTGAACCGCCCAGGCGCCTTGGCAGCCATGCAGGCGATGCGACGTCATCTGCCAGCGGATGCCCTGGTCGGTGCCGGCACGGTACTGAGCGTGGAGCAGGCCAACGCCGTGGCCGAGGCTGGGGGACAACTGGTGATTTCGCCGGATTGCAATCCGCTGGTCATTGCCCGGACCCGCGAACTCGGCCTGCTATCCATACCGGGTGCCGCCACGCCCAGCGAGGCCTTTGCGGCCCTGCGGGCCGGGGCGCATGCCGTCAAGGCCTTCCCGGCCGAAGGCTTGCCGCCCGAGGTTATCAAGGCCTGGCGCACCGTATTGCCGCCCGAGTTGCCCATCCTGCCGGTGGGCGGGATTACCCCCGAGCGGCTGATACCCTATCTGCGTGCCGGCGCCAATGGCTTCGGGCTTGGCGGGGCGCTGTACCAACCGGATTTGGCACTGCCGGAACTGGCCGAACGGGCAGCGGTCTTTGCTGCTGCATGGCGGGCTGCTGCCCAAGCCTGAAAAAACGGAGACGGTATATGCAAGGCAGACAATTTGGCCGCAGTGGCCGCAAAGTATCGGCCATTGGTTTTGGTGCCTGGGCCATCGGTGGCAGCTGGGGTGATGTATCGGAGCAGGACGCCGAAGCAGCGCTACATGCTGCCCTGGATGAAGGCATGACCTTTATCGACACCGCCGACGTCTATGGCGGTGGTCGGTCCGAGCGCTTGGTGGCCAAGGTGTTGAAGGCCCGTGGCCGGCCCGATGTGATGGTGGCCACCAAGGCCGGCCGGCAGATCAGCCCGCACGTGTCGGCGGGCTATACGCCGGCGGTGCTGGAGCGCTATATCGATGACTCGCTGCGCCGGCTGGAAGTCGACGCGCTGGACCTCTTGCAGCTGCATTGCCCCCCGACCGAGGTCTATTACCGTCCAGAGATTTTTGCCGCGCTGGATGGTCTGGTCGTGCGTGGCAAGCTCAAGGCTTATGGCGTGTCGGTCGAGAAGGTGGAGGAGGCGCTCAAGGCGCTGGAATACCCGATCAGCAGCGTGCAGATCATCTTCAATATGCTGCGGCACCGTCCGGCCGAGCACCTCTTTGCCCGTGCCCAGGCGCAGCAGGTAGCCATCATTGCGCGGGTGCCGCTGGCAAGCGGCCTGTTGACCGGCAAGCTGACGCAAGCCAGCACTTTTGCGGCCGATGACCATAGACAGTTCAACCGTCATGGCGAGGCCTTCGATGTGGGTGAAACCTTCTCCGGTGTGCCGTACGAGGTGGGGCTGGAGGCAGTCGAGGCCCTGCGGCAAGTGGCCGGCGATGTGGCCCTGGCCCAGTTTGCGCTGCGCTGGATACTGATGTTCGATGCAGTGACGGTTGCAATTCCTGGGGCACGCAACCGCCAACAGGCCGCCGCCAATGCGGCGGCGGGTACATTGCCGGCCTTGTCGGCCGAGCAGATGGACGAGGTTGAGCGCATCTATCGCACCCTGGTCAAACCCCACGTCCATCAGCGCTGGTGAGTTCGCAGGCCGGACGCCGGCGTGATGCACTGACGCCAGCGCCCGGCGCCATCAATGGTCAGCCCAGACCCTGCTTGGGGCGGCCGGCGGGGTTGGCCGAGCCCGGCATATTACGGCCGCCCTCGCCACGGCTTTCCCGGTCACCCTGCTGCTTGCCGCTAGCCGTAGTATTCCCCGACTGCTTCTGCTGGCGATGACCTTCGCCGCTCTCGATGCTCTTACGGCCATTGTCGAACGGCTTTTGGCCGCCGCTGGCCACGCCGCGTTCCTGACCCTGGCGGCGGGCTTCATCCCTTTGCTTGCTGGCGGTACTGGCCTGTTCGCGCTGCTTGTCCTGGTCCTGGGAGAAGTTGGTAGGCATGGTGCATCCTTTCCATAGTGTTGTCCGCATGGTTGGCAAGCTGGCGCGGTATTGCTCCCTCGTGGCGATGCGGATCGGCTGTGCCAGCCCTCTATGCCGGGCAAGGGGCATGCCTGCCGGTCCGGGGTGGGGCACGGCCAGCGCCCACATTTCTCTGTCCAGGGCGTGCTGCGCTTGCCGTGCCGTCTTCCCTCAAGCGCCGGCACGGCGTTTGCCGGGCGTAGGTGTCCAGACCAGCAAGGGAGGCAGCCATGACCACCATCGCATGGGACGGCAAGACCGTCGCCGCTGATACGCAGGCCAACAACAGCGGCCTGCGCTCGCGTACCAAGAAGTTGTTCCGGCTCAAGGATGGTGCCACCTACGGCTTTACCGGCGAGATACAGGATGGCCGGGTGGTCTACGAGTGGCTGGACAATGGCCAGCATGAGCCCAGGCCGACCGTCTCCGCCGGCTTTGTCGCCCTCTTGATCTGTCCCGATGGGCGGGCTTACACCATGGAAGACAAGCTGGTGCTGCTACCGGTACTCGAGCCCTTCCGGGCCATTGGTTCCGGGCGTAATTTCGCCATGGGCGCATTGGCTGTGGGAGCGGATGCGGTACGTGCCGTGGCGGCGGCCATTGCGCTGGATGTGTACTCGGGTGGGGAGATCGAAACCCTGCCGGTGGTACCCCAGATCAAGCAAGCGCAGGCCGATCGGGCGGTGTTGTAGGAAAACGCCTACAGGCGCTGTCGCCCTTTTCCTACCATCGAATCGGGTGTGCACAAATTGCCGCATCGGTGTGCAGAACCAACAATTCAGCCATAGCCACCCTCGATCTCGGGGCATGCCCCGGGTCGACCATAAAAGGAGCCATGGCCATGTTCGAAGAAACCTTCCGCCACGAGTCGACTGACCCTGCAATCTCCACCGTATTGTCGTTTGCCCGACCGGATGGTAGCCGTCGTCGCGCGGTCCGCCCGGTACTGGCCAGCGAAGATGGGCCCGACAAATTTGGCCAGCTGTACGGCGCATCCAGCGCTATGCGGCAGGTATTCGGCCTGATCGAACGGGTTGCCCCGACCGACGCCAGTGTGCTGGTGGTCGGCGAAAGTGGCTGCGGCAAGGAGCTGGTCGCCCAGACCCTGCACGACAAGAGTCCGCGTGCGGGCCAGGCCTTTGTGGCACTCAATTGTGGTGCCTTGCCGGCCAATCTGATCGAGGCCGAGCTGTTCGGTTATGAGAAGGGTGCCTTCACGGGCGCCGCCAAGACCCACCAGGGCTATTTTGAGCGGGCCGAGGGCGGCACGCTGTTCCTGGACGAGATCACCGAGATGCCGCAGGAGATGCAAGTCCGCCTGCTGCGCGTGCTCGAGACCGGGACTTTCACCCGTGTTGGTGGCGATCAGGAGATTTACTGCAATGTACGCGTGGTTGCCGCCACCAACCGCGAGCCCATGCAGGCTGTGGCCGATGGCTATCTGCGTGAGGATGTGCTGTACCGTCTGGCCGTCTTCCCCATCGAGCTGCCGCCGCTGCGTGAGCGTGACGAGGACGTACTGCTGCTGGCCCGCATTTTCCTCGACGCGCTGAATACCCAATACGGCACCGACAAGCGTTTCGCGGGTGATATCGAAGCTCGACTGCATGGCTACGACTGGCCCGGCAATGTGCGTGAGCTCAAGAACTGCATCCAGCGTGCCTACATCCTGGCGGAAGCCGTGGTGGAGCCCGATACCGCCAGCCCCTTCAAGCCGGCGGCCCGCACCATGACGAAAGATCCGCTGAGTTTCGAAGTGGGCGTATCCATTGAGGAAGCAGAAAGGAAGATCATTTTTGCCACGCTGGAGCGCTTTCAGGGCAACAAGCGGCGCTCGGCCGAGGTGCTGGGTGTCAGCCTCAAGACGCTCTACAACCGTCTCAACGAATATGCCGAGCGCGGCCTGATGGAGGCTGAACCGGCGCTGGCGGCCTGAGGACGCCGGGGAGAAGGATGGCTATGCAGACCCTGCGCACGCTGCTCGCTCAGAACGACTGGGAAGCCTGGCTGGCCGCCACCTGCATGCTGGTGGCCAGCTTCGCGGCCTTGCTCTTGTTCAAACGCCTGCTGCTGGGGCGGGTTCGTCGCTGGGCCAGCCGCACTGGCTGCGGCCTGGACGATCTCCTGGCCGAGGTGGTAACGGCAACCTACTCGCTGGTTCTGCTGATCGTGGCTTTGCACCTGGGCGCCAACCAATTGGTGCTACCCGCCCGGCTCGATACCGGGCTTGATCGGCTGCTCATGGTGGCCTTGCTGGTTCAGGGCGGGAACTGGTTGATCCGGGGCCTGCTGGGTTGGCTGCGCTACAAGGCGCAGCAAGGTGCAGGGCGCAATGATGCCGCCATGGCTACCCACCTCGCACTGGCCGGATTTCTCTTGCGGCTGGTGGTTTGGGCGGTGGTATTGCTGTCCATCCTGGCCAACCTGGGCTTCAACATCAGTGCCCTGATCGCCTCGCTGGGCATAGGCGGCGTGGCGGTGGCACTGGCGGTGCAGAACATCCTGGGCGACCTGTTCGCTTCCATGTCCATCGCGCTCGACAAACCCTTTGTGGCGGGCGATGCCATCGTCGTCGACAACATCTCCGGCATGGTGAAGCAGGTGGGTCTCAAGACCACGCGTGTCCAGTCCGACTCGGGAGAGGAGGTGGTGTTCGCCAATGCAGACCTGCTCAAGAGCCGCATACGCAACTACAAACGCATGAATGAGCGCCGCGCCGTATTCAGTTTTGGCGTGGCGCACGGTACGCCGTTGGAGAAATTACGCCGCCTGCCAGCCATCTTGCAGGAGATCGTCGAGCAGGTACCCGACGCGCGATTTGACCGTGCCCATTTGCAGGCACTCAAGCCCGGCAGTATCGACTACGAGGTTGCCTACTACATGCTCAAGCCCGCCTACAAGGTCTTCGTGGCCGCGCAGGAGGCGATCAACCTCGCGTTGCTGGAGCGACTGGCAGCCGAAGGCATCGCGCTCGCCACCACCGGTCCAGTCATCGAACTCGCCGGCCTCCTGCCGGCCGGACAGCGGCTGGATGGCCCGGCGGTGCGCACCGATAGCGCTGGTACGGCAAGGCCGCATGCGGCCCGTGCCTGAAGTGGATCAATTCGAGCAAGAAGAAGGAGGTGGAGCATGTTCGCCAAACAGAACAAGGGAGAGAACGCCATCCCGACGTTCGAGCCGGATGCAGACCTGCTGGAGTGCCTGGGTGCGGAGGCCTGGATATCCTTGCCGCCGCTGCCCTTGGCGGACCCTGACGATGATGCGGCCGAGACCGCTTAGAACTGTGCTGGTGGCCGATTGCGGTAAAGGCAGGGAGCCCGTACCGGTCCGGTACGGGCTCTCTTTGATCGGTACTGTGGGATCGGTAAGGTGTCTTGGCCAAGGCATGGGTGCCGCTACAAGACGGCACCCCGGAGCATGGCGCCTAAGCTACTCCCAGTAGGGGCGCACCCCGTAGTAGAGGTGTAATTGCTGGCCCCAGTAGAAGTTGGCCATGCTGGGCCAGTTGTGCTTGTTGAAGGTGGGTGCATGCTCGAGTTTGTCGCGGGTGGCATCCAGTACGAAACGCTTTTCGTCGATGTCCATGTCCAGGATCTGCCAGGGCAGGGCGAACAGGTGATCACCCAGACCGAGGAAACCACCTGCCTTCAGAACGGCATAGGCGATCCGGCCGCGTTGTACGTCAAGCATGATGCCCTTGAGTTCGCCCAGCTTTTCGCCTTGCGGGTTGATGACCTCGCAACCGACCAGATGCTCCGAGAGCGAAAGGAAAGGCCCGGGGCCCTGCGCCTGGTTGGTGACTTCGCGGCCGCTGGCGATCCTCACATTGCCTGGCAGCAGATGGTCTGCATCCTCGGCAGCGAAGTCGGTGTGGTCGAATTCAAACTTGGGTGCGGGATAAACCATGGTGTATCTCCTTGACCGTATTGACCTTTAGTGGGTGCAATAGGCATTACGGACCGCCCAGGCCCCTATACCCCTGTATGTTGCAAACTTCATGCCTTGGCGATCCTGTCCCGGCAGCACGCAAGGGGTGGCTTGAGCTGAACAGGGTTGGGTGAGCAGGATTTACCCGCTGGCGTGCAAGTCTCGCCAACAACAAGCGACCGGACACAGCAGGAGAAGGGCGATGTTGCAAGAAGCGACGGTAGCACCAGTCGAGGCGACCCAGACGGGGGTACGGTCGGTGCAGTGGGGGGGCGTGCTCGCAGGTACGTTCGGGGCGCTGGCCATCCAGCTCTTGGGAGTGTTGTGCGGCCTGGTGGTCGGCCTCTCGGTCGGCCAGGTCGGGCTGGATGATGCCGGGGTAGTCATATTGCCGCTGTCTGTGTCGCTCTGGCAGGCCTTCTGCACCGGCGTGGGCGTCTTCATCGGCAGCTTTCTGGCCGTGGCCATTCGTCCAGGTCTGGGCCGGCTGCAGGGCGTGGTGCATGGTTTCCTGGTATGGGCAACCACCACGGTACTGCTGGCCCTGCTCTCCTGTACCTCGGCCAGCCTGTTTCTCGGCGGGGTTTTCCACAACGCCAGCGGCTTCGTCAGCCGTGCCAATCTGCTTGATGCAGCACCGCGTAGCGACAGCGCCGGCATGCAGCTCGACGGCATGCTCAAGAATGCAGCCCGCGAGCTGGTACTGAGCACGGTCAACGTCCAGTCGGCGCGGGAGTGGCAGATCCAGATCGAATCGGGGGACCGAGAGCAGGCCATCAGCTACCTGGTCAAGGTCCTGGGCTTTCCGCACAGCCGCGCCGTGGTGCTGGTGGACCAGGCCTTGATCCTCTCCGGCAACCCTGAGCGCGCCTCGCAGCAGGCGCGGCAGGTGGCCAAGCGCAATCTGGAGGTGCTCAACCAGACCAGCAAGACCATGCTGGCCGCTGTGGCGGCGTCGTTGTTGCTGGGCATGCTGGCAGGGGGGGCTGCGGCGGGCGTATTGCCGCGCCGGCTTTGAGTCGACAGCTTCAGTCGATGAGCTGGTTCTTCAACGCGTAGGCCGTGACGTCCGCATTGCTGTTGAAGCCCATCTTCTCGAACAGGCGGCTGCGATAGGTGCTCACCGTCTTGACGCTGAGGCACAGCGTGTCGGCGATCGCGCTGAGCGGCTCGCCGGTGGCGAGTTTGCAGAGGATCTGGAATTCTCGTGGCGAGAGCAGCTCGTGCGGGTGCTCCGGCAGTGGCATGCCAAACTGCTCCAACAGTTTTTGGGCAATAGCCGGGCTGACGTAGCGCTTACCACGAGCCAGGGTATGGACCGCCGTCACCAGGTCTTCCGGGTCGCATTCCTTGTTCAGATAACCGCTGGCACCGGCCTTGATGAGGTTGAGCGCGTATTGCGACTCCGGGTAGGCGCTGAGCATCAGCACCGGCAGTTCGGGGCGTAGCGCCTTGATCTGCTTGAGCGCATCGATGCCCGTCTTCCTGGGCATGGAAATGTCCATCAGCACCACGTCCAGTTCCCGCTCGCGCACTTCCTGCACGGCCTCTTCACCGTTGGACGCCACGCTGACAACCTCGATCTCGGGATCTTCCGCCAGAAACTGCTTGAGTCCGGCGCAGACGATGGCATGGTCGTCGGCAATCATTACCTTGATCATCGTGTTTCTCCTGATCGCAGCGCCTAGGCCTGCTAACGGATGGTCGACCAAGCCCGTTCGCTTGGCAAGTCCGGGTCGCCGTCGTCCTCGCTGGACGCAGTAGTCTGCTGCGGACCTGACGCCAATTGGCTGCGCAGCAATTGCAGTACAGGTCCCAGCAGGGGGCGCAGACGCAATAGTCCACGTCGCCCACGCGGATGACTCAGTAGGGCCCCTGCAAGCAAGGTGAGGGGCAGCAAGAGAGTGGGGTGCCTGAGCAGTGCTGATAGCGCCCGCTGGCCCCGCTGCAAGGCCGTTGCCATGGTGTGCTGACGGCCTTGCAGGCTGTGTTGCAAGGTGTCACAACGGCGGCGCAAATCAGCGCGGCGCATGATCATGGTGCCAGAGTGCCCGGCTGCGCTTGAAGCGCATATCGTCCAGGCAGCGGGTTGCCAGATAGTGGGCCAGGCAGGCTAACAGCGCATCCGCCACACTGACCGTCAAGATGGCGAATGACCAGGACATTCCCGCCTCCTGCAGGGCGGCGATGGCCGCGAGGTTCAGCCCTAGCCAGCAGGTCATGGCGGCGATCATTGCCGCTACCAGCCAGCGAGTGCCAACCACCAGGCTGTGGACAGCGAGCTGGCCTTCCAGCTTCAGCAGGCCGATGCGCTCTTGGCAGTAGGGACCCAATTGCTCATGCAGTATGGCGCCTTGCGCAAGCAAGGTCCGCAGGGCTTCTTGGGACGAGGTCGGTTGCTCGGTTTCCATGGCGCAGTTCCGTTGAGCAGGCGCTTACCAGGACGCAAGCAACGTGCCGGCTTCAGGTCGCGGGCGAATCGGCTGGCTCGCGCGCCGGTAGGGGCAGGCGTACCTGGATGGTGGTGCCTTCGCCCGGCGCGCTATTGATGCGGAAGGTACCGCGCAGGCTCACGGCCCGCTGCCGCATGCCGGAGAGGCCATGCGAGAGCGGACTGTTCATGGCCGTGTCGGTCAAGCCGATGCCGTCATCCTTGATGGTCAGCTGGCAGTACTCGTTCAGTATCCGCAAGGTGACCCAGACCTGGCCGGCCTTGGCATACTTGGCCACATTGCTCAGTGCTTCCTGGGTAACCCGGAACAGTGTGATCGCCATCTGTTCGGGCAGGTCCGGCATCTCGACCGGGAAGTCCATGATCGGCCGCAGGTTGGCCCGTTCGCAGACCTGCTGCACCTGCCATTCCAGCGCCGGGACAAGGCCCAGGGTATCCAGGGCCGAGGGACGTAGCTCCTCGATGATGCGGCGTTTGATATCCACGCTGGTGTCCAGGTTCTGGATCGCATTCTCCAGCTTCTCGGCCAGCTGCGGCTCGCTGTCGCGCAGCTTGTAGAGCACATAGGTCACGTCCATCCGGGCAGAGATGACCAGGCTGCCCAGTTCGTCGTGGATATCGTGGGCGATCTTGGCCTTTTCGCGCTCCTGCTCGTTCTGCAGATCGGATGAGAGCTCCGAGAGCACGGCGGTCCGCTCTTCCACCAATTGCTCCAGCTCGTGCTGGCGGGCTTCCACCGAGCGCATCTCCTGGGTCTCGCTGCGCAGTTCACGCTGCGAGCGGGTATAGAGCAGCAGGAGCAACAAGAGGTTGATGGTCGACAATATCCCCACCCCAAGGCGGGTCACCATCACGTCCGACTTCCACTGCCGCATATCGTCCTGGTAGAGGCGGGAGGTACGGCCTATCGAGAGGTCGATCTCGCGCTTGAGCCGCTCGGTATCCTCACGGCCCAGGCTGTTGCGCATGCTGTTCCTGTCGCCCGGCTTGGCCAGCTTGAAGCCCGATTCCAGCCCCTGCATACGCCTGTCCACGCTGGTCCGCAGCAGGATCAGCTGCTGTAACTGCTCCGGCTCACGCTCCCAGATCTCGTGCAGACGCGCAAACAGACCATTCAAGCGGTCAGGTGCCAAGCGCCAGGCGGTCAGGTATTCGGTCTGTCCGCTCAGGTAATAACCCCGCTGCGCTGCCTCGGCCTCGGCCACCACGGAGCTCACTTCGCGCAGCAGGCCCTTGGCCTCGATGGTGTGGCCAAACTTCTCTGCGGCTACGGTCAGGCGTCGGTTCGCCAGTTCGGAAACGATCAGGAAGGTGGCGGAGAAAAGCACGCCCAAGGCTACGAAAACCGCGGTCGTAAAGCTCCGCCTGATTCGACTCATGGCTACCCTCGGTTGATGGATCGTACCGCCAGGCCTACAGCCTGACATACCGTGACCTGGTCCCGGCCCACAGGTCTGACCCCCGGTGGGCCGGGATGTTTCCTCCTTGGGCGGCAGGCCTTACATCGCCGGGTGTAATTGCTGCACGTCCGCGTCTTGTGCTTGCTGTAGCACCGGCTCGTCGGCCGGGCACGCTATCTGCAGCTCCACAGGCATGGGCATGGGCTGGCTGGTAATACCGGCAGGACTCGTGGCGCTGCCTAGGCTGGTTCATGCCCTCCCTTACAACACCCGGAGCATAGATCATGAGCGAAACCGCCATGCATTCCCAGCGCGACAAATCCTCCTTCAAGCCGCAGGGCAGCGAGGCCGACAAGCAAGCCACCCACGCCCAGGGTACCCGCCGCTGGCAGGAGGCGGCCGCCCGCAGCAAAACCCGGCAGCTGTCTGCTGGCGATGCCCAGCAGGCCTTCCATGAGGACCTGTCTGGCTTTATCGCCGAAGTGGAAAGCCTGCTTGGGCAGGGTACCAGCCTCTCTGCCGAGGCGCTGGCCGCTTCGCGGGCCCAGATCAGCGAGCGCCTGGCCGGGGTCAAGACCCAACTGGTCGAGCTGGGTGAGGAAGCCGGCCAGGGCACGGAGCAGATGGTGGATGCCGCACGTGGCTATGTACGCGAGCGCCCTTTGCAGTCGGTGGGTATCGCGCTGGGGCTGGGGTTGGTGGTCGGCTATCTGCTGCACCGCCGCTGAACATTCCTGAAGGCGTGGGCACGCCATGAAAACGCCTGCTGTACTCCCGCGCCTGGCCCGATGGATAGGCTGGCTGGTGGGTATCCTGGCCGCGCTGCTGATCGGCGCCACCTTGCTGCTGTACTACTTCCCCTGGGATCGCCTGCGTCCTCACATCGCCCATGAGGTCAGCACGCGTTTGGGCCGCCAGTTTGAAATGCGTGGCCCGCTGCAAGTCCATCTGGGCTGGCAGACCCGCATCGTGGCGCATGATCTCTATCTTGAGAACTCGCCCTGGAGTGCGGCGCGGCAAATGGCGAGGGTGGGCACGCTGGATTTGACGCTCGACCTACCCGCCTTGTTCCACCAGCGCATCGAGCTGCCCCGCATCGTCTTGACACAGGCCGACATACTGCTCGAGCGTGATCCGCAACGTGGTGGCAACTGGCAGTTCGATCGCCCGCCGGGCTCGTCCGGGCAGTGGCGGCTCGTGACCGGTCAGATGGCGCTGCGCGAGGGCAGGCTACGCTTTCTGGACCCCGCCGCAGATACCGCCTTGGTGGCCAATATGGGCATGCAGGGCGAGCATGTCGGCCAGCTAAGCGTAGCGATTGAAGGCCGCTACCGTAGCTTGCCTACCACTGCCTCAGTACAAGTGGCGCTGCCGGTTGATTGGCAGAATCTGGCCAGTACCTATTCCATCTCCGCGCAGGGGGAGGTCGGGGCCACTCGCTTCGAAGGACGGGGGACGGTATCCGAGCCAGCCCGGCTGGCCGGTTTGGATCTCGACTTTACCTTGCGTGGCCGCAGCCTGGCTGAGCTCTATCCCATACTGGGCCTGCCGTTACCCGCCACACCGGCCTACCGTTTGGCTGGCCGTCTGCAGCACCATGCCCAGTACTGGCAGTTGCAGGATTTCGACGGCAAGGTTGACGGCAGCGATCTTGCGGGTACTTTCAGCGTCGACCGCTCACGGCGACCGCAGCAGATCGTCGCCGACCTGGTCTCCAAACGCCTGGACCTCAAGGATCTCTCCGGCTTTGTCGGTGCCCGTTCGACCAACGGTACACCTGCCCCGCAGCCTGTGGGAAAGCTGCTGCCACATGGGCAATTCAATCTGGACAAGCTCAATGCGGCGGATATGGATGTGCACTTTGCCGGGCAGCATATTGCCACGGGCACGCTGCCCTTCGAGTCCCTGCATGCCCACTTGCAGTTGAGTGGCGGCCAGCTACGGCTTGCGCCAGTCAATCTGGGTGTCGCCGGTGGGCGCATAGCAGGCGTCATCCAGCTGGATGCTCGCCAACCCGCCATTCGTACCCATGCCGATCTGGCGGTGGAACGAGTGCAATTGCACCAACTCTTTCCTCGCCTGAAATTGCAGAAAGCCAATGTGGGCGCGATTGGTGGCAAGCTCAATCTGGCCATGCAGGGCAACTCGGTGGCCGACATGCTAGGCCAGGCCGATGGCAAGGTCCTGCTGCTGATGAATGGCGGGGCGGTCAGCAAACTCCTCCTGCGCCTCTCCAACCTCGACCTGGCCAATGCACTGCTGGTGCTGTTGGCTGGGGATCAGCAAGTGCCGGTACGTTGCCTGGCGGCCGAGCTGCCGGTGCAGCATGGTGATATGCAGGTCCAGACCCTGCTGCTCGATACCGACAAGCAACTGGTGGTAGGCGAGGGCAACATCGATCTGCGTAACGAAAAGCTGGCCCTGCGTCTACGCGCCAAACCACGTGATGCCAGCTTGGTGGCCCTGCGTGGCCCTATCCTGATCGACGGCACCTTTGCCCACCCTGCGGTGCATCCACAGCTGGGCCAGGCTGCCGGTCGCTTGACCCTGTCCGCCTTGCTGGCAGGCGTGGCTGGGCCGCTTGCGCTGGCACCGCTGGTGCAGCTGCGCAGCGGCGATACCGAGGACCATTGCAGCAGCCTGGTGAAGCGGCTACGCCAAGCGACCAGGGCAAGCCCGGCTGAGCAACGCTAGCGGATGGCGGCACGCTATATGCCTCTCCTGGTTTACCTTCTTTGCAGACAGGAGCAGCGTCATGAAGACATCAGCTATAGCAGCGGTTGCCATGATGGTTCTAGCCGCTTGCACGAGTACGGCAAGGCAGCCGGGGTCCAACATTATTGCAGATGACCACTACGGGGTCGTGACCCGGGTCGACACCAAGGCGGAGTCGGGTAGCAAGGGCGTGGGTGTCGGGGCGGTGATCGGCGGGGTTGTCGGCGGCGTGGTGGGCAACCAGGTGGGCAAGGGGAACGGCAATACGGCGGCCACCATTGCCGGTGCGCTAGGTGGGGCTTATGTGGGCGACAAGGTGCAGCGTAACGAAGACAAGCGCCTGGTCTACCAGGTGGAAGTCAGGCTGGACGATGGCCGTTATAGCACCGTGACGCTGGCCGACGGCTCTTTCCGCGAAGGGGATAGGGTGGAGCTGCGCAACGGTGCCTTGCTGCACCGTTGAATCGCCACCGTGCTCCCGAATCAGGCCAGCAGATAGGCGGACAGGCACCCATGAATCGGTGCCTGTCTGCGTGCCTGTCTGCTGTTGGGGGGAGCGGGCTGCCATACAGGTAGTCTGTGCTGCTTCAGTGGGTCTGGCGCCGCTGACCCGCTTCCTGTGGTGCCGGTGGGGGAGCGATACCGGCCAGGTTGCCGCCTTCCCCTTCCCATGTCTGTACAGGCTCGAGCGGGGCTTTGCGTTCGCCTGCCGGTGGGCTCAGGCGGCGCCGGCGTTCTGCCCGCCAGATACTGGCGATAAAGAGCGTCAGGCCGGCCCCTAGGCCGATGGCGATGGCATTACGTTTCATGATGGGCTCCTTGCAAAGATGGGGTGGGGTTCAGGCCGGGTTGTCCAGCAACCAGGCCAGCTCCTGCGGTCGGCCTTGTCCCGCTGCCAGCAGCGCTTCCAGCAGACGGCTGGTGGCAAAGTCCGTATCACCAAGCTGATGTAGTAGCGCACGATAGCTGTCTGCCCTGGCGCGTTCCGTAGCCAGGTTGTCGCGCAACATGTCTCCGACCGAGTCTCGCTCGGCATAGGCCGTAAAGCTGCGTATGGCGAGACGGTCGGGGCAGAAGTCCGGCTGCCCACCCAACTGCACGATACGGGTGGCAATGGCATCGGCGTGCCGCATGCACTGCTTGGCCTGCTCGGCGAAGTTGGCTGCCACCTTGTCTGCCCCCAGGCTGCTGGCGGCGTAATGATGCTGCTTGCAACGCAGTGCGCCGACCAGTTCGGTCGCAAGCGCACTGTCGAGCAGGGCGATGGTGCTGGCGGGTAAGGGGGCAGTCTGAGCAGGCATGGTTGTTTACCTGTGTGGTGCTAGCGTGGCTTGCTGCGCGTACCCAGCAGATAGCCTACCGCCGCACCGGCTACCGCCACGGCTGCGAGGCTGGCGGCCGGGTGCCGTGCCACGTAGTCGTAGTTGCTGTCTTCCATGGCGTGGCAATAGGCGGCGGCCTGACGGCTGTGTTCACTCAGCTTGGTACGGGTCTGGCGGGACATTTCGGTCAGTGCACTGCGCACCTTGCCTGTGGTGGTTTCGGTACCGCTGTTGTGTTGGTGTTCCGGCATGACGAGTCTCCTTGGGGGGGCTGGATGGCCGGCTAGCGGCGTATCAGGCCCAGCAGCAACGTGATGGCAAATATCAGCAGGAAGATGAAGAACAGGATCTTGGCGATCTCTGCGGCGCCGGCGGCGATGCCGGTAAAGCCGAACAGCGCCGCGACCAGCGCGATCACGAAAAAAACGGCGGCATAGTGCAACATGACAATCTCCTTTTCAGCCAAGGCGGTATGCGAGGCTCAGGTCTCGTGCCAGTGATGGGGAACGGAGTCCACCGTCGGTGTATGGCTGGTTGGCCCTGAGCGTGCATCGCCGGTACGGTGGGCTGTTTCCTGCGGCTGGATGAGCTTGGGTTCGGGCGGCATTGGCAGGTTCGGGTGCCAGGCGGCCGCAGGCACCACCGACCAGCAGGATGCTGCAGAGCAGAGGACCCAGCGTCACAAGGCGGTGGGTGGGGTTGGCGATGGGGTGAACGGATCGCATGATGCGGTCTCCCGGTTCTGCTCGGGCACCCGCCTTTTCCCTGGCGGGTGCCCAGGTGGGTCTACGACTTGAGCTGGATATCATTCTTGACCGACTTGACCCCCGCCACACCGCTGGCGAGCTTGCCGGCCTTGTCGATGTCGGCCTGGGTAGTGACGAAGCCACTCAGCTGCACCACGCCCTTGTAGGTCTCGACCTTGACGCCGGGCAATTTGGCATCGGTCACGATGGCGGTCTTGACCTTGGTGGTGATCACGCTGTCGTCTATGAACTGACCAGCGGTCTCCTTGCTGCCGGTATCGGCCTGCAGTGGCAGGCTGGCGGCCAGAAAGCCGCCCAGCAGCAATGGGAACAATGGATTGATGGTATTCATGGTGTTCTCCTTCACCTTGTCCGAATGGGGCGCTTTGCGCTGCTGACAAAACCCAACGAAGCGGTTCTGGCTTCCCCGCAAGGAGGGGCCGAGGTGGTAGGGGCTAAAGCACCAACAACCGCACTCAGGCGTGTGAGAGCAGGCGCGTGCAACGGACACTACGGGCAGTACGGCAAGCTCGCACGACAACGCCAGAAGGGTCCTGTCAGTGGCGCGTCTCCCAGTCCCGGAGTTGCTTCTCGACTTCATCCTTGGTGATGCCGTAGCTTTCCTGGATGCGGCCGGCCAATTGGTCTCGCCGGCCGGCGATCTGGTCCAGTTGGTCGTCGGTCAATCGGCCCCAGCGTTCCTTCACCTTGCCGGAGAATTGCTTCCAGTTTCCTTCAACGATGTCCCAATTCATGGTGGACTCCTTGTCAGTGGTTTAAGAGGCACGGTCAGTCGTGCGCAATCTCTATATGGCAAGCTGTGTGCCGGCTGGATTTTTGTTTTTAATCAAATTGTTAATCAACTTTGCGAAAGCCTGTCGCCACTGTTTCGGTAAGACTTTCCTCGTGCGCTGTAAAAGCTGCTGGCCAGGCTCAGAGCCAGTAGGCCCAGATACTGGCACCCCACTCCTTGATGCGCTGGCTCAGCGGTCGATGACGCCAGGCTTCGGCCGTGATGGACTGGGCAGCCGTCTGGTCCTGCTCGAACATCAGCAGCATCTGGGCCGCGAAGTCGCGGCTCAATACCTCGGCGTTGAGCTCGTTGTTGTGTAGGAAGCTGCGCCAGTCGAGGTTGGTCGACCCGAGGCTGGACCAGACGCCGTCAACGACTGCAGTCTTGGCGTGCAACAAGGCATCCTGGCGTTCATAGAGTTTGACGCCGGCGTCGAGCAGGGCCTGGTAGTGGGCTCGGCCGGCGTTCAGCGTCATCCAGGTATCGGTGGTGCCTGGCAGTATCAGGCGGACATCCACGCCGCGCCGTGCCGCAGCACACAAGACCTGCAGCAGCTGCGGGTCGGGCACAAAGTAGGCATAGGTCAGGTAGACCTGTTTCTCTGCATGGCTGATGGCCGATATCAGGCTCAGATAGACTTGGCTATAGGGGTCGTCGTAGCGGCTGGCAATGGCGCGTACCAATTCCTCGCCGCGCTTGGCGAGGGTAGGGAAATAGCCGCCGCCAGCTAGCGGCTGTCCCGACTGTGCTTGCCAGGTATCCAGGAAACTCTGCTGGAAGTCCCGCACCACAGGTCCCTCGATCTGCATATGGGTATCGCGCCAGGGTGGCGACTTTCCCCCATCCGTACCGTGGTGTTTGAAGGGGCGTGAGCCGCGCGAATACACCTTGCTGATATTGATGCCGCCAACAAAGGCGATCCTGCCGTCCACCACCAGGAGCTTGCGGTGGTCCCGGTTGTTCAGTAGCCATTTCCCCCTGGCCTGCAGAGGGTTGAGCGGGTTGAACTCCAGAACCCGCATCCCGGCTGCCCGCAGTTGCTCGAAGAAGACGCTAGGTGTTTCCAGGCTGCCCGCGCTGTCGTAGATCAGGTTGATCTGCACGCCTTGTCGCTGCTTCTTGCGCAGCAGCTCGGCAAACTGTCTGCCGATCTCGTCGTCGTCGAAGATATAGGTTTCCAGATTTATGTGTTCGCGCGCTGCCTCGATGGCCGTGAACATGGCTTGGTAAGTAGCCGGGCCATCCTGCAAGAGCTTGAGCCGGTTGCCGGTGACGATGGGCTTGTCGAGCAGGGCAGATTCGAAAGCCAGATGGCGATCCAGGATGTCGTTGCGTTGTTCCTGGCGCAGCCGCTCCAGGATGGCCGTGCTCTGCGCCGGGCTGAGCATCCGTGGGCCGCGCTGCAACTGGGGGGAGGCGGTGCCATTCTGCCGCAGCGTTTGCTGCAGGTCGGGCGGCGTGGCACAGGCGGTAAGCAGCAGACTGGCCAGCAGGGCAGCTACGTGAGCGCAGGTGGGGCAACGCATGGTAGGCCTCTCCAGTAGCTACCCGCCGGTTTTTACTTCAATGCCGCCTATGCCACAGGCCGCTCTGCGCATCTTTGCGGTAGCTGCGCTTCACCGCGCCCCAGGCCACACGGTGCGCAGTCTCCTCGCGGGAGGCATGGGCACGCCGACGTGCTGCACGGCGATAGGTATCCCAAGCCTGGTTGTAGGCTGCCAGATAGATGTGCTGGGCATGGGCCGGCAGTACATGCTGAACGCCGACCGGCAGATCCGCGATGCGTCGGTAAGGCATGTTTGGTCCCTCAATGGGCCTTCACGACCGTATTGTTCTGAACCGATTTCACACCTTCTACACCTTGGACAAGCTTGGTGACTTCGTCACTCAGCGCTTGGGTGCCGACTTCGCCACTGATGGTGACGGTACCGTCCAGGCTGTCAACATTCAGCGGCAGGGTCTTGAGCCCGGCGTGGGCGGCGAGGGCCGTCTTTACCTTGGCGGTCAGCGCGGCGTTGCCGATCTTGTCTCCCACGCTGGCGTTGCCCGGTTCGTTGCTGCTGACGCGTGGTGCGGGCGGTTCGGTGGCCGGCGTGGTCTCACCTACGGGCGGCATGCTGCTGGCGGTGGGGGGGACCTCGTCCTGTTCATGCTTGCCACAGGCAGTCAGGCCGATACCTGCGATCAGCGTGGCCAGAAGGCCGGTAAGGATAAATGAGCGTTTCATGGTTGCTCCTTGTTGAGTGCCGGTCGTCAACGACCGTGACATCTCCATGGGCAGCAACTGGCGTGCCGAGTGGCGAACGCCCGACGGCACAAGGCTTTCGAGGTCGCAAGCGAGAGGCGTGGGCGAGCGCGGCATAACTGTCTTGCCTGCGCTTGGTAAGACTTACCCGGTCCGCGTGTTCGATCCCGATACGGCATGCACTTTGCTGAGCCTAGGAGAGGTGGCAAGCATATGGTGAGGGTGGGTATGGATGACAATACGCATGACCGACGCCGACGAATTCGGCCGTTGATGGAGAAGGAGGATGTTCCATCCCTGAGGTTGGCGAGCGGGCTATCCGGTGCCATGGCCGTATCGGGTGCCGGTGGGGGGAGCGTGGCGGCTGTGTCGGCTGCCAGCGGGGGCGCTTTCATGCTTAGCGGCGGTGCCATGGTGCCGGCCGAGGTCGATGCGTTCTTTCATGCGCTGTATGCCGACCGCGAACTGCAGGGTGATCTGGTGGGTGACACCCGTCTTGCCTCGACCGTGCCTTGGCCGACCCTGTCTGGCGCTGCAAGCGGCCCGTTGCCGGCTGGCGACGGTTCGGAGGCCGATGCGCGGCAAGAGGCGGTACGTCAGCTGGACGAGGACTATCGGCAGTACCGGCGGCAGCGCTATGACGAGTCCTTCGATGAATTCACTGCCTGGCGACGGCGGCGCGATCTGGCCGCCTACCGGCGCCAACTCAAGGCGAGAGCCAGTGGTCAGGAGGACTAGGGACGCGTTGCAAAAGCGTCGGGCGCCGCGTTAGTGACAAAACCGGGGTTCTCAGTGTGACTGGCCACGCTGTTTACGTTGTTCCACTGCCGGTATGCGCATCATCTGGCGGTACTTGGTGACTGTGCGGCGGGCGACCTGCAGGCCCTGGCGGGTCAGATGGCGCATGATCTCGGCATCCGATAGTGGTTGGCTTGGCTTCTCTGCCTTTATCATCTCCCGGATCGCCGCGCGGATCGCGGTGGTGGAGCAACTGTTACCCCCTCTGGTCGCGAGCGCGCGGGAGAAAAAGTATTTCAGCTCGAACACCCCGGCCGGGGTCGCCATATATTTGTTGCAGGTGGCGCGTGATACCGTCGATTCATGCAGCGACAGGGCCTCGGCAATTTCCTTGAGCCCCATGGGTTGCATGGCCAGCGTGCCATGCTCGAAGAAGGCCTGCTGGGCTACCACGATGGCGTCCGCCACCCGCAGGATGGTATTGAAACGCTGCTCGATATTGCGCACTGTCCAGCGTGCCTCCTGCAAATGGGAAGCCAGCTCGCCATGGTGCGATTCACGGTGGCGATGGAACAGCTCCGCATAGAGCTGATTGAGCCGTATCTTGGGCACAGCCGCTGGGTTAAGGGTGGCGACCCAGCGACCATCCAACCGACGTACGATGATATCCGGCGTGAGGTAGTTGGCGGGTTGTGCGCCGAGCCGCCAGCCCGGTCGAGGATCAAGCTTGGCAATGAACCCACAAGCCTGCTGTACGGCCTCGACAGGCTGTTGCAGCTGTTGGGCGATGCCGGAGACGTCGTGCTTGACCAGGCGTTCAAAGCAGGTCTCGACAATCTGCAGCGGCAGCGCCGTGACCTCCTGCGGTAGCGCATGCAACTGTAGCTGCAGGCACTCCCGCACGTCACGGCAAGCCACCCCGGGCGGCTCCAGCGACTGCACCAGATTCAGAGCGAACTGCAGCTCAGCTGTATCCACCGCACCCAGCCCCGGTGTGGCCTGCAGGGCCTCAAGGCTGCTGCGCAGATAACCATCCTCGTCCAGGGTCTCAACCACCACGCCGGTCAGCAGGCGGTCGCGGTCGGACAGGTTGAGGAGGTTCAACTGGGCTTGCAGATGCTCGTGCAGGCTGGGTTCCATCGGCGCCTGCTGGATGGGGTCGCGCTCAGGGTCCTGGAGGCTGGACGCTGGGGCCGAAGCCCAGCTTGGTTCCTCGTGTTGCGGCGACATACCCTCACCCATATCGTGCTCGTCAGCCGGCAAGGTGGTTTCGTCGTCCATTCCGCGGTCGGCCTCGAGTATTTCTCCTGCATCATCCGCTTGATCAAGGGGGGCATCCCCCCATTCCAGAAAGGGGTTGCTGCTCAGGGCCTGCTGCAGCTCCTGACCAAAGTCCAGCGATGAGAGCTGCAATAGACGTACCGCCTGCTGCAGGCGCGGCGTCAGCGATTGGGTCTGTCGCGTTTCGAGTCGGAAGGCGGGGGCACTCATAGCGGCTCCTGATCTATGGCGTGGCGTGGCGGGGCAACGCGCTGGTTCATGCACCACGCAGTTGGCGCAGGGCGGCACTTTGCCTGGCCGTGGTACGGGCCGTTCGCAAGCGCCAGCTTTCGGCGCAGATCTCCTCCAGGCCGAGGCTAGGCCGCCAATGCAAAAGTTGTCGCGCTTGACGACAGTCTCCGTAGAGGACCGCCGGGCTGCCCGGACGCCGTGGCGCGATCTCAAAGGGAATGGCCTGACGGCTGCACTGTGCATAGGCGCGCATGACCTGGTAGACGCTGTGGCCGGTACCGCTGCCGATATTGAGCGTCAGGTTGCATGGCTGCGCCAAGAGCGGTAGTGCGGCCTTGCAGGCTTCGGCGAAGTCGCAGACATGGAGATAGTCGCGTATCGCACTGCCGTCGGCACTGGCGTAGTCATCCCCCTCCACCCGCAAGGGCCGTTGCGGGGCTTCGATCGCCTGGCGGAGGCGCTCGAGCAGATTGGGGCTGCCTTGCGGGCCTGCCGGCAATTGGCCGCTGGCATGGCTGCCGATCAGGTTGAACGGACGTAATTGCAAGATGTGCCAGTCGGGGTTCGCCGTTGCCAGATCGCGCAACATCTGTTCGCAAAAGGCCTTGCTACGGGCGTAACTGTCTTGTGGCTCGACCGGGTCTCCCTCGCGTGTAGGCAAGTCACCCGGCTCGCCATAGACGGTGGCCGATGAGCAGAACACCAACCGCCGCACCGCAAAGCGGTCCATGACATTGAGGAGGGCGATCAGATCACTGACATTGCGTCTGAACACCGTAATGGCTGCCGGTGCGGTATGAGGCAGGGTGGCGGCCAGATGCATCACCAGTTCGGGCTGGTGACGCAGGAACAGGGCGCGCAGCGTGGCGGTGTCGCCAACATCGCCTTCGACAAACTGGAAGGCGGAGCCCGCCAACTGGCACAGCGGTGCCAGCAAGGTGGGTGCGCTATTGCAATAGTTATCCAGGCCGATGACCTGGTGGCCGGCCAGACAGAGCGCCACGCTGAGGTGACTGCCTGCATAGCCGCTGGCGCCGGTGACAAGGATGCGCATGATGTCATTCCAGCGTGAGTTGAGTACAAGCCGGTATTCGCAAGCTGTATGCCAGATGCCCAGCTTCTTCCGCCAATTAGGCGGCATTCCACCACCCCGAATCCTTATGTCCGCCCCATCATTTCGCGGGCTGGCAGCGGGTCAGATGAGGCCGGCTTGGTAGCGGTAGCGGCGGAGAGCGCCACCTCTGCCAAGCCACTGGCGGCCTCGGTTGGCGGGCTTTTCGCGGCCTTGTTCGGGGTGGATGAATGATCGGTAGTGCGAACCACTGCGATCACGGGAGCTTGGAGACGGTTTTCTTCTTGCGACGGCGGAGCCAGAAGTGGGGTGGTGGCATGTTGTGCCCCGTTTTCCAGATGCCGCTTGAGCGGGCAAACGACATGCCCGGCTGCACAAATTACCGAAACAAGTGCAAGGAATGCATGGCTTGCCGGGGCGTTGGGCGGCGAGTTGTGATCAGCCCTGGCAGCGCCTTGGCCGCCTGATTGCAGGCCGTGGCAGGTGTGGCTGGCGGCTTGGCACAGCGCTTGCAGATAAGGTTTACGTGCCGTAGGCGCGATCCCCGTCAATCGACAAGAGGAGCGAACCCATGAAACAACTGCTAATCGCCTTGAGCCTGGCCATGGCTACCGGGCTGGGTATGAGTGCGTGCGCTGTCAGCAGTGGGCAGAGCACGGTAGGCCAATATGTGGATGATGCAACCATCACCACCCGGGTGAAGACGCGCTTTGCGGAGGACAAGGAAGTCGCCGCGACCCGTATCAAGGTGGAAACCCTCAAGGGGGTGGTCGAGCTCTCCGGCTTTGCTGTGAGCGAGGCAGAAAAGCAGAAGGCGGGGGACATCGCACGCGCCGTGCCGGATGTGAAATCGGTGCATAACAACGTGATTGTCCGTGCCCCGGCCAGCTGATCCCGTAGCGGTGTCATCAACCAGAACGGGTGGGCCTTTTAGGGTCACCCGTTTTTTGCCGCTAGACAGCGGTCTCAGTGTTTTTTGAGGGGGAGTTTTGTCTGCTTTTGAGGGTTTTCACCCAGTCTGGCCGGGTTTTGCTTGGTTTGACGGTGTTTTCCCGTTTGGGTCTTTCTATCTGGTTGATTTTCTATTAATCCCTGGTCTTTTTGTTAATGTTTTATGTAACTTTTATAAGTTAAATCTAACTTAATAAATACAGTTGAAGTTTACTTTATGTATTTAAGGAAATTTCGATATGGTGGTGTTCATGCGAATTCTGCCTTGTCACGGAATTTCACCCTGCATGGCTGGGTACGTCATTTGCCCTGTCCTCGATATCGCCGTTTGATCGCGGCGACTTGGATCATCCGTACCGAAAGGACAGACCATGAACAACGAAGCCATTATCGATACCCTAAACGACCTGATCGAGACTTGCCATGACGGCGCCTATGGGTTTGAGCAATCCGCGCAGTACGCCACGGCCAGCGAACTGAAGAACCTGTTCCGTATGCGAGCCGGCGAATGCAGGCAGGCAGCGGCCGAACTGGCGGCCCTGGTGACTGCGCAAGGCGGCACGCCGGACCAGGGAGGGACGGTATCGGGTGCCCTGCATCGAGGCTGGGTCAGCGTACGCAGCGCCGTAACCGGCAATGAAGACCTGGCCATCCTGGATGAATGCGAAAAGGGCGAGGACACCGCCAAGGCCCGCTATCGCAGGGCGCTCAGTGAGCCGCTTCCGGACGCGATACGTGCCGTGGTGAACCGGCAGAACCTTGGCGTGCTGCATAACCACGACGAGATCAAAGCCCTGCGCAACCGCTATCGTGCACAAGTGCGTGCCTGACTGTCGGACCTGCATTGCAGTCTGTTTGCTACCAATAGGAGGAACTCAGTCATGAAACTGCTCAAGCCCATTCACCCACTGGCAACTGCCTTGATCTTGGCGCTATTCATACCGGCCCATGCGGACGACATTGCCAAGGCCAGCAAGAGTTCGGCCGACGCCAGCTATACCGAAAGCAAGGCGGCCGCAGAGGCCACCTACGATGCGGCCAGGAAGCAATGCGACGCCCTGAGTGGCAATGACAAGGACGTTTGCATCAAGCAGGCCAAGGCCGATTACCAATCTGCCAAGGCGCAAGCCAAGGCAGAGAAGAAGTCCACCAAGGCCCAGGCCGAGGCCAATGAGGATGTCCGCCTGGCGCACTACAAGGTCGCCAAGGAGAAGTGCGATGCTTTGTCCGGTGACGCCAAGGATGCCTGCATTGCCAAGGCCAAGATCCGCTACAACCAATAGCACCGGCCGGTGCTAGCTACAGGTACGGCACCATGCAATTCACGGTGCCGTTTTTGTATTTGCTGCAAAGCCTGGGTGCCGGGATGGGATCAGAAGCGCAAGCGCAGGAAGGCACTAGGACCTTCCAGATGGACGTTCAGCCGGGCATAGCGGTCTGGATCATCGCGGTGGATGCGTACCTTGGTGTAGCCGTACTCGGCGCCCAGACCGATATTCTTGATTGGAAACCACTCCACGCCCAGTGCCCCGTTGTAGATATGGCCACGCGTCTCGCCACCGCGTTTGTACACACCGGAAGCATCCGCATAGAGCCGAACCGAGTCTGAAACAGCATGGCGCACGCCCAGCGTAACCAAGGGCGCAAAGGCGTCATCATGGTAGCTGTCGCTGCCGCTCACCTGTTGGCCATTGGCCGTCGCGGTGGCCGTCACATCGGCCCGCAGATTGTAGTAAGCCACCCCCACGCCGATACCGGCCACCGTATTACCCTGGCCGAACCACCAACGGTAGGCGCCATTGGCAATGTCCAGCTTGAATTCCGGGTGCAGGCTGGCACTCAGATCATAAATCTGGCCGCCCAGATTGAAGCTGCGACCGTCACTCAGCGCGGTATCGCGCTTGAACCGATAGTAATCGAAGGCCAGCCCCTGGCTATCGCCCAACAGCATATCGAGCCGTACGCGAGGAATGCTTCTTTGTCGGCCCAGATTGAGCTCGCCGGTACTGAGGGCCTGGGAATTGCTTGTGACTGTGAGTGTGGTGTCTGCACTGTCGGGCCGGAACGCACCTAGCGAGATGCTCATGCGGTCCAGCGCCGGGGATGGATCGGCCAGTGCGGTACCGGTCGTAAACAGGGTCGCCGCCAGTGTGCGGCAGGTTCGGGTGCTAGTCGTCATGCCAGTGCTCCAGAAAGGTGGTTCGATATGGACAACAAGGCAAAGCTCGGAGCAGAAAGCGGCAAGCGGCATGCCCATGCCGGGCAGACGGGGACGAAACCAGGCGAAGCGGCGGGGCCTCCCAGGCAACTGAGCTGCGAGCTGGCCAGCTTCGCCGGTGGCGATCCACACAGTCTGAAGCAGCACTTGCAAGGCCTGACGGGCGTTCTGAAGGTGGCAATAGGCCAGATGTGTGTGGATGAGGCTGGATTGTCGGTGGATCGACCTTCCCAACGCGTGGCTGGCGTGGTGCAACTGAGCTACAACCCGGTCCAGCTCAGCTACCCCACCTTGCTAGGGCTCTTTTTTGCCTGCCACGACCCTACCGTGAAGCATGAGCAGGCATCGCAGCTGCAACGCTCCATCATTTTTTTCCATAGTCCTTTGCAGGAGCAACTGGCGCGGCGGGAGATTGCCCGCCTGAGCGCGGAGCGGCGTTACCGATCGGCCATCCTGACCGAGGTATTGGCCGCGACCGACTTTGTGGTTCAGCCCAAGGGTCGCCACGTCAGTGGGGCCAGTGCGCCATTCGACTAGGCTTCCCACAGCCTGCCACCCGCGGTGCCGACGTGCAGTTGGTGCCTTACGCCGCACTTGAGGGCCAGGTTGTGGGCTTGGTGACCTACCGGAAAGTCGAAGCAGACCGGGTAGCGGTAGCCTGCGACCTTCTCGCTGACGATGTCGTACAGATCGAGGCTGAAGGGCAGGCTGCCGGCGTCCATCGGCTTGTGGCTGAAGCCGCCTATGACCAGGCCGGCCAGACGGGACAGTGCCCCGCGGCGTTGCAGATGCCAGAACATCCTGTCCACGCTGTAGAGCGCTTCGTTGATATCCTCAAGGAACAGTATCTTGCCCTCGCAGTTCAAGGCGGAGGTGCTGCCGGCCAGGGTCTCCAGGGTTCGCAGGTTGCCGCCCACCAGAAGGCCGCTCGCCTCGCCGGTACGGTTGCGTGGATGCGGGAGTAGTGGGTAGTCCATGGGCTCGCCGAGCAAAGCCTGCTGTATCGTGGCGATCGCCGCCAGGGCCGAGGCGTCGGCGAATGCCGCCGCCATCGGTGCATGCAGCGTGGCCATGCCGAGCTGCTGATGCAGATGGCTATGCAACACGGTGATATCGCTGAAACCGATCAACCACTTGGGGCTTGCGCGCAACCCCCGCAGGTCCAGCCGGTCCACGATGCGCACGCAACCATAGCCACCGCGGGCGCAATAGATGGCCTTCACCGCCGGGTCGTCGAGCAATTGCTGCAGGTCGGCAGCGCGCGCCTCGTCATTGCCGCCGAACGTACCCTCGCGCTGCCCCAGCGTGGCGCCGATTCTTACCAACAGTCCCCACTGCTGCAGTGCCTGGATCATGGGCTGGATCGCCTCCAGCGGCACGTGGCCGGCGGGGGAGGTGATGGCGACAAGATCGCCAGGTACCAGCTTGGGCGGCACGATGCCGCTGGTGATCTGAAGAGAGGGGGAGGCCATGCTGTTTCCTGTATGTGGGTCGGTAGCGGACCCTGGCTGGGGGGTGTTGGTTCAATCCACCCGGCCATACTGACGCCGTACCAGCTCCTGATCGCCATGATTGAAATGCCACCATTCGCTGCGTATCCCGGCAAAGCCGGCCTGCAGCATGGTTTCTCGCAGCAAGTGGCGGTTCGCCAGCTGTGCGGCGGTCAACTGGCCGGCTGCCAGCAACTGGTCCTCCAGCGCGGGGTGCGAACGTTCGCTCAGATCGTCAAAGCCGGTACCCATATCGAGCTCTTGGCCGGTGGCGTCCAGCAGGGTGACGTCGACCGCCTTGCCAAAGGAATGGATGGAGCCCCGTGCCGGGTCGGCCAGGTACATGCGCAAACCGGTGCCTTCCAGGTGCTCCCAGAGCATGATCTGCACCCGGTGCGGTCGCAGGGCGTCGAGTACCAGCAGGGTAAGGCCCGGCCGGTGTTGTGCCAGCCAGGTTACGGCTGTCGCCAGTCCGGCCGCCGCCTCGCGGTGCAGCCAGGCACCGTCGAAGCCGGTGTAGAGGGGGCGCCCAACAAAGTTGTCCGGTCCGGCGTAACGCAGGTCCACCTGCAGGCCGGCAATGCTGGCCAGGGACCGGAAGTCCGGGTGCTGCGCGATCGCTTCACAGGGAATGATGTACTGCGGCATGGGTGAGCTCAGCGGTAGACGTTCTCGAAGTCCACGCCGCCATTGGGCGCCATGGCAAAGCCCTTCACATCCTGCTTCATCGGGATATAGACGGTGGAGTGCGCGAGGGTGATCCAGGGCCGTTCCCGCTTGAAGATTGCCTGTGCCTTTTCGTAGTGCTGCAGGCGACGGGGCGTATCGGTCATGCCGCGGGCCTCGCCCACCAGGTGGTCGAACTCGGCATTGCAGAACTTGTAGCCGGCGGGGCTGGCGGCACAGGTCAGGTTGGGTGTCAGGAATTCATCGGCGTCACCGGTCTCGCCCGACCAGCCGCTCATATAGACGTCGTGCTCGCCATTGTTCGCCCGTCTGAGGTACTCGCCCCATTCATAGGTTTTGATCTTGGCGGTGACGCCTACCTTGGCCCAGTCCTGCTGGATCATCTGTGCCAGCAACTGACCGTTGGGGTTGGTCGGCCGAACGATGGGCAAGGCCCACAGCGACAGTTCAAAGCCATTCGGGTAACCGGCCTGGGCCAAGAGTCTCTTCGCCCGTGCCGGGTCGTATTCATTCTTCAGCTTGCGGTTGTAGCCGGGTATGCCGGGCGGAAAGGCGCTCACCGCCTGCAAGGCGTCGCCGCGGGGGAACAGGGCCTTGAAGATGGCGTTGCGGTCCAGTGCAATATCCAGTGCCTCCCGTACCTCGCGCTTTGCGGTCGGGCCGCGCTTCATGTTGTAGGCAAGGTAGGAGATATTCAGCGCCTGGGTCTTCATCAGCAACAGGTCCTTGCGTGCCGCAATCGCCTGCAGGTCGTTGTCACGCACCGGTGCGGTGATCTGGCACTCGCCGGCGAAGAGCTTTTGCACCCGCACATTGGCGTCCGGGCTGATCAGAAAGATCAGCTTGTCGGTCTGCTGCTTGCGGCCCCAGTAGTCGGGGTTGGCCTCCAGCCTGACGGCCTCGTCCTTCTTGTAGCTCACAAAGCGGTAGGGGCCGGTACCGATCGGGTAGTTGTTGATGCGGCTGGCCTGCCCTTCGCGCAGCAATTGTGCGCCGTACTCGGCCGACTGCATGCCGGCAAACACCATGGCGAAATAGGGCAGAAAGGCGACGTTGGGCTGCTTGAGGGTAAAGCGGACGGTGTGGTCATCCAGCTTGTCGATGGCGGCGAGCATGTCGCCCAGGCCCATGTTCTGCGGCAGCACGAAGGTGGCCGGGAAGGCCTGGTTGTAGGGGTGTTGGGCCTGGGTCAGCCGGCCAAAGGTAAATAGCACATCGTCTGCATTGAAGTCCCGCGTGGGTGTGAACCACGGTGTGCGATGGAAATGCACGCCCCGGCGCAAGGTGAAGGTATAAACCTTGGCGTCCTTGGATATCTGCCAGCTGCTGGCCAGTTTGGCTTCAAGCTCGGTACCACCGCGCTTGAAGCCAAGCAGGCCTTGGAACAACTGGCGGTTGACGTTATTGGTTCCGGCAGAGTCCCACAGGCCTGGGTCGAAGCCTTCGGGGCTGGCCTCGGCGCAATAGATCAGTGGCTTGGCCTGCACTGGGGTGCCCATCAGCAGGGCCAGGGTGGCAAGGAGTGGCGTAAGCCGGGAAACGAGGTACCGCATGAGGGCTCCGGGATGGCGACAAGGGTGCCGTTTTGGGTGGCAAGGATACGGGATGTGGCGTGCACCGTCGCCGCCCGGCAGCAAGGAGTTTGTCGCCTGGAGCGGCTAAGGGCAAACTGCGCGTTTTCGGCGCGGGCAGGAGCGGTTGTGGTGATAAGTTGGCGGGGCAGGGGCATGGCATTGCTGGCCTGGGGGTTGATGGCCAGCAGCTGGGGGCAGGCTGCCTTACCGGCTAAGATCGTGCAGCTCGCTCGTGATCAGGGCGTCGATACGCAACAACTCTCGGTACTGGTGCTACCGTTGGAACGAACCGGGGTCGCGCGCGGAGAAGAGCTGGCGCTGCAAGCGGCACGCCCCATGAACCCTGCTTCCACCATGAAGCTGCTGACTACCCTGGTCAGCCTGGAGCAACTGGGACCTACCTACCGCTGGCGTACCGCCCTGCTCAGCGAGGCGCCCGTGCAAGCAGGTGTGCTGCAAGGGCCGCTGTATCTGCGCGGTGGCGGAGACCCGGCACTGGGTTGGGAGCAACTGGGCAGCATGCTGCGTAGCCTGCGGGCGCAGGGGATAAGCCGGATCGAGGGCGATCTGGTGCTCGACCGGCAGTATTTCACGCCCAACCGACCGGACCAGCGGCAACCCCCCTTTGATGACTATCCCGACGCCTACTACAACGTTGTTCCCGATGCAGCACTGGTAGGCAGCAACCTGTTGTCGTTCAGCCTGAGCTCAAGCACCGATAGCGTCGATATCCAGATGCTCCCGCCCCTGGCCGGTGTGGTGCTGGAGAATGGCCTCAAGCTGACCGATATGTCCTGCCACGACTGGGGGGACGAGCTGGACCTGCCGCAGACCCGCCAGGACCCGGATGGCAGTCTGCACCTCACCCTGCTCGGCGGCTTTCCGCGCAACTGCAAGACTGACCTGCAGCTCAATGTATTGGACCGCAACGTCTACATCGAGCGCGTGGCCAAGGCGCTCTGGCAAGAGCTGGGCGGCAGCTGGCAGGGGAGTGTGCATGATGGCTCCGTGCCGGCCGGTGCGAGGCTGTTGGTCGAGCGCCGCTCGGAGACCCTGGCCGACCTCGTCAAGCAAGCCACCAAGCGCTCCGACAACACCATGGTCAGAACACTCTATCTGACGCTGGGGGTGGAGCGAGCACAGCGTCAGGGCAGCATGGGAGACACCCTGGCCGACGCCCGGCTGGCGGTGCAGGATTGGCTGACCAGGCACGATATCGACCCCACCGGCCTGGTGCTGGAGAACGGCGCCGGCCTCTCCCGGCTGGAGCGCATCACCCCAGCCCAACTGGCGGCCGTACTACGTGTTGGCGCCTTGAGCGACTGGTCGGCCGAATACCAGACCAGCCTGCCGATCGCCGCCCTGGACGGCACCATGCGTAACCGTCTGCATGGCACTGTCGCTGCGGGTAGGGCCAGGATCAAGACCGGCTCACTCGATGATGTTGCCGCTGTGGCTGGTTATGTACGTGACAGCGCAGATCGTAGCTGGGTGCTGGTGGCCATCGCCAACCAGCCGCAGGCCCTGCGTGCCCGGCCAGTACTCGATGCCTTGATCGAATGGGTGGCCAGCGGCCAGGCAGGCCAAGCAGCCAGACTGGGGCGCAAGCAGAAGCGGTCGCGCTAAGAACTTCAAGCTGCGATCTACAGTGCGGTCAACAAACCGCTGGCCTCGGGCTGGCAGTATTCAGGCATATGCGCCACTCGCATCACCGCCGTGCGGGTCAGCTCGCGCAACCGCCAGCGTATTTCGTCGCAGACGTCGGCGGTTTCCTGCACCAGTTCCTCCGCGTCGGGTTCGTGCAGCAGCGCGGTGACGTCGGCCAGTGGCAGGCTGCCCGGGCCAGTGCGCAAAAAGGCGGCCTTGATCAGGTTGAAGCGTTCCTGGATCTCGTGCGCAAAGGCCTGTACCAGTGCGTTGTCGCTATCGCCTCTGTGTAGGGTCAGTGCCTGGTCGACTTGCACCAGTAGACGGGCCGTCTGTTCCAGTGCCGCGGCGACGACCGCGACCTCGGGTAGCGTCGCGTGGGCATGGCTACCCTGGGTCTGGGACAGCGACTCCCCCAAGGCCGCCAGCACCTCGGGCGATAGACCGGGCGATAGCGCCTTGAGCGCGATTCCGGCACGGCGGGTGTCGACGCCTGATTTGTTGAGCAGGCCGGCGATCATCTCGGCGGTGGCCAACAGGTGGCCGGCCAGGGAGGTGTCCTTGCCCAGCACCCCGCGCGGATAGCCGCTGCCATCCCAGCGCTCGTGGTGCTCCAGCACCGCCCGTGCCGGCTCGGCGCCAACGCCACCCACCTCGTTCAATAACTTGAAGCCCACTACCGGGTGGGCCACGATGCCGCGCCATTCGCGGATCGTGACATGGTGGTTCGGGTCCAGCGTCTGCGGGTCGATGTAGAGCTCGCCCACGTCATGCAGCAGGCCGGCCGTGGTCAGGTGGCAGAGCGTGTCTTCCGGCACCCGCAGTCGCCGGCCCAGGCCGAGCGCGATCAGGGTGACCAGCACAGCGTGGCGCAACGGGCCGCCGTTGTTGCGCCGGCCCATGGTCAGCAGCAGTAGCGAGACCGAGTCCAGCGGCACGCTGCGTAGGTAGGCCAGCGACCACCAGCGCTTGTCGCTGCGACCTTCGGTGCCGGTCAGGCCAGCACCCAGGCCACAGAGTGCGCTCAGCTCGGGCCGTTCCTCCGCGATCTGCCGTACCAGCTTGCTCAATTCCTCGGCATTGACCGCATCGCTGACTTCCAGGCAGCGCTCCAGCGGCTGGGTCAGCCGGTGCTGCAGCAAACGCTCGCGCAGATGGGGCGTGATCTCCACGCCCCTCATCAGAAGCTTGATGCCGGAGTCGGAATAGATGTCGCAGGTGGTCAGTACGCTGTTTTCGGCCGATAGCTCGATCAGATGATCGACGAAATGGGCATTGGGCTTGGCATGGGCTACCTGGCTCACGATACGGGTTCCTCCCCGAGGCTTCCGGTCACGCACGCCTGCAAGCACCTGGCGGGGCTGCGACGGGGGTGTATCCGACTGGTATGGCGCCAAGCCACCTGGGGTTTGGCCAATCGACCACTCGTATGACTGAGCCTGCTTTTTTCGGCGGTCTGGGCTAAGTATAGAAACAGCTGGCCTGGACCCAAGCGCAAGCCGCTTGTCGGCCAGGAACTCGACCTCAGGGTAAACGGCAGCATACATGCCATATGGATAGTGTCATGCTTATGGAATAAACGGCTTGGGCAGCGTGCTGCCCGGTAGCCGTTTTTTTGTTTTTGAACCGCCTGATGTGAAAGCGCCACAACGATGCGACTGCTGCTCTCTTTTGCCCTGCTCTCCCTGTTCCCGCTGGCTGCCCATGCCGACCTGCTGGACGATGTCAAAGCCCGTGGGCAACTGGTCGTGGGTACCAATGCCGATGCACCGCCCTTCGGCTTTATCAATCCCGACAAGACCATTTCTGGCTACGACGTGGATATGGCTACCCTGGTGGCCAAGAAGCTGGGCGTGAAGCTGGTGGTACAGAACGTGGATCCGGCCGAGCGCATCAACTTCCTGCGCGCCAAGAAGGTCGACATGGTTGCCGCCATGCTCACCAAGACCGCTGAGCGTGAGCGCCTGGTCGATTTCTCCTACGGCTATTTTGTGACCGGTCAGCGCGTGCTGGCACGCAAGGGCCGCTACCCAGACCTGAAGTCGCTGGAAAGCAGCACCATCGGCGTTGCCCGCGGCACCACTTCGGAAGCGCAGTTCAAGCAGCTCTTCCCCAAGGCCACCCTGGTCTCGATGGACGACACCCAGGCCGCTGCCAACTTCATGGCGGCGGGCAAGGTGGATGGCATCACCGCCGACGAACCAGCGCTCGCCGGGTTGCAGGCCAAGATGGCCAACCGTCAGCAGTACGAGATCTCGGTCTTCTCGCTCTCGACTGAGGCTTATGGCATGGCCGTACGCAAGGGTGAGCCGCGCATGCTCAAGCTGATCAACGAGGCGCTGCAGGAATCGGAACAGAACGGCGAAGCCGTGCGTATCTTCCAACGCTGGTTCGGTCCGAACACCAATGTGCCGCTGGTGCGCTTCTTCAAGATCGGTGGCGGCGCCTGATCCTGGCTGCTCGCGGCCGACCCCATGCCGTCAGTGAAAAAGCCCGACCTAGGTCGGGCTTTTTTCTTGTCAGGCGTCAGAATTGCCTGATAATCGAAATGAAAATACGAATTTATTGGAATTTGGCGGAACTTCACTGGTTTTGCAGGGTTTATCTATTGTCCAAGATGACCCGTCCCGCTGCGTTCGGGTACACATAACAGAAGGGAGCTCAATGGACCATAACGTCACCCTGATCACCACTATCGCGGCCGGTTTCGGCGTCGCCCTCATCCTCGGCTTTCTGGCCGAACGCCTGCGCCTGCCGGCCCTGGTCGGATACCTGGTCGCTGGCATCATCATCGGTCCGGCTACGCCGGGTTTTGTTGCCGATGTACATATCGCCTCGCAGCTTTCCGAGATCGGCGTCATGCTGCTGATGTTCGGCGTGGGCCTGCACTTCTCGCTCAAGGACCTACTGGCGGTCAAACGCATCGCCCTGCCCGGCGCGGTGGTGCAGATGGGCCTGGCCACCGTGCTGGGCATGGCCATGGCCGCCTGGTGGGGCTGGAGTTTTGGTGGCGGGCTGGTGTTTGGCCTTTCGCTTTCTTGCGCCAGTACCGTGGTACTGCTCAAGGCGTTGGAGGCGCGGCGGGTATTGGAGACCATGAACGGCCGCATCGCCGTGGGCTGGCTGGTGGTGGAGGACCTGGCGACCGTGCTGGTGCTGGTGCTGCTGCCACCCCTGGCGGGTGTGCTGGGGGGCAATGCAGCCGCCACCGCGCTTACGCAGCCCCTGTGGGTGACCATAGGCCAGACCCTCTTGCAGGTGGGAGCCTTTATCGCCCTGATGCTGGTAGCCGGCCGCCGCGTCTTGCCGCAGATGCTCAGGCATGTGGCACGTACCGGCTCACGCGAGCTCTTTACCCTGGCGGTGATCGCCAGTGCCATCGGCATCGCCTATGGTGCAGCGCACCTGTTCCAGGTGTCGTTCGCGCTGGGTGCCTTCTTTGCCGGCATGGTGATGCGCGAATCGGAATTCAGCCATCGTGCCGCCGAAGAGTCGCTACCGCTGCGGGATGCCTTCTCGGTGCTGTTCTTCGTTTCGGTGGGCATGCTGTTCGACCCGGTCATCCTGCTGCAGGAACCGCTGCATGTGCTGGGTGTGGTCGCCATCATCGTGCTCGGCAAGGCCCTGGCCGCCGGTGCCCTGGTGCTGGCCTTCCGCTACCCGCTCAATACCGCGCTCACGGTTGCCGCGAGCCTGGCGCAGATCGGCGAGTTCTCCTTCATCCTTGCCGGTCTGGGCGTGACCCTGGGCCTCTTGCCGCAGGAGGGCATGAGCCTGGTGCTCGCCGGCGCACTGATCTCCATCGCCATCAATCCTTTCCTCTTCGCCGCCATAGAGCCACTGCGCCGCTGGGTGCTTAAGCATTCCAATACGGCCCGCAAGCTGGAGCTGCGGCAGGACCCCTATGCCGAGCTGCCCATGAGTACCGAGCGCCGGTACCTGGAAGGGCAGGTGGTGCTGGTAGGCTATGGCCGGGTTGGTCGCCGCATCGCAAAGGCGCTGGCCGAGCGCGGCATCCCCTACGTGGTGGCCGAGCAGAACCGCGAACTGGTTGAGGGCCTGCGCAAGCAGGGTGTGGCCGCGGTATCGGGTGATGCCGCCGATCCGTCTGTGCTGATCCAGGCCCACATCGCTGACGCTGCCATGCTGGTACTGGCCCTGCCCGATACGCTGCATGTCCGGCAGATGGTCGATACCGCCAAGACCC
Organism: Chitinimonas sp.; assembly: GCF_036568685.1. Taxonomy (GTDB): domain Bacteria; phylum Pseudomonadota; class Gammaproteobacteria; order Burkholderiales; family Chitinimonadaceae; genus Chitinimonas. The sequence goes on from NZ_DATCSC010000046.1 coordinate 50,539, forward strand.
TGAACCCCGCCATCGAGGTCATTCTGCGTACCCATAGCGAGGATGAGTCCACACTGCTGCGCCGCGAGGGACTGGGGACCATCTTTTTCGGCGAGGAGGAGTTGGCCAAGGGTATGGTGCACCATGTGCTGGACCGCTTCTCGCCACCCGCCGTAGAGGCGGGGCACTGAACACAGCGAGTGCCGCGTTTGCGCGAGCGGCCAGCGGCTAAAGAAAAAGGGCATCGGTAATACCGATGCCCTTTTTGCCAATTGGCCTTTGTAGGTCAATGTGACGTCTTACAGCGACTTCAGGAAGGCCACGATGGCGTCGCGGTCCTGGGCAGTCAGCGCTTCGAAGCGTTGACGACTCTTCTCCGCTTCACCGGCGTGCCACAGAATGGCTTCCTGCAGCGTGCGGGCGCGGCCGTCATGCAGGTAGCCGACCTTGTTGTCGCCTTCCTGGATCTTGCCGGTGTAGCCGATACCCCACAGTGCCGGGGTACGCCACTGGCGACCGCTGGCCTTGCCTTCCGGCAGATTGTCGGCCAGGCCATCGCCCATGTCGTGCAGCAACAGGTCCGTGTAGGGACGGATGGTCTGGTTGCGCAGTTCGGCGAAGGGGTGGTTGTTGCCGGTCTTCATCTCCGGGGTATGGCAGGCCACACAGTTGGCGCTCACAAACGCCTTGCGGCCCGCTGCCACCTGGGTGGGGTTGACGATGTGCTCAGGCAGCGGCGCCACGCCCTTGGGGAAGCCGCTCTGCAGGCTGCGCTGTGCCGGTACGGCCAGGAGGGCCATGTACTGGGTGACCTTCTGCAGCTCGGCCTCGGTCACGCCCGGTTCGCCCACGCCGCTGCGGCAACCGGCAATACCGGCATGGCAGGACTTCTTGGGATAGACCGGCGAGGTTACCGACATATCGTGCAGTAGGGCCGAGGCGACCTGGTCGCGCAGGGTGGCCTTGGATGCCTTCCAGCCGAAGCGACCCAGGCGTACTTGGCCCGATTCCGGATCGAAGACATAGTTGGCCACGCCCTTCACACCATCGGCGTCCGGCGTAGTACGGGCACGTGCCACGATGTCGGCTTCCGGAATGGCTTCCAAGAGGCCGGTGCCGATCATGGGCTGGGCGCTACGCACCGAGTACAGCTCCGGCACCGGGCCGTCGAAGGCCAGGCGCGGCTTGCGCAGCTCGATCCGGGTACCGTCGTTGAGCAGCACGGTACGGGTATCAAAGCCGGCAACACGCACGCCGATCCCCCAGTCCTGTGCAACACCGCTGCTGGACTTGGCATTCATCTGGATACTGGCGCCGTACAGGCCGTGCGGGTAGAGCTTGCCGTCCTGGCCCAGTTGCGCCGTCTTGACGTTCATATTGTCCAGACGCTGGTTGAGGTCGGTCAGCGCATTGCTACGGCCGTTGTTGGTGTGGCAGCCCACACAGGTCGACTGGGCGAAGAACGGACCGGCCTTGTTCTGGGCTGCCGTGTACACATCGTTACCAGCCTCGGTGTGCTTGCCGGTGAAGAAGTCGGTGTGGATCAGGCGGCGGCCTTCGACAAAGCGCTGCATGTTCTGCATGCCAATATTGTTATGCGGCTGCTGGAACATGAAGTTGCCGTTGTCCGAGTAGTTGTAGGACACCGAACCATCGCCACCAGACAGGGTCTCCGCCGGCAGTGCGGCGTTCATCAACCGCGGCTGCACGCCGTAGGATGGGCGCAGGCCCACACCGACGACATAGGTCCATTCGCCGGCGTAGTAGCGGATACCACCATCGTCACCAATGCCCTGCATGACCTCCTTGGTCGAGAAGAAGGACGGCGAGACCTCGATCACGTCTCCCACCAGCAGCGCACGGCCCGGTACGTTCTTGCCATTGGGCATGCCGTCGGCGCCGATGTCGCCGTGGCCAGGGTAGCCATCCACGGTCAGGCTGCAGCCGTTGTTCAGCACATTGGCGTTCATCAGCTTGCCATTGGTGGGGTAGGGCACAGCCGGACAGAGCGTCACACTCTTGTCGGCCAACTCGCCCGGGGCCATCCAGCCGTAGCCGGTCACGCCGACCCGGTCAAAGGCGCGGAACCAGGCCACCCCGCCAGGCAGCTGGGCCTGGGTGAAGTACTGGTTGACCCGCAGGGTGGGCTTGGTCACGCCGGCAACGCGGCTGTTGTCGACGATCTCGAAGCCCCAGGTGCGATTCTTGAAGTACTGCGGCACAAAGGTCAGGAAGTTGCCCGGGCCCTTGTCCACCGGCTTGCCGGCGGCATCGACCGTCTCGTTCGGGCCGTAACCGGCTTCATTCCATTCCTCGCCCCGCTCGCGGCCATGGCGGGCCAGGCCTCGCACGCCAAAGCGCGTCACCAGGGTGCCATCCGGCAGGCTGAACTGCAGGGTCTCGATCGGGTCTTGCGGGGCGTACAGCGGGGTGATGGTCTCGTTGCCGGTGGGGGTGGTGTAGGCCAGCGGGGTCTGCAGCTGCAGCGAGTTGTCCGCACCCGGGGCACGCACCTCGACCTCGAACAGCGAATAGCCGTAGGGGGTGGAGCGCTTCACACCCTGGATGCGCAGATAACGACCCTTGGCGCGCAGGTTGAACAGCTCCTCAGTACCCCCCTTGCTGTCGTACACATGGCGGACCGCGGTCCAGTTCTGACCGTCGGTGGAGACCTGGACTTCGTACTCGGTCGCGTGGGCGTTTTCCCACACCAGCTTCATGTAGCCGATATCACGGTTCACACCCAGGTCGATCTGCAACCAGGCGTTATCTACCGAGGTACTGGACCAGCGCGAATTCAGGTTGCCGTCGATGGCCTTCTCGGCACCCAGGCCGCCATTCTCTGCGCCGGAGGTGGTGGCGCCAACAGGTACCAGCACGGCGCTAGGCGGCACCGGCTGGGTGGGTACGTTGGGGTCGGTTGGTTGGGTCGGTTGCGTGGGTTGGGTTGGCTGGCTGCTGCTCGGCGAACCGGTATAGGCCTGGATCTCGAAGATCGAATAGCCGTACTGGCTGGAGCGCTTGATGCCCTGCATGCGCAGATAGCGGCCATTGGCGCTCAGGTCGCGCAGGTTCTCCACGCCACCCGGGCTGCCGGTCACGGTACGTACCGTGGTCCAGTTGCTGCCGTCGCTCGATACCTGCAGCTGGTAGCTTTCAGCGTGGGCATTTTCCCAATTGATCTGCACCCGGGTGATGGTCACGTTCTTGCCGTAATCCAGGGTCAGGTACTGGTTATCGGCAAAGGCACTGCCCCAACGGGTATTGAGGTTCTTGTCGATGGCCTTGTCGGCGCTCAGGTCGCCGCGTTCCTGGCCACTGGCGCTGGCGCTGACCGGGGTCAGGGCCGTCTCGGTACCGCTGGTCTGGAAGGGCAGGCTGACATAGAGCTGGCCCAGCTCGGTCAGTTGGCCGTTGGCGCCCAGCAGATTGACGTTGGGGATGTTGTTGCTGCGGCCAGAGAACCAGGCGTAGCGGGCCACGGCCGGTTCGCTTTCCAGATAGGCCACCGCATCGGTCATGTATTGCTTCTGGACTGCGACGGTGATGGCCGAGCTGGGCTGTTTGTCCCCACAGGCGAACTCGGTAATCCACAGTGGCTTCTGGTACTTACGGTAGCGGTCGACAATGAACTTCAGTGCCGGCACGTCACAGGCATACCAATGGACCGGGATGAAATCGATCTGGCAGTCCTTGCAGTTGGCAAAGAAGGCGTCGAGGTAGGCGATCGGGTCGGTATAGGTGACGCCGTTTTCGCTGACGCAATCGTTGCCACCGCAGTAGTTCACGGCTGGCGAGCCCAGTTGCAGACCACGCTGCTTGGCCACTGCCTGCAGCACAGGCCACAGCGAGGCGGCCTTGCTCGGCGTCATATTGGCTTGCGACTTGAAGTTGGGCTCATTGAAGCCCAAGAGATAGCGCGTGCCGGCCGGAATGGCAGCCAACAGGTCAGCCTGGGTGGGGTTGCCGCCCCAGGCCATCGGCACAAACTCCACGCCAGTTGCGGAGTAGGTCGAGGCAACGCCGGCTTCAGGTTTGGGCGACCAGTTGTACCACCAGGCCAGGCCCGGGGCCAAAGCGCTCTGGTCGGCCGCGCTTTGCTCACCATAGGCAAGGCCGCGCTTGCTGCTCTTGGTCTGGGCCACCGTGTCCGCCGCCATGGGGGCTACCGCGGCAGCCATATTCGGGCTCTGGGCCGGCTTGGCGGAACTATCGTCCCCGCCACAGGCGCTGAGCGTATAGCTCAGCAACAGGGTGGCAAATAGCTGCCACGCCTGCCTAGGTCGTATCTGAATATTGCCACTCAGTCTCATGCTGATTCTCCTGGGTTCATGCACCACACCATGACAGGTTGCCCCCACCCATGAAGTGAGTGGAAACGGTTCCGAAATGTTAATGGCATGTAAATACAATGACTAATGAATATTTTGCTTCAGCGAGCTCAATTTAATTTACATACCAAGCGCTTGAATTTGTGAAATGAGGGCGTGAAATGCCCGTCGTAGCAGGCTTGTTTATGACGAGGGCAATATTTGCAGGTCTTGGGACGATTGTTTTTCGCTATGACATGGGTTGTGGAAAACCGCTAATCGACGATGTGCAGGCCGAATTCAGCTACGGACTGCGGTGAGGGAAAGGCGGTGGGAATGTGGGCGGCCTGGCCGCGGGAGCGGGTTGGGAGTGCGGCAATTTTGACTACGGTATTTGTCAGTTTCGTCGGCTACTAAACGGCATTTGCGTTGCGCAGAATTTCGCCATCGCCCAACACCGGGGCGGTCCATGCCGGAAGACCACCAGGTCGGGCCGGTTATGCAGTTCCATCAACCCTATAAAGGAACACCATGAAACACGATCTTTCCAAGGCCTCGGCTTTGTTCACCGCAGTTGGCCTTGCGCTCACCATGCAAGCCGGCGCCAACGCACAGGACAAGGAGCTGCCGCAGGTGGTCAAGGACAATATCGCCCGCGCCACCGCCCAAAATCTGGAAAAGTGCTATGGCGTGAACGCAATTGGCAAGAACGACTGCGCCGTCGGCAAGCACGCTTGCGCCGGCCTCGCCACCAAGGCACGTGATCCGAAGTCCATTGTGCTGCTCCCGGCAGGTACCTGCGAGAAGATCGCAGGTGGCTCGACCAAGGAAGGTTGATGATGCGCGCAGTCCAACCCGACCGGGCTGTCAGGTACGGGGTCAGTGCTGCTATCCCACACCGAGCTGGGGTTGGGCTGCGCTTTCCTCACCTGACGTCTTTTCTTCGCGGCGAGGCGGAGGTGGCCTGGGTCGAGATCCATGCTGAGAACTTCATGGGCGATAGCCAAGCGGTGGCTGCACTGGAGGCGGTGCGTGACCGCTATCCGGTATCCATCCACGCGGTGGCCCTGTCGCTGGGTTCGGCCGACGGCTTGGACCGTATGCATCTGCAAAGGCTGAGAAGACTGATCGATCGGATCGAGCCTGGCCTGGTTTCCGACCACCTGAGCTGGAGCGGGGTAGGGGGGGCGAGCGTGCCCGATCTCTTGCCCTTGCCCCTGACCGAGTCGGTACTCGCGCTGGTCTGCCGGCATGTCGATCAAGCCCAACAGTGTCTGGGTCGCCAGCTGCTGCTGGAAAACCCGTCCAGCTACTTCTCTTACCAGTCCTCGACCCTGACCGAGCCGGAATTTCTCGGCCGATTGGCCGGGGCTACCGGCTGCGGCCTGCTGCTCGACATCAACAATGTCTACGTCAGTTGCAGCAACCACGGTTGGGATGCCACAGCCTACCTGCAGGCCTTGCCGACCCGATATGTGGCCCAACTGCACCTGGCCGGCCATGAGCGGCGCCACTTTGGTACGCACAGCCTGCTGGTGGATGATCATGGCGGGCCGGTGGCCGACCCGGTCTGGGCACTATACCGCGAGGCGGTTGCGTGTTTTGGGCGCTTGCCGGTACTGCTGGAGCGTGACAACGCCATTCCACCATTGGCAGAACTGCTGCACGAAGTCGCGCAGGCCGATGCCATCCTGGATGCCTGTAGCGGGGAGGTATATGCAAACGCTTGCTGATACCCAGGCCAGTCTGCTGGCGGCCATCCACAAGGGGGGCGAGCCCCCGGCGGGATTGTTGGCCCCGGCTGGCCTGCCCCCCGCGATTGCGTTATCGATCCATCGCGGTACCTGTTTGGCTACCCTGGGGAGTGCACTGCGCATCAGCTTTCCCGCGACCAGCAGGCTGCTGGGCGAAGCAGGCTTTGCCGAATTGGCGGGCCGCTTCGTCGTCGCCGAACTGCCGGTTTGCGGTTGGCTGGAGCTATACGGCAGCCGCTTCCCGGGCTTTCTGCAGACGCAGGCGGCGGTACCGGGCTGGATAGCCGAGGTGGCTGAGCTCGACTTCTGTGTCAACCGCGCATTGCATCTTGGGTCGGAGGAAGCAGATCGCACCGGTCTGCGGCCATTGGAGGACTTGGCGAGCCTGGCTGACGTAGTGCTGCCTCAGGTTCGTTTGCTGGCGCATCCTGCTAGCAGCTTGCGCATTTGCAGTGCATTGGCGGAACACCAATGGCGCAGTGCGCTACAGCAAGGTGCATCGCTCATGCCGGTTGGTGACGTGGCCGAAGAGCCGGCCTATCTCCTGATCGGCCGTACCGCCTATGGCGTCGAAGTTCAGCACCTGCCTGCCTTGACCTGGCATGCGGCCCGCTTGCTCTGTGGTGGTACCCATCTGGGGGCGGCGCACGACTACTTCGGCGAACAATTCAGTGACTTGCTCGGCAGCTTGCTGGGCCTGCACCTGTTCCTGGGCTTTACTCTGGAGTAGCGGCGCGCCCGCCACGACCGACCTTATCGATGACCCAGGATGTTGAGTGATGACAACCGCGATACAAACGCTTCCGCAACGATCCTCCCTGCCAACCGGCAGCGAGCACCCCGTGTTGGACGTCACCGTCCTGGTGACAGAGGCGAGCTTTGCCTCCACCGCCGTGGGGCCGATCGAGATTTTCCACTCGGCCGGCAGCCTCTGGCACTTCTTCCGCAACGAGCAGACCTTGCCCCGTTTTCGGGTGCGGGTAGCGTCGGTGGATGGGGCCGATGTGCAGAGCTTATGCGCCCTTGGGCTCAAGCCTCAGTGCGGGATAGAGGATATCGAACACACTGACTTGATCATCCTGCCGGCCTCGGGTCTGGATGTGCAGGACAGGATCGCCCGCGAATCCTCCATCCTGCCCTGGCTGCGCCGCTGGCATGACCGTGGCGCCATGATTGCCGGCATCTGTACCGGCGTTGCCTTCCTGGCCGAGTGCGGCCTCTTGGACGGGCGGCGGGCCACCACGCACTGGGCCGTGGCCGACATCATGCGTGAGCGCTATCCCAAGGTGATCTGGCGGCCGGAGGAGTTCGTCACCGAGGACGGCCGGGTACTGTGCAGCGGTGGCGTCTACGCCGCCATCGACCTCAGCCTCTACCTGGTGGAGAAGTTCTGCGGCCATGAGGTTGCGCTGCAGTGCGCCAAATCGCTGCTACTTAGCATGCCACGCATCAAGCAGAGTGGTTATGCCGTGCTGCCGCTGTCACGGCCACATTCCGACGCCAAGATCCGCATGGTCGAGGAGTATCTGCAGCAGCATTTTGACCGCGAGCTCTCGATCGAAATACTGGCCGAGCAAGTGGACATGACGCCCCGTACCTTTATTCGCCACTTCAAGGCCGTAACCGGCCGTTTGCCGGGCGCCTACACCCAGGCCCTGCGCATCCTGGCGGCGCGGGAAATGCTCGAGCAGAGCAATATCCCCATCGCCACGGTTTGCGCCCGCATCGGCTACGAAGACATTGGCTTCTTCCGCCGCATCTTCCGCCGTCATACCGGGCTCTCACCCAGCGATTATCGCCGCCAGTTCGGCAATATGCGCATCAGTCGTGCCGACCTCGTTGGCGGGGAGCGCGATTGAGCGGGGCCCCTGCATCCTTAGCCTCACGCCGCGCGACCCTTCGCGCATCTTCAAGCCAACCCTTTCCCCCAGATCCGGTGCGCCTGCGGCGGTGCACCAGGGACGGCGTTGCCTACGTATCGGGCCCCACCCGACTTAAGCGCTCCATCAAGGCATGGCCAAGGAGGCCCGTTGCATAGCGAAAAGGAAAGGAACACCGGCCCGAGCGATCAGCAACTGGCCGCACAGCGTGATTACCTGCTGCGCTTTGCCATCAGCCGCCTAAGTAACCGGCAGAACGCCGAAGATGCGGTGCAGGATGCCCTGCTGGCGGCCTTGCAGGCACGCGCGCACTTCCGGGCTCAGTCCAGTGTCCGGACCTGGCTGACCGGTATCCTCAAGCACAAGATCGTCGACATGGAGCGGCGCATGGCCCGCGAGCCCAGCCTTCTGGTGGCATCGGCAGACGAGTTTGCCGATGGTGATCATCTCGACAGCGTGTTCGACGTACAGGGCTATTGGGGCTCGGACACTATCCGTCCCTGGAACAGCCCGGACGCCTGGCTGGCACAGGACCAGATCTGCCAAGCCTACGAAGCGTGCGCAGCGCAGCTCCCCCCGCGCCAGGCCCAGGCATTTGCGCTGTGCGAGCTCTGGGGCTTCGAGATTGAAGAGGTCTGCCAACGGCTGCAGGTCAAGCCCGGCAATTGCTGGGTCATGTTGTACCGGGCCCGCCGCACGCTGCGCCGGCGTATGGCCGCATTTCAAGAATGATCGAACCCAACTACAGGAGTTGCCATGCTGCACCCGTTCACCCCCTTGTCACTGCTTTGCGCTGCCGCATTGGGCTTCCTGCTGTTCAGCCTCAGTGCTGCCATCACCATCGTACGGCTGCGCCGGCAGGTATTGGTCGGCTGCAACGGCGATCCGCAGGATCGCCTCACCAAGCTGGTCCGTGCCCAGGGCAATACGGCCGAATACGCCCCGCTGCTCGCCCTGTTCATGCTCTTGCTCGGTACCCAAAGCCCGGGCACCTGGGTGTCCGGTTTGATGGTTTTGGCAACTGCATCCCGCTACCTGTTTGTGCTCGGCATGCTGATCTCGCCGACCATTGCCCGGCCCAACCTGGTCCGTGCGGCAGGGGCGTGCGGCACCTATGTCGCCGGCTTCGGCCTGACGATGGCTGTTGCGGGGCTGGCAGGCTAAGTATTTTGCAATCATCAACCAACTAGTAGAGAGATGAATGTGTTGACATGTATCTACTAGTTGGTAGACTGCTGCCATGAATACCGACCTCTCACCCAAGGCCGCCGAGATCGCCAGCTGCGCCCGTTCGCTGCTGGCCACCGCCGGGTATAACGGCTTCAGTTATGCCGACATCTCGGAGGCTGTGCATATCAGCAAGGCCAGCATCCACCACCACTTCCCCAGCAAGGCCGAGCTGGTGCGGACCGTCCTCGTGCGTTATCGCGAGGAGGGGCGGGTGGGTTTGGCGGCAGTAGCAGAGCGGATTCCCGCCCCCTTGGACCAGTTGCAGGCCTACACCGGTTACTGGGCTGCGTGCATCCGTGACGGCAGCGCACCCTTCTGCATTTGCGCCATGCTGGCCGCCGAGCTCTCGGCCATCCCCGCCGAAGTGGCGGATGAAGTCCGTGGCCATTTCCTGGATCTGACCGCATGGCTGGCCGCCGTGCTGGAGAGGGGAGCTGCAGCGGGGGTCTTTGCGCTGCGTACCAGCCCCGAGACCGAGGCCATGGCTTTCGCGGCAACGGTGCATGGTGCGATGTTGTCGGCCCGTGCCTATGGCAACCCCGAGGTTTTCACCCAGATCGTTCAGCCGCTCTTGGATAGGCTGCTCGCTCACTAAGGGAAAGTCACTAACCATCGTTTTCGGTGGTTTTTCTTTTGTCTGTCACTCTACCAACTAATAGATAGGTACGATCATGGCTCATCCTCTCTCGCTCCTGGGCGTCATCCACACTCTGATCAGCCTGCCACCCATCGTGGCCGGCCTCTATAGCCTGGTGCGCTATCGCAGCATTGATCCTGCAACGCGCGCTGGTCAGGTCTATCTGGCGGGGCTGTCGCTGTCGGTCTTCACCGCCTTCGGATTGTCCAGTACCGGCGGCTTCAACCCCGGGCATGCCCTGGGCATCCTCGCGCTGTTGGCGGCCTTTGGCAGCCTGCTGGTGCCGCGCCTGGCCTTTCTGGGTAGCTTGCGGCCCTACCTGGCCACCTTCGGGCGCTCCTTCAGCTTCTTTCTGCTGCTGGTGCCCGGCATCAATGAAACGCTGACCCGGCTACCGGCAGCTCACCCGCTGGCGGACGGCCCCAAGTCGCCCGTGGTGGGGGCCGCACTGCTCGGCTGGCTTGTCCTCTTCCTGCTCGGTGCCATCTTGCAGTTCTGGATGATCCGCGCGCGCCGCCAGGCAGAGGCCCGCAAATAGCTCCCCTGCGGCTTATCGCGCGCACCGGGGCTTGATCACAAGGAGGAAGGCCAAGGCGACCAACCGGGGTGGGACTCGCATGCGACCAGGCCACGCGCTATATCGTCGGCAGATAAGAAAAGGGCTCCGATCTTGCAATCACGCATGACCGTGTTGGATTGCAAGATCGGAGCCCATTTCTATCTATTCCTTGCCGAGCTCGCGCGTGAGCCGCATTAAGTTTCTTATGGTGGCAGCCTGCTCGCGGGGCCGAGTCAGTAGAGCGATAGCCGTGGTCAGGGGTTTACCTTTTAGCGTGTGATAGCTCACTCCTGCAGTCTGTAATTGGCGTAAAGAAGCAGGCAGGAGCGAGATGCCAAACCCGGCTGCCACCAGATTGCTGACTGAAGACAGTTGAGGTGATTCCAAACCCACGCGCGGTGTGAAGCCGGCAGACCTGCAGGCGGCCAGGGTCGTGTCGTACATTTCCGGCCCCAGCCTGCGCGGGGGCAGGACAAAATTGTCGTCCGCGAGCGCGGACAAGGGCACCTGCCGGCTACGGTGCAGTGGGTGCGAATCGGGCAGGACGCACAGGACCTCCTCCTCGACCAGTGGCGTAGCGTGCAAATCAGGATGGGCCAGCGGTAGGCGAACCAGCGCAGCGTCTGTCTGGCCATCGCGCAGCTTGTTCATCAGCGCGACGCTGTTGCTTTCCTCGCTGCGAATAATGACCTCCGGGTAGTGCGCGCGGTAACGCTGCAATAGTGCAGGCACCAAGGGGTGGAATACGGTTGATGCCGCGAAACCCAGCGACAGGCTCCCAACAGCGCCACGGGCTGCTTGCTGGGCCTCTGCCAATGCCAGTTCTGCGTCTTCGACAATGCGCCTAGCCCGTTCACGAAATAGCCGCCCGGCCTCGGTTAGCTCGACGCGGCGTGGATGGCGGATAAACAGGCGCGCACCAATTTCGCGCTCCAGTTTCAATATCTGCTGGCTCAGCGGCGGCTGTGCCATGCCCAGGTGGGCAGCGGCTTCCGTAAAGTGCAGATATTCGGCCACGGCCAGAAAGTAGCGTAGCTGTCGGAATTCCATATGATTTTCGTCTTGAAATCGAAGATGCATCGTATTGGATTGTATGGATATCAGAGTGATAGCCTGAGCGCATCCAAAACTCATCCTTTACTGCCATGAAACAGATACGCATACCCGGTCTGATTGATGTGATCAAGATCGACCAAGCTGCCGATATCAAGCAACTCGCTGCGGGTGAGACGATAGACCGCACATTCGAGCCTGGCGGGCCATTGCTCAATCGCCTGCTTGTGGGTGGCGTGCTCAAGACCCTGTCTTGGCAAGGCCTGCGTTTCCCCACCATGAGGGCCCGTGCCGCCGAGGGGCGTGCGGCAAACCAGGACCAGCTCTGGGCGCGGTTGAGCAGCATGGCACCGCAGTTACGCCAGGCGCCAGATACGCTGGAGCCACTGGCGCGCTGGCTGCGTGGTCATGAGGACGGTGTGCACGTCGGGCAGTTGTTGCAGCAGGTCATTGGCAGTGCCTTTGTGTCCGGTTATACCGCCAGCGCAGAAAGCTGGGCCGCCGCGATGACGATGGGGCAGGCGCTGGCGCCCGGTAATGCCTTGCGCAAGTTGGTGTGGCGTATCAATGGCCGTGTGCGTACGGCTAAGGCGCTGCTGGCAAGCTTGGCCGGCAACGACACATCGGCCATGCACGCCACCGGTGTAGCCATCCACAATATGGTCAAGGGCATGGTGCAGATGCGCGCCCTGTACCAGTCCGAGCCGTCGCTTGACCCGGCCGAGGCCGCCCGGCGCTGTCTATACGCCCCAGCAGCGGTGTTGCGTCAGCCATTGCGCGACGGCAATGTCGGTGGCTGCCCGTTCTCGCGTCGTACCTTGCTGGTATTGGAACTGGACAAGGCACGACAGGTGTCTGGGGATGAGGCGATGGTGTTTCTATCGCAAAGTTGGAGCCGCTGCCCCGCAGATGGCTGGGTGCCGGCCTTGTATGAAGGGATCTGGAAGCGGGCGCTTGCTTCGTCTGCCTCGTAAGGCAGAGATGGCGAGTGCGCCTGGAACTGAACCCGAAAAACCAAAAAGACCCTGGTACCGAAGTACCAGGAGAATTGGGGCCAGGTCTTGCAATCACGCATGACTGTGTTGGATTGCAAGACCGGACCCAATGCCGTTAAGTTAAGCGTAACCGCATGATTTAACGTACAATTTCACTTGTTCTTTCATTGAGTTCACCCCCATGCAAGAACAAGTTCCATGCCAGTTTCTTCGCTGACGTTCACAAGGCCTTACATTCCCCTGCCTTTGTCGCTCAGCATCGCGTGAGCGACACCGACTTCACTCGCAATCGTACCCTGACCTTTCCGGTCATGGTCGCCGCCTTGGCCCAAGGTCTTGTCAAAGGCCTGCAGACCGAACTCGATGACTTCTTCGGCAAGCTCGCCGGGCAGGCGAGCTTCATGCGCCAGGCCAGCAAGAGTGCCTTCAGCCAAGCTCGACGCAAGCTCAAGCCTGCCGTCTTTGCTTCGCTCAACCACATGCTCCTCGACGCCTGGTATCGCCATGTCGATCCACCACGCTGGCGCGGCCTGCGCCTGGTGGCCGCCGACACCACAACACTGCGTCTACACAAGCTTCCGGAGGTGGCCGAACAGTACGGTTGCCACGGTGATCGCTGGGGTGGTGAAGCCCCCATGGCCCAGGCCATCGGCTTGTTCGACGTGACCAGTCGCCTGATGCTGCACGCCCAGCTGGCACCGGCCGCATCGCGTGAGCGAGCTTTGCTGGCCGACTGTCTCCACCACGTCCAGGGCGACGACTTGCTCTTGCTCGACCGGGGCTTCCCGGCCTATTGGTTGTTTGCCTGGCTACTTGAGCAAGGCAAGTCATTCTGCATGCGCGTGGACGGGGTGATGAGTAGAGAAATGGAGGACTTCGCCTATCGCAGCCAGGCATCTGAAACCGTGCTGGATTTCGTCATCCCGGCACCGGCATTGCGTCGCGCTCAACAGCAGGGCTACACCCTTACCCAGCCAAGCTTCCGCTTGCGGCTGATCCGTATCCCGCTGAAGGGTGGCCGGACGGAAATCCTGATCACCTCCTTGCTGGATTCGGACCGCTATCCCGCCGCGGACTTCGCTGCGCTGTATCACCAGCGTTGGCGTATCGAGGAGTGTTTCAAGCTGCTCAAATGCCGACTGGCGGTCGAGCACTTCTCGGGCGAGTTGCCCGAGAGTATCGAGCAGGACTTCCTGGCCAAGGTCTGGCTCAGCAATCTCGCTGCGACGATGAGCGGACTGGCCCGACTATCCGGTGAGCTGGTGGCCGAAACGATCCCCAACCTGACCTATGCGCTCTCGGCGCTTCGTGCTGCACTGCCCCAGTTGATGCTGCGGCCCCGGGCTGTAAGTAAACTGGCTGCGGCGACCGGGAGGCTCATCACCAAGACTGTGGAGATCGCTCGGCCAGGGCGATCATTCCCACGAACACGGCAGAAGGTGAAACCGGTCAAAGCGAGAGCGTATAAGGGCTTGCGATGACTCGGGCTAGCCTTAACTTAACGGCATTGAGACCGGACCCCATTTATCGCTCGATGCGATTAATTAAGTATGAATTAATGCGCTGTCACACTAGGCTTATATGGCACTTAGTCTATCTATATAGGTTCCCACGTCCAATTCGTCCAGATTATCCGGTGCAGTGTGGATATAGGTGCAGTTCTTGCAACTACTTAATTTATGTCGCTCCCTTTGCAGATGCTTTAACTGGAAATCCTTCAAGGCGTCACTTCGCCATAGCTCGCTGAGTGTTTTTTCACGCAAGTTACCAATTACCGTTTTCTTGTTCCAATCGACGCAGCACACGCTGACATTGAGGTCGGAATGTATAACTAGCGTATAGAAGGGAAAAGGGCAGACTTCCTTCTTATGAGAGAAATGCTTACTCATCAAAAGTGAGTCTGTTTCTATCAGTGATAGATTACCTTCATCCGGATCATTCCAGTTCATTACAGGCTCCAGATTCAACTCATCTCCGACGCCATTGAAGTAATTCAGAAAGTCCTGATTCTCAGCATTGCTTTTTGATTCAATCATCTTTACGTAAATGGATGGGCCGGCTTTTCCCATCTTGTCTCGATAAGCCCGAAGCCCTGCGACGTTTTCCCGAATCCTCTCCAGCTTGAAGGGACTCTGGGTGTTGGCCCGATGGGCAGTCTCGTTGCCGCCGTAAATGGATATTCTAAGATAATCTAGGCCGCTGGCGCAGATGGCCTCGTAACGTTCAGGCTTAATCAATGTGCCATTAGATGTGACAATAAGACGTTCGGCTATTTTTTCCTGTTTCGCATGGGATATAAAATCCAGTAATTCTTTGTTGGAAAAAGGTTCGCCCATCATGTAAAAATTCAACGTCTTGACTGTGTTGAACTCCTTGATTTGTTGCGCAATTATCTTGAAATTGTCAAGTGTCATCTGAAACAAGCCGCCGGCTTTCTCCCTATAGTCATCAAAAGACTCGGGACAGAAGACGCACTTAAAATTACAGATATTGGTCGGTTCAACATATATTGCCATCGGCCCGGGTAGCGGAACCGCTTCTGCCAAACTTACACGCTTCTGTGCCCTCAGTAACGAGTACGGCGATGTGGCATTGCCATTACCAGATGTCATTGAAAAACTTTCTTTGCGACGTTTAGCATGGAAATAGGAGACGGGCTGCAATTTTACTAGACATACGCTGCGTATGCCTTGCTCGGTTGCTTCACTTGGCCGCGGGTCAGTCTAGGAGCTGGCTGCGCCCTAGCATAAACCTAATTCTGTTATCAGGGCATCAAGTCCGAGTTCTATCACTGTGGGGCCATCAAGGTCAGGGGGGAGGGGGGTTATCGCGTCACTCAAAACCAGCATGCAAACGGATGCAACAAAACAAAAGACCCTGGTACCGAAGTACCAGGGTCTTTGTTGTGGTGGGCCCGCAGGGACTTGAACCCTGGACCAAAGGATTATGAGTCCTCTGCTCTAACCAACTGAGCTACAGGCCCGTAGAGGGTCAGCCCTCGCTGGCCAGGCTGTCGAGGAAGCTCTTCAGCCGTTCGGAGCGGGTCGGGTGGCGCAGCTTGCGCAGCGCCTTGGCTTCAATCTGACGGATACGCTCACGGGTCACGTCGAACTGCTTGCCAACTTCTTCCAGCGTGTGGTCGGTATTCATTTCAATACCGAAGCGCATACGCAGTACCTTGGCTTCGCGCGGGGTCAGCGTGTCCAGCACGTCGCGGGTTGCGTCGCGCAGGCTGGCGTAGACCGCAGCGTCCACCGGGGCCAGGTTGTTCTGGTCCTCGATAAAGTCGCCCAGGTGCGAATCGTCGTCGTCGCCGATCGGCGTTTCCATCGAGATCGGTTCCTTCGCGATCTTGAGTATCTTGCGGATCTTGTCCTCGGGCATGTCCATGCGCTCGGCCAGGGTGGCCGGATCCGGCTCCAGGCCGGTCTCTTGCAGGATCTGCCGCGAGATGCGGTTCATCTTGTTGATCGTCTCGATCATGTGCACCGGAATACGGATGGTGCGGGCCTGGTCGGCGATCGAGCGGGTAATGGCCTGCCGGATCCACCAGGTGGCGTAGGTCGAGAACTTGTAACCGCGGCGGTATTCGAACTTGTCCACGGCCTTCATCAGGCCGATGTTGCCTTCCTGGATCAGGTCGAGGAACTGCAGGCCGCGGTTGGTGTACTTCTTGGCGATCGAGATCACGAGACGCAGGTTGGCCTCGATCATCTCGCGCTTGGCACGGCGTGCCTTGGCTTCGCCGGTGGACATCTGACGGTTGATTTCCTTCAGGTCCTTGATCGGCAGCATGGCGTTGGCCTGCAGCTCGGCCAGCTTGGACTGCTTCTCCATCACGGCGTGCTGGTAGCGCTCCAGGATGGCGGAGTAGGGCTTGCCAGCGGCGATCTCGTTCTTCACCCAGTCGAGGTTGTCTTCGTTGCCGGGGAAGGTCTTGATGAAGTGCTCGCGCGGCATGCGTACCTTCTGCACGCAGATGTCCATGATCTCGCGCTCGTAGCCGCGGATCTCGTCCACCATATTGCGCAGGCTGTCGCACAGGTTTTCGACCTGGCGGGCCGAGAAGCGGATCTTCAGGAACTCGGCCGAGATCTGCTCTTGCAGCGCGGTGTACTGCTTGCTGTGCGGGCCGTGCTTTTCCAGCGCCTTGATCATCTTGTCGAACAGGTCGCGGATCACGGCAAAGTGTTCGGCAGCCTTGTTCTTCAGCTCTTCAAGGTTGGCCGCAGCAGCAGCGGCGGCAGCGCCTTCGTTGTCTTCATCGTCTTCGTCGGCAGCGTCTTCCAGCGGCACGTCCTCGTCGCTGTCTGCGTCAGCCAGCTCGGGCGGTGCGGCCTCTTCTTCTACCGCGTTGGGGTCGATAAAGTCGTCCACGACTTCATCGATACGGATTTCGTCGGCCAGCGCCTTGTCCACCATGCCAATGATGTGGCTGATGGTGGTGGGGCAGGCGGTAATGGCCTGGATCATGTGCTTGAGGCCGTCCTCGATCCGCTTGGCGATCTCGATTTCGCCTTCGCGGGTCAGGAGCTCGACGGTACCCATTTCGCGCATGTACATACGCACGGGATCGGTGGTCCGGCCGAAGTCGGAATCCACGGTCGAGAGCGCAGCCTCGGCTTCCTCGGCCACGTCGTCATCGGCGACGGCGGCGGGAGCGGAGTCGGACATCAGCAACGATTCGGCGTCCGGCGCCTCATCGTAGACCTGGATGCCCATATTGGTGATCATGCTGATAACGCCTTCGATCTGCTCGGCGTCCAGCATGTCTTCTGGCAGGTGGTCGTTGATCTCGGCGTAGGTCAGGTAGCCCCGCTCTTTACCGAGCACGATGAGATTCTTGAAGCGCGCCTTGCGCGCCTCGCTGTCGAGACGCGGTTCTGCGTCGCGCTTGGCTTCGGACTTGTCGAGCTCGTGATCTGCCGCCATCTGTGGGTATCTCGGTTTGGAACGGGGGAAACCGCTAATAGTACCATGAACTACTGGAGTAAGCATCTGTTCCACGAAGAAAAACAGTGGCTTCGCATGCTTGCGCCGTGTTCACAGCACCCCGTAAGGTAGTCTGTTCAAGGTATTTGGCCTGGCCGGCCTGTCGCTTCATTCTAGGAAGCGCCGACCGGCTTTGCGGAACAATATTTACCGGCCCATCAGAACCAGGCGACCATATTCGTCGCGTTCTTCCGGGCTCAGGCTGCCAAAACCACTCGTATCGTACTTGCGCTGCAACTCGGCCAATCGACGAGCGGCGCGCGGCTTCTCCTGTGTCAGCAGGTAGCGCTGCAGGGCGTGCTGCCAGGCCTCTGCCAGGATGGCCTCTTCGCTGTTGCCATACTTGTCCCGGCTCTTGCTAAAAGCCTGGTCCAAGAGACGGAAGCAAGGGTCACCCCGCATGGCGTCCAGCAGATGTCCAGTCACCGGTACCTGCGGCTGCTCACTCACATAGTCCGCCACCCGCTGGATGGCCTGCATGGCAGGGCTCATTGCGCTGGCTGGCGTCTCGTTCTGTGGCAGCTCAAGCGCATACTTGGGGGCCGCTACCAGAATCTGCAAGAGCTCCAGTCCCAGGTCGGTCGTCTGCCTTGGGCCTTCCGGTGGCGGTGCGCCCAACTCAGGCTCGTCTTTGCCGCGCCAGCGGCGTTTCTCGCCGCCGCCACTGCCACCACCACCTTGCTGCTTGTTCCAGGGCTTCTTGGGGGCGCCGCCGGCTTGGGTTTGCTGGCCAAACTGGCCGCCGCCATCCTGTTGCGCGTAGGCCGGGCCGGCAGCGGCTTGGCTGCTGGCCTGCGGGGCAGTTCCCAGCAATTGCGCTACTTCGACCGCATCAAGGCCTGCCAGTTCACCCAGCTTCTTGCGCAGCAGCATGCTCAGTGCCGGCGCCTTCACCTGGGCCACCAGTGGCTTGGCCAGGTGCAGGAACTTGGCCTTGCCCTCGTCGGTATCCATATCCACCTGGCCGGCCAGCTCTCGGGTCATAAAGGCAACCAAGCCCAGCGCTTCTTCGTCGACCAGCTTCTCGAAGGCTTCCTTGCCATATTCGCGGATGTAGCTGTCTGGGTCGTGCTCGGCCGGCAGGAATAAAAAGCTCAGCGTCTTGCCGTCGCTGGCCAGCGGCAGGCTGTTCTCCAGCGCGCGCCAGGCTGCCTTGCGGCCGGCCTTGTCGCCATCGAAGCTGAATACCACCTGGTCGGCCATGCGCGAGAGCTTCTTCACGTGCTCCGGTGTGCAGGCGGTGCCCAGGGTGGCGACGGCGTATTCCACGCCCAATTGAGCCAGTGCCACCACGTCCATATAGCCTTCGACCACCAGTACCCGGTTTTTGGCGCGGATGGACTGGCGTGCTTGTGGCAGACCGTAGAGCTCAAGGCCCTTTTGGAACAACGGAGTTTCCGGCGAGTTCAGATACTTGGGCTCGCCCTTGTCCAGGATGCGACCACCAAAGCCGATCACCTGGCCCTTGCCGTCCAGAATGGGAAAGATCACCCGGTCGCGCATGCGGTCGTAGCGACGGCCAGAATCGGCATGGTCGATCACCAGGCCGACCTCGGCCAGCTGCGGGTTGGTGGCGTAGTCGCTGAAACACTGCGCCAGCGGGTGCCAGTCGTCCGGTGCGTAGCCCAGGCCGAAGCGGGCGGCGACCTGGCCGCTCAGGCCGCGCCGTTTGAGGTAGTCGATCGCGCGCGGGCTCAGTTTGAGCTGCTCGCGGTAGTAGTGCATGGCGCGGGTGTTGAGCTCGACCAGGCTGGTCTGCAGTGCACGCTTGGGCGTATCGTCCGGCCGGCCCTCGCTGCGCGGCACCTGCATGCCGATCGATTCGGCCAGCTTTTCGACCGTATCCGGAAAGCCCAGGCCTTCGTACTCCATGACAAAGCCGATGGCCGAGCCATGGGCGCCGCAGCCAAAGCAGTGATAGAACTGCTTGGTTGCGCTGACGGTGAAGGAGGGTGATTTTTCCTTGTGGAACGGGCAGCAGGCAGCGTAGTTCTGGCCAGCCTTCTTGAGCGGCAGATAGCGCTCAATGACCTCGATGATGTCGAGGCGATTGAGCAGGTCCTGAACGAATTCTTCGGGAATGCGGGCCATGGATCTCGGGGGAGGGCGCGGTTGGATCGCGCCCGGTACAGCTTGATTACTGAATACGGGCCTTCACCAGGGCCGAGACCTTGCTGAGGTCGGCACGACCGGCCAGCTTGGGCTTGATATCGGCCATGATCTTACCCATCGCTGCCACGGTGGTGCCGTGGGTGGCGAAGGCGGCGTCGAGAATGGCGTTGATCTCGGCCTCGTCGGCCTGCTGCGGCATATAGGCCTCCAGCACGACCATCTCAGCCTTTTCTATATCGGCCAGGTCCTGGCGGGCGGCGGCTTCGTACTGGCTGATCGAATCGCGGCGCTGCTTTTGCATCTTGTCGATGATGGCAACGATCTGCTCGTCGCTGAGCTCGATACGTTCGTCCACTTCCTTCTGCTTCATGGCGGCCAGGAGGAGGCGGATAGTGCCCAGGCGGGCGGTATCCTTCTCACGCATGGCGGTTTTCATGTCGTCGGTAATACGTTGCTTGAGGCTCATGGCAGGACTCGAAGAAAGGGTGGGCGACGAAAAAAACACAAGGCCGCCAGTATAAACCGGCGGCCCTGAGTGCGCTTACCACAGGAGCAAGCCCCCGTGTGCGGTACGCGGAAAACGCTGCTTAGTAGTACTTCTTGGGCAGCATCTGGCTGCGAATGCGCTTGTAATGGCGCTTCACAGCAGCAGCGAGCTTACGCTTGCGCTCGGTGGTCGGCTTTTCGTAGAACTCGCGAGCGCGGAGTTCGGTGAGGAGGCCGGTTTTTTCCACCGCGCGCTTGAAGCGGCGCATGGCAACTTCAAACGGCTCGTTTTCCTTGACGCGTACGTTAGGCATGAAGATCAGTCCTACTTTCTAACTGAAAGAGTTAATAAAAAATTACTGCGGATAGTGATTTTAGCAGCCTGCTTGTGCGCTTGGCAACTAATGGACTGATTTGCAAGGATTTTGCCGCCGCGACTGTGGTGCGGAGGTGTCGGTCGCGTGGCTGCAAACCCACTAGTGAGTGGATTTCTTGCACTCGAGCTGCAGCTTGCGCAGGAGCTGCAGCCGCTGCGGCAGGATCTCGCCCGCTTCGGCCGCGGCGATCAGGGCGCAGCCCGGCTCGCGGTCGTGCCGGCAGTTCTGGAAGCGGCACTGGCCGGCGTATTGGCGCAGCTCAGGGAAGAGGCTGATCAGCCGGTCGGCGGGCAGATGGCGCAGGCCGAACTCCTGCAGGCCGGGGGAGTCGATCAGCTCGCCACCCTGCGGCAGCTTGTACAGCGTGGCGTGGGTGGTGGTGTGCTTGCCGGAATCGAGCGCCTCGGAAATCTCCCGCGTGCGGGCCTGCGCCTCGGGCAGGAGGGCGTTCACCAGGGTGGACTTGCCCATGCCGCTCTGGCCCACGAACACCGAGGTCTGCCCCTGCAGATAGGGCCAGAGGGCCTCCACACTCTCCTTGGCGGAAAGCTCCAGCATGGGGTAGCCCAGTGCCTGGTAGGGCGCCAGCGCCTTGCGGGCGGCGGCCGTCTCGGGCAGGTCGGCCTTGTTGAGCAGGATCAGGATGCGGATGTCGGCATCCTCGGCCGCCACGGTGCAACGGCTCAGCAGCTCTTCATAGAAGCTCGGCACCGCGGCCAGTACGACGATGATCTGGGTGACGTTGGCGGCGATCAGCTTCTCGCGCCATTCGTCCGAGCGGTACAGAAGGCTCTGCCGTGGCGTCACCCGTTCGATCACCGCCTGCTCTTCATTGAGCACGCCCACCTCGACCCGGTCGCCGACGGCGAGGTCGGTCTTCTTGCTGCGCGCGGTCGCCTTGTAGCGGCGGCCGGAGTCCAGCTCCACCAGAAAGGATTTGCCGTGGGACTGGATGATGCGGGCAATCTCGGTCATGCGCCCAGCGCATTCAGCTTGGCGGCGCAGACGAAGTCGTTGCGGCTCAGGCCATTGACCGAGTGGGTATCGTAGGCCACCTTGACCGTGTTGTAGGTCACATGCAGCTCGGGGTGGTGGTCGACCTGGTGCGAGATAAAGGCCGAGGCATTCACGAAGGCCAGGGTCTCGTAATAGTTGGCAAAACGGAAGGTGCGGACCAGTTTGGCGCCTTCCAGCGACCAGCCCGGCACCTCGGCCAGCAGGGCCTGGGCTTGGGCGTCGGTCAGCGGGTCGACCACGGCGGGGCAGTTTTCTTGAGCGAGCGACACGGTGTTTTCCTTATTGCGTGGCCTTGAGCGCGGCAATGCGCAGTGCTGCCGGCGGGTGCGAATCGTAGAACAGGGAGTGCAGCGGGTCCGGCGTCAGCGTCGCGGCATTGTCACGATAGAGCTTGACCAGGCCCGATACCAGCGCGCCAGCGTCGCTGACCTCGGCGGCGTAGTGGTCGGCCTCGTATTCGTGCTTGCGCGAGCCACGGCTGGCCAGCCAGCCGAAGGGGAAGGTAAATGCCGGCAGTGCCAGGAAGAACAGCACCAGCGCGGCTGCGGTCGAGGGCTGGGCCACGCCCAGGCCGGCGTAGAACCAGCCGGCACCCTTGAGTAGACCTAGGACGGCCAGGGTCACAAGGCCCAGGCCATAGGTCATGACCATGCGCTTGATGATGTGATTGCGCTTGTAGTGGCCCAGTTCATGGGCCAGCACGGCTTCCACTTCCAGCGGCTCCAGCCGCTCGATCAGGGTATCGAAGAAGACGATGCGCTTGGTCTTGCCAAAGCCGGTGAAGTAGGCGTTGCCATGGCTGCTGCGCTTGCTGCCGTCCATCACGAACACACCGTTGGATTCAAAACCGCACTTTTGCAACAGTGCGTCGATGCGCGCCTTGAGTGATTCATCCGCCAGCGGGGTGAACTTGTTGAAGAGCGGGGCGATGAAGTTGGGGTAGACCGCCATCAGGGCCAGGCCGAACAGCACCCAGGCTGCCCAGGCGTACAGCCACCAGAAGGTGCCCGCTGCGTCCATCAGCCACAGCACCAGTGCCACCAGCGGCAGGCCCAGCAGGGCGCCCAGCAGCGTGGATTTGACGAGGTCGCCGATAAAGACCGCCAGCGTGGTCTTGTTGAAGCCGAAGCGCGCCTCCAGCACAAAGGTGGAATAGAGCGAGAAGGGCAGCGACAGCGCGCCGTTGACCACGGTCAGGCCCACGATCAGTGCCAGGCCAGCCCAGATGCCCTGGCCTGCCAGGTTGCGAGCCTGTACATCCAGCCAGCCAAGGCCGCCACCGAGCGTGAAGCCCGCCAGCACCAGCGCCTCCCAGACGATGGCTATGCGACCAAAGCGCACCTTGGCCGCGGTGTAGTCGGCCGCCTTCTGGTGGGCAGCGAGCTCGATCTGGCTGGCAAAGTCGGCGGGCACGGCATTGCGATGCGCCAGCACATGGTTGAGGTGCCGGGTTTTCAGCCAGAGCTGCAGGAGCGTGGAGAAGACCAGGAAAAATAGGAAAACGAGACTGAAGGCGTGGGCGGTCATGCCGGCATATGCGAAAATGGAGGATTACAAAGACTTACGACCACCTCGCCTGGCGATAGTGGCAGAAAGACACAACGGCTAAGTATGGCACAAGACCCCTCCCGACTCATCTGGCTCGACATGGAAATGACCGGTCTGGAGCCCGATCGTGACCGCATCATCGAACTGGCGGTGGTGATCACCGACAGCAATCTCGAGACCGTGGCCGAAGGCCCGGTACTGGTCGTGCACCAGCCGGACAGCGTGCTGGATGCCATGGACGACTGGAACAAGAACACCCACGGCAAGTCCGGCCTGATCGACAAGGTCAAGGCTTCCACCCTCAGCGAGGCCGCCGCCGCAGCCCAGATGCTGGCCTTCCTGGGCGAACATGTACCGCAGGGTGCCTCGCCCATGTGCGGCAATACCATCCACCAGGACCGCCGCTTCATGGCGCGCTGGATGCCCGAGCTTGAAAGTTGGTTCCACTACCGCAATCTGGACGTCTCCACGATCAAGGAGCTGTGCAAGCGCTGGAGCCCCGAGGTCGCCAAGGGGCTCAAGAAGTCGGGCAAGCACGAGGCACTGGCGGATGTGTATGAATCCATCAACGAACTCAAGTACTACCGGGAACACTTCCTCAAGGTCTGAACCATGAGCCAGCCCCTGGCGGAACAACTGGGTAAGGCGCTACTGGCGCGCGGCTGGCGGGTGACCGCGGCCGAGTCCTGCACTGGCGGCGGCATTGCCAGCGCCATTACCGACATCGCCGGTTCGTCTGGCTGGTTCGACATGGGCTGGGTGACCTACTCCAACGAGGCCAAGCAGCGGCTCTTGGGCGTGGCGCCTACCACGCTGGCTGAGCATGGCGCGGTCAGCGAACCGGTGGTGCGCGAGATGGCGCTGGGCGCACTACAGGCCGCCGGGGCCGACCTCGCAGTGGCGGTATCGGGCGTGGCCGGCCCCAGCGGCGGTACGCCGGCCAAACCGGTCGGCACGGTGTGCCTCGCCATCGCCCTGGCGGGCGAAGTGCAGAGC
>NZ_DATCSC010000047.1:0-98343 GCF_036568685.1 Chitinimonas sp.
GGCGCCGGTTCCCGCCAGCGTCGCTCGCCGACCGGTGCTTGGGCATAGGGCACGCCCTTGTAGATGTGCAGGCCCTTGCTGCTCAGCCCTTCCAACAAACCCGCCTCAGTCTCCACCGGCTTGGCAAGCGCAGGCCCGTTGGCGCCAGCCAGGGCGGCCAGCAGGCCGATTGCGCGCAGGATAGGTCGCATGAAAGCTCCTCTTCAAAAGTGATGCCAAGGTTGTGACGTAGATCCCGGACGGGAACAACCGGCAGTGCCAGCCTAGCCATGCAGGTACTGTTGGATGGAGCGAATCGGATAGAGCGCAGAATACGTGGTGCGGGGTGCGTAAAATCGATCATCGCCGGCAGCGCGCAGTGCGTTATTCATCCTTGCTTTCCGGCTTGCTTACCCTAGCTGGTCGTATTCCATCGCAGTCGAATTGACACCGCCAAGCCCGTACACCTAGGCTGCGCGCACTTGTTCAATCACAGACCCACTACCGTGCCCCCAGCCAGCGAGCCCGTCCTCTCCCTCCAGCAAGTTGCCAAAAGCTATAGCGGCGCACAGCGCCAGCAGGTGCTACGTGGCCTGGATCTGCAACTGGCACCCGGCGAATACGTCGCCGTGATCGGCGAATCCGGGGTCGGCAAGTCCACCCTGCTCAACCTCCTGGCCGGTCTGGACCAGCCCGACGCCGGCGAGGTGCGCATAGGCGGCCGCCTGCTGGCCGAGCTCAGCGACGATGAAGCCACCTTGCTCAGGCGCAAGGAGGTCGGCTTCGTGTTCCAGGCCTTTCACGTACTGCCCCACCTGACCGTATTGCAGAATGTGCGGCTGCCGCTGGCGCTGAATGGCCTGCCCGATACCGCCGCCTTGCCCATGCTGGCGGCGGTGGGCCTGGCCGACAAGGCGGACCGCAAGCCGCGTGAACTCTCCGGCGGCGAGCTGCAGCGCGTCTCCATCGCGCGGGCGCTGGTGCACCGCCCCGCCCTCTTGCTGGCGGACGAACCCACCGGCAACCTGGACCCTCACACAGCCGCAACCATACTTGAGCTGCTGCGCTCGCAGCTGCGCGCTACCGGTGCCGCCGGCATCCTGGTCACCCACTCCATGGTGGCGGCCAGCAGTGCTGACCGCATACTCCGACTGACGGCGGACGGCCTGATGCCGGTTACACCATGAAGCCCGCTGCCACTCCCCCCTGGCGCCTGCTGACCCACCTTGCCTGGCTGGGGCTGCGTGCCCAGCCACTGCGCAGCCTGGCCTGCATGCTGGCCATCCTGATCGGCGTGGCGCTGGGCTATGCCATCCACCTGATCAACGATTCGGCGGTCAACGAGTTCAGCCACGCCACCAGCTCCCTGAGCGGCGAGGCCGACCTCACCATCAAGGGCAACCTGCCCGATACACTCTACCCCGCTATTGCGCGGGACCCGGTGGTGGCGGCGACCAGCCCGGCGCTGGAAGTACAAGCCCACCTGCCCAGCCGTAACGAGCCGCTGCAACTGATCGGGCTGGACGCACTGCGTGCTGCCAAGGTGGTACCACGCCTGCTGGGCCAGCCGGCCGCAGGGCCCGCTGACGGGACACAAGGGCTGGCGCTGTTGGAGCCTGACGCGATTTTTCTCTCCCCCGCCGCACTGAGTTGGCTGAAACTCGCACCTGGACAGTCGCTGACCGTGCAGGTCGGCCTGCAGGATGTGCGCTTCACGGTAGCTGGCAGTCTGCCGGCTGCCGGTGCCGGCCAGCGCCTGGCGGTCATGGATATCGCCGCAGCGCAGTGGCGACTGGGGCGCTTGGGCGAGCTGAGCCGTATCGACGTCAAACTCAAGCCCGGTAGCAATCTGGCCGACTTCCGCCAGCGCTGGTTACCACGCCTGCCGGCCGGCAGCCGCATCGACACGCCGGCCGCGACCGGTGAGCGCAGTGCCAATGTATCACGCGCCTACCGGGTCAACCTGGCGGTGCTGGGCCTGGTGGCGCTGTTCACGGGCAGCTTCCTTGTCTTCTCCACCCAGGTGCTATCGCTCTTGCGCCGCCGCAGCCAGTTGGCCCTGCTGCGGGTGCTGGGCCTGCGCCGCCGTGAGTTGATGGCGGTCATGCTGCTCGAAGCGCTGGCGCTGGGCAGCGCCGGCAGCGCATTGGGCATTGCGGCGGGGCTGGCGATCGCCGACGCAGCGCTGAAGCTGCTGGGTGCGGACCTCGGTGGTGGCTTCTTCAATGGCGTAACTCCCAGCCTGCATGTCTCGCCCTGGGCTTTGGTGGGCTTCTTTCTGCTGGGCCTCGGCGCCACGCTGACCGGTAGCCTGCTGCCTGCCTGGGAGGCTGCCGCAGCCAAACCCGCCCGGGCACTCAAGTCAGGCGACGAGGAAGCCGCCTTTGCCCGCGCCCGTTCGCCCTGGCCTGGCCTCGCGCTGATCGCCCTTGCCGGCCTGCTGCTACCGCTGGGCCCGGTACGTGAACTGCCCATACCTGGCTATGCAGCGATTGCCTGCCTTTTGGTGGGCGCGCTGTGGCTCATGCCCTGGCTGACCGCCCGTCTGCTCGCTGCCACTCCAAAGCGCTGGCGCGAGGGTCCCATCGCGGGTCTGGCACTGACCCAGCTCAAGGAGGCCCCGGGCTATGCCGGGATAGGTCTGGCGGGCATCCTGGCGAGCTTCAGCCTGATGGTGGCCATGGCCATCATGGTGGCGAGTTTTCGCGATTCGGTGACCGAATGGCTGGGTCAGGTTCTGCCGGCCGATATGTACCTGCGCCCTGCCTCCAGCGGCGATACGGTCTACCTATCGCCAGCCGAACAGGCGCTGATCCGAAGCACCCCCGGAGTACGGCAGGTGGTGTTCCAGCGCCTGCAGGGGGTGATCCTCGACCCGGCGCGGCCGGGTGTGCTGCTGCAGGCGCGTGAGCTGAGCGCGGCGGATGCCGCCGAACGCTTGCCGCTGGTGGGCCCGGCCACAGCCGTAGCGCCGGGGATGACGCCGATCTGGATCAGCGAAGCAGTGGCCGATCTCTATGCCGTCCAGCCAGGCAACCGCCTGCAGCTGCCGGTGCGGGGCAAGTCACTGGCGGTGCAGGTGGCCGGTATCTGGCGCGACTACGCCACCCAGCATGGTTCTATCGTGATGACGCTGGACGACTACCGGCGCCTGACCGGCGACCAGCAGGTCAACAACGCCGCGCTCTGGCTAGCCGGGGACGCTGCCGGGGTGCAGGCCGCCTTGCGCAGCCGGCTGTCGCATGGCGAGCGCCTGGAGTTCGCCATGCCTGGCGATATCCGCAAGATGAGCCTGCAGATCTTCGATCGCAGCTTTGCAGTGACCTACCTGCTTGAAGCGGTCGCAGTGCTGGTGGGTCTCTTGGGCATAGGTGTGAGCTTTGGCGGCCAGGCGCTGGCCCGCCTGCGTGAGTTTGGCATGTTGCGGCACATCGGCTACCGGCAGCGTGACATCGACCGCCTGCTGGCGGTGGAAGGCGCCCTTTTGGCCGGCATAGGGGTGTTGGCAGGACTGGCGGTAGGCTGGCTGATCAGCCGCATCCTGATCGACGTGGTCAACCCGCAATCCTTCCACTGGACCATGCGCCACAGCCTGCCGCTGGGTATGTTGCTGCTGGTCTCGCTGGCCCTGGTGGGGCTGGCAGCGCTGACCGCCGTATTGGCCGGACGGCGGGCCTTGCGTGTCGGCGCCGTGCGTGCCGTGAAGGAGGATTGGTGATGTTGCAGCGCTATTTGCGCCTGTTTTTGGCCACCCTGCTGGCAGCCACCTGCCTGGCCGACTTTGCGCCGGTAAAGCCGGGTGTGCCGCTGGTTTTCCCCCGTGATTATGGCGCCCACCCGGCCTTCCGTACCGAGTGGTGGTATGTGACCGGTTGGCTGCAGCTGCCCGATGGCAAGGAGCAGGGCTTTCAGCTGACCTTCTTTCGCAGCGGTACCGGCCTGGCTGCCGACAACCCCAGCCGCTTTGCTCCCCGCCAGCTGATCTTTGCCCATGCCGCATTGAGCGACCCGGCCCAGGGCCGGCTGCTGCACGATCAGCGCAGCGCCCGCGCTGGCCTCGGTTTGGCAGAGGCCAGCGAACAGGACACCGCCCTGGTGCTCGACGACTGGTCGTTCAGGCGCTTGCCCGATGGCCGCTACGAGGCGGACATCCCGACTCAGGACTTCCACTACCGGCTGACCCTGACGCCCAGCCAGCCCATGCTGCTGCAAGGTGAGGCAGGCTATAGCCGCAAAGGGGCCGCGGCGGGGCTGGCCAGCTACTACTACAGCCAGCCTCAGCTCAAGGTCGGCGGCAGCCTGGTCCGCACCGGCAAGACCGTGCCGGTGGGCGGCGTGGCCTGGCTGGACCATGAATGGTCGAGCGAGATCTTCGACCAGGACACGGTAGGCTGGGACTGGGTAGGCCTGAACCTGGACGACGGCGGCGCCTTGACCGCCTTTCGCCTGCGCGACGCGGCGGGCAATACCCGCTGGGCCGGTGGCAGCCGGCGTGACGCCCAGGGCAAGCAGATACCGCTCGGCCCGAACGATATCCACTTCATCCCAAGCAGCCACTGGACCTCACCACGCACCGGCGTGCGCTACCCGGTGGGCATGAGCTTGCAACTGAGCGGCCCGCTACAGGAAAGCTGGCAATTGCAGGCCCTGATACCTGACCAGGAACTGGACAGCCGACAGAGCACCGGCACGCTGTATTGGGAGGGCGCGGTACACGCCAGCCGCGCGGGCAAACCGGCGGGACGGGGGTATCTGGAGCTGACAGGCTACGGCGGCAGGTTGAGGCTGTAAGGCCTATCTGCCGACCGACTCCGCCTGTGCCTGCGCACCCAGCCAGCCTTCCATCTCGTCGGCAGTACGTAGCAGCAACGCCACCGCACGCTCGAACATGGGCTCGCTTTCCATAAAGCGGATATGGCCGCTCGCGAGCAGACGGCGGAACAGGTGCACGCTGATGGCGGCCGGCGCGGCCATTTCTTCCACCGTAAGAAGGATGCTGGCCACCTGTGGGCTGACCCAGTTGAGCCGTGCCCGCCGTGGCAGGTCGCCCAAGGTGAACTCGATCATGATGCCGGTGCGCAGCCGCTTGAGCACACTGGCACGGTAGTGTTCGTCGAGCACCAGACCGGTGTCCTCGCCCACCACGCCAACCTCGCTGCGATCGAGCTGCTGATCCAACAGCTCCAAGGCAATGTCGAGTTCGGTCGCCACCTCGGTCACGAACTCGCTATCGAAGCGCTGCAGTTCGGCCAGCGACTGCGGTGCGTGCTGGCCGGCGATAAAGTCGGCGAAGTGCAGTTCCAGCTCGGACAAGCTGGGAGAGGTCGGGGTCAGGTTGTCACGAATGGCGTGTACGTGGGCGTTGACCAGCCAATCGAGGAAGCCCTGCCGCCGCGCCGCATCCCAGCGCGTAAGCGCAAGACCGCTGTGTATGGTGCCGACAAGGTCGGGCAAGAGCTTGAGCATCTGCACCCTATCCTCGTTGCTCTGCTTGGGTTGGGCGCTCCAGATCAACAGTGGTACGGCGCGCCGGTAAACCGTGGCCCCCTCTGGGTCCTTGCGGTCCATGCGCTCGACGACCAGCGCCCAGGCATCGACCAGGAAGTCGCGCAGGTAGGGATCGATCTCGTAGCGCAGCAACAGCTCGGCAATCTCCTTGCTGGCACGGGCATACTCCTGCGCCCGCCGCTCGGCGTGCTCCAGCACGGTGACCGCCTGGCCCACCGTGGTATCGCCAGCCCGCAAGGTATTGTCGACAAAGCGCTCAAAGCCGCTCAGCAGTTCATCGAAAATCTCGGTATTGCCGGCTGGCGCCTCGGTCAGTTGGTCGATGGCATGGCCGATCTCGGCACGGATGGCGAGCGTGACCGGATCCGCCGGCGAGAAACCCAGCGAGACCGAACCGATACGGTTGAGCAAGCGGCGGGCCGGGTGGTCGGGCTGGGAGAAGAGGCCTGGGTCAGAAAGACCGTGCTTGAGCAGCAGGAACTGGGTGCGCCCCAGATCCGCCCGCACACCGGTGGGAATCTGTCCATCGCGCAGGATGAACTCGTACAGCATGGCGACCACGTCCACCGTCATCTGCTCGGCCGGGGAACTGGTCATGCCACAGAGCCGGGTACGGTTCTCGAATACATGGTTGCGTAGCGAGCCCTCACCCGTCTCGCGGCGCCCGGTTTCCGCCACCGCCTCCTGCTCCATTTGACCGATGGCATCGGCCAGCACGGTACTGCCGCTATAGGTGGAGAACAACTCACGTGCGGCCCCTCCCTGCCCAGGCTTGGCCTGCCCGAACAGGTCGCGCAGGAGCGAACCGGCATTGGGCACATTGCCCAGCCAACTCCCCCCCAAGACAGCCTGCTCATCGGCGGCCACCGCCTCGGTTTCAGCCTCGCCGCGGGCCTGGGCATAAGCTTCAGGCCGGGTTTTCATCTGCACCCAGCGCAGCAGCAGATCGTTGCGCGACTGGCGCGGCGCATCAGCCGCGATACGCGCACGTGCCTGGGCGACGACGGCAGCCGAGACGTCCTCCGCCAGGTCGGAGTCGCCCACGGTGGCGCGGCGCAGTACGGGCAGCTCGGCCGAGATCTGGTTTTCTGCCAACAATGCGTTGAGGCGCTGGTAGATGCCCTCGACCTCGCTGCAGAGCGAGCGTACCAGCTCGCGCGCCAGCACCACGCACAGCTCCTGCGTCAGTCCGCGTGCCGCCACGGCAGAGATATAGCTGCAGGCCAGCACATAGGGCCGGAAGGGATTTTCCCGCTCGGTCACCAGGGGCTGTTGGTAGAGAAAGGCAACGCGGATATTGAAATCGCGCAGGTCGGCCTCGGCTGCGTTGCGCAGCTGTGTGGTCAAGCCCTCCAGTGCAAGCTTGGCCTCGATCACCGAAGTATCGAGCAGACTCAGTTTGAGCGGTGGCAGGCTCAGACCACCTGACGGACGCTCGCGGTTGTAGGCGGTCTGCAGGCTGCGGTCCAGCAAGCGCGCAAGCTGGCGGGCGACTTCGGCTCGCAGCTCGGCATCTCCAGTCAGGAGCGCGGTGCGGGCGTCGAACAGCAGCCCCATCTGCGCTACAGACGGTGCTTTGTCGGCCAGCACCAGCAGTTGCGCAGCCGTGCGCTCGAACAGCGTGGGCTGTGCGCTGTTGAAGGCTTCCTCGAATTGCGCTCTGACCTCGGCCAGCAGGTTTGCGGATTCCATGCGCGTCACGGCCGGATTGGCTACCGGCTTCTGATGCTTCTATGTAGCAAGTACTGCGCAGTATAGGAGAGCTGCAGCCGTCGGCCAGTGCAAACACGCCGCCACGCCCCAAGGTGGCGGCGCGGTGTGTTCAATGCCCCACAGCCTGCCGGTTGGAAACCAGGATATTGCTCTTCTCGCTCGCCACACCGGCCTTGAGGTTGTCTATCCATTGGGCGGTCTCCACCATGGCCGCCAGGCGGCTGTGGAAGATCACCCCCAGCACGCGATGCACCTCTTCTGCCGTAGCGCGGCCAGCGGCGTTCTCGTAGGGTACCGAACCGGTCGCATCCGACAGCATTTCCACGTTCATCCCCAGGTGGGCGGCCTGTACCGCGGTGGCAAGATTGCAGTTCTGGCTCATGTAGCCGGCGATGGTCAGCGTGTCGATGCCGCGCTCGGCCAGCCAGGGCGCAAGCTCGGTGCCGGTAAAGCTGCCTGGCAGGGTCTTGTGGATCAGGTAGTCATGGGGCCGGCCGGCCACGCTCGGGTGTAGCTGCCAGCCGTCCGAACCAGTGGCAAACAGCGGCGAGTCGGCCGGCGAATCATGCTGCACCAGCACGATGGGAACACCGGCAGCCTGCGCCGCATCCATGGCCTCGCCTATCCTTTGCAGCGACTGCTCGATGGGTGGGTACTCGATACGCAAGCCACCGGTCACGTATTCGTTCTGGACATCGATCACGATCAGGGCGCGGCGTGGGCTGGACATGGGGTGACTCCTCGGTTGGAGACCGCGGTGCGGTCGTTGGAAGGCATTGTGGCGAGGACACCGGCTATGCCATAGTGGCCTGAAGACCATTTATCGATGAATTTGGGCCATCATGCATCTGCCACCCCAAGCGGAGCGACCGCTGCCAACCATCACCGTCGCCGTGCTGGCCTTCGACGGCATCAGTCCCTTCCATCTCTCGGTACCTTGCCTGGTATTTGGTGAGGATAGACGCGAGTTAGGCGTACTTCCCTTCCGACTACTGGTCTGCGCCGCCGAGCCCCAAGCCCTGCATACGCAGGCCGGTTTCGACATCATCCCGCAGCACGGCCTGGCGTCGCTGGCAGAAGCCGATATCGTGATCGTCCCCACCTGGCGCGACCCGGACGAGGCAGCACCTACAGCCGTACTGGCCGCCTTGCGCGCCGCCCATGCTCGCGGCGCCACCGTGGTAGGGCTCTGCCTGGGCGCTTTTGTCCTGGCCGACGCAGGCCTCCTGGATGGTCGCACCGCCACCACGCACTGGTACCTGGCTGATTGCTTTGCCCGTCGCTTTCCCAAAGTCAGGCTAGACCCCGACGTGCTGTATGTCGACGAAGGTGAGATCCTCACCTCGGCCGGTACGGCGGCCAGCCTGGACTGCTGCCTCTACCTGCTGCGTCGGCTCTGTGGTGCCGAGGTGGCCAACCGGGTGGCCAGGCGGCTGGTGATAGCACCGCACCGGCAAGGCGGGCAGGCCCAGTTCATCGAACAGCCACTGCCTGCCAGCCGGCAGGATGATCGCCTGGCCGAGGTCCTGATCTGGGTCCAGAACCACCTGCCCGAGCCACACAGCGTAGAGAGCCTCGCAGCCAGGGCCGCCATGAGCCGCCGTACCTTCACCCGCCGCTTCAAACAGGCCACCGGTACCACCCTACTACCCTGGCTGCTGCATCAACGGTTGAGCCACGCCCAACGATTGCTGGAGCAAAGCCGGCACGGTATGGAACAGATCGCCGCCGCCAGCGGGTTTGGCTCGGCCGTATCACTACGGCAGCATTTTGGCGCCGCCTTCGGGATCGCCCCGGCCAGCTACCGCCGGCAATTCCAGTTGCAACAAGGCTGAAGGGACTATAAAGGACCAAGCACAGGCATCGGGAGGACAGAACCATGCTGGTCAAGGTCTACCAATCGGAAAGCGGCAAGATTTTTCTGCCCAAGGAAGCCGAGTTGCTGCAACTGCCGGCCGAGGTCCAGGCCATTGCTGGCGCCAACCCCTCGGTCCGCAATACCGTGCTGGAGGAAGACACCGGCATCATGGGGGTGGACGTCAGCCGGGCGCTGGCCGATATCGAGAGCATGGGCTACCACCTGGTTCTGGCCAAGCCCTAGGGAAGCTCTATAAAAGTATCGGCATCGGAGCCGCGGCAGCGGGCCCGTGCTAACGACCAGGCTTTAGCACCGCCTGCCAGTCAGGGTCCTTTTGCAGCAGTTCAAGCTGCAGATCCAGGTAATGGATCAAGGCTTGCTGCTTTTTGCTGGCGAACAGATAGCGTTGGTAGCGTGCACGCGGCTCACGTGCCAAGCGCGCCCACTCCTCAAAACCCGGCAAGGTACGGCGGAAATAAGGCAAGGCGCTGGCCTGCAGAAAACAGAAGTCGACCCGGCCGTGCTGCAGCTTGCGCAGGCTTTGCTCCCCCGAGACAGCGTCGTCACGCACTATCTGGCCCGAGTTAAGCAGGGGTTCGATCTCTGCATAGCGGTGGCCTATTATGCCGCCCAGCTTGAGGCCGATCAGGGTATGCCCGCCGGTTTCATATTCCACCGGCTTGTCCTTGCGCGAGACAACCAGGTCGCTGTCCTGCATATAGGGTTGCGACCAGGCGTAGCGCTGCCTGGCCTCATCGTTGAACCAGACCGGGTTGCCCCAGGCCACCACGCCATCCCAATCGGGCTTGGTCAAGAGCAGGTCCATGCGTCGGCGCGGCAGTTGGGTGGCCACGAACTCATAGCGCCCCTCGGCATGCCGGGTCAGCCAATCGGCCAGCAGCGTGGTCAGATTGCCGACTTCGCGGGTGGCATAGGGCGGATCGGTATAGCTCGTGTAAAGCGCCACCTTCTCTGCCCCCCAGGCGGGCAACGGGCAACCCCAGACAGCCAGGCAGCAGGCGCAACGGAATAGCCAGCGAGCGCGGATATCGGTCAAGGACATGACTAGGTCCCGGTAGCGCAGACAGTAGGTCTTGCGAATGCTCAAGTATAGGTAGCGGCCGCCAATTGTCCGTGCCGGCTCGGCGCCACCGGCAAAACCCATCTGGTACTGCAACGTAGACTTGCCATACCAAGCCTACTGTCCGTTGCACGTGCTTACGTTCGCACACCTGAGCGCGGTCGCCGGTACTTTGGTGCTTTATCACCACAACCTCCCCCAGTAGGACGCCGAAGGGTTTTGTTCGCGGCCCTTATGCGCCACGACAAAGACGCGGCCGGCCGCCTTCGTCTAGACTGATGACATGCGAACCCTGCGTACCCTTTGCCTGATCCTGCTCTGCCTGTGTGGCACGCAACTGCTGTGGGCGGCGGATACCTTGCGGGTCTTGGCCTGGCCGGGTTACGCCGACCCGGACCTGGTCGCCGCCTTCGAACAAAAGAGCGGCGCACGGGTGACGGTGACCTTAGTCGATACCGACGACGCCATGTGGGACATGCTCAAGGGCAACGATGGCCGCGATTTCGACGTGGTAGCGATCAATACCGCCGAGCTGCAGCGCTTGATCGACAAGCAGATGGTGCAGCCCATCACCGCTGCCGAGGTGCCCAATATCCGCCAGCTGCATGCACGCTTCCAGCAGGCGAACGGTACGCTGCGTAACGGTAAACGCTATGCCGTTCCCTATACCTACTCGTCCATGGGGCTGATCTACAACAAGCGCCTGGTGCCCGAAGCACCAAGCTCGATGACTGCCCTGTGGGAACGCAAGCAGCGTGGCAAGATCGCCCTCTATGAGGGCAGCAGCCATAACTTCAGCATCACCGCCCTGGTCATGGGTGTACCCGACCCTTTCAAGCTCGATGCCGAGCAGTTCCGCGAAGCGGTGGGCCGCTTGGTAGCGCTACGCAGCAACCGGCCCTTCTTCTACAGCAGCCCGGAACAGGCCGTTGCCTTGTTCAAGGAGCATGAGATTGCCTACATGTTTGGCAACTATGGCAGCCAGCAGGTCAGCCTGCTGCAGAAGGCCGGCTTTGACGTGGGTTACGTGATCCCCAAGGAAGGTGCACTGGCCTGGCTGGACTGTTGGGCCGTGCTGCGCCATGCCGGCAACCCCGCACTGGCGCATGCCTGGATCAACTATATGCTCACCCCCGAGGTGAGCCAGGCGCTGTGGAAACGGCAGAACCTGCCCAACACCCTGGAGGCTCCGACCAATCTGCGGCCGCAGGACAAGCTCTTCTGGCTGCAGCCGGTGGAGGATACGACGCTACGTAACCAATACTGGTCTCGCATCCTTTCGGGGGCCAGGCGGGGGATGTATTGAGGGCTGAGGGCCCGCTTTTACCAGGATTGTGAAACGACGCGATCCTATTTAGGCGCCGGGGAAACCTCGCTACGCTCGAAGCGCACGGAATGAAGCCAGCAAATCCTACACAGTGACTTGCGGTTTCTTCATTGGGCCTATGGCTCGATCACCAACTGCACGGCAGTACTGCTGAATCTGGAGATGCCGAGTTCGATGGGGGTGCCGTGCTCGTCGACGTAGACCGTCTCGACATAGAGGATGGGCATGGCGGCGGGTTGACCGAGTTGCTGGGCAACTTCGCGACTGGGGAGCTTGGCGGTGATGCGGCTCAGGCGGCGGGAGATTTCGTTTACCTGGTAGTGGGCCAGGGCCAGGTGGGTCTTGCCGGTTTCGGCGTAGACCGCATCGAAACCGCGAAAGCGTGGCAGTGGGAAGTACTGGTTGCAGACGCCGATTATCTTGCCGTCGAGCACGTCGTGCGAATCGATCTGCAACACCTTGGCGCCTTCGGGCAGTTCCAGCAGCTTGGCGACCTCGGGCCGGGGCGTGACCTCGCTGGCGCGCAACACCTGGCTCTTGCCCACCCGGCGAGCCTTGGCCACGCTGTGGGCAAAGCGATTGCGGCGGCCAAGGTCATAGTCGATCACTTCTTCGCGCACAAAGGTGCCACGGCCGTGTACCACCTCAACAAGGCCGCGCTCGGCCAATGCCTTGGCGGCCTGCCGTACGGTATGGCGGTTGACGCCAAAGCGATCGGCCAGCTCGGTCTCGTTGGGCAAACGCCCCTTGAGGTTGCCGGCCAGGATCTCGGCAGCGAGCGCTTCCTCGATCTGACGCCAGACGGTGGTACCGGCACGGCGGACGATGGGGCTGGGGGGCATGGGTAGAGGCTGTGTCATCGGCAACGCCTAATTATGAGGCCAGTACCCGTTCCGCGAGCGCCGGGGCTATCGACATGCCTACGCCGGCGGTGATGGCAACCGCAGTCACACCATCCGCTGGCTTCAGTATCTCGTAGGCGCGCGGGCCGCTGGCATAGATGCCCTGCCAGCGCTCCAGCACTTGCAAGGGCCGGTTCAAGAGGCCTTCGGCCAGGCCCAGCAGCAGGTCTTCGACCTCGGCCGGCTTGAAAGGCGAGACCGTCTCGCCATAGTGATGCGAGTCACCGACGATCAGCTCGCCCTCCTCGCCCACCTGTTGGATGATCAGGTGGACGCCGTGCTCCAGCACCGCAGGCCGGTTACGGCGGACCTGCTCGCGCAGCCGTGCCAAGGGTTCGGCCAGCGCCGGGCTTTGGCTGAAGGAGCCGTAGTGCAGCGCCGAGAGTCCAGTCATCAGGGCCGGCCCGAGCTGGATGCCGGGGTTGGCCAGGCGCAGCATCTGCAGGGCGCAGCGGCGCACGCCCAAGGGGGCATAGGCCTGCGGGTAGAGGGTCTGAAAGTCATGGCCGGCGCAGATGATGACCTGCTCGGTCTCGAACACGCCACGGCTGGTGTGGACCCTTGGCAGCTCGATGGCATTGACCTGGGTACCGTAGTGGAAGATCACGTCGTGGCACTTGGCCAACCACTTGGCCAGGGCCGGGATGGTGCGGCGGGCATCCAGCGCGATCTCGCTGGGGCTGTAGAGCCCGCCCAAGCCCAGCGCATGATGCTCGGTGAGACGGGCAGCGCCGAGCAGCTGGGTACCGTAGGCCGCGCCGTGCTCCGCCTGGAAGGCCTCCAGCACGGCCAGCTCGGCGGCGTTGCGCGCCACGGTCAGGCTACCCTGCGCCTTGTGCCAGCTATGGGTGGCGGGCAACAGGTCCAGCCAGATGCGGCGGCTGGCCTGCGCCAGTTCGTAGAGATCGCCCTGTGGCTGGCCCAGCGAGAGGCCCAAGCCGAAGTTGCGGACCGAGGCCCCCACGGCCTGCGCGTCGCGCTCGAACACCGTGACCGCATAGCCGCGCCGGGCTGCAGCCAGCGCGTGCATCAAGCCGACGACGCCCGCGCCGATAATGGCCAACTTGGGTCGGTTCATGGGCGCTCGCCACGTACCAACCGGGCTTCGATCGCATCGATCACCGGCAAGAGGTCCGCGATGCTGTCGATCACATAGTGGGCACCGGCTTGCGCCAGCTTGGCAGTGGCACGCTGGCGGTGCCGCTGGATCGCATCCGGCCCCAGGGCGCGTAGTTCGCTCAGGGTCAGGCCGGTCTCGTTGCCCGACAGCGACAGGCCCACGGTCCACATCCCTGCGGCGAGACCTTCCTCGATACCGGGTACGGTGTCGTCCACCTTGATGCAGGCGGCCAGCTCGCCCACGCCCAACTCGATCACGTTGGCCAGCGCCATCCAGGGGCCGGGGCGGCCACCGGGCTTGAGGTCGTCAGTGGCTACCGCATGGTCCAGACGCAGGCCTTGCGCAGCCGCGTGCGGCAGCAGCTTGTCCATGACCACCCGCGGGTAACCCGAGCAGGAACCGAGTTTGATGCGGCGCTCGCGCAGATTGCCCAGCACGGTGGTGGCACCCGGGATGGCGGCCGAATATTCGGCCACGCGTTCGATCTGCAGCGGCATAAAGGCAGCGTAGAGCGCGTCCACATCCTCCTTGCTCATGCTGCGGCCAAACTTGGCCTGCCAGCGGGCATCCACCCCGGCCTGGCGACCCAGCGCCTGGATATGGTCCCACTTGGCCAGACCCATGGGCAGACGGGCCTCGGCGAGGCTGATCTCGATGCCGAAGCCCGCGAAGGCGTCGATCAGCACCTGGGTGGGGGCGAAGGAACCGAAGTCGACCAGGGTGCCGGCCCAGTCAAAGACGACGGCCTGCACGAGGCCCTGGTAGTGGCGGGTGTAGCGGTACGGCGTGGCTTGCATGAGCTAGTCCTGTGGGTTCAGACAATCAACGGATACGCATTTCAATGAGGGCGCGGCCGATGGCGTCGACCGCCATCTGGATCTCAGCCTTGCCGATGGCGCCGATACAGCCGACGCGGAAGGTCTCGACCTCGGTCAGCTTGCCCGGATAGAGCACCACGCCACGCTCCTTCACCCGCTGGTAGAACTCGCCGAACTGCCAGTTGGCATGCTTGGGCGCGTGTACGGTGACGATGATGGGGGCCTGAATGGGGGCGGGCAGGAAGGGTTCCAGGCCCAGTTCGCGCAGACCCTCGATCAGGGTGTTGCAGTTGGCGCTGTAGCGGGCCAGGCGCTGCGGCCGGCCACCTTCGGCCTCGTACTGCTGCAGCGCGCTGGCAAAGGCCGCCACCACGTGGGTGGGCGGGGTATAGCGCCATTGGCCGGTCTGCTGCAGATAGCGCCACTGGTCATAAAGGTCCAGCGACAGCGAGTGGGCATTGCCCTGAGCCTGCGCCAGCGCTGCCTGGCGGGCCAGCACGAAGCCCATGCCGGGCACCCCTTCCAGGCACTTGTTGCTGCTGGCGATCACGGCATCGAAGCGGATATCGGCGGCCGACAGGGGCAAGGCGCCGAAGGCGCTCATGGCATCGATGATCAGCCGCTTGCCGGCGCGGGCCACCACCTCGGCGACTTCGGCCAGCGGGTTGAGGATACCGGTGGAGGTCTCGCAATAGATCACGCCCACGTGGGTGATGGTCGGCTCGGCTGCCAGCTTGATGGCGACCTGGGCCGGGTCCAAGGGTGCGGTCTCGCCGAAGTCCAGCACGCTGACGGCCCGGCCCATGACCTCGGTCAGCTTGGCCATGCGCTTGCCGTATGCGCCGTTGACCAGCACCAGCAGCTTGCCGTCGCGCGGCAGCAGGGTGCCGATGGCGGCCTCCACCGCAAAGGTGCCGGAACCTTGCAGCGGCACGCAGACAAAGTCCTCGCTGCCATCGACCAGCGCCACCAGGCGCTTGCAGACGTCGGCGGTCAGGGCATTGAAGCTGCTGTCCCAGGAGCCCCAGTCGTTGAGCATGGCGGTCTTGGTGGCCAGGGTGGTGGTCAGCGGGCCGGGGGTAAGCAGGATGGGGTCTCGCATGGTCGTATCCAGTTCGGTTATCGGTTCGTGTTCGGTCAGGCCACGCGCCAGGCCTGGGCGCGGCGGTTGAGCAGCCAGCCGGCGGCGTTTATCAGCAAGGTGGCGCAGAGCGAGCTGGCAACGATCAGGGAGGCCATGGCGGCAGCCGCGGCGGTATCGCCGGCGTCATCCATGTTCAGCACGGCCACCGAGGCCAGCACGGTGTCCGGGGTGTAGAGGAAGATCACGCAGCTGACCGTGGTCATGCTGGAGACGAACAGGTAGCGCGCCACGTCGAGCAAGGCCGGCAGGCTGATGGGTAGGGTGACCTGCAGGCAGCTGCGCCACCAGGGCCGGCGCAGGCTGCGCGCCACGGCTTCGATCTCCGGATCGATCTGCCGCAGCGAGGTGGTGAGCGTGAGGTGGGCGGTGGTGTAGAAGTGCACGATGGTGGCGGCCACCAGGATGGCCATGCCGCCGTAGAGCCCGTGCAGCGGGTTGGCCGGGTTGTTGAAGCAGAAGATATAACCTAGCCCCAGCACCAGGCCCGGTACCGCCATGGGCAAGAGGGCCAGGCTGCGGATCAGCGCTGCGGGCAGGCGCGGGGCTGGCGTCTTGAGGTTGAGGTAGGCGCAGACAAAGACCAGTGCCGTACCCAGGAGTGCGGTATAGCCCGAGAGCTTGAGGCTGTTGCGGAAGGCCAGCCAGCCGCCGCCATCCACCTGGTCGAAGTCAAAGTGGTCCAGGGTCAGGCTGAGGTTGTAGGGCCAGAGCTTCATCAGCGCGGCGGCGACCGCCACCCCGAGGAGGGCCAGCAAAAAGGCACTCATGCCGCCGCAAAACAGCCAAAGCAGCGCATCCCGGCCACGATTGCGGCCCGGCTTGTAAGCCACCGAGCGGCCACTCATGGCAGCCCCATGACCGCGGGCCAGCCAGCGCTCCACCAGCACGCTGAGTACAGCCGGCAGCAGCAGCAAGAGACCCACCACGGCACCTTTGCCGAAGTTCTGCTGGCCGATCACCTGCTTGTAGGCCTCCAGCGCCAGCACATTGGTCTGGCCGCCGATCACCTTGGGCACGCCAAAGTCGGTCACCACCAGGGTAAACACCACCAGGCCGGCCGAGATCAGACCATAGCGGGCATTGGGCAGAGTCACGGTCAGGAAGCGCCGCAGCTTGCCGGCGCCCAGTGTCTCGGCGGCCTCGTAGAGCCGAGCATCGGCCACCGAAAGCGCGGTGACCAGGATCAAGAGTGCGTGCGGAAAGGTGTAGAAGATCTCACCCAGCACGATGCCCACGGGGCCGTAGATGCTGGCATCCCCCAGCCAGCTCTTGAGCAGACCCTGGTTGCCGAACAGGTAGACCAGCGAGATGGCGGGCATCAACGAAGGCGCCAAGAGCGGTACCAGCGCGGCGAGGCGGAAGGCGGGCTTGCCCCAGATACGGCTGCGGGTGAGTGCGAAGGCGAAGGCCAGCGCCAGCGGCAGCACCAGGCCCAGGGTCATGAGCGCCAGGTAGACGCTGTTCCATACTGCCACGCGCATGCGTGGCTCGGCTGCAAGCTCCCAGAGGTTGGCCAGGCCCACGTAGCTGCCGTCGCGCGCCTGCAAGGCCTTGACCAGGATGGCCGACAGCGGCCAGGCCAGGAATAGCAGCAGCGCGGCGGCCAGCAGCCACACGAGGCCGGCGGCGAGCTGCTCGTCACGGCTGCGCAATGCGCCCATGCCGGCGCGCCAGGGCAGGGCCAGCACGCTCATGCCGCGCCCCCGGCGAACACCCGTAGCCGCTCAGGCGGCAGGCGCACCGGTACGCGCTGGCCGGGGACCAGGGCGGCGAAGCCGGCATCGTTGGGGCCGACGTCGGCCAACAGGGTGATCTCGTGCGCGGCACACAGCGAGAGCGTGGCACGGCGCAGTCCGCCCAGGAAGTCCACCCGCTCGACCGTGGCCATCAGGGTGTTGCCGCCCGGCTGCCAGTGCGGCTCCACGCAGACATCCTCAGGCCGGCAGAACAAGGTAGCGGTCGGGCCGCTCACCCCCAGCTCCTTGCCACAGGCCAGGGTGACGCCGGCGAGGCGCAAGGCGCCCTCCCCCTCCACCGTCACAGGCAGCCAGTTGGCGCGGCCGACAAACTCGGCCACGAAGCGGTTGGCCGGCTCGCGGTAGACCTGCTCGGGGGTACCGACCTGCTCGATATGCCCCTGCCGCATCACGGCGATGGTATCGGCCAGGGCCAGGGCTTCTTCCTGGTCGTGAGTCACCATGATGGTGGTGACACCCAGCTTTTGCTGCAGGGTGCGCAGCTCGCGTCGCAGGTGTTCACGCACCTGAGCATCCAGCGCCGACAAAGGCTCATCCAGCAGCAAGAGGCTCGGGGATGTGGCCAGGGCGCGGGCCAAGGCCACCCGCTGCTGCTGACCGCCGGAGAGCTGGGCGGGGTATTTGTGGCCCGAACCGGGCAGACCAACCAGATCCAGCAGTTCCTCTATCCGGCGGGCTTTCTCCTGCCGGCCGGTACGCAGGCCGTAGCCAATATTGGCGGCCACGGTGAGGTTGGGAAAGAGCGCATAGGACTGGAACACGATGCCGTAGTCGCGCTGGGCAGGCGGCAAACGACCGATATCGCGTGCGCCCATGTAGAGGCTGCCGGCGTCCTGTTGCTCAAGGCCGGCAAGGATGCGCAAGAGCGTGGTCTTGCCACAACCGGAGGGGCCAAGCAGGCAAAGGAACTCACCCTTGCGTATCTCAAGGTCGATGCCGGCCAGCGCCTGAAAGGCGCCGAACTGCTTCTGGATGCCGGCAAAGCGCAGCCAGCCGGCCTCCTGGCTACCGGCAACGGCGACGGTGGAGAAGTCCTGGCGTTTCATGGCGTGCTCACTTGGCCAGCGCAGCAAGGCGCGGCAGGAAATAATCGAATTCGGGGGTCACCATGCCGACGATCTTGGCGGCGTCGTCATAGCGCCTGAGGGTAATCGCACGCTGCGCGTGCGGCTGGTGGGCAAAGGCCACGGCCGCCTCCGGGCTCATGGCGCCACCCTGCAGTGCCAGGCTCAAGCGGGAAGACTCGGACAGCGCCTCGGCATAGCCGGGCTCGGCCTGGCAGAGATAACGCTTGGCCTCTACATGCAGGCCTATGGGGTTCACCACCTCGTCCGGCAGGAGATGGCGCAGAAAAGGCAGTACCTTGTACTGGTGCAGGTCGTCCAAGCCTTGCCGCAGGTCATCGTCGCCCTGCTCGAACAAGAGGTGGCCCAGGTCATGCAGCAGGCAGGCGATCACCAGCGCATCGTCCTCGCCAGCCTGCTCGGCCAGCCAGGCAGCCTGCAGCGCATGCTCGCGCTGGCTGATGGCCTCACCACCATAGAGGGCGTTGCCGGCTGCGGCGTAGAGGTGCTGGATATCGGAGAGCGTGAGCGACATAGCAAACCTGGAGGGGTAACGGAAACGCAGGGGGATGCGGCAGGCCCGGCCTGGCGACCGGGCTTGCCACGGTAGGGCTTACTTGCGCGGTTCAGACTTACCGTCGTAGCGCTTGGTCCACTCGGCCAGGATGCGGTCGCGGTTGGCAGCCGACCACTTCAGGTCCTGCTTGACCAGCAGCTGCTCGTAGTTGGTCGGGATGAAGTTGTTGGGCTTGGCCACGCCCGGGTAGGCGACGATGGCGAAGTTCTTTTCGTACTGCTCGTTGGCGGACTTGGAGGCGGACCAGTCAGCCAGCTTGCGGGCGGCCTCTACGTTCTTGGTGCCCTTCATGATGGCGGTGGCTTCCACATCCCAACCCAGGCCCTCCTTGGGGAAGATCAGGTCGATGGGGGCGCCGCTTTCCTTGAGCTTGGCGCCGCGGTACTCGAAGGCGATGCCGATGGGGAATTCGCCGGCAGCAGCCTGCTTGCAAGGCTTGGAGCCGGAATGGGTGTACTGGGCGATGTTGTCGTGCAGCTTGTCCATATAGGCCCAGCCGTCCTTCTCGCCAAACAGGGTGATCCAGGCGGTCACATCGAAGTAACCGGTGCCGCTCGAAGCCGGGTTGGGCATCACGATCTTGCCCTTGTACTCAGGCTTGAGCAGGTCACGCCAGCTCTCGGGCTTCTTCAAGCCCTGCTTGGCGGCCTCGGCCGTGTTAAAGCAGACGGTGGCACCCCACACGTCCATGCCCACCCAG
This sequence comes from Chitinimonas sp., assembly GCF_036568685.1. Lineage (GTDB taxonomy): Bacteria > Pseudomonadota > Gammaproteobacteria > Burkholderiales > Chitinimonadaceae > Chitinimonas. Next base: position 19,549 of record NZ_DATCSC010000047.1, read on the forward strand.
GCAGGCGGGTTGGCGGCATCGACATAGCCCTTGCTGAGCTTTTCCACGCCCTTGGGGGCGTAGCCCTGCAGCATGCCTTCCTTCTCCAACACCAGGAGCGAGCTGGCGGCAACGCCCATCACCACATCGGCCTGGGGGTTGGCTTTTTCGGCCAGCAGCTTGGCGGTGATGATGCCGGTGGAGTCGCGTACCCACTTGATCTTCACATCGGGGTATTCGCTCTCGAACTGGGCTTGGTAGGCCTTGAGCTGGTCAGCTTCCAGCGCGGTGTAGACGGTCAGGGTGGTTTCGGCGTGGGCGACACCGGCCAGCAAGGCGACGAGCGCGGCAAGCGGCTTCAGAAAGGTGCGGAATTGCATGAGAACTCCTCGTGGGTGAGTGGGGCGAGTCGCTGATCGACCGGCCTGCGCACTCTAGAGGGCCTTCGTTACGGCATCGTGACGTCTAGATGACCTGCGATATACGCCACACAGTGCGGCCTTCCCCCATTTGGATGATGCCGTCATGACAGCGAATGGGTAAGCTCATGCCAAGTCAAACCGCCATCTGGACTGACCTGCGAAGATCAGCCCGTGGGACCGGTCAGGCAATAAAGAGCAGAAGCGCAACCCATGAAGTGCGCAGGGTTTGGGCTGACGGTATCGGCAACCGTCCAGCCCACCACCAATACGGAGTGACAAAGGATGTCTACGCACAGCCAGCCCGTCGCGGCCGAAGCGCGGCTGTTTTCGCTGGACCTGATCCGGGGCGTCGCCCTCTACGGCATCTTCATCATGAACATGCCGGGGTTCTCGCACTCAAGCTATGCCGAAGCGAACGGTGTCCAATTGGCCCATGCCTGGCTGGACCAGCTCTTCGATACCTTTCGTGAACTGCTGTTCGCAGGCAAATTCAATAGCCTGTTCTGCCTCTTGTTCGGCTACGGCTTTGCGCTGCAGCTGGCCAGGCTGCAGCGCGATGCGCCCACGCGGGCCACCGTCACCTATCTGCGTCGGCTTGGCGCGCTCTTGCTCATCGGCGTGTTGCACGGCGCCCTGCTCTGGCCGGGTGATGTGTTGCACCTCTACGCCCTGCTGGGCTTTCTGCTCTTACTGCTGCATCGCCGCTCAGACAGGGTATTGATCGGCATCTTTATCGCCTGCGCCTTGTTCCCGCTGGCCTACGGCCTGATGCGCTTTCATTGGATCAACCCCGAGGTCAGCGCCTACTTGGCGCAAGAGTCGGCCCGCTGGGTCGCCAACGACAACCTGGCCTATGGCCAAGGCGGCTTTTGGGATGCGGTGGCCGAATCGATCAGCATGTTCGGCTACAACCACACCAGCATCTATAACCTGCGTGGCCTCGGCAACTACAGTGTGCAGCTCTTTGCCAGCATGCTGCTGGGTTACCTGGCTGGCCGGCATGGTTATCTGCAAGCAGGGGCGGACCGGCTATCGCAGCTCAAGCGGCTGCAGTGGCTGAGCCTGGTCACCGGGCTCGGCTGTACCGTTCTGGTGGCTCTTACCCTGCCCTACGCCGGCACCATCGCCTCCTCCCCTGCCAAGCTGCTGTTCAGCCTGGGCCAGGCCTGGGGCCGCCTTGCACTGGCACTGTTCTATGCCCTGACACTGGCACGGCTGGCCTTGCTGCCCAATTGGCACCAACGCCTTGCGCCACTGGCCACCATGGGCCGCATGCCGCTCAGCAACTATCTGCTGCAGACCCTGCTTGGCATCTTCATCTTCTACCACTGGGGCCTGGGCTACTGGAACCAGGCCGGCCCCATGGCCGAGGTGCTGCTGGCTACCGCCCTGTTCCTGGGCGTGCAGATGCCGCTCAGCACGTGGTGGCTCAAACGCCACCGCTACGGCCCGCTGGAATACGCCTGGCGGGTACTGACCTACGGCCGGCGCTCGACCGGCAGCAGCGCATTGCCGGCACCCACGCAGCCAGGCTTGAGCGGCTGAACTGCAGTATATGACTATGTATTAACAGAGATTGATTGATATCCCCTTACCCCATATGGGCGATGCGGACCTAGAAGCGCTTGACCTATCATTGCGCGCACTTTGCCTGCCGTCCTGCGCCGGGCCATCCATCACCCGGTAAGCGTTTGAATCCATGATCCAAGACCTTCAGCAGGCCCTCGCGGCCAGCCCTTCCGCCAAGTCTGTCCAGGTATCCGCCAAGCTGTTTGAGGCGATGATCGATGCCGACCTGATCGAGCACAACCGCTCGCTCGGTTTTGAAGCCTTCGTCAAAGGCACGGCTGTCCGCATCCTGTTGGCCGGCGAGGAACTGGGCGCAGGCTGCACGTTTCGCATAGATACTTAATTACTGCGTCCAGGCGGCAAGTTCAGGTCGGGCGCTCGGGGTCCCCGCAAGGAGGAGGCCGAAGTAGTAAGCCACCTGGAAGGTGGCAACGACTTCGCTCACCCGAGCGCTAAGCAGCTGCGAAAACTGAAGCGCTGCTCACTCCTTGATTTAATCCCTACCCCTCCGCAGCCTTGCACGCACAGGTTCTAGGCGCATGACGCGTCAAGAACTCTGGCAGCCGCTCCGCGGGCGTGGAGCCTCGCCACGCTCGTGGCGCCAGCTCGCCGCACCCAGTGCACCTCGATTGCACGCCCCCTACATTCCCTGCATCAGCCAGAATATATGTAGTGTCCTCGGCTGCTGTCGGGGTTAGCTGATCTATCATTGCGGACCCAAGCCTTGCTGTCGCAGGGCCCTGCTTCGCATCGGCATACCGCAATGCCCCGTACCTTGATCATCCCCCTTATCGTGGCCTGTGCCCTGTTCATGGAGAATATGGACGCCACGGTGATCGCCACTTCGCTGCCTGTCATGGCGCGCGAACTGGGGCAAAGCCCCATCACCCTCAAGCTGGCGCTGACCGCCTATGTGGTGGGTCTTGGGGTGTTCATCCCGGTCTGCGGCTGGATGGCCGACCGCTTTGGCCCCCGCAGCGTATTCTGCAGTGCCATCGGCGTCTTCATTGCCGGCTCGCTGCTATGCGCCATCTCCACCACCCTGAGTGCCTTTGTCGCGGCGCGTTTTCTGCAAGGGGTGGGCGGCGCCATGATGGTGCCGGTCGGCCGCATCATCATCTTCCGCGCCGTACCGCGCGAAGAATTGGTCAAGGCAGTGGGCTATCTCACCCTGCCCGCGCTCCTGGGTCCCATCATCGGCCCACCGCTGGGTGGCTTTATCACCACCTACTTCCACTGGCGCTGGATTTTTCTGGTCAACATCCCGGTCAGCGTGCTGGGTCTCTACCTGGCCCGCAAATACATAGACAACACCCGTGAGCACGGCGCCAGCGCGCTGGATGTGGCAGGCTTTCTGCTCTCGGCCATCGGCAGCTCGCTGGCCATGCTCGGCTTCGCCATGCTGGGCAGCCCACTGGTCCCGCACTGGCTGGCCGGCGGCATGAGCATCGTCGGCATTGCCTTGCTGCTGGGCTACTTTGCGTATGCACGCGGCCAAGACAAGCCTCTCTTGGACCTGCGCTTTCTGCGCATTCCCACCTTCCACGCCAGCGTGGTAGGCGGCGCACTATTCCGCATCGGCCTCGGTGCCACGCCCTTTATCCTGCCGCTGGCCCTGCAGGAAGGCATGGGCATGAGCCCCTTCCACTCCGGCGCCATCACCTGCGCCTCGGCCTTCGGTGCCATCTTTATGAAGACCCTGGCGCCACACGCCTTGCGGCGCTGGGGCTTTCGCCAAGTACTGATCGTCAACGCGCTCCTATCAGGCCTCGCGCTGATGGCCTACGGCCTCTTCAACCCCGCCATGCCGGTCTGGCTGATGGTGGCCATCGTCACCCTGGGCGGCGTCTTCCCGGCCCTGCAGTTCACCGCGCTCAATTCGGTGGTCTATGCCGATATCCGCCACGAGGACGCTGGCCGGGCCACCAGCCTGGCCAGCGTAGTGCAGCAACTCTCGCTCGGTACCGGCGTGATCGTCGCTGGCATGGCGCTGCAGCTGTCGAGCCATGTACAGGGCCATCGCGACCTGAACGCCAGCGACTTCTGGCCGGTGTTCATCCTGATCGGCCTCTTCTCCATCGCCTCGATCTTCCTCACCCGCCGCCTGCCGCACGATGCTGGCAAGGCCATGGCACAGGGCTAGCAGGCTATATCAGCATGAACAGGCGCTAGCCGCGCCGTTCCAACTCGGCGTGCAGGCGGTCCAGGTTCTGCTCGTTGCTGGGCACCACAATGTGCTCAACCGCTGCAGCAACCTTGGGGTCATCGAAGGCCTGCACCCAGCGCAGCAAGGCACCGGCCACGTCAGGCTGCAGCTCGACGGTGAGCGTGAAGTGCGGCGCAGAAAGATGCTGCACCACCACCTTACGGCCCGGTTCCAGCGTGCGGAAGAGGCTGCGGTTGGGGTAGTGCTTGCCATCCGGCCCCTGCATGACGAACTGCCAGCTTCCACCCTCGTGGAACTCGAACACCTCGAAGCGATTGCTGAACCCCGCCGGTCCCCACCACCGCGCGAGGCGGACCGGATCGGCAAAGGCCGCATAGATGGTCTCAGGCGAGAAAGGCAGAACGCGCTGCGTCTGCAAGACCCCGGGTCCAGTGGTTTGTTCCATCTCGGCTGACTCCTTCAAGATTGTCACCCGATATTAGGCCATCGCCAGGTACTTGGGTTCAGGTCGACAGCCCCCGGGCCGGTACCTAATGTAGTCGACACAGCCTTGCTGGGCATGGCAATCGTCCTGGTCTGGGCTAGCCAACAATACCTGTTTCACCAGGCTTGGCCCACCGCCACATTGATGGCCCCGATACTCTATATCCTGCGTGGCCAACGAGCTTTGCGACCAGCCCCGCTGCACTCCCGACGTGCAGCATGGCTAGCACTGACACTCTGCTGCGCAGCCCATATAGTCGCCGTCGCGATCAGCATACAAGCTATTCCTCGGTACTTAACACCCATCGCCAGCGGTAGCCGTGCGGGACGGGCATTACAGTGGCCAAAGTCCGGATGAGTGGTGCCGGTGGAGTAGGAAAACTTAGATTACAATTATTTTCTATCCCCCAACAGGCCACTGCCGTGAAGAAATCCAAAGCCGATACCGCCGAAACGCGTAAGCGCATTGTGTTGATCGCCTCCCGGCTTTTTCTGGAGCGGGGCTTGGCTGCGACGGGTATCGCCGATGTCATGAAGGAGGCGGGGCTAACCCAAGGCGGCTTCTACCGCCATTTCGAATCGAAGGAGCAACTCATCGCCGAGGCGAACGAGATGGCCTTCGATCAGATCTTCACGACGATAGGCAAGGAAGTTGCGGGCCAGGGGCTGGGCCCCAAGGGGGCGCTGGACAAGATCGTGCAGGCCTACCTGTACCAGCACCACGCCAAGCAACCTGTCTACCTCTGCCCCATGGCCAACCTGGGTAGCGAGCTACCACATGCAGATGAGCAAGTGAAAGCCATCGTCAATGTCGGCTATCGGCGTTTGGTCGGTTATATCGAGGCGCTGATCCAGCAAATGGGGGTACCCAATCAGGCGGCGATCGCCGATACCGTATTCTCGACCATGCTGGGTGCCGTGACCGCAGCCCGGCTGGCGCTGACCGAATCCTCCTCGCTGGCGATACTGGACAATGCCCGCCAGACCATAGATCTGATCGTGCAGTCTGCCCAGAAGGCCCAGGCCCACGCGCCGGCCTGACCCCCCAGCCCTGCGTGTCGGCGACCTCAGTGTTCCTTCTGCAACAGCAGGAGCAGCAGGCTTTTGGCACTGCGCAGCACGGCCTCAGCAGAAGCCGGGTCTTTCGCCAGGCGCGACAACATGATCGCGCCCGCAAGGGTAGAGACAACGGCATAGCCGATCTCAACATCACTCAGCAGATCGACCAGTTCGGCCTGCCGGCCGAATAATTCTGCCAAGCGCCGATAGCCCTCGCAGGCGGTCGCCTTGATCGCCTCATCGTTGATCCGGAGCTCACTGCCGATATTGGCCAGCGGACATAGATAGTCCGAATCAACTCGCTGCAGCTGCTGCAGGTAGAGGTCGATCATGATCTTGAGCGCCTCACCGCGCGTCTTGCCGGCAATCGATGCTTCCAGCACCTCATACCCTTGTGCAAAGGCCAGGGCACTGGCCTCTGCGATCAGCTGCTCCTTGGATTCGAAGTGCCGGTAGAAACCGCCTTGGGTCAGGCCTGCGGCGGCCATGATGTCGGCAATGCCGGTTGTCGCCAGCCCTTTGGCCATGAATTCTCTCGACGCTACCGCCACGATGCGCTGCCTGGTCTCTGCCGTATCCGTTCTTGACTTTCTCACAATTAAGTCCTCATAGAGGGTCTTTGAAATCTATATTTAGATTATCATCGAGCTCTAAAGAATAACAAGTCAAACAGAGTGGATCGCGCCCAACGGTGGTAGCCAAGCCGGACCCACACGTCTCGACAGCAGCAGGACTCCGCACCTTTCCCAGCTCTCCCTGCATCACCCGTTCGTCGGCAGGCACAAACAAGCAACCATCCGCAGGCCCTGCCTCATCGGGCAATCAAGGCATTCACCCAGGCTCCCAAACACAGCCGCCCCCTCGCCCCTGGGCGGTGATCGGCAAGCGTTATCACCGCCAGGCTCCCGGGCCCGAGCTCCCTGCTTCTACGGTCCCAGAAATAGTGATTGCACATTTTAGAGTTTATGTGTACGCTAAATTTAGAGTTTAGATGACATCTAAACATCAAGACTCCTTAGCAAGACATCCTCGCCAGGAGAACGTCATGAAGGTGATGGCCATTGGAAATCTGCAGCCGCTGACAGAAGCACAGTGGGTGCAGCAAGTACCGGCAGAGATTCCGCCGGCACTGCGCTTGTACCTCGAAGCAAGGATGGAGCAGTTCTGGCACCGCGCCGCCAACACCGGCGTGATTTTCGTCATCAACGTCAGCTCGGCAGACGAAGCAGATTGCCTGCTGAAGACCCTGCCTCTGCGGGTTGCTGCACTGCGCACTTTCGACCTGATGCCGGTCGGGCCACAAACGCCGCTGGGTCAGTTGCTGCATACGTCACCAGGGCTGCGGGTGCAGGCAGGTAGCAACACGCTGACCGTCATATCCGAACCGCAATTCGACCAAGTGAGGTTACAAAAATGAAGCACACGCACCTTTCCATCCCAGGCTACAAACTCGCCGGCGCGACGCTGCTCCTCGCTCTGGCCGCCTGCAGCAATCCCACCCAGCAAGCCACACCCCTGGCCAAGGTGGCCTGGTTCACCGCCGCACCCGCACTATCGGACCAGGCCGGCTTCACCGGCGTTGTCCATGCCCGTACCGAGAGCAATCTGGGCTTTCGCGTCGCCGGCAAGATTGTTGAGCGCCTGGTGGACCCGGGCCAAAAGGTGAGCAAAGGGCAGCCACTGATGCGCCTGGATGCGACCGACTATGCACTCGCCTCAGGCGCGGCACATGCTGCCGTAGAAGCTGCCGAAGCACGCCAGCTCCAGGCCGTTGCCGATGAGGCAAGGCTGCGCAAGCTGCTGGCTGCCGGCGCGGTCTCCAGCCAGGCTTATGAGCAAGCCAAGGCCGCCGCCGATACCGCGGTTGCACAGACCGAGGCAGAGCGCGCCCGGGCACGCCAGTCCGACCACCAGAGCAACTATGCCCTGCTGCTGGCCGACATGGATGGTGTGGTTATGGAAGTGCCGGCGGAACCGGGCCAGGTGGTAGGGGCAGGACAAACCGTCGTCAAACTGGCCCGCCAAGGTGCGCGTGAAGCGCTGATCTACCTGCCTGAAACCGCGTTGGCGCAGGCCAGGCAACCTGCCACCGCCTCGCTCTACAGCGAGAAGGGGCAATCCTTCCCCGCCACGCTGCGCGAATTGTCGGCTGTTGCCGACCCACAATCCCGCACCTATCTGGCGCGCTATGTACTGGGCGGCAGTGCCGGCCAAGCCCCTATTGGTGCGACGGTAACGGTGCACCTGGCCGGCAATAGCGGCGAGCAGATCGGTATTCCCGTCAGCGCCCTGGTGGACCAGGGCAAGGGCCCCGGCGTGTGGGTGATCGACGGCAAGAATTCCACCATCAGCCTCCGGCCAGTCAAAGTGGCCCAGCTGGGTGAGGAGGAAATCCGCCTGTCGCAAGGCCTTGCAGCGGGCGAACGCGCCGTTGCCTACGGTGGCCATCTGCTGAAGTCCGGGCAGAAGGTTGAACTGCTAGCACCTGTCAAAGTAGGGAGCTGACCATGAGCGGGTTCAATCTTTCAGCATTTGGGGTGCGCGAGCGCGCCATCACACTGTTTCTCATCATCGCGATCGCAGTGGCCGGCGCCTTCGCCCTGTTCAGGCTGGGCCGGGCGGAAGACCCCGCCTATGTGGTCAAGGTCATGACCATCAGCGCGATCTGGCCTGGGGCCACCGCACAGGAGATGCAACAGCAAGTCGGCGACCGGCTCGAGAAGCGTTTGCAGGAACTGGAATCCTACGACCGGGTAGAAACTGCAGCACGGCCCGGCCTGATCACCATGAAGCTCTACCTGAAGGATGCGACCGAGCCCAAGTCGGTGCCCGAGCAGTTCTATCAGGTACGCAAGAAGCTGGGAGACGAGGCGCTGAACCTGCCTCGGGGCGTAACCGGTCCGATCATGAATGACGAGTATTCGGACGTTTACTTCTCACTGTTCTCGCTGGTCGGGAAGCAGGTACCGCACCGTCAGCTGGTACTGCAGGCCGAGGATCTGCGCCAGCGTCTCTTGCATGTGGAGGGCGTGCAGAAGGTCAATATTCTGGGCGAGCAACAACAGAAGATCTTTGTTGAGATCTCACACCAGCGCCTGGCCACCCTGGGCATCAAGGGCCAGGATCTGATCGACGCCATCGGCAAGCAAAACAATATGGAATCTGCCGGTTTTGTGGAAACCGCCGGGCCTCGCGTGCAGCTGCGCCTTGATGGTGCCATCGACAGCGTTGAAACCGTCAAGGCCATTCCTGTCCTGGCGGGCAACCGCACCTTCAAGCTGGGCGATATCGCCGAGGTCAAGCGCGGCTATGAAGACCCCGCGAGCTTCATCATCCGCAACCAGGGCGAGCCTGCCCTGATGCTGGGGGTAGTGATGAAGAAGGGCTACAACGGCCTGACCTTGGGCAAGGACCTGGCGGTGGCGCAAGACAGCATCAGTGCAACGCTGCCTACCGGGCTGCAGTTCGACAAGGTGACCGACCAATCCCGGGCCATCAAGGGGGCGATCGACGAATTCATGATCAAGTTCGTGGTCGCGCTGGCCGTGGTGATCGTGGTCAGCCTGCTGACCCTGGGTATGCGCGTCGGCATCGTGGTCGCCGCCGCCGTACCACTCACCCTGGCCGCGGTGTTCGTGATCATGCTGGCAACCGGGCGCGATTTCGATCGCATCACCCTGGGCGCGCTGATCCTGTCGTTGGGTTTGCTGGTGGACGACGCCATCATCGCCATCGAGATGATGGTGGTGAAGATGGAAGAAGGCCTGAGCCGCATTGCCGCCGCCACCCACGCATGGAGCGCCACCGCGGCCCCCATGCTGTCAGGCACCTTGCTGACCATCATCGGCTTTCTGCCGGTGGGCTTTGCCCGCTCCACCGCGGGTGAATACGCCGGCAATATCTTCTGGATCGTGGCCTTCGCGTTGATCACTTCCTGGGTGGTGGCGGTGCTGTTCATCCCCTATCTGGGCGTCAAGCTGCTGCCTAATATCCCGGTCAAGCAAGGTGGCCACGACGCGATCTACAGCACGCTGAACTATCAACGCATGCGCAATCTGGTGCGCTGGTGTGTGGACCACAAGTGGACCACGGCTGGCGTGACGGTCGGTGTATTTGCACTGGCTGTGGTGGGGATGGGGGCGGTAGAGAAGCAGTTCTTCCCGGATACCGATCGGCCGGAATTGACCATCGAGATCAACCTGCCACCCGGCAGCGCCTTTGCCGCGACCGATGCGACAGTTCGCAAGATCGAAACTGCAGTACGCAAGGAGCCCGAAGCCAAGATCGTCTCCAGCTATATCGGCCAGGGTACACCGCGCTTCTTCCTGGCGATCAACCCTGAACTGCCCAACCCGAGCTACGCCCAGATGATCGTCCTCACCGAGGACGCCCATGCACGCGATGCGCTCAAGGCCAAGATCCGCAAGATGATTGCCGATGGCCGCTTTGCCGAGGCCCGTGTACGGGTGACCCCGTTCGTGTTTGGCCCGCCGGTGCCCTTCCCTGTTCTGTTCCGCGTGGTCGGCCCTGATCTCGACAAGGTACGTACCATCGCCGAGCAGGTGCGTGACGTAATGGAAAAGAACCCGGACACCCGCAACGTGCATATGGACTGGGGCAATATGACCCCCACCATGCACCTGGTTCTGGACCAGGAGCGGCTGCGCCAGGTCGGCCTGACCCCAAAGGATGCCGCCAGCCAACTGCAGGCACTGCTCAATGGCACGCCGTCCACCCAGGTTCGTGAAGGTCTGCGTTCAGTCGAGGTATTGATCCGCACGCCGCACCAGGAGCGCACCGGTCTCTCGGACATCGGCAGCCTTACTTTGACGACCAGCAATGGCATCGCGATACCGCTCTCACAGGTCACGCATACCGAAATGCGCATGGAAAACGCCGTACTGAAGCGCTATGACCGCGAGCCGTATATTGCCGTGCAAAGCGATGTACGTGATGGCAAGCAACCGCCTGACGTGACGAAGGCCATCCTGCCGGCCCTCGCTGATTTGAAGGCCAGCCTGCCCGCGGGCTATCGCATCGACACTGGCGGTGCAGTCGAGGAAAGCGCCAAGGCCGATGCGGCGCTGGCCAAGATGTTCCCGTTGATGATCATCCTCATGCTGGTGGTGATCATGTTCCAGGTGCGGTCGTTCTCAACCATGTGGATGGTATTCGCGACAGCACCGCTTGGCCTGGTGGGCGCAGTCCCGACACTGCTGCTGTTCCATAAGCCATTCGGATTCAACGCCATCCTGGGCTTGATCGGCCTCGCAGGGATCCTGATGCGTAACACCCTGATCCTGGTCGACCAGATCCGGCACGACCTCGATAGCGGCATGACGCCCTATGAAGCCGTGATTGAGTCGACGGTACGTCGTTCCCGGCCGGTCATCCTGACCGCGCTCGCCGCCATGCTGGCCTTTATCCCGCTGACGCACTCGAGCTTCTGGGGCCCCCTGGCCTATGTGCTGATCGGCGGCGTGGGCGTTGGCACGGTGCTGACCCTGCTGTTCCTGCCGGCCCTGTACGCCCTGTGGTTCAAGGTCAGCCGCAGCAGCCATACCGCCAAGCCGCACGCTATCCAACACGGCAACCTGCACCTCGTTACAAAGGAAGCAGCATGAACCTCTACACCACTTTACCCGGCCTCAAGACTGCGCCACTGGCCCTGGCTGCCCTGGTCCTTTCCGCCTGTTCATTGATGCCAAGCTACGAGCGCCCGCCCCTGCCGGTAGCCAGTAGCTGGCCGGAGGCGACGGCCACTGCGGCGGGCACGCCTGCTACCAGTAAGGCACAAGATATCCAGTGGCAGGACTTCTTTCAGGACGAAGGCCTGAAGCGGGCCATCAGCCTGGCCCTGGAAGGCAACCGTGATCTGCGGGTGGCCATCATCAACATCGAGCGCGCCCGCGCGCTCTACCAGGTACAGGCGGCCGACCGCCTACCGACGGTCAGCGCCGGGGCTAGCGGTGCGCGCCAGCAGGTGCCAGACTCCCTGGCCCCCGGCGGGCACGGCGGGATATCGAGCAGCTACAGCGCCGGGCTGGGCGTCACGGCCTTTGAACTGGACCTGTTTGGGCGTGTGCGCAGCATGAGCCAGGCAGCGCTTAATCGCTACGTCGCGACCGAGGAAGACCGGCGTGGTGCGCAGATCAGCCTGATTGCCGAAGTGGCAGCGCTATACGAGAGCACGCTTGCCGATGGCCGACTGCTGGCACTGGGCCAGCAGACCCTGGCCAGCCGGACCGAATCCTACCAGCGCCAGTTGCAACTGCACGAACAGGGGGCCAGCTCGGAATATGATCTGCGCCAGTCGGAATCGCTGTTTGAAGCCGCCAAGATCGCCGTGGCGCAGCAGACCCGGCAGCGGGCACAGGACGAAAACGCATTGGCCCTGCTGCTCGGCCGCCCCCTGCCGGCCGATCTGCTGCCGCCGGTTACGGCAGCGTGGGATAGTCGGATCATGCGTGATATCCCGGCCGGCCTGCCGTCCGACCTGATCGCCACCCGGCCCGACATACGGCGCCAGGAGGCCCTGCTGAGATCGGCCAACGCCAACATTGGCGTGGCGCGCGCGGCCTTCTTTCCGCGCATCAGCCTTACCGGCACGATCGGCACGTCCAGCAGTGAGCTATCCGGCTTGTTCGACACAGGCAGCCGCGCCTGGAGCTTTCTGCCACAGGTATCGCTACCCATCTTCGACGGCGGTCGTAATCGTGCCAACCTGGGCGTAGCCAAGGCCGATAGGGAGATCGCAATCGCGCAGTACGACAAGACCATCCAGGTCGCCTTCCGCGAGGTGGCCGACGGCTTGGCCGGCCAGGCAACGCTCAGCGAGGAGTTACGCGCCGTAAACGCGCAGGAAACCGCCGAACAGGTCCGCTTCAGGTTGGCGGGGGCACGCTACGAGGGGGGGCAAGCCAGCTTCCTCGAGTACCTGGACGCACAGCGTTCCTTGTTCACGGTGCAACAGCAGGCCATCCGTACCCGCTTGGCCGAACTGCAAAACCGCATCGGCCTCTACAAGGCCCTGGGCGGTGGTTGGAGCACCGAACAACCGGCAGCCTGAAGCCCGCAGTACCCAGCAGCAATAGAAAACGCCCGACTAGTCGGGCGTTTTTTACATCAGATCTCCACAAAGGTTGAGCCTCATCCAACGAGCGTCAGCGAGGCTCCCTCGCGGCGGCGAGGGCGGGGGGAGTGGACGATATAAAAGCGAAAGCGCGCTCGTACATCAATTGCCGGTCAACGCTCGGCTTTGCCGAGCGCCGAGCCAACGTTACAGCCCTCTCCACCCTCGATCCGAGTTCAATCAGAAAGCGTAGTTATAAGCCACGCCCAAGAACTGGATGTGCGTCTTGTAGCTGCCCGTGGTGGTCTCACCGTTGCCGGTACAGGTGGTGGCCAGCGGGTTGCACAGGTTGGTGTAGTTGATGTTCGCGTCCTTGAAGTCCACGTAGCTGTAGGCCACATCAACCGAGGAGCTGGCGTTGATCTTGTAGTTGGCGCCAATCGAGTACCAGACACGGTCACTGTCCGGCAGAGCCGGGTGGGTCAGCTCAGCGCTACGGACCGGCGATTGGTCGAAGGCCAGACCAGCACGGAACAGCAGCTTGTCGTCGAAGCGGTAGTTGCCACCCAGCGAGACGCGGGTGGTGTTCTTCCACTGCTGACGGATCACCTCGTCACCCTCGGTCGTGCCGGGGAACTCGATGTTCAGGTTCTGCAGGCGCGAGTTGCGGGTCCAGGTCACATCGGCCATGGCGGCCCACTGGTCGTTGATCTGGTGGTAGACGTTGGCCGACAGGGTCTCAGGGGTCTTGAGCTGCACGCGGGCGCCCGAGTTCACCTTGTGCGAGGCGGCAGCCAACACCTTGTTCACCACCGGGTCAGCGGTCACTTGCGAGAAGTCCCAGACGGTGTCGCCTTCCAGCTTGTGGCTGATGGCCGAACGGTAAGCCAGGCCGAAGCGGGTGTTCTGATCCAACTGGTACATGTAGCCCAGGTTGAAGCCATAGCCCCAATCGTGGCCGTTGTTCTCGCCATGGCCGTCGCGGACAGTAGCCAGCGCGGCAGGGTTGCCGCCCAGGGCAACGATCTGCTTGATCAGCGCGGCGCTTTGCGGAGTGCCGTTCAGGGCCATGACCGAGCCGGGGACGTCCACAGCTTGGCCCAGCGAGGCCTTCATGTATTCGGCGCTGATGCCAAAGCCAAAGGAGTGGTGCTCATCGAGCTTGTAGGCGATGGATGGGTTGAGATCGACCGACTCCAGCTTGATGTCGCTCAGTGCGTAGCGGCCGGCCCAGTTATTGCCGTAGTTGAGATGGGTGCCGTAGGGCACGAACAGGCCCATGCCGAAGGTCAGCTTGTCGGTCAGCGGGGTGCTGAAGTAGACCGAGGGGGCGGTCACGTCGTGCGGTACATAGTCCTCTTTGGGGGCGCCGCCGCCGGTCGGGGTGCCGGTGAAGCGCTTGGAGCCTGCATCGGTGTAGCTCGATTCCGGCAGCACCAGGGTGGCGCCAGCCGAGATCTGGCTGCCCTTGAGGCGGGTCAGGCCAGCCGGGTTGTAGAACACCGTCGATGCATCGTCGGCCTCGGCGCCGTTGGCGTCGGCATTGCCTTGGCCAGCCACGCTTTGCGAACCAAAACGGTAGCCCGCGGCATTCGCTTCAGCAGCAATCAGACCCAGGGCGGCGGTAACCAGTAGGGGGAGGTATTTGTACTTCACGCGCGTCTCGCTTTTATAAGTAGGTGCGCCGCAACTTGGCCTTGGCCAGCAATGCCGGACAGGCGCGCATTACAGCGGTGAGGAAGAGGATTTGGACATCCTCATAAATCACTGAGACATAAAGACATTTATTCCAAATCGCTTGATTTAGAATAAATACTCCATGAATTCAACAAACTAGAGTGTTTACCCCAGATGCCGCGAATACTGAACACAAAGTCAGTAGCAGTCAAGCAGTTGATAGGTAGGCAGGGGGATATAAATGTGAATTTCTGTTTCTTTATGCGGGTTTACCCTAGCGCTTAATCGTGCTGAAAATAACTAACCCGGTCAGTTAAAAATAACTGACCGGGTTAGTTATTTAATGAACTGATTTTAAAACCAGTTCAATTATTAATTGAACGATCGTGCAATTAAACCCGCAATGCCGCCTGCAGGCTGGCTTGCAACATGCAAGACACTGCTCAGCGAGCAGGAACAGGGCGAGGATGGAAGTGCAGGCAGTGCTGACCGGAGGAGGCAAACACCTCCTGGCTGGGCAAGCGCAGGCTCTTGAAGCCCAGCGCCCGGCAACCGTAGGGGAAGCGGGTGTCCCAGGTCACATAGTGGTGCAGGCAGCGCATGCAGTTGGGTGCGCGCAACGGGTCGACGGCTTGGTTCATGGCGCGGCAGTGTAACCTGCTCCAGCGGGGCGCCGCACCAGCATGGTGGCTGTGCTGCCCTAGCCTTCCGGCAGCGCATGCACCAGCTGGGCCACGGTGCGTAGCGCCTCGTCCAGCTCGGCCGTGAAGGGCGCACCGCAGCTGATGCGCAGAAAGTGCTCAAAGCGGCCTGAGTTGGAAAACTGCGCGCCCGGCGCCAACCGTATGCCCTCGGCCAATGCAGCGTGGAAAAGTGCCGAGGACGAGCGGTGGCCGGGCAGCTCCACCCAGAGGGCCAAGCCCCCCTGCGGCAGGCTGAGCCGGGTACCGGCCGGAAAGTGCCGTGCCACCGCCGCGGCGGTACGCTCGCGCTGTTCGCGCAGATGGCCACGCAACCGGCGCAGGTGCCGCCCATAGGCCGGTGAAGCAAGAAAGTCTGCCACCGCAATCTGCGGCAAGGCCGGGCTGGGGCGCGACTGGGCGTACTTGAGCATCTCCACCCTCGCCTGCCAGCGCCCTGGCGACAACCAACCCAGCCGCAAACCGGGCGACAGCGTCTTGTGCAAGGAAGCGCAGTGGATGACGTTACCGCTCTCATCCCAGGACTTGAGCGCACGCAGGGGCGCCTCGGCGTCGCTCAGCGCGGCGTAGGTATCGTCCTCGATCAAGGCAATACGCTGTGCTTCGCACCAGGCCACCAGCTTCTGCTTGTTCTCGTCCGGCATCACGCTGCCCAGGGGGTTCTGCAGATTGGGTACCACTACCACCGCCTTGATATTGGGGTAGGCCTGGGCGGCAAGGTCCAGCGCATCAAGCGAGATACCGGTGTGCGGGCTGGTGGGGATCTCCAGCGCCTTGAGCCCCAGGCTCTCCAGTATCTGCAGGAGACCAAAGAAGGTCGGCGATTCGACCGCCACCACATCACCCGGCTGGGTGGTGGCACGCAGGGCCAGATTGAGGGCCTCGATGCAGCCGTGGGTGACGATCACTTCCTCGGCCGACAAGGTCATGCCCGCGGCCAAGGCGTTGCGGGCCAGCACGCTACGGAAGTGCGGGTCGCCGTTGTGCGGCGCCGGCTCGCCCAGCAGCAAGGGCTGCTGCCGCAAGGCACGGTTGATGGCCACACGTAGCGCCTCGTTGGGGTAGAGCTCGGCGGCAGCCCAGGCACCGCACAGGTTGACCCGTACCGGCGCCTTCTGGCCCAGCTCCAGAAAGGTCGAGACCTTTTCGTGCACGCCCACATAGCGGGCAGGATCCGGCAGGGTCTGGGCCGGTTCCTTGGCCCGATCAAGACCAAGGTCGCGGCGGGGCAGCACAAAGTAGCCCGAGCGCGGCCGCGCCTCCAGCACCCCCTGGCTCTCCAGATAGCGGCACAGCTGCAAGGCCGTGGAAAGGCTGACCGCATGCCGGCTCATGAGCATGCGCACCGAGGGCATACGCGCCCCCGGGGCCAGGGTGCCGGCCTCGATGGCGTGCAGATAGTGGCTGGCGAGCTTGCGATAGAGAGACTGGGCTTCCATGCGGCGATCTTGCGCCCGCCCGCGGGGCAAGAACAGATGCAGATAGACCGCATCTGTTACGCAACAGCCAGAAAGTATCTGCACTGTTATGGTCACGACAGACCGGCCTTGTGCCTGCCTGTACGCATGCCCCCGCCCTAAGCTGTGCCTACCCTCAGCGAACAGGAGCGCACCATGTCCCAGCCTCTGCACTTTTCCTTGGCCGCCGGCCAGAGCCTACAGTTTCGCGCCCGCTGCGGCAGCACACTGTTGATCGAAGGCGGTCGGGCCTATCTGAGTGAACCGGAATCCTGGCTGGACATGCCAGGCGCCGCCCAGACCACGCGTCTGCTCAACGGCGGCGGCCACAGGCTGGCCCGGGGTGGCTGGCTGGTGGTCTACGCCGCTACCAATTGCCGGCTGACGGTAGTGGCCCCTGCCCCCGCCACCAAGCAGCCCCGGTTCCAGCTCGCCGCCTTGCTGGCCCGCTGGCTGCGGCTGGCCATATAAAACAAGCACGCCTCGATACGATTGGTTGCCTATTGAAGACGATAAGCACCCAATCCGCTCAATCCGATCTCTAGTATGGGTCCTGTGCAAAACGCACCGACCAACCCTACTGGAGAACCATCATGAGCCGTATCGCCGCCCTTACCGACGACCAAGTCCCCGCCGCCGCCGAACCCCTGCTCAAGGCTGTGAAGGCCAAGATGGGCAAGGTGCCCAACGCCATCCGCACCCTGGCCAACTCGCCCGCCGTGCTCGGCGGCTACCTGCAGCTCTCCGGCGCATTGGCTGGCGGCACCCTGAGCGCGGCCCAGCGCGAAAGCATTGCGCTCGCTACCGGACAGAGCAATGAATGTTCCTATTGCCTCTCGGCCCACACCCTGGCCGGCAAGGGCGCAGGCCTCAGCAACGAGCAGATCCAGGACGCCCGCCAGGGCATCAACAACCCGGTGGCCAGCCTTGCCAAGCAATTGGTGGCCAAGCACGGTCTGATCAGCGACAGCGACCTGGCCCAGGCCCGCGCCAACGGCCTGACCGAGGCGCAGATTGTGGAAGTGATCGGCGGCGTGGCACTCAACACGCTGACCAACTACCTGAACCACGCTGCAGCCACGGAGATCGACTTCCCGGTCGTGGCGGTCTGAGCCCCGAGCGCGCCCGTGCCGGTACCAGCACGGGCCTACGCGCTAGCAACACGCCAAAGCAAACACGGCGCCCTAGGGCGCCGTGTCGCTTTCTTCGCTACCACTTGTTGATTTAGCCATGGCGGGCACCATCGGCCTGGGCCAGTTGCGCCACGTTCTGGGCGCTCTGCGCCTTGGGCTGGGCCTCACCGATCAGGGCCACGGCGAAGAAGGCGGCCAGGCCAACAACCAGTGTAGCTTCGAACAGTTCGTTGATGCGGGTCATGATATTTCCTCTCTCATTTCAGTTGGTTGCGACACCGTTGTCGCTTGCAGTGAGGTCATCATGCGTTAAGCCCCCTCACAATAAGAGCGGCTTGAGACGGTTGAACGAAGCGGCGGGATGAAATGCGTCGAGCGCCGATGAAATGCTCGCAGGTTGGCAAACTGACGATGCCCATGGCATGGGCATCTTCCCAGCCGGGAACGCTTGGGCCAATATAAGCGTCCAATGGTATGCCATCGGCCCCAGCACCACCTCTATGCAATCAGGTATCAACGTGGACCCACTCCTCGCCAAACTCTCCACCGCAGTCCCCGCCGCCCGCTCGTTGGAACAACTGACCCGCCCCTTGCTCGAGATGCTGGGTGCCGTCACCGGGCTGGAATCGACCTACCTGACGGTGATCGACGCCGACAACGATGTGCAGCACGTACGCTATGCGCGCAATACCGGTGACATGACCATCCCCGAGGGCCTCTCGGTACCCTGGGGCGACACGCTGTGCAAACGCGCGCTGGACGAAGGCCGTATGTATACCGACAACGTGGCCGACTGCTGGGGCGATTCGGAAGCCGCCAAGGCACTGGGCATCCAAACCTATGTGAGCACCCCGGTACGCAATGGCGACGGCGAGCTGCTCGGCACGCTCTGTGCCGCCAGTGCACAAAAGCATGGCCTGGCACCGGGGGCCGAGGCTGTGCTGCGCTTGTTTTCCAGCCTGGTTGGCACCTTTATTGAACGCGAACGGCTGGTGAAAGAACTGCAGACCAGCAATGAGCAGCTGCGCTCCTTTGCCATGACCGACGCGCTGACCGGCCTGCCCAACCGGCGGGCGTTGTTCGACGAGCTGCAACGCATGCTGGCCCAGGCCGAGCGCGAGCACAGCTGCGTGCTGGTGGCGGTCATCGACCTTGATGGCTTCAAGGGCATCAACGACCGTTATGGCCACCAGAGCGGTGACCACTTCCTGCAGGCGATGTCACGCCGCCTCACCGCCACTCTGCGCGCCTCGGACTGCCTGGCCCGCGTGGGCGGCGACGAATTCGTACTGATCGCCCCCGGCCCCCACAACGACGAGGCCTTGACCGCAGCCCATGCCCTGCAGGAGCGTATTGCCGCCGCCACCATAGGCCGCTTTGAGCTGGGCACGCAGGTGCTGGACTACGCTGGCGCCAGCGTGGGCGCCGTCGCGGTAGACCCGGAGGGCCTGGCCGCTGACGAAGCCATCCGCCTGGCCGATGCACAGATGTATGAAGTCAAGCGCACCCGTAAACGTAGCCGGGCCAGCTAGTCCCGTCGCACACCCCCAAAGCAAACACGGCGCCCTCGGGCGCCGTGTCGCTTTCTACTGTACCGCTGCTCGATTTAGCCATGGCGGGCACCGTCGACTTGGGTCAGCTGGGCCACGGTTTGGGCAGTCTCGGCCTTGGGCTGGGTCTCACCAATCAGCGCCACGGCGAAGAAGGCGGCCAGGCCAACAACCAGGGTAGCTTCGAAGAGTTCGTTGATGCGGGTCATGATACGTTCCTCTCTGTGTATTCAGTTAGTTGCGACACCGTTGTCGCTTGCAGTGAGGTCATCATGTCCTAGTCCAGCACACAAGAAAGCCAGCTTGAGACGATACGACGAAGCGGCGGGATGAAATGCAGCCAGGCACGATAAACGACAAGGGCCGCCCCGGGAGGCGGCCCTTTGCCTAGGCAGGAATCAGCTTGCTTGGCCGGTCGGCATGACCACCACCTGCTGCAGGTTCACATGCTTGGGCTGCGCTGCCAGGAAGGCGACCACCTCGGCCACGTCACCGGGCTGCAGGAATTCCATCTGTTCGCGGGCGCTGGCCAACCAGTCCTTGGCGCCTTGAAAGGTCCAGTGACTTTGCAGTTCGGTCGAAACGATACCCGGCTCGATCATGGACACGCGGATGCCCTTGCTACCGAGCTCGGCGCGCATATGGCGGCTGAGGTGGCTGACATAGGCCTTGGTCGCGCTATAGGTGGCGAAGTAGGGGTAGATGTTCTGGCCGGCAATCGACGACGTGTTGATCAGATCCACCACGCCACCCTCGGCGGCCGCTGCGTTCAGCTGGGGCATAAAGGCATGGATCACGCGCATGACGCCGGTGACGTTGATGTCGATCTGCTGCTCCGTGGCCGGCAGGATATTGTCGTCAATGGCGCCCGGCAGCATCAGGCCGGCATTATTGAAGAGCAGATCGGTGGGACCGAAGGCGGCGAGTACGGCCGCGGCGGCGGCATCGACCGAGGCCTGGTCGGTCACATCGGCCGCAACGGCCAGCGCCGTGCCACCGGCCTGTTCGATCTCGGCCACCAATTGGGCCAGCGCAGCCTGGCGGCGGGCGATGACCGCTACTTTGGCTCCCTGGCTGGCCAGCAAACGGGCGGTGGCCTGGCCGATACCGCTGGACGCGCCGGTGATAACGGCGATACGGCCGGAGAGTGCATGGGTGATGGTAGTGCTCATGATGGGTTCCTCGTCAGGTAAAGCGCCGGGCTTGGCGACGAGCGAACTATATGAACCGATAGAAAACCGAAAAAGCCGTAAACAACCGACTTAGAAACAACGAAGAGTTGCCAATCTTTCAGCGTGCCAGGCTGCTCAGTTCCTTGGCCGAGAGAGAAAACTGCGTGCTGCCTTGCAGCTGCGCCACGGCAAAATCGATAAAGCGCCGTACCCGCCCCGGCATGTCGGTACGCTGCGGGTAGTAGAGATAGAGCCCCATACGGTTGCTCACGGTATCGACCAGTAACGGTACCAGCCGGCCTTCGCGCAAGGGCGCGGCAGCGTTGATGCTGTCGATCTGGCCTATGCCCATGCCAGCCAGCACCGCGTGCATCTCGGCCTCCGGATCGTTGCTGCACAGTACGTTGGGCATAGCCTGAAAGAGCGTCTGACCGCCGATCTCGAATTCCCAAGGCATGGACCGACCTGTTCCTGGCTGGCGGTAACCAGTGCAACGATGCGTGAGCAGGTCTTGCAGGCTGCGTGGTGTACCGTGCTGCGCCAGGTAGGCGGGCGAGGCACACACCACCTGCTGTACGGCAAACAGATGCCGCCCCACTACCTGCGCGTCGAGCGGGTTACCGGCCCGAAAGCCCACATCCAGCCGCTCGCTGACCAGATCGCTGAAGCGGTCCTCCAGCAGCAGGTCGAGCTGTATGCGTGGGTATTGCTGCTGAAAGTCGCTCAGCAAAGGCACCAGCACCTTGCGGCCCACTGCCCCGCCGGCGGTCACACGCACGAGGCCCACTTCGTCGAGTATGGCACCGCGCGCCTGCTCCAGTGCCTGCACCAGGCCTTCCAGGTTCGGCTTGACCGCCTCCAGAAAGCGCAGACCCTCGTCGGTCAGCGTACTTTTGCGGGTGGTACGGTGGAACAGGCGCAAGCCTAGGTGCTGCTCCAGCTGGCGTATGGTCTTGCTGACCGCTTGCGGCGTGGTGTTCTGGACCTCGGCCACTCTGTTGAAGGTGCCCAGCTCGGCAGCCTTCACAAAGGTCGATATGGCACGCAGTTCATCCATCCATCACTCCGTCTCGCAGCCGGGGAGCCGCCGGCAATCAGGTCTCGTCTTCGCTCCACTCCGGACTGTAACCGCCCAGCGCCGGATGGTACATCTCGTCGCCGCTGTGCTGGGTGAACTCCACATTGAGCCGGTTCTCGTCCAGCCCCAGTTGCTGCGCGCACAGTGCGCAGAGCGCCTTGGCCACCTCCATGCGCAGCTCGGGGCTGCGGCCACGGCGTATGTCGCACATCAGTACCGATACCGGCTGCGGCGTGGTCCCCTCACCTTCCACCATGCGCCAGACGCTGCCATCGCCCAGCTCGCGGATGGCAATGCTGATCCGGCGGATATCCACCGCCATGAGGCGGGCGTAGGCATCTGCCATATCGCGGGCCAGCCGCTGCTTGACCCCGATGGGATAGCGGCCATTCACATCCAGCTGCAGGTAAGGCATGGCAAACCTCCAAATTGAAAACGGCAGGCGCATGGGCCTGCCGTTTCATTCTAGGTCGCCGCTAGCTGCAGTTGGCACTGTGACCGACCACAAGATTCACGAACGCAGGTTCGAGATGCTGTCTCGCGCCAGCGAGGCTCCCCCGCGGCGGCGGGGGCGGGGGAGAGGGCTAAATCAGCAAGGCGCCGTCGATTGCTCACTGCTCACGAAGGCACGGCTTCGCCGGGCCCAGAACAACTGCAATGAACTCCCGCAGTTAGCAGAGCGTCCCCTAAAAAAACAGAAAGAAGCCATTGGCGAAGAACACCACACCCGCCAAACCCACCGGCAGCGAGAGGTGCCAGACCCGCTTGACCTTCATCAGGCCAGCGATGGAATTGAGCAGGATGGAGACCTGCAGAAAGATCACTGCAAAGCCAAAGGGCTTGCCGTGCTTCTGGGCGTCGTCCCGTTCGGCTTCCAGCTTCTTGGCGTCGGCCTGGATGGTCTTGCGCTCGTCGGTATAGGTGGCGATCTTGGCCTGGTAGTCTGCCACCTTCTTGGCGTAGGCCGCCTTGACCTCCGCGTCGTTCGGCAGGGTTAAGCTTTGCAGCTGCAGCTGGCTCAGCTGCACTTCGTAGAGGTTCTGCTTGGTGCTCTTGGCCTGGTAGTAGGCCCACTGGTCCGATGCCTGCGCCTGAGTGATCACGCTACGGGTGGAGTAACCGCCACCCTTGAAGGTGGAGAGGGTCGCGCACACCGCCAGGATCACGGTCATCAGCGCCAGGTGGTTGAGCCAGGGTTCTTTTTTCTCTTCGGCCATGGGGATGGTCTCTTGATCAATTCAATATCTAGGTAGGGGACTGCATCAACCCCAGAAATACACCGCGGCCAGAGTGCTGGCGCCCACCGCCAGCATGACCAGCAAGAGGACGATAAGCAGGCGGCCGAGGCGCGGATATTCGTCGTCCTCGGGCGATTGGTAGCGGGATGGTTTGGGGTTGTCTTGCATGGCGGGCGATGTTGCCAAACTCAGCTTAACGCTGCCTGACAAAGCCGGGCCGAACAGGGGCGGAATCTTCCGGGCAGCGGCTACCGGCGGTCAAGTCCCGGGCATCTATCCCCCATCTGGAGGATGACGGGCTTGGCCGGGCTTTGCGAGACTGGCACCCCGGCCCCCGCGAGCTTGAACCATGGCGGATTTCTACGACGCGCTAGCGCCCTACTACCACCTGATCTACCCGGATTGGCCGGCCAGCGTGCGCCGCCAGGGCGAACAGCTGGCGGACATCATCGAAGCCGCCTGGCCGGGCAGCAGCTGCGTACTGGATGTGGCCTGCGGCATCGGTACCCAGACCATTGCCCTGGCTGCCAAGGGGTATTCGGTCATCGGCTCCGACCTCTCTGCCCAGGCCGTTGCCCGCGCCTGCGACGAGGCGGCCAACTGGGACGTGGACATTCCCTTCTCGGTCTGCGACATGCGCGAGGCCAATCACTTCCACGGCACCGGCTTCAACGTCGTGGTCTGTGCCGACAATGCCCTGCCCCACCTCCTGGACGATCAGGACATCCTGGCCGCCCTGCGCAGCATGCATGCCTGCGTGGTTGATGGTGGCGGGGTGATCATCAGCGTGCGCGACTACGCCGCGGAAGAACGTGGCCGCAACCTGCTCAAGCCCTATGGCGTGCGGGTGGATGGCAACAAGCGCTATCTGCTGTTCCAGGTCTGGGACTTCGATGCCGACGGCACGCACTACGACCTCACGCTCTACCTGATCGAGGAGGACCTGCGCAGCAACACCACCCGCAGCCAGGCCCTGCGCTCGCGCTACTACGCCATCGGCGTCGAGCACCTGATGGACCTGATGCGCGAGGTGGGCTTCAAGCAGGTCAGGCGCATGGATTCGGCCTTCTACCAGCCAGTGCTGGTGGGAACGCGACGGGGCTAGAATGTCCGCCTTCCAACAAAGGCAGACTACTCCCTATGCCGCGCGTCCTTCTCTACGACCTCTACCAATGCGCTTTGGTCATGCCCGCCGCCACAGGCGTCATTTACCAACAGCAGGCAGGCGGTACCTCATGCTTTCAACCCGAACAAGAAGGCTACTTGGTTCCAATCGGCAACGAGTCACCGCTGAACTCGCCAGAAGAATGGCTTGAGGCAAAGCTCATGGCACTCTTTGCCGACGGAAGTAGGGACCACTTGGATACTCATGCGCTCGCGGAAATTCAAACCCTACTTGATGCCAGTCCTTTCACCGCAGCAATACGGGTGAACCAAGCCTTCGCCAATATTTCGCTGGAAGCCTGGGTACATGTTTTAGTACCGAATGACATGCAAAACAATCTCGATGGTGTACCCGACACTCCGGCGATTCTGACCTGGTCCAATAGCGATTGACGGCTCCTCGCCGCGCGTCGGATTAAACCGCCCGCCGGGGTAGCAAGCCTCGTGAAAACTCCCAAACGCCCTCCCCTCACCACACCGCTTTCTATACTCAAAACGACCACATCCGGTGGTCAGCCAAACCTCGAATGGTGCCGTGATGAGCGGGCGGATGAGTTGGGCTTTGGGCGTAGCGGTGCTGGCACTGGTAGGCGGTGCAAGCCCGGACCCGGGCAGCCTGCCGGAAGAGGCCCAGACCGTGCGGCTGGCCTCCGGCCCGGTAGTGGGCATGCCCTTGGATGGCGAGCCCATACCCAACCTGCCGTCCTACGACGGCCCCCACCCCGCCAGCCAGCCCCGCCCGGACGATCCTGTTCACTTCCCCATCGCCCTGGGCGAGGTCGGGCCGGCTGAGGCGCTGTTTGCCGGGCCACGCCAATACCCCTTTGTCTGCGGGACAGAGAAGTCCCGTCTCGGGCCGCCCGTGGTCGATAACCAGGAAGGCATAGGCACGGCCGTCTATGCCCTGCGCAATGGCGAGCGGGTACTGCAGGGCTATAGCAGGGACTGCGGCGCCCGCTCGCGGGTCTGGTACTACTACAAACCCATCGATAGCGAGGAATTCACGCCTTGGTATGCCGATGCAGACGACGTGGACCAAGCCTGGGTAGGTGGCAAGCGGGTGCCGTTTATCGTGCGGGTGGAGATGGGCACCATCAACCGCTTTATCTATGCCTTGGCCGTCTTGCGTGGCGAGCACGAGACGGCGGCCGAACCAGGCGTGGACCGCTGGAACCGGCGACTGATCTACCAGTTCCAGGGCGGGGTGGGCATCGGCCACCGGCAGGGCTCTGTAGACCCTGCCCGGCTCTTGAAGGAACGCGCCGCACAACTGGCGCTGGGCTATGCGGTGGCCTACTCCACCGGCAACGCCACCAGCAACCACTACCATGTCTGGCTGCAGGAAGATACGGCGCTGCGGGTGAAGCGGCAGTTCGTGGCCCGCTACGGCGTACCCCGCTACACCGTGGGCATAGGCGGTTCCGGTGGCGGGCTGCAGCAGTACCTGCTGGCGCAGAACCATCCCGGCCTTCTGGATGCCGGCATCGCCCAGTATGCCTACCCGGACATGGTGACCCAGACCATACCGATCTTCGACTGCGAGCTGCTGGAACACTACTTCGATGTGACCGCCAGCGCCGACCCGCTCTGGCACAAGGCCAGCGGCCGGGCGCTGGTAGAGGGCTATAGCGCGGACGATGCCGCGCCCGACCGCTACGGCCTGGTGCGCAAGCTGGCCAGCGCCGCCCGCGCCGAGTGGCCCAATCTTGCCGCAGGCCAGACCGAGTGCACCGCCAGCTGGCGCGGGCTGACCCCGCTGGTACTGAACCCGCGCTACACCTCCTTTGCCGACAAGCTCGCCCCCGCCCTGGTGGACCGGGTGCACTGGAGCCACTTCGACGATGTAAACAATGTCTACGGCACCGATACGCAAGGTTTTGCCCGCGTACCCTGGAGCAATGTGGGTGTGCAATATGGCCTGGCCGCACTCAAGGCCGGCAGGATCAGCGTGGCGCAGTTCCTCGACCTCAATGCCAAGGTGGGCAGCTGGGTAAAGCCGGCGCAGATGCAGCGCGAGCGCTTTTGGCACCTGAGCGGCAATGCCGATAGCGAACTCAAGGACTTTTCGCCATCCAGCGCGCAGAACATCGCCCAAGGCCCAGGCGAGCAGCCGGCACCACGCTACCAGGGTGATCTGCAGGCCATGGCCGCCGCCTATCGCTCAGGCATGGTCTTCCTGGGTAAATTGGATATGCCGGTGATCGACCTGCGCCACTATCTGGACCCCGAGCTGGACATGCACCACGCGGCCGCGACCTTCTCAACCCGTGCGCGCATCGCCGCCGCCGGGGGCGAGATACGCAACCAGGCCATCTGGATGAGCCGCAAGCCGGACGACCCGACGCCGATCGCCTTTGCCGCCATGGACCGCTGGTTAGCAAACCTGCATGCCCACCCGGAGCGCGGCGTGAGCGGTAACCGACCGACCATGGCCGAGGACCGCTGCTGGGACAAGGACAGCAAACTGATCGCCAGCGGCAAGCGGGTTTGGGACGGCGCCTGGAATGGCCAGCCACGCGGCGCCTGTATGGCGCGCTACCCCATCTACAGCAACACCCGCCGCGAGGCTGGCGAAGGCATGGCCGGCGATGTATTCAAGTGCGCGCTGCAACCTGTGGCCGCAGCGCTGGCACGGGGGCTGTATGCCCCCCTCGATATGCGGCCCTACCAAGCACAACTGGAACGCATCTTCCCTGACGGGGTATGCGACTACAGCCAGCCAGACCGGGGCCGGCCGAACGATCTAGCCTTATCCAGGTAGCCGGTATAGCAAGCGCGTCCGATCCTGGCAGAACGGCACAAACAACCAGTGGTCCTCCAGCGCCCGCAGTGCACCGGCGTACAGCTCGCCGTGGCGTGGGTCGCCTTGCGGGTCCAACCCGGCGATCTGGTCATGGAAGCGCGCATAGGCCGCCTTGGCCAGCGCCCCAGGTGCCTGCTTCTCGAAGGCGCCGGCAAAGCCACTTGCCTCGCCATCCCGCTCGGCCCAACCGCGCGGCACGACATCAAACTCGCCCAGCGCCACCCGCGAATACACGTCCGGCGCGCCGCTGGTCTCGATCACCTCCAGCGCCAAGCCCTGCCCACGCAGCTCGGCGATCAGCAGGTCCAGCAGCCGAGTGAGCGCGCCACGGTGTGGGGTATAGAGCAGGCGCAGCGGATGGGCGGCAAAGTGTTCGCGCCAGCGGCCGGCAAAGCGCACCGGCGCCACGCTCATGTCGTTGCGGCGGTAGTAGCTGGCGGGCAACAGGCCGTCCGGCATAAAGCACGGCGTGTAGTAGGTGGGCGAGCAGGTCCAGGACGCCTGGCGGCGCGGGAACAAGGACTGCGCCAGGGCCTGGGCCATCAACCCAAAATCGCGCCGCAGCTGTGGGTCGGCAAACAAGGGGGCCTCGCCATTGAGCACCAGCATGCCCACCCAGCGCTCGCGCAACGCCAGCCGGCGGGTATCGTAGGGTGGTGTGTAGCTATGGTTGCGGTCGGCGATCATGGCGTGTACCCGGCCACCGGCAAAGGCGAGCTCCAGCTCGCTCTGGCTACCGTAGGCGGTGTAGCGGAAGCGCTGGTGCACGGCGGGAGCCAAGAGGCCTTCCCACAACGGTGCCAGCTCGGGCATGGCACTGCTGGGCTCCGCAGTGCCAACCAGGGCGGGTGAGACGATACCGAAATCGAGCATTTTTCCTCCTCAGGAAAACGCGCCTTGGGCGCGGTGAGGCTGTGGGCAGATCTGCCCCAGCACATGTAGTAGAGAAGGATGATAACGACACGGTTTTATCGCCAGCCTGCATCATGAGGACATTTCGCGTCGCTTTGCTGCAATTTAACTACCGAAAGTGCAGTTAAACTGCACCGCATGAACGAGATCGACACCTATGACAGAGCCATATTGCGCGAGCTGCAGCGCGACAGCCGGCAGAGCAGCGAGCAACTGGCGGGCGTGGTGGCACTATCGGCCACTGCGGTACAACGACGCATCAAACGCCTGCGCGAAACCGGCATCATCCGCGCCGAGCAGGCGGTGCTGGCACCCGAGGCGCTGGGCCGCAAGCTGAGCATGGTGATCCAGGTCACCCTCACCCGCGGCCGAGGCGATATCGTGGCCGACTTCAAGGCCCAGATGCGCGGCATGCCCGAGGTGCAGCAGTGCTACTACGTGACCGGCGAGCACGACTTTGTGCTGATCGTCACCGCCGAAGACATGGCCGACTATGAACGGCTGACCCACCGGCTGTTCTTCAACAACCCCAATATCCAGAAATTCCATACCGCCGTGGTGATGGAGCCGGTCAAAGTTGGCTTACAGGTACCGATACCTGATTAAACGGCGGTACTGAAGCCTGGTAACCCAACGCATCAGGCCAACAACAACCTGCGCCAGAAGCCCTGCCCCGGCGCATGCTCGTAGGCCAACCGGGCCGGGATGGAGAACTGCCATACCGTGCCCTCTGCCGCACTGGAGCGGCAGCTCAGCGTAGCCTTGATGCTACGGGCCCGCTCCTGCATACCCACCAGGCCCCAGTGACCGTCGCGCGCGCCGGATTGCTGTATGGCATCAGGTATGCCGCAGCCATCGTCGCGTACCGTAACCCGCAGCATGCTCTCGCCATACTGCACCTGTAGCTCGACGTGCTTGGCGCTCGCATGGCGGAAGGCGTTGTAGATCGCCTCCTTGGCGATGGCGCGGAACTGCTCGCTCACCAACGCGTGCAGCTTGCGCGGCTCACCGATCACAGTAGCGTGGAATTCAGCGCTGCTGTCTTCGGCCAGTTGGCTGCCGTGCTGCTGCAAGGAATCGAACAAGCCGCCCGCTTGGTCGTCCTGGCGCAGGCCACGTACTCGGTCGCGCCCCTCCTCGATCACCGCACCGGCAACCTCCAGCGCGCGCTCCAGCCGTTGCCGCTCCTCGTTGGCCGCCACATGGCCGGCCGCCTTGTCGAAGATCAGCACCAGGCCGTGTACCGACTGCAGCAAGGTATCGTGCAGCTCGCGGGCTATGCGCTCCCGCTCGTCCAAACGCTCCGCCAACTTCTCGCGCATGTGGCCCGCCACCTGCAAAAGCCGTACACGATGGAGCAACCAGATGCATGCCAGCACGGCCACCAGTGCCAGCGCCCGGAACCAGGTGGTCTGCCACCATGCGGGCGCGATACGGAAGCCGAGGCTGGCACCGGCATTGTTCCAGACGCCATCGTTATTGGCAGCCTGCACCACAAAGCGGTAGTAGCCCGGCGCGAGGTTGGTGTAGAAAGCGGAGCGGCGGTTGTCGGCATCCTGCCAAGCATCGTCCGCCCCTTCCAGCTTGTAGCGGAACTGCATGCGCTCGGGCATGGTGTAGCTCAACGCGGTGTAGTCAATACGCAGTTGCTGCGACCCCACCGGCAGTGCCAGACCGGCTTGCGGCAGGTAGGGCACATCTGCGCCCTGCCCCCCTTTAGCCGCCAGTTGCTTGATCAACACGGGTGGCGGCAGATCATTGTGCAGGGTGTGCGCCGGGTCCAGCCAGAAGAGGCCGGTGGTGGTGGTGAACCAGAGCTTGCCGCCCGTTGCAACCGCCGAGCGTACGCCACCCAGCTGTGGCGCTGCACCCCAAAGGCCATCCTCGTAGCCCAGGTGGGTGAAATGCACGCGGTAGCCAGGCTCTGCCAACAGCTTGGCTTGCTCGGCCGCAGCAATGCGGAAGATGCCCAGGCCACCATTGAGCCAGAGGTCACCGTCGGCCCCCTGGGCGATACCTGCAGTGGACTGGAAGGGTTCATCGCCCTCTCCCAGCACCTGATGAAAACGTGTGCCGTCAAAGAAGGCCAGGCCGTTCTCGCCTGCCACCCAAAGCGTCTTGCCAGCTCGGTAGACCTGCATGATGGTGCCCAGGGAAATGCCGTCCTTGCTGTCGAAGCGGCGCACCTGCCCCTGGGCCAGGCGTACCAGGGTGTTCTGGGTGGCGCCGAACCACATGTCGCCGTTCGGGTCGCTATAGATCGTGGTGTAGGCCTTCTTGCCCAGCTCGTCGTAGCCGCCATTGCGCAGCCATACACCCGCCTTGAGCCGGTACAGCTGCGGGCCGAAGGTGATCCAGAGGCTACCCTCGCCATCCATGCCGAGGCCGTTGGCCAAGGCCCGGATAATGTTGGGTGGAGGGGGGATCAGCGTACGGCTATAGCCCTGCGCGGTTTTCTCCACGCGGTAGAGGCCATCGAGGGTATGCGTCCACAGCCGGCCTTGCGGGTCCACATATTCTGCCAGCGAGAAATTGGTGGCCGATGGGGGAGCGGGGTCGAACCGCTCGGGCGCGGCACCCGGGTGGGCGATCCACTGCTGGTCTGTCCAGATCGCGCCATCCTTGCCCACGGCCAGGGGCAGCGCCTCGCCTTGCGAAGCTGCTGCCGGGTATTGGGTGAGCTTGTTCTCGCGGAAGCGGTCCAGCCCGTTGCCAGTCCCAACCCAAATGTTGCCTTCGCGGTCCACCAGCAGGGCGGTACCGCTCTCCCCGCTCAGGCCCTGTTGCCGGCTCATGCTCCGGCTGGCATTGCCGCCACCGCCAGCTTGCAGCATTTCCACACCATCTTCGCGCAGCACCCAAAGCCGGCCGGCCTTGTCGAGCGCCATCTGCGTATTGGCGCCCGGCCTGGGCTGCCACTGCAGACTGGCAGTGCCCTTGAGCGGGCCGCGCAGCATGCGTACACCGCCTTGTGAGGTATCAGTCCCCCATACGCTGCCATCGCGCGCTTCCAGGAGGTTGCCCCAGCCCCACTCGCCAGGCTGTTGCTCGAAGGCCGGCTTGCCAGGGGCGCGGTAGTACACGCCCTGTGCGCTGCGCAGCCACAGGCCGCCCTGGCTGTCATTGAGCAGCTGGATGGCGCTCTTGGGAGCCTGCATTTCGGCCGGCGCGCGTTCAAAGTCGCTCCCCTTGAGCTGGAACAAGCCCACGATGCTGGCCGCCCAGAGCTGGCCTTGGGCATCCACCTTTACATCGAGAACCGAGCCTTGCAGCCCTCCCTTGCGCGGGGCGTAGTGGTGGACGATGCGCTCATTGCGGATCTGCGAAACGCCACCATAGAGGTAGCCCACCCAGAGCGAGCCATCTGGCAGTACTGAAAGGCTGCGCACATAGCTCGACGGCATGGCGGCCCCCTGCGGGGTAAAGCGCTCAAAGCGCACGCCGTCGAAGCGGAACAGGCCGACCGAGGAGCCGACCCACAGCCAGCCATCTGGCGTTTGCGCCAGCGCGGTCACATAGGGTGGTGCACCATCCTTGGACTGCCAGCTGGTGTGGTGCAGGGTAATAAGGTGGTTGGGTTCGGCCTCTCCCGACGCATGGGCGGGTAGGCCCAGCGCCAGCAAGGCGCAGAGCGCAAAGCAGGCAAAGGGAACGTGCAGCAGGCGCAGCAAGGGGCGCATATCGTTCTCGTGTTCAGCGTGAGCGGGGGGCAACCGCCGATCTTACACAAGGCTGACATAGGCCTGACACCCTTACTCGCTAGTGGTTATCCACAAGACAGGATGCGCAGGGGCCTGCCATCACACCGGCCCAAGGACGGTTGAAGCAGGCCTAGGCCGGCACCGGCTCGGCTGCATTACCGGTAGTGGCAAACTCGCGGATCGCCTCGCCTTCCATGCGGTAGCGCACCCATTCGCTCTGCGGCGCGGCGCCGATGGATTTGTAGAAGCCGATGGCCGGCTCGTTCCAATCCAGCACGCTCCACTCGAAGCGGCCACAGCCCTGCTCCACTGCAATGCCGGCCAGGTACTGCAGCAAGTACTTGCCAGCACCCAGGCCACGCGCCTGCGGCGAGACGTAAAGGTCTTCGAGGTACAGCCCCGGCTTGGCCAGCCAGGTGGAATAGGAAAAGAAATACACCGCAAAGCCGATGGCCACCCCGCCCTGCTCGCAGATCAAGGCCTTGGCCGGCGAGCTTGCACCAAAGAGCGATGAGGTAATGGTCTCAACGGTGGCCGCAACCTGGTCCTCGGCCTTCTCATAGATGGCCAGCTCGGTGATGAATTGCAGGATGGTGGCGGCGTCGGTCACGACGGCGGGGCGGATGTGGAGCGGCATGGGGGGACTCGAAGTGTTACAGGGACGACGGGTTGCCATGGTAGGCGAAAGTACTGACGGAAGGCAGACCCCATAACACTGCGCTCTTTGCCTTGCTACGCACCCAATGCCGAACACCCTGGCGAACTCAGGCCCCCTTCATTACCACCGGCACGCCTGCCCTTACAGTGTTGTGCACCTCGGCCACGGCATCGGTCTCCCGCAGCAGCGCCTCTATCTGCTCGGGTGAGGCTGGCGACACCACCGCCGCCCGGTACTCGATATTGCGCGCCGCCAGGCCCACGCCCTTGAACTCTGCCCTGGCTTCGACCTCCACGCTGACCAGCGCTATGCCCATGCGTTGGGCCTCGCGGTAGAGGTCGTTACAGTAGCAGGTGGCCAGCGCCAGCATCAGGAACTCTCCGCCGTTCACCGCGGAGCCATTGCCCGCTGCTTTGGCCGGCACCGCCAGCGTCTGCGTCGTGTCGCCCGTGGTCACGCTGGTTTCGTGGACCTGCCCGCTATTTTTGACCTTTGCCGAAATCTGCATCGCAACTCCCAGCTAACCAAACCACCGTTTGACCTGGAACATGCGCGCCAGAGAGCTGGCCAGCGCATTTACCAGGAAAGACTAGACTGATTCGAGACGCTTGTACGGCTCCGCACGGAGCCGCTGCCCAGCAAACCACCAAGCCCGGCCCTTTTTATCCCGTTTCTGGAGGGGTAATGGATCTGACCGAATACCGGAACAGTGAGCCAGAACAGGCCCGGATAGCGGACCTGATGCGGCTGGTGCCAGGCAATCTGGGCCATATCATCGACATTGGTGCGCGGGACGGCTACCTGGCCGTGGAGCTGGCCAAGAAAGGTCAGCGGGTAACCGCGTTGGACCTCACCAAGCCAGAGATCGAGCACGACCAGATCACCTGCGTGCAAGGCAATGCCGCCGCGCTGGCGTTTGAAGACCGTAGCGCAGACCTGGTTTTCTGCGCCGAGGTACTGGAGCACATCCCGACCGAGATACTGCCCAAGGTCTGCGCCGAGCTGGGCCGGGTAGCCAGCCGCTATGTGCTGATCGGCGTGCCCTACAAGCAGGACATCCGCTTTGGCCGCACCACCTGCCAGCAATGCGGCCAGAAAAACCCGCCCTGGGGCCACGTCAACAGCTTCGACCTCGCCCGCCTGCAAGCGCTCTTCCCCGACTACCGTGCGGTACAGACATCCTTTGTAGGCCAGACCCGCGAAGGCACCAACAGCCTTGCTTGCTGGATGATGGACCGGGCCGGCAACCCCTATGGCACCTATAGCCAGCAGGAACCGTGCATTCAATGCGGGGCGGTGCTGGTGCGCCCCAGCCAGCGCACGCTATGGCAGAAGGTGCTGACGCGGGCAGCGGTCACCTTGAATGATGTGCAGCGGGCAGTGACGCCGGCACGGGGGAATTGGGTGCATGTATTGTTTGAGCGTAAGCCCAATACTGAACGCCTGTAATTCAATTTATTTCCGAACGAGAATACCTTTCTCCAAAATCAAGGCCGAATCACCCTCCACATCGCCCGCCTTTATTTCTTCAAGTACCTGCCAGTGCAGGGCTCCTTTCTGTAGGACAGCTTTACCCCGCACGACTGCCCCATTCCGGCCACTGGTAACCGTCAGGATAGCGGTAGAGCCTATGACTTCACCCTTTACTGTCTCTTCCTCACTATCATTCATGCGCCCACACTGTGGTGTCGCAAAGGTATGCTGCCCCGTTATCTTCTTGCCCTTTTGGACCAGATAAAACTCCGCGGAACCACACTCAACCTTTGCCTTGCGTTCCTCCTTGGAGCGAAGGTCTATGAACCAGCGGCCGGAGAAATCGGCATCTGCCGCAAGCACGCTAATAGGCAAAACAGCGCTAGTGAGAAAAAAGACTAGGGGAAGAAGTTTCGCAGCAACATTCAAGGACATATGTAGTGTATTGCTCTTAAGCGGGTTCATTTCAAAGCCATAACAAATGCCAAAATCTTTCTGATCTCAATGCCGAGGCGGTAAATTTTCATAGCTCAATCAACATGCCCATTAAACAATATGCAACTCCGTCTTCCGTATCCGATCCTTCACCCGCGTAATCTTCCGCCAGCCTGAGTTGTCGTTCATGGTGATCCAGCGCCGCTCTTCGGCGCGGTAGAACCAATCCTTGTCTTGCTGGAAGTAGATCTGGGTGTTGCTGGTCTCCCAGATGTTCAATATCTCGTTGCCATGGGCGCGGATTTCGTCGAAGTCAGTCGTCGCTTTCTGGCCCATCTCGCTGTAGTGACGGTGCAGGTCCAGTAGCAGGGCGTTGATCTCGTGCGGTAGCGGGTCTGCGTTCAGGCCAATGATGCGGGCCTCGTTGAGCAATATGGGGTAGCCGTGCGAGGGGTATTTGTTGTTGAGGGTGGTGGCGATCTGTTCGGCCACCAGCGGGTCTTTGATGTGGTAGCCCAGCAGTTCCTTGCACAGCATGATGGAGAGCGATTCAGCCCTATCCACCGCGCCGATCACCAAGGGGTGCACATGGGGGAACAGGGCCTTGTAGGGGTTCTCCAGCTCGTTGGGCTGCTCGCTGCGCCAGAGGCGGACCACGCGGGTGAGCTCGTCCAGGCTGACCGATACGCTGTCGTTGTCTTTGTCCACCGGCGAGAGCGCATGGGTGAGCGAGGTATCGACCGCTGTAAGGTAGGCGATGGGCCCCATGAGGATCTGGTTGGAGCCCAGGGCGATCATGGTGGCGGCGGAGGCGCACTCCAGCGGGACCAGCACCACCAGCTTCTGGCAGTACTGGCGCAGCAGGTTGACGAGGCGCAGCGAGGCCTGGCCGTTGCCGCCGTTGGATTTGATAAACAGGTAGATGGTTTGCTGGTGGCCGATGGATTCGAGGATCTCGAACAGGGCCACTGAATCACTATGGCAGACCGAGCCGCGCGGGTTGGTCCAGTAGGTGATCAGCGGGGCGCCGAGCAGGGTGCTGATCTTGGCGATCAGGCCTTGGGTCTTGCTGAACAGGACCGGCGGCTGCTTGATGGTTTTTTCTGGTGCTTTTTCCAAAGCTTGATGTCCCTCTTCTAATAAGGGAACTCCCAGAAGCCATAACTAGCTAGCGACCAAGGCTTCCAGAAGCGCCCGTTGTCGGGTGCTGGCCCGGCCGCCCCTCCCCAGGGCTTGCTCGCCGTAGCCGGCAATGATGTTGGCACTGCCCTGCCCGCCTTGGCAATCCTTCAAATGGGGGACTGTTGCCGATGTGCAATTAGAGCGCAGCGCCGTCGAATACATCCGACGGAAGCTTGGTGGCATCGAGCCCTTGCACGCAGCCCAGGTTGACGCGGTAGTGCCCCGGCCAGCGCATGGTCTGGTGGAAGGGGTAGATGCCGCAGCGGTTGCAGAAGTGGTGCTTGGCCACGCAGCTGCCGAAGCTATAGGTGGCCAGGGCGCCGTCTTCCGCCTCGATCTGGATATGCTCGGGCGCGATGATGTAGGGCGTCATGGCCGCGCCACGGCGCAGGCAGATGGAGCAATTGCAGCGCAGGCCTTTGACGAGCGGCTCGCCCTGGAAGGTAAAGCGGATGGCACCGCAGTGGCAGCTGCCTTGGTAGTGTTGCATTGGAAGACTCCAGTGAAAGTTTGCTTTAACTCGCCAGAACGCTAGAAAGCAGTGCCTTGCAGCCCACCCTGTCTAGCCACCGCCACGGCCCCGATACTTTGCAGCTTGCCTAGATCAGGCTCGACGCAATGTTGATGAGCAAAGCAACCAAGGTGGTGTTGAAGAAGAAGGCCAGGATGCAGTGGACCAGGTTGGTACGCCTGAGCGAACTACCGGTGATGGTGACATCCGCCGTCTGGGCCGAGGTACCGATGATGCAGGAGAAGTAGAGGAAGTCGCCATAGCCCGGTGCGTGGGTGCCGGGGAAGTCCAGCCCACCGGCCTTGCCATGGGTGATGTTGACGTAATAGTCGTGCGCGTAGTGCAGCGCGAACATGACCTGGGTGAAGAACCAGGACGAGAGAATGGTGAGGATGGCGAGGCCGATATGGATAAAGCGCGGCCAACCGGCGAGGTCATGCGCCGTACCCAGCTCGGCCACGATGGCACCGAGCGAGACGATGGCGGCCAACACCACCAGGGTAAGCACGATGGCGCTGCCTTCGTCCTCTGCCTGGGCACGCTTGCGCATGTTGTCATGGCTGGACGAGAGCATGAGCTGCGTGGCCAGTATGAGATAGAGCCAGGCTCCCACGTTCCAGCCCACGATCAGCCGGGTGATGAGTTCAGGGGAGCCGAACACGCCCATGAGCACCGCGGTAAGCACACCCACGCCGAGCGAGAGGAACAAACGCGGCCGGCCCACGGCCAGGCGGACCAGGTAGGGGTGGCGGGAGGGGATTGGTGCAGGTTGGGACATGCGCATTCACAGACTTGACGATGTACGCCCATCTTAGAGCCTGTGCTGAATTTAGGGGGCTAGGAATCAACATCTATTCCGTGCCTAGGCGAGCGCCAGCGAGGTTCCCCGCCGGCGGGCGGGGCGGAGGGGTGGGATTAAATCAAGAGAGGGCCGCTGGTTCCGACCAAGCGAACGGCGAGCGCACGGGTTCCCCGGGCGCCTGCACCGAACTTGCCTACCACGCCCATATAATTTCATATGGACGCGGCCCGCAACCAGCTCAGGAAGGCTTGTACGCCGGCATCCCCTGCCCTGCGTTCGGGGATATAGCCCCAGTAGCGCCAGGGGGTGGGGGCGGTAATGGCAAAGGGGTGTACCAGCCGGCCCTCGGCCACGTCCTGTGCCACCAGGGCCTGCGGGCCCATGGCCACACCCAGGCCATCCAGCGCGGCCTGCAGGGTGAGATAGAAGTGCTCCAGCGTGAGCGACTGCTTGGGTTGCAGGCCGGGCACGCCGGCCGCGCTCAACCATTCGTCCCACATGCTGGGGTAGGTGGCGGCGTGCAGCAGGGTGTGGCGAGCCAGGTCGGCGGGTTTCTTGAGCGGCGCATTCTTGAGGATAGCCGGCGAGCACACCGGCAGGCGTTGCTCGCAGAGGAACTCCTCGCCCACATAGCCGGCAATCTGCTGAGGGCCACCGCGTATGACTAGGTCGTGCGGGGTGGTCAGGGCTTCCACCACCTCGTTGGAGGTGCTGATGCGTACCTCCAGGGTCGGGTGCAGGCGTTGGAAGTCCGACAAACGCGGCAGCAGCCAGCGCAGGGTAAAGGTGGCAGGGGCATTCACCCGCAGCACACGCTGGCGGCCACGCTCCAGCTGCAGGGCGGTAGCCAGCGCAATGCGGTCCAGGGCCGCGCCCACTTCATCCATATAGTCGCGGCCGGCGTCGGTCAGTACCACGCGGCGGTTGAGCCGCTCGAACAAGGCCAGCCCCAGCCAACCCTCCAGCTGCTGCACATGGCGGCTGACGGCACCGTGGGTAACGGACAGCTCTTCCGCCGCCAGGCTGAAGCTGCCCAGTCGGGCGGCGGCCTCGAAGGCACGCAGGGAGTTGAGTGGGGGCAGGCGGCGGCGCACGGCGGGCTATGAACAATGCTTCGTGTGAGTTTATTTAACATTCAATACCAGTTTTAATGGTTTGTCAGCATTGATACCAGTCACTACAGTCTCGCCGAAGGTCGTGGCTGGCACGCCTTCACGTCAGAATTACTGGACTGAAAGGCAGCAGGCTATGGGCAATATCGTGGTGGTGGGCGCGCAGTGGGGTGACGAGGGCAAGGGCCGGCTGGTGGATTGGCTGAGCGAGCGTGCCGATATCGTGGCCCGCTACAACGGCGGCCACAACGCCGGCCACACCCTGGTGGTGGGCGAGCAGGTCTACAAGCTGGCGCTGCTGCCCTCGGGCCTGGTGCGCGGCAAGTTTGGCGTGATCGGCAACGGCGTGGCCGTGGACCCGGAGCATCTGCTGGGCGAGATTGCCAAGCTGCAGGCGCAGGGCGTGACCATCACCCCTGATCAGCTGATGATTGCCGAGACCGCCATCCTGGTACTGCCCGTGCACCGCGCGCTGGACAAGGCGCAGGAGGCCCGCCGCGGCACGCCCATCGGTACCACTCTGCGCGGCATCGGCCCCGCTTATGAAGACAAGGCCGGCCGCCGCGCGCTGCGCGTTTGCGACCTGGCCGACCCTATCGCACTGGAAGCCAAGCTCGGTGCCCTGCTGGCCCACCACAATGTCTGGCTGCAAGCCGTGGGCGAACCGACCTTCGATACTGCGACCGAGCTGGCCAAGCTGCTGGCCCTGGCGCCGCAGGTGCTGGCCTACACCGGCCCGGCCTGGC
Source organism: Chitinimonas sp. (assembly GCF_036568685.1). GTDB lineage: Bacteria > Pseudomonadota > Gammaproteobacteria > Burkholderiales > Chitinimonadaceae > Chitinimonas. Next base: position 57,805 of record NZ_DATCSC010000047.1, read on the forward strand.
GTCGCCTCGCCCAGGCGGGCGAGCGTGGTGAGCGCATCCTGTTCGAGGGTGCGCAGGCGGTCATGCTGGATATCGACTGGGGTACCTACCCCTATGTGACCTCGTCCGGCACCATCGCGGCCAACGCCGCTGCCGGCACCGGCGTAGCACCTGCCCTGCTGGGCACCGTACTGGGCGTGAGCAAGGTCTACGCAACCCGCGTGGGTGAAGGCCCCTTCCCTTCCGAGCTGCACTGCGCGCTGGGCGAGGCGCTGCGCAGCAAGGGTGGTGAATTCGGCGTGAACACCGGCCGGCCACGGCGCTGCGGCTGGCTGGACCTGGTGCAGCTGCGCCAGAGCATTACCGTGGCCGGCATCAGCGCGCTGGCGCTGACCAAGCTGGACGTGCTCGACGGCATGGACGAGGTCAAGCTGTGCATCGGCTACACGCTGGACGGCGAACGCATCGACCACCTGCCGGCCAGCCAGGCCGTACAGGCCCGTCTGCAACCGGTGTTCGAGGTGTTGCCAGGTTGGCAGGGCACCACCCGCGGCGCCCGTACGTTGGCAGAGCTGCCGGTAGAAGCGGCGGCCCTGGTGCAGCGCATAGAGGCATTGGCCGGCATCCCGGTTGCAGTGGTGACCACGGGGCCGGAGCGGAGCGATACCATCGTGCTGCGCGATCCGTACCAGGACTAAGCGTCCCATTTCCAAACAGTCTCCAAACAAAAAGGCCGGCATATGCCGGCCTTTTTGCTTTGCTACCTGACGCCAGCCCAGGGCCGCGATCAGAACTCCTGCACCGTGGGGCGCAGCACGATCTCGTTGATATCTACATCGGCCGGCTGCTCGATGGCGTAGGCGATGGCACGGGCAACCGAATCGGCCGGGATGGCCATCTGCTCGTAGAAGCCCTGCACGAAGGCGGCACTCTCGGCGTGCTGGCTGCCGAACTTGAGTTCGGAATCCACCGCGCCGGGCAGGATGGTGGTGGTGCGGATGGCACCGCCGATTTCCTGACGCAGACCCTCGCTGATGGCACGGACGGCGAACTTGGTACCGCTGTAGACCGAACCACCGGGGGCAAAGACCTTGATACCGGCCACCGAAGAGATGTTGATGATGTGGCCACTACCCTGCTTCTGGAATTCCGGCAGGGCGGCGGCGATGCCGTACAGCACGCCCTTGATGTTGATATCGATCATGGCGTCCCACTCGTCGGTGCGGCCGGCGGCGATGGGCGAGATGGCCATCAGGCCGGCATTGTTGACAATGACGTCCACGCGGCCAAAACGGCTGACGGCTTTTTGCACCAGGGCCTCGACATCGGCCTTGCGGGTGACGTCGGTCACCACGAATTCGGCCTCGCCGCCGGCATTGCGCAGCTCACCCACCAGGGTTTCGAGCCTGTCCTTGCGGCGGGCACCCAGCACCACCTTGGCGCCCAGGGCGACCAGGTGGCGGGCGGTGGATTCACCCAAGCCGCTGCTGGCGCCGGTGATGACAACGACTTTACCTGCGATGTTCTTGCTCATGGCTACATCCCTTCTAACTGGTTAACGGTCAGGTGGTCACCTGTCTTGGAGCGCAGTATCGACCTGCGCAAACCAGCAGAAAATGGAAATGATATGATTTGAGAATTCCAAATTTTGGAATTGAAAACCATCCATTCGACCGGGGGTAAAGCCGTGCTCAACCGCTTGGAAATGCTGCGCATCTTCTGTACCGCTGCCGAGGCGGCGAGCTTCAAGGAGGCCGCCATCCGGCTGGGCATTTCGCCTCAGGCGGTGACCCGTGCGGTGCGCGAGCTGGAAGAGCTGACTGGCGAACTACTGTTCCACCGCAACACCCGCCGCAACCACATCACCGAGTTTGGCGAGCAGCTGGCCGAGCGCGGCCGGCGGGCGGTGGGCGAGATGGATGCGCTGTTCCAGTCCAACCGCCGGCCGGTGGACGAGGAGCTGCAAGGCACGGTGCGCATCACCACCCCCAGCAGCCTGGGCCGGACCTTCCTCACCCCGGCGTTGGCCACGCTGGGCCTGCGTTACCCCGGCTTGCGGCTGGATGTACGGCTGAGCGACCAGATTGCCGACGTGGTGGACGAACAGATCGACATTGGGGTGCGGGTGGGCTTTTTTCGCGATAGCCGCTTTGTGGCGAGGCGGGCCGGGCAGATCCGCTTTCACGTCGCCGCCGCCCCTTCGTTGGTGGCATTGACCGGCGGCCCCAAGCGGCTACAGGATCTGGACACGCTACCGGTGACCGGCCTGATCGACCGCAAGAGCGGCCGCCCCTGGGCCTGGTACTTCAAGGATGGCCAGCAATGGGCGCCGCGCGACCCGGTCTTCAGCACCGGCGATACCGATGCCGAGCTGGCGGCGGTACTGAGCGGGCTGGCCTACGGCCAGTTGGCCACGCCCATGGTGTCGCCCTATCTGCAATCCGGCCAGTTGGTGAGCGTACTGGACCACCTGGCGCCGGACCCATGGGGGCTGTATGTCTTCCGGCCGCAGCGCAGCCCGGTGCCGGCTCGCATACGGCTGGTGTTCGACCACTTGGTTCAGACTATCGCGGCCATACCTGACATGGGGTCGTCCGGCATCGCCTGATCGGTACTAGAGACCGCCGTACTGCTTTTTCATCTCCACCACGACCTGCTTGAGCTCGCCGCTGGCAGCCAGTTGCTCCAGCGCCCGATGCAAGCGTTGCTGCGCCTCCGCCGGTAACTGCCGGCTGGTCACCATATACATGTCTTCTTCGCCGAACACGGTGGGCTGGATCACCGCCCAATCACCAAGATGCTCGCTAGCCATCAAGCCCAGCAGAATCTCGTCGCTGCTGTAGTAATACTGGCCCCGTCCCGCCTGCAGCCGCCGGAGGCTGCTGAGGTTGTCGCTGCTGCTGGCGTCCACCTTCACGCCCTGCTCCATCAGCGAGCGGGTGGTGGATAGCCCCGCGGTGGCGATCACCGGCACCTTCTGGCTACGCTCGCGCAGGTCGGCTACGTCGCGCGGGGCCCCGATATCGCGGCGGCTCATTACCCGCATCTGGATGTGGTACAGCGGCGGCTCGAGGAAGCGCATGCTCTGCTGGCGATTTGCACTTTTGACCAGGCCGCAGAAAACGTCCAGCTGACCGCTCTGCAGGCCTTTCTCCACCAGCGGGGTGGAAAGCAGGACCTCGAGGCCGGTGAACTGTATATGGCCATCCTTGGCCTGGATGGCCGCAAGCAATGCCGGACAAACACCCACTACCTTGCCGCCCTGCTGCACGTACTTGGGTGCAGTGCTTACCTGGCCAGCAGTGCGTAGCACCAGCGGCTCGCTCGCGCACGCCCAGGCGGCCAGCAGCACGGCCAGCCACGGCCGCAGCCGGTAGGGGGAGCGTCTCCTTGCGGTTTGGTGCCACGTACTTGCCGTCATGCCATGCAATACCGGTTAGGGTTTCCCTGATCATAGTCAGCATTGCAAAAAACGGCGGGCGGCCTTTACCACCACGACATGCGGCCTCCGCATGCCTCATTCTCGGACCAGGACCTTGGATTGCCGCTTCAGGTGCCTGCAGTCTGCTGCTGCGCCGGCAGCACGGGGCGGCCAGCCCTCAGCCATTGCAGCAGCGTGCGCTGTGCCGGCCCGCCCACATAGCGCGCCACCAACCAGGCCAGCACGCAGGCACAGCTGATAAACAGCACCAGCCAAGGCAGCCGGGCGGCGTAGCTGAGGTGGTCCCTGTCGGTCACATTGCGCATGACGGCCAGCACGATGACATGAAAGAGATAGAGCTCGTAACTATGCAGGCCCATCCAGCGCAAGCCGCGCAAAGGTCGGCTATCCAGCCATCGGCCGGGTACCGTGCGGGGTGCATGCACCAACAAGGTGGCAGTCAAGAGGCCGATCAAGCTAAAGCCCCAGACCTCGTTCCCACCTATGCCGCGCAGGTAGACCACGGCCAGCAATAGGCCGGCGATAGGTCGCACCCAGGCCGCCAAGCGCACACCTGGCTGCCAGTGCCGCAGCAGCATGGCCGCCAGGCAGCCCAGGGCAATTGCATCGAAGCAGGCCTGGTAGCCGTACATGAAGAAGATTTCATTGTCGGCATGCAGGCTGCGGTAGTACGGCGCATAGGCGATCAAGCCCAGGCCCAGCAACGCCACCAGCGCCTGGCGGCGCAGCAGCAGGCAGGCCAGCGGAAACAGGATATAGAACAGCATCTCGACCGACAGCGACCAGTACACATTGAGGCAGTAGTTGAAGTAGCCGGCCGACTGCATGAGCAGGTTGTGCCAGAAGGTCAGAATGGAGCCGACAGCCACCACGAAGTAGCTGGCAGGCAGGGGCGGGTTCGCGTCGGAATTGTTGAAGAAGGGAATATCCAGGCAGCCCAGCGGCACGATAATGGCCAGCGCCAGCAAGAGGCAGGGCAAGAGGCGGGCAAAGCGCTGGGCGTAGAAGGTGCGCAGCGAGAGTTGCGACAGCTGCCCCCAGCGGTCCAGCGTGTTGCCGGTGATCAAAAAGCCCGAGATGACGAAGAAGATGGTCACCCCGTAGTTGCCATTGAGCAGCACGGCACGCAGCCACTCGGCCGGGACCACATCGCCCAGCGGGCTGTTCTTGAGGCCAAAGGCCAAGGTGAAGTGCAGCAGCAAGACCAGCAGGATGGCAATGCCACGCAGGCTGTCAACAAATGGATTACGGATCGGGGACGTGCTCAAGGGTGGAACCTGCTGCAAGACCGGGCTAGCCGTGGGACACGCAGCTTAGCTGCCGCTGGCAGGCTTGGGCAGAGCCGGCACTGCAACTGCTGTAACGCTATACCGCGTAGCTGCCTTGGGGCTGGGCAACCGGTGCAAACGCATGCGCGGCGTTGAGCAGGGTCTGGATTGCTTCCTGTATGGCCGGGGTATTACCGTTGGGACCATAGGAGCGGGCGATATGCTGCAATACCGATTCTGCCGCGCTGCGCGACAGCCCTTTGGAGCGGGCCTGCTCCAGTTCGTGGATGGCACGTTCCAAGGCAGTGTGGGCATCGCTATCCTGCCAGGGGCCGACTTCCGGCAGCGGCATATTGAAAAGACGATGGAACTGGCTGGCGACCAGCAGCGAGCGGATGGGCTGCGACATATTGCTCAGGGTGAGCGTGGCGCGCCGGGCGGCGAGCCGCTCGCGCAGCAGCAGCATCATGCCGAGCGCGGAACTGTCTATGCGGGTGACCTGGCTGAAGTCGATCTCGGCACTGCGTATATTGGCGTGGCCGGTGATCTGAGAGGAAGCATCCCGAAATGCGCGATGCAGGGCAAAGTCAAAATTGCCCACGATGCTGATCAGCGCATGCGTACCTTCGATGTGCAGCTTCGCTTCCATGGGATATTCCACCTTCATGTACTTGAGGCACAAAATACCGGCAGACAGGGCGGGTAGCGCCCCAAGGCTGCCGGGTGATGACCTAGCCGGCACAGGGTGGTCCGGCGATTTCCAAAGCTGCCGGATGCTACAACATAACCAATTGATGATTATCACCTATCGACAACTGGTAATTATGTTGTATGCATGAAAACCACACTTTTGTGCGGCTGCAGTATTTCCTTAACAAGGCTTGCAGACGCGTAACAACACTACAAGCTGCCCTGCCTTCAACACCGGTGGTGGCGATGAAGCGGCAGCCTTCCCATCCAGATACGCCAGCAAGTGAAGCAAGTGCCTACCGAGTTCACGTCTCATCCGGCACACCCCCTGGGGTCCCGCTCATTTATTTATGAGAATGATTGCCATTCTATTACCCGAATGGCGCAGCGCACAAACCGAGGTGTGTCTGGAAGCCGGACCCTATCCCCTGCCACCATGGGCGAGAACCGGTTTACGCCCCAAGGACGGGCGGCAGGACCTTTCCCCCAAATGGAGGATGGCAACCGCACCACAAGCGGTTATGCTGGCGTGCAGCAAAATATATAAGGCAGCCTGTTCGCAAGGCTGCCAACCCGACCCTCGACGAATCCGCTCGCGGGGCCGGCTACACAGGGCCAAAAACAGAAGCCGACGGGTACCACCCGCCCGGCTCGTTCCAGGGGGCAGCATCCTCGCTGCTATATGTGTCGCTGGCCGGAGCTTGCTCCCGCCTACGGCGCCCGTGATGTCTCGACCCGCCCTCGCCTGCCCTGCAGGTGCTGGAACACGGTGCCGCACCGCCATGCGGCCCCTGGAGCGTAGCCATGCAGCTCGATTCGTTCGCCTCGCCGGCCACAGTGCTGGAGCCAGTGTCTACCGACACCTATCCCGACCTGGTCCCCTTGGTGGTGGACCTGGATGGAACCCTGACCCCGACCGATACCCTGGTCGAATCCATTGTGCTGCTGCTCAAGCAACGCCCGCAGGATCTGCTGCGCCTACCCGGCTGGCTGCTCAATGGCCGGGCGCAGCTCAAGGACCAGGTAGCCGCCCGTACCCAGCTGCCGGTGGCCGGCCTGCCCTGGCGCGCGGAGCTGATCGAATACCTGCAGGCAGAGAAAGCGCGTGGCCGACGCATCGTGCTGGCCACCGCCGCACATCACGATATTGCCGACCTGGCAGCGCAGCACCTGGGGCTGTTTGACGCAGTACTGAGCAGCGACCCGGAGCACAATCTCAAGGGAGCTGCCAAGCTGGAGGCGATCCGCGAGCTGGTGGGACCCGACTTTATCTACGTGGGTGACAGCGCGGCCGACCTGCCGATCTGGAAGGCCGCCAACGGCGCCGTGCTGGTAGGGGTATCGCGCCAGGTGGCGCGGACGGTACGCGAAGACCGCACCCCGATCGAACGGGAATTCCCCCGTGCGCCAGAGGGGCTAAGCTTGTGGCTGAGAGCACTGCGGGTGCACCAGTGGCTCAAGAACCTGCTGTTGTTTGTGCCCATGCTGACGGCTTTTTCCTTTATGCAGCCGGCCAAGCTCTTGACCATGGCCTGTGCCTTCCTCGCTTTCTCGCTGGTGGCATCGGCCACCTACGTGGCCAATGATCTCTGGGACCTGGAAAACGACCGGGCCCACCCGCGCAAACGCCATCGTCCCTTCGCCAGCGGTGCCCTGCCCCTGCACCATGGCGTGGCGGTAGCCGCGCTGGCGCTGACCTCGGCTTTTTTGCTGGCCAGCACGGTGTCGCAGGGCTTTACCCTGGTGTTGCTGGCCTACCTGGTGCTCACCAGCAGCTATAGCTGGGCGCTCAAGGGCTATGTGCTGCTCGATGTGCTGATGCTGGCACTGCTTTACACCCTGCGCATCGTGGCCGGCTCGGTCGCTATCGGGGTGGTGACCAGTTCCTGGCTGCTGGCCTTCTCGGTCTTCATCTTTCTGAGCCTGGCCTTGGTCAAACGCTGCTCGGAGCTGTTGCTGCTGGAGCAGCGCGGCAACGTGGCGGCACGCGGGCGCGATTACCGCGTGACCGACCTGACCGTGCTGTGGCCATTGGGCGTGGGGGCGGCGCTCAGCTCCATTGTGGTGTTCGGTCTGTTCCTGAGTGCGCCTGAGACGCAGGCCCGCTATGCTTCGCCGCAGCTTTTGTGGCTGGTGGCCTTTGGCCTGATCTATTGGCTGGGCCGGCTCTGGATCAAGACCGCACGCGGCGAGATGCACGACGACCCGGTGCTGTTCGCGGTCAAGGACCGTGGCAGCCGGTTGACGGTGGCCGCCATCGTCCTGACCACCCTGGTCGCACGCTTTGCCCAAGTGGGGATCGCAACATGAATACCATCCTGGTCGCGCTGTTCAGCATCGGCCTCTCGGTTGCAGCGCAATTCACTCTCAAGGCCGGCATGAGCAGCCAGTCGGTACGCGAGGTCATGGCCGGCCCTTACAACCTACAGACCCTCTGGACCGTGATGCTGCAGCCCCTGGTGCTCGGTGGCTTCATGCTCTACGGCGTGGGGGCCGTGGTGTGGTTGGGGGTGCTGTCGCGCTGGGATGTGAGCAAGGCCTACCCCCTGGTGGGCCTGGGCTTTGTGCTGACCGTGGCGGTAGGCCTCTTGATGGGCGAAGACGTGAACCCGACCCGTACCGTAGGCGTGCTGCTGATCTGCGTGGGCGTGCTGCTGGTGGGGCGGAGCTGAGATGCGACTGAACCTGGGCGAGCGCCACTGGCTGTGGCTGATCGTGGTCGCCGGCCTGGTGCTGCGGGTTGCTGCCGTATTGGCCTTCCCGCATGTGCCCGAGGGAGACGAGCAGGCCTATCTGAGCATGGCCAGCAATCTGGTGCACGGCCAGGGCATTGTCGACTTCATGGGCAACCGCGCCATGTACAACGTCGGCTACCCGCTATTCCTGCTGGCTCCAATATTTCAGGTCTTTGGCGAAAACCTGCTGCTGGTGCGGCTGCTACAGGTTGTACTTGGCGGCGTCAGCATCGTGCTTTGCCATGCCATTGCGCGCGAGGCCGGCGCCGGCCGGCTGGGGCGGCTTTTGGCGGCGGCGCTGTGGGCCAGCTACCTGCCGGCGGCGCTGTATGTGGTCTACCTGCAAAAGGAGAACCTGCTCACCCCGCTGCTGCTGGCAGGCCTGTGGCTGGCCCTGCTGCTGGCAAGGCGTCCCAGCTACAGGCTGGCAGCCGCCTGCGGCGCCGTATTTGGCCTGATCGCGCTCACCGGCAATGCCGGCCTGGCCCTGCTGGGTGCCGCCGGCCTGGCACTGCTGCTCACCCCCGCCGGCCTGAGCCAGACCCTGCGCCAGCTGGCGCTGGCACTGGCCACCCTGCTCTTGGTGGCCGGCCCCTGGATGTGGCGCAATGCCGAGGTGCTGGGCTCGCCGGTGCTCAATACCAATGGCGGCTTCAACCTCTACCTGGGTAACAACCCGGCCGCTACCGGCATGTATATGTCGATCGGCGATACCCCGCGCGGCGCAGACTGGGCCGCGCTACGCAAAACCGGCGAGGTGGCTGCCTCTGCCACGCTGCGGGCAGATGCGCTGAACTGGATAGCTAGCCATCCCACCGACTTTGCCACGCTGGCACTGCGCAAGGCGGCCCACTTCTGGACCCCACCCTGGCACCAGGGGCGTGACCAACCCAGTGGCGCAGAGGCGCTGGTACGCAAGGTCTGGCTGGTGCAGTACCTCGTGATCGTGCTGACCGCCCTGGCCAGCCTGCCCTGGCTGGGCTTGCGCCGGCCGCGAGCGGGGCAAGCCGGCCCGGCCGGGCGCAACCTCACCCTGCTATGGTTTGCCCTCTTGGCTTACACCGCGGTGCATATGGTGTTCTACGTGATCTACCGTTACCGCGAACCCATCATGCCGCTCGTATGCGTGCTGGCTGCCGTGGCGCTGGAGCAGTTCGTCCTGCGCCGGCGCGAGCGCCCGGTGATCCAGATAGCATCGGCCTAACTGCGAACATCGCGCAAAATTCATCCCCGCCGCGCGGCAAATGCTTACACTGCAGCACCGCTAACTCAGCGCGCCAATAAAAAGACAGGGGATCACACATGCGCCTTTGGGCCCGGACCATCCTATTGGGGAGCTGCCTCCTGGCCGCGGCCCTGCCCACCGCCGCACGCGGCAGTGCCGCCGGCAACCAGGCAGCCACCGCCGACTACTACCAGCGCCTCCTGGCCGGCCCGCAGCCGCAGTTGGCCGAGCTCAGCCTCTTGATGACCCTCATGCCCAAGGGCGGTGATCTGCACCATCACTACGTGGGTGCAGTCTATGCCGAGACCTATCTCGACTGGGCCGAACAGCAGGGCTATTGCCTTTACCGGACCGAGCTAACCATAGAGACCAAACCGGCCCAGACCGCAGCCGGCAAGGAATGCCTACCCATCGCCGCGGTGCGGATGGATAGCAACCTCTACCGCCAGGTCTTGATGCGCTGGTCCACCCAGGACTACGACAAGCCCGGCCACGACCAGCCGCCGCCCGATATGCAGTTCTTCAATAGCTTTGAGTACTTTGGCGCAGTGGGGAACCACTACCAGCCGGGCCTGCAGCAGCTCAAGGCGCGCGCCAAGGCAGAAAACCTGCAGTACATCGAGAGCATGCTTGCGAGCGCGCCCAAGATCGACAAATCCTACAAGGCTGCGGTCATAGACCGGCTCAACACCCTGCCACCGGCAGTGGATGATGCGACCTTGCAGACCGTGCTGGACGAGTACCACGACTACCTCGCCCATAGCGAGGCATTCCAAAAGAAGATCGACACCTACCTGGCCGAGCAGCATGCCAATGTGGCCGGCATTGACGATGCCGACTTCACCCTGCGGCTGCAAAGCTATACCAACCGCAGCAACCCACCGGCCACCGTGTTCTCCGGCCTCTACAGCGCCTTTGTGTCGGTACAGCGCGACCCGCTCTTCGTTGGCGTGAACCTGCTGGGCCCTGAGAACGGCCCGGTGGCCATGCGCGACTATGACCTGCATATGCGCATGCTGCGCTACCTGAAGCAAAAGTATCCGGCTACGCCGCTATCGCTGCACGCCGGCGAACTGGCCATGGGCATGGTGCCGCCCGAGGGGCTGCGCGACCATATCCGCAACGCGGTGGCGGTCGCTGGTGCCAAGCGCATCGGCCACGGCGTGGACATTGCCCATGAGCAAGCGCCCTACGCCATCCTGAAGCAGCTGCGCGAGAAGGACATCGCGGTGGAAGTGAACTTGAGCAGCAATGCCATCATTCTTGGCATTCTGGGCGAGGCCCACCCGGTGAACCTCTACCTGCGCCAGCATGTACCGGTGGTGATCGCCACTGATGATGCCGGCGTGGCACGTAGCAGCATCAGCAATGAATACCTGCTCTTTGCCAGCCGCTACAAGCCGGGCTACGCCCAACTCAAACGGGTGGTATACGATAGTATCCGCCTCTCTTTTTTGAGCCCTGCCGACAAAGCGGCGCAGCGCAAAGCACTCGATGCCCGCTTTGCAGCCTTTGAGGCGACAGTGGCGGGTATTGCAAAAAACAAGTGACAATAGCGGGCAATCCTAGCCTGATCGGAATTCTTCCATGCGTCTTTACACCATGCTGGCCCTGGCCAGCCTGATCATCCCGGGTCTGCCGGCCTGGGCCGCCGACGCCGACGTAGTGGTCAACGAAACCTGGACGGTGGATGGCCATACCCCGGCCGAGAAAGAAGCCGCCCGCAACAAGGCGCAAGCGCGTGTGATGCAGATCATGCGCGATGCCAAGTCGACCAATGCTGGTGCGGACTTCGATTGCGATGTGAATATCAGCAGCGCCGGTAGCAAGGAGAACTACCAGGTGGTCTGTACCAAGCGCCGACCGAGTGGCTTTACCAAGGCACCCAATTCCTGAGCGCGCCTGGCGCCGGTGCGTGTAGCAGGCGCAACAAGGTTTAGGTATTTCCGCGACTCACGCTAACGTAAGCCATTGATATCTTAACAGTCTTGTCTTGATCGGCAGTATGCTGCACTGCAATACCAACGACAATGTACGGGTACCCCATGCCCGCACAGAGAAACGAGGGAAACATGCAGCTGCGCTACGTTGTCGCCACCCTCCTCCTCTTGGCCTGTGCCAGCACCCAGGCCGCGGCCCCCTACAAGCTGGTCGGCTATAAATGCGACCGGGCGCAGGATGAGCTGGTGCTGAGCTACTACCTCTCACCAGACAAGCCCAAGGGTGATAGCGACAGCTTCTCGGAAGCCGCCTGGGACCCATGGACCCTGGTCACGGCCAAGGACGACACGCATATTGGCGACCTGCAGACCGTGGAGCGACAATGCCGGCTCAGCGACGGGCTCTACCAGGTGGTGGTCGGCCCCGAGCCCGGCAACTATGACAAGAAGGCCCGCTGTGGCGACTGGATGACCGCCTGGAGCAAGGTCAGCCAGGGTGCCAAGGTGATATCGGCCGCGCGCAGCTTTGAGAGTAGCTGCCAGGACCCCAAGGGCCAGGTGATGACACGGCTGGTGATCAAGGGCGGTGGCAAGAAGCCGGTGATCAAGACTGTACCGGTGGACAAGTTCTACGATTGAACCCTCGGTGGACTGCTGACCCGGCGAGTGGGCGGTTCCCCCAAGTTTGGCTGCAATATGGAAGGCCTACAATAGGGGCTACGTTCCACCCTGACGAATCTGCGTCACCATGCTTCGCCCGTCTCCTACCACCCTCCTTCGCCAACGCGCAGGCAGCCTGCAGCTCAGGGGCGTACGTTCTTGAATACGTCCGCCGCCCCCACCTCCCCGACCTGGGCCATTATCGGCATCATCTTCTTCAATTTCATCGCCTACCTGGCGGTCGGCCTGCCGCTGGCCGTGGTACCGGGTTATGTGCACAACGGGTTGGGCTATGGCACGGTGTTGGCCGGCGCGGCGATCAGCGTGCAGTACCTCGCCACCCTCTTGAGCCGGCCGCACGCCGGACGGCTGTGCGATGTGCATGGCCCCAAGCGCTCGGTCACCGTGGGCTTGGGCTTTTGTGCTGCCAGCGGCGCACTGGGCATCGTAGCGGCGCTCGGTAGCCAATGGCCGCCCTTGAGCCTGGCGCTGCTGGTGGCAAGCCGGCTGCTGTTGGGTGCTGGCGAGAGCCTGGTGACCACCGGCACCATTACCTGGGGCATAGGCCGGGTGGGGGCAGCGCACACCGGCAAGGTCATTTCCTGGAATGGCATCACCAGCTACGGCGCCATCGCCCTGGGCGCACCGCTGGGCGTGCTGCTCAATGCACAGTGGGGCTTTGTCTCGCTCGGGGTACTCACCCTGGGTATGAGCGTGATCTGCCTGCTACTGGTGCGGCGCAAGCCGGCCGTGATGCCGGAGCGCGGCAAGCGGCTGCCGTTTGGCCAAGTCATGAGCCGGGTCTGGCCCTTTGGCCTGTGCTTGGCCCTCGGTTCCATCGGCTTTGGTTCGATCACCGCCTTTGTGACGCTCTACTTCACCAGCCGGCATTGGGCCAACCCGGCATTGGCGCTTACCCTGCTTGGCGGCTGCTTTATCGTGGTACGGGTGGTGTTCGCCAACGCGATCGGCCGCTTTGGCGGCTACAGGGTGGCGCTGGCTTCCTTCGCCGTCGAGGCGTTGGGCCTGGGGCTGCTGTGGACTGCAGTATCCGCGGCACAGGCGTTGGCCGGCGCGGCAATCACCGGTTTGGGTTTCTCGCTGATTTTCCCAGCCCTGGGCATGGAGGCGGTCAAGCGTGTGCCGGTAGCCAACCGGGGCTCGGCCCTGGGGGCATACTCGCTCTGCCTGGATCTGGCCTTGGGCCTGACCGGCCCGCTGGCGGGTCTGGTCGCGCAGCATGCCGGCTATGCCCCAATCTACCTGATGGCGGCGCTGGCTGCCGCCTCGGCAGCGATCTTCAGCGCCCGGCTGGCCAGCCGGGCACAGCGGGACGAAACCAGCCAGGCCTAAGCCTCAGCGGGCAAACAGAACGGCGCGTGGCGGGACCGATGGGTTGCTGATCGGCCTGGGCAAGGGCCCGACCAGGGCGGCCTGCGGGCGTTGCGGGGTATTGCGGCGGCTGAGGTAGAAACCGCTGGGCATGGTGGCCTGCATGGGGGACTCGACTTCGTCTTGCTGCGTAACGGCTAAAGTCTTAGCAAGTCCCGGGCCTGCTTGGCCAGTTACCCGGGAAACCCGCAGCGGAGCGCTGAAACGCCCGCTATCGGCACCATGGGTGCCACATGGTGCACCACCATGCAGCATACCACCCCTTGTTGTGCACCATCTTCAGCCATCGCCCGAGCTCAGCCCCTCCAGTTTCCAACACCTCGGCGGTAAAAGCGGCATCGACCTCGATACAATTTCGCATTGCTTGTGCTATGTTATAACGTATCTATTTAACCATAAGTCCAAGCAGCCATGCCTACATCCCTTCCCGCCCTTACCGACAAACGCCTGCCGGTCACCGTGCTCTCCGGCTTTCTTGGTGCGGGCAAGACCACCTTGCTCAACCACATCTTGAATAACCGCGATGGCTTACGCGTGGCGGTGATCGTGAACGATATGTCCGAGGTCAATATCGATGCCCGCCTGGTACGCGAAGGCGGCGCGCAGCTGTCACGCGCCGAGGAACGGCTAGTGGAAATGAGCAATGGCTGCATCTGCTGTACCTTGCGCGAGGACCTCTTGATCGAGATCCGCCAATTGGCACAGGCCGGGCGCTTCGACTATCTATTGATCGAATCGACCGGCATCTCAGAACCCCTGCCGGTGGCCGAGACCTTTACCTTCCGCGACGAAGCCGGCCAGAGCCTGGCCGACATTGCCCGGCTGGATACCATGGTCACGGTGGTGGACGCCTACAACTTCCTGCGCGACTACGGCACCGAAGACCTGCTGGCCGACCGGGGCGAGACACTCGGAGAGGAAGATGAACACACCGTGGTCGATCTCTTGATTGAGCAGGTGGAATTCTGCGACGTGCTGGTACTGAACAAGACCGATCTGGTCAGCCCCGAGGAATTGACCAGGCTGAAGAAGATCCTGCGGACACTGAACCCACGTGCAGACATCGTTCACAGCCGCTTTGGTGCGGTTCCGTTGATGGCGGTACTGAACACGGGCCGCTTTGACTTTGAAGCAGCAGCGAATGCACCAGGCTGGTTGCAGACCCTGCGTGGTAATGCGGTCTCGGAAAGCGATACCTATGGCATCCGTAGTTTTGTCTACCGGGCGCGGCGACCTTTCCACCCCGAGCGCTGGTGGCAGATGATCCACCGTGAGTGGCCTGGGGTGATTCGCTCCAAGGGTTACTTCTGGCTGGCCACCCGACCCCAGTTCGTAGCGAGCTGGTCGCAGGCCGGGCCGGTTTCCCGGCATGGGCCTGCCGGCCATTGGTGGGCATCGGTCCCCCAGGCGCAATGGCCAACTGACCATGGCTCGCTCGACGCCATCCGCGCCGATTGGCATCCGGCGTTCGGGGACCGGCTGCAGGAGATTGTGCTGATCGGCATGAACATGGCCCAGACCGAGTTGACCGCCGCCTTTGATGCCTGTCTGGTCAACGACGCGGAACTGCAAGACCTGGCGGCCCATTTACAGCGGTGGCACGACCCCTTCCCTACCTGGCAAACCGCAGCTTGAACCGGCGCGATAGATCATCGGCCTTCTTCTTCAGCCGCAGGCGCCAAAAGCAAAACGCCCCGCTTAAGCGGGGCGTTGCTGGCAGGAGCAAAGTTCAAGCCTTCTTACGGGTATCCACCGCGTAGTGGCCGGCGCCGAAGGCAGCGACTTGCAACAGACCGCCAGTGATGGCCAGGTTCTTGAGGAAGTGGATCATCTGGTTCTGGTCGGCAAAGTTGTTATGGAAGCCGAAAGCGGTAGCCAAGGTGAAGAGGCCCAGGCCCAGCGCGACGATGCGGGTCTGATAACCCACCAGCAGCAGCACGCCACCACCGATTTCAACCAGCACGGCAACCAGGTAAGCCAGATCAGGGAAAGGCAGGCCGACCGAGGCGATATAGCCCTTGGTGGCGGCTGCGGCGGTGATCTTGGTAATGCCACTGAGCAGGAAGATGGCGGCGATCAGGATGCGGCCGACGATGGGGGCGAAACGGCTGGGACCATTCAGAACGAAAGCTTGCGACATGATGTGCTCCTTTGCGATGTTGAATTTGCTTCTGACGCCGTCAGGCAATGGCCTGTCTGTCACGTCCGGTATTGCTTGCTGCCTTGGAAACCAGTCTACGCAGATCCAATTGCCTTTATTAGTCACACAAATCAGATTTCATTGATCCATTTTTGACATCAATTGTGTAAAGGGCCTGCACTGGCGCGGTTTGCGCCTGGCGGGGGTAAAGCAAAACGTTATCGGCGGTCGCCGCTATGGCGGCGTAATCGGTGCATCAGCCAGCCATTGAGCGAGCGCATGCCTGCCCAGGAATGGCGACGGTGATAAAGATGATCTGTGTGAGCCAGCCAGTCGGGCTGGGCCTGCCTAGGCCTGGTGACGGCCCTCAGCACAAGGTTGCCGTACTCCATCGCAAGCCACTGGCGCCGCACTGGGCTGGGGTACGTCGGCGGGCTGGATGACAGCCGGTACGGTCGGGGCGCGGCTGGGCCTCAGGGTTAAGCCCAGCGCGAGACCGAGGGAGAAAAGCACGATCAGTGCGCCCAGCAGTTTCATGCTCCCTCCCTCAAGCTGGCTTGGGCCTACGTGGAATAAGCCCAAGCCGGTGGTGCTTATTGGTCGTTCTGGTAGTTGACCGGCAGCCAGTCGTAGCCGGCCCCTTCGGTACGCAGGTGGCCGATGCCCGGGAAGGACAGGTGGGCGCCTGCTGCCCAGTAGCCATCCTTGGCGGCAGCATCGAAGGCCTTCTTACGCTGGACCACGGCATTCTTGGGATCGCTATCGAACTGGATGGCGACCTTGGGCTGGGCCATCTGCACCGAGGCGACGTGGATCAGATCGCCCCACAACACCAGCTTCTCACCCTTGCTTTCGACCACATAGGTGCTGTGGCCGGGGGTGTGGGCGCGGGTTACCAGGGAGTGAATGCCGGGAGCCAGCTCCACATCACCCTTGAAGGGCTGGAACTTGCCGGCGTCCTGGTAGGGTTTGAGCGAAGCCATGGCGCCCTGGAAGAAGCCCTTGGCATCGTCCGGAGCCTTGTCGAGATTGGCCTGGCTCAGCCAGAAGTCAGCATCGGCCTGCTCGGCGCGCACCACGGCATTGGGGAAGACGCGCTGGCCGTTGGCGCTGAGGCCACCCACATGATCCGGGTGGAGGTGGGTGATGTAGATCTCGTCGACCTGTTCAGGGCTGTAGCCCGAGGCTTTGAGACTGCTCACCAGCTTGCCCAGGGTGGGCCCAAACAGGCTGCCGGCACCGCTGTCGATCAGGACCAGCTTGCTGCCGGTATTGATCAGGTAGCCGTTGACCGAGGTCATCAGCGGGGTTTTGAGATAGTAGTAGGCCAGCGCCTTCTGGATTTTGCTCTGCGTGGTGTTGATCAGCAGCTTGTCCACCGGCAGTTGCACGGTGCCGTCGGACAAGGCGGTGACTTCAAAGTCGCCCAGCGGCATGCGGTAGTAGCCAGGGGCCTGGGTCTTGGCTTGCGGAGCTGCAGCCTGGGCGCTTGCCATGGCAAGGCCGAGGGCGACGGTTGCGAGGGTACGGGTCAGTGGTCGTGCAAAAGCCATTACGCTCTCCTGATCTGGTTTGGTCTGTTTGGATGGTGCGCTGCTGCCTGGCAGCAGATGCGGGCGGACGGCGGCAAAACCAAGCCCCAAGCCACACACGGCATGCCCATCAGTGTAGTTGTCCAAAACGCTGTCGGTAGTCCCGGCGGAGCTTAGAAGTTGTGCCGCAGGCCGGCCGCCAGCAAGTTGGCACGCGAACCGGGCGAAGCACCGGGGCGGTTGATGGCGAAGTCGTAACTCGCCCTGTCCTCGTTGCGCAGCCGGCTGGCGTAGGCCTGCAAGAACGTCCGCTTGGAAAGACCATACTCCGCACCAACCGTCAGCTGCGCCGCGCCGGTCCGGTCGCCACTGCGCAGGCCACCCACCGCCTGGCTGGCGGGACCGCTGCCGTCTGCTGCATGGCCGTAGCCCAGTCGCAGCGAGAGCTTACCCAGCTGCTGGGTGGCCGAGAGATACCAGGCATTGCGTGCCAGCACGCCGCTGCCGGTCTCGTAGCGCAAACGCTCCCAGATGGCTGCGAGGCGGGTACTCCCCCACTGGTAGGCGAGGCCCAGCTTGCTGCCGGTGTCACGCCCACCGGCAGACTGGTAATCCTCGTGGATCTCGTGCGCCAAGGTGGCGATGAGGCCATCGGCCTCGTAGCTCACGGCGGCCGACCAGAGCTGAGGCTTATAGCCGGGCTTGCTGCCCTTCTCTTCCGGCGTACCCCAGGCCAGCTTGCCGGACCAGCCTTGCCAGTTGGGCGTCCAGTACTGCACCACATTCTGCTGGCGGCGGTCGAAAGACACGATATTGCTGGTGTTGTTGACCGTGGGTGCGGCACCGTTGCCCAGCAGGGCCATATAGCCGGCGGTGGTCGGATAGAAGGGGTCGAAACCCTGCGTGGCGAGGTTGTAGGGCAAGGTCCAGTTACCGGCGAACACCGTGCCGTAGCGACCAGCGAGGCCCAAGCGACTATCGCGGGTAGCAAAACCCGAAGCGCTGGCATCGTCCGGCGCCACCGAGTTCTCGATCTGCCAGATCAGCTTGAGTCCCTCACCCAAGCCCTCCTCTCCGCGGAAACCCACCACCGAACGGTTGTTGCTCAGGCGAACTTGCGTGAGGCTGCCCTGACTGCTTTCAACCTTGACCGCTTCCTCAGCCAGGTTGAGCCGGCCGTAGATGACCACGCCATCGTCCGCCCGGCCGGCGAGCGGCAGGAGGGCCAGGAGGACAAACGCGGGGGGCCCTATGTATTGCTTGCGCATGCTCAGGCCTCGACGGATGGGTTGATGACCTGCAAGAGCAGCAGGGCGATGGGTAGCAACAGTGCCCAGAAGGCACCGTAGACATAACCAAAGGCACCACCGATGGCGCCCAGGCCGAAGGCCAGGATGGGCCAGAAGAACTTGCCGGCGCGGGCACGGGTGGCGGCGTCGGCCGTACCGCGCAGGATGTCCACCAGATCGATCACCAACTGGGTGACGTTGCCGGTCATGACCGTGGTGGGCGCCAGTTGGCTCAGTACCAACCGGCTGCCGGCGTTCTGCACGCCCATGCCGGTGGCACCCAGCACGCCGGCCAGCAGGGCCAGCGGCGCGGCCGTATCGGTCACCGGTAGGGCCAAGAGACCCACCACCATGAAACCGGTCAGGAACACGGCCTGCAGCAGCAGTACCGGCCGCAGCAGGGGTTTGCCGCGCTGGCTGAGCGAAAGCGTCAGGAGCCGGGTCATGGCCACCGCCAGCACAAAGGCAGGGAAGGCCAGCAGTTTCATCAGCACGCCATGGCCAGGCTGGGCCAGCTCGGCACCGATCAGCACGAAGTTGCCGGTGACATGGGCGGTAAAGAGGCCGAACAGTGCCACAAAGCCCACGGTATCGACATAGCCGGCGGTGAACCCCAACACGCAGCCCAGCGTGGTATTACGATCCCAGGCCATGCTCAGACTTTCGCCGCCAGACGGGCGTCCAGCGAGTAGCGGCCGGGGCCGGTCAGCGCCAGAGTGCCAAAGATGATCACCAAGAGCCAGGCAAACTGGCCATCGGCTACCGTCCAATCAGGGTGTACCAGCAGGATGGAGACGATGAGCAGCACCAGTACCGGCAGGGTGGCCAGCCGGGTCAGAAGGCCCAAGGCGATGCCGATGGGGCAGACCACCTCGGCGAACAGTGCGAGGCCCAGGGTCAGCCCGCGGCCCAGGCCCAGCGGGTCGTCGATATGCTGCAGCTCGTTATCGAAGTGCTGCAGCTTGGGCAAGCCGTGCACATAGAACAGCAGCAGTGCTGCAGTGAGCCGCAGGTACAGCAGCCCCCAGTCCGGTGCAGGTACAAGGTGGGCATAGAGTTTCTTCACGAGGTGGTACCTTTCATCATCCCTAGGGTTATCGTCTAGTCAGGCGGTGGGTCAGGAGGAAAGCTGGCCGGCCAGCACGAAGCCGGCGGTCATCGCCACCACCAGCAGGGCACCCACCGGTGAAGGTGGCGCGGGGGACGGGATGTCCAGCCAGCGGCACAGCGCCCCTACCACCGTGCCAAGGACTGCACCGATCAAGAGCGAGATCATGGCTGTACCCCTTTACCGAGGTCATGGCCGCCACAGTTGCGCTTTTGCTCGGCCGGGCGCTTGGCCAGGTAGCGGTCCACCAGCCAGTAGCCCAGGCTCATCATGAAGACCAGCAAGGCCCCGCTCAGCACGGGTGGCGAGGGGACAGGGATATGCGCGAGCTGGCAGCCCACGCCG
Organism: Chitinimonas sp.; assembly: GCF_036568685.1. Lineage (GTDB taxonomy): Bacteria > Pseudomonadota > Gammaproteobacteria > Burkholderiales > Chitinimonadaceae > Chitinimonas. Next base: position 77,550 of record NZ_DATCSC010000047.1, read on the forward strand.
ACAATAAAGGACAGCAGCAGGCCGCCCAACACTTTGATATTGAACATAGTCCAGGTCCTTAGAAGGCAAAGCAGGAGCAACCCAAGGCACCCCAGAAGCCGCTGAAGTCCGACACCGGCACGTCGGAGCGGCGGGCCAGATCATGGGCGTGGGCGTGCACGCCACAGGGGCCGCTGCACTGGTGCGGAATGGCGGCATGGGCCTGCTGCTGGCGGGCGGTAGCAGACTTGCGGTAATGGCCCGGCACCTTGGCCACGGGTGACCAATCCGGCAGTACCGGCAGCGGTGGTGGTGCCAGCTTGCTGAAGTCATCCGTTGCGTAGACGATCTTGCCGCCCACGACGGTCAGTACCGATTCGATGGACTTGATCGCTTCTTCGTCCACGCTGAAGTAGTTGGCCGAGAGTGCGACCACGTCGGCCAGTTGGCCAACCTTGATCTGGCCCTTCTTGCCCTGCTCACTGGAGAACCAGGCACTGCCTTGGGTCCACAGCTCCAGTGCGGTCTCACGCGAGAGCTTGCTGCCGGCGTCGTAGAGCCGCAGGCCGCCGACAGTGCGGCCGGAAGTCAGCCAGTACAACGCGGTCCAGGGGTTGTAGCTGGCCACGCGCGTGGCGTCGGTGCCGCCACCAACCGGCACGCCGGCTTCCAGCATGCGTTTGATCGGCGGGGTGTGCTTGGCCGCATCCATGCCGTAGCGCTCGACGAAATACTCACCCTGAAAGGCCATGCGGTGCTGGATGGCGATACCGCCGCCCAGTGCCTTGACCCGGTCGATATTGCGCGGGGTGATGGTCTCTGCATGGTCGAACAGCCAGTGCAGGCCGGCGAAGGGAATGTCACGGTTCACCTTCTCGAACACGTCCAGCATGCGGCTGATCGATTCGTCGTAGGTGGCATGCAGGCGGAAGGGCCAGCGGTTGCTGACCAGGTGGCGCACCACCCGCTCCAGCTCGGCCTCCATGTCGGGCGCCAGGTCGGGTCGCGGCTCGAGGAAGTCCTCGAAGTCGGCCGCCGAGAACACCAGCATCTCGCCGGCACCGTTATGGCGGAAGTAGTCGTCACCCTGCCCTGGCTTAACCACCTGGGTCCAGCTCTGGAAGTCTTCCAGCTCCTGGCCCTTGCGCTGGGTAAAGAGGTTGTAGGCAATGCGTATGGTCAGCTGCTGCTCATTGGCCAGCTGCTGGATGATCTGGTAGTCCTCGGGATAGTTCTGGAAGCCGCCACCGGCGTCGATGGCGCTGGTCACGCCCAGCCGGTTCAGCTCACGCATGAACTGGCGGGTGGAATTGATCTGTTGTTCCAGCGGCAGCTTGGGCCCCTTGGCCAAGGTAGCGTACAGGATCATGGCGTTGGGCCGGGCGATCAGCATGCCGGTAGGGTTACCGGCGCTGTCGCGCTGGATCTCGCCGCCTGGCGGGTTGGGCGTGTCCTTGGTGTAACCCACGGCGCGCAAGGCGGCGCGGTTGAGCAGTGCGCGGTCGTACAGGTGCAGGATGAATACCGGCGTATCGGGCGCCGCGGCATTGATCTCGTCGAGGGTGGGCATGCGTTTCTCGGCGAACTGGAATTCGGTCCAGCCGCCGACCACACGTACCCACTGCGGATTCGGCGTGCGGTCTGCCTGCTCCTTGAGCATACGTAGTGCGTCCGAGAGCGAAGGCACGCCTTCCCAGCGCAGTTCCAGGTTGTAGTTGAGCCCACCGCGGATCAAATGCAGGTGCGAATCGTTGAGGCCGGGGATCACCGTGCGGCCTTTAAGATCGACCACCTGGGTCGCATCGTTACGATGGCTCATGACCTCGGCGAACTCGCCCACGGCCAGGAACTTGCCGTCCTTGATGGCGACAGCGCTCGCCTGAGGCTGGTTGCGGTCCACGGTGTGAAAGCGGCCGTTATAGAGGATCAGGTCTGCGGACATGGCTTTGCCTTTGCGTTGGGCGGTGCGGCTACGCGCGGCGGCGAACACCGGTTCGGCGGCTGCGCCAACCAGCGCACCGCCAAGGGAATGGAGAAAGGTACGTCGCTTCATGGTGGCTTCCCCGCAAGCACGCCGCGGGCACAGGCCCGCGACGGATAGAGCAATGGCAGGGGCTGGGCGCCTCCCGGCTGCGCCAACCCCTGTCCATCCGTTCCATGGGCCGATGCACGGCCCTGGGTGATCAGCGGGCCGGAACGGCCGGGATGATCTCGTGCGGCTTGCCGGTGCGCTGCGGAGCCTTGTGGACCATGGTGTAAGCGTAGTCCACACCCATGCCGTAGGCACCGGAATGCTCCTTCACCAGCTTCATCACGGCGTCGTAGCTGTCCTTGCGGGCCCAGTCGCGCTGCCATTCCAGCAGCACCTGCTGCCAGGTCATCGGTACCACGCCGGCCTGGATCATGCGCTGCATGGAATAGTCATGTGCCTCCTTGGAGGTACCGCCCGAGGCGTCGGCTACCATGTAGATCTCGTAGCCGCCTTCGAGCATGGCGCTGAGGGCGAAGGTGTTGTTGCAGACCTCGGTCCAGAGGCCGGCCACGATCACCTTCTTACGACCAGCGGCGGCCAGCGAGTCGCGGACCTTCTGGTCGTCCCAGGAATTCATCGAGGTCCGCTCCAGCAAGGGGGCGTCGGGGAAGACATCGAGCAATTCCGGATAGGTGTAACCAGAGAAGCTGGTGCTCTCGACCGTGGTGATGGTGGTCGGGATGTTGAAGATCTTGGCGGCCTTGGCAAGGCCCACGACGTTGTTCTTGAGCGCTTGGCGATCCATGGACTGAACACCGAAAGCCATCTGCGGCTGATGGTCGATGATGATCAGCTGGCTGTTTTGCGGGGTCAGGACTTCAAGCTTGGGGTTCGACATGATGCTCTCCAGATAGGGGAAAGAGGGGCTGGCGGGCCAGCACTACGGCATAGGCGGAAGCAGGGCCGCCTTTGAACCGAACGATAAAGGGAAGCGGCCCGGTGCAAATCCTCAGAAGGTTGGTAATGACACCTACCCGAAAGAGGGGGGTGTGTCGGCAAACTGTCTGAGTGAAGCGGTCGGAGCGACCAGTCCTCGCCGGCCTAGCCAGTCAGGCGGGCGGGATGGCATCGACCACCGGCATCGGCGCTGGCCAAGCCAGCATAGTCAGCCGTTCGAGCAGCACACGGATTCCACGACAGGCGGGGTCTGGCACCACCAAACCGATCCGCCAAAGCCTGGTTGGCCCCTGCCATGGCGCAAGTTCAGGGACGGGCCTCGCATCCCCGCCGATCAGGATGGAGGACAGGGGCTGACGTACCCCAGAGTGGCAGCAAGCATTGCGCTGGCAGCAGCATGGATGAGCAAGTGCAGGCAAATGATGGCGCGGCGCATCCCCCATTGGAGGGAGCCGCCATTGCGCCCAAGCGGGGTAGGTCAAGCCGCGCTACCCAGCTATCGTTCCACCCGCAGAACACAGCGTTCCAGGGGGCGTGGCGCAAATAGGGGAATTCCGTGGTTTTTTCGGCTTGATGGCGGGCTGAGCGCACCCATCTGCAACCTACGGCAACAGCGATGTTCTATGCTCGGGCTCGGCTAGCCGGAGCAGGCCTCGCCGGTGCCAGGCAATACCCAAGCGGTTCACCATACCAACAAACAGGGATATGAAGCATGAATACTCGCTGGCTCGCTAGCGCCTTGGCTGTCCTGATCGCCCCTCTCACCTTCGCCGACGAACTGTTCCTGCATGGCCTGACCTACCACGGCCGCCGCCACTACGAAGAATTCCGCGACAACCAGTGGACCACGCGCCACTACAACGAGGTCAACCCCGGTGTGGGTTATGCCTTCGACAATGGCCTTATCCTGGGGACCTACCGCAACAGCTATTACAAACAATCGGTCTACGGTGTGTACCGCTATATGTTCAACGATAATTTTGGCGTGTTTGCCGGCTACGCCAGCAACTACCAGAACCATGGTGGCAACGCGCTAAGGGGCGGCTTGCTGGTGCGCAGCAACGACCTGGGCAATGGCTGGCGGGTAGGCCTTTTGGGCCAGCCCATCCAGACCAGCAACATCGAGGCCATCGTCAGCGCCTACGTCAGCAAGGATATGTAGCCAGAGGCGCGCCGCCGAGCCAGCTCTGCGGACTCCTACATGCCGCCGGTCGGCCATAGCCGCGGCTGCCTGTCTGGTGTAGAACCAGTGACACAGCCAGCCGGGGTAGCGCAAGCTAGCACGCGCGATTCATGATATTGGCATAGACCAACAAGGCCGACATAGGCAGTACAAAGGAGAAAGCAGTGATTGCAACAGGCGCGACCGGAAAACCCATCACCATCCTGGCCGTGGACGACCACCCGCTGCTGCGCGAAGGCATAGCCGGAGTGATCGAGGGCCAGCCGGATATGCAGCTAGTGGCCGAGGCCACCAATGGCCTGGAAGCGGTGGCCCGCTATCGCGAGCACCAGCCAGACGTCACCTTGATGGATATCCAGATGCCGCAGATGAACGGCATCGACGCCATGATCGCGATCCGCGAGGAATTCCCCAACGCCCGCATCGTGGTACTCACCACCTACCAGGGCGATGTGCAGGCACTGCGTGCCATCAAGGCCGGTGCAGCCGGCTACCTGCTCAAGAGCATGCTGCGCAAGGAGCTGCTTGAGACCATACGCGTCGTGCACGCCGGACGGCGGCGCATCCCACCCGAGATTGCGGTGGAACTGGCCGAGCATGTGGCTGACGACGCGCTGAGCGAGCGGGAGATCGAGGTACTGCGGCTCGCGGCCACCGGCAGCTCCAACAAGCGCATCGGCGCTCAGCTCAATATCTCGGAAGAGACGGTCAAGGCGCATATGAAGAGCATCTTGGCCAAGCTGGTGGCCAATGACCGTACCCACGCCGTCACCATCGCGCTCAAGCGCGGCATCATCGAGGTCTGACTTCCCCTTGGCGGCAAAAAAAGTGCCGGATGGCGGCGGACCGTAGCGCGCCATCCGGCGACAGTGCAGACAGTCGGAGAAGACCCCCGACGGCATAGGTTTGGGCCCCGCGCAGTGTCCAGTTGCGCTGCGCCATCGGGTTGCCCGCAGCGCCGGTGGATCGCACCACGCCGGCGGGCAGGACAAGCCTCTCATCGCCGCAAACGCGCAGCATCCCTCGTCCGGAGCAATCGGATTCACTCTTTCGGGTTAGTTGGGAACGATAGCAAGGCGGCGCGGTTCACGCCGAAGCAAGGTCGCACTGCGGCGGCCGGCTGAGGCTGTCTGACGGCAGCCTCAATGTTCTATGTTCATGATGTCGTCAGGGGTCTCGCCATGCGCATTGCGCGCCTCGGCATTGGCACCGGCCTGCAGCAGTAGCCGGTAGCTGATCTTGGAGCCGACCCGGGCTGCCAGGTGCAGGGCAGTGTCACCATCGGCATTGGTCGCGTCGAGATTGCTGCAGACGCGCAGCAGCACCGGCAACAATGCATATTCACCGTCCAGCACCGCCCGGTGCAAGCGGCTCACGTTGCCGTCCGGGTCGCCTGCTATGCCATCAAGCCTAGCCCGGCGATGCGGTAGACGGATGTCTGCGGTGTCGTCTTCGAAGTCGAGATGCATGTTGCACCACCCTTGCACTGCAAAAATTATAGGGGGCATGATGCCCGTACAATATGACATGTAGATTGTATGGCGCAGATCCAGTTCCCGGCTTTGGCCCGCTATAGCAAAGCATAGCCAACGTCGAGAATTTGCAAGTGCCGTTTATCGCGGCGCTTGTGCACAGGCTGCAGCACGAATTGGCCTGGAAAGGGCTATTGGGCTGCGCTGAGCATGGCCCTACAATCCGGCCAACGGACGTGACCGGCCGCCAAACGGCAGCCAGGCCCCGTCGAATTCCGGCACCCGAGCCCACAGGCGCTACATGAACAAGCTGTTTTTTACTATTTCTCTGACCCTGACCCTGGCAGCATGCGCCGGCATGGGGCACCCCAGCCCCGCGCCCGCATCGGCCAAGAAACCGGTAGCCACAAAGGCCGAGGCCAAACCCGCCACTGCGACGCCAGCGCCAGTCCAACCGGCACCCGCCGCGGCCTCCCCCGCCCAGGCCGCGCCAGCCGCCAAGGCCGAGGCGCCCGCAGCACCGACCACCCGCTATAGCTGCTTCAAGATCAGCCTGCAGCAGGCCCGCGCCCTCTATGCCCAGGGCCACACCTACCTCGACCGCGATGGCGATGGCCGGCCTTGCGAATGGCCGGACAAGGCCAAGGAACTCGAGGACGAATCGGCCAGCAAGCCCGCCAGCAAGTGCACCACGAGCAAGGCCTACACCAAGGCCGATGGCACCAAGGTGCCTGCCCGTACCCAATGTAATTGAAGCTGTTTTGCGGAAAACGGCGCACTGCGGTGGCCGCATTCGCTGCCTGGGCGCGTGACTGACCTACACTGGCAATAGCGCCCGCTCATCGGCGGGCGGGGAGCGCAGCATGCTGTCTGCCCTGGTTTCCATTGTTCTAGGTGTCTACTGCCTGGTCTCGGTCTACGGTAGCCAGCTCGGTCCGCACCGGAGCTTCGCAGAACAACCGTGGCTCTGGGCCGTACTTGGCCTGGCCGTGGGGCTGATCGACCTATTCCTGCTCAATACCGGCAAGACCCAGCTGCGTGCCCGGCCCTTTATCTGGTTGGGCATACTGCTGTGCGGCGCCGCAGTGGGCTATATGTGGCACGTGAGCCGGTCCATGCCCGCTTCCGGCTAGCCTGCCCTATCAAATTTGCCGCACCGCAACAAAATCAGTGTATAAAAAAGGCCGCTACGGTAAGTAGCGGCCTTTTTTGCAGCGCGGACGGCTTAGTCCTGGTAGGCGGTGTAGCCCGACTGGAACGGCGAACCACGGTGGGCGGCGTCCAGCTTGCGCATACGGAACTCAAGGTCGTAAAGGTCGGTAGCCTCGGCCAGATAAGCCTCGCGGCGGCGCTGGTCGTAACTGTCGAAATCGCTCAACAGGCTGTGTACCCAGTTGATCAGTTTAAGCATGTCGTTCTCCGGAGCTGTTGGTGTCAGAAGGCTTATCGGACTTGGGTTCCAGCTTGCCCAGCCAACGACGGGCGGCACGGCTCAACGGACCAAAGACCGGCTCCTGCGGACGGGCGGCAGCAGCCTGCTCCAGCGCAACTTCGTATTCGGTCTTGACGGCTTCGTGTTGTGCCACGGCGTCCCCGGTGTAGTGCACGCGGATCAGCCCAGTAGCCAGGGCGGCAGAGATCATGTCCATGTTGATTCCCCCTAAAAGTCACGATGGGCGAAGCCGCTTCCTGAAAAACCACTGGCGTACTTCACGGTTCACACTTTAAGGTTAATGTTGCAGTGCAACAAACGAGATTATTTGCGCAATGCATTAGTTAAATTAACTCGTATAGAATAGGTGGTGTTATGAGCTACCGACTGCCAGCCCTGGGAACCTTCCGCGCCTTCGAGGCTGCGGCCCGCCATCTGAGCTTCAAGAAGGCGGCCAGCGAACTCAGCGTCACGCCGGCCGCGATCAGCCACCAGATCAAGGCACTGGAAGAACAGCTGGGGGTGGCCCTATTCGTGCGCCTGACCCGCTCCCTGGCGCTGACCGAAGCCGGTCGGGCCATGCTGCCCAAGGTGCAGGAGGCCTTCAGCCAGCTGGAGGCCGCCGTGGCACTGACCCAGCCACAGGCCCAGGCGCACGTGTTGAGCGTCAGCGCCCCTCCCTCCTTCGCCGCCCGCTGGCTGATGCCACGGCTGCATCGCTTTACCCAGCAGTACCCACAGATCGAGCTGCGCCTCTCCAGTGGCCTCAACCTGATCGATACCGGCGAGAGCAATGCCTATGGCAGCGACTGGCTGGACAATGCCGACGGCAGCAGTGCCGATGTGGCGATCCGCTGTGGCCTTGGACGCTACCCCGGCTGCCGGGTGGCACATGTCTTCACCCCTTCCTACCTGCCGGCCTGTCAGCCGGCCCTGCTCAAGGGCCCCAAGGCGCTGCGCAGCCCGTCCGACCTGCGCCACTACAGCCTGATCCATGACGACACGATCCCGGATGCGGCCGAACGACCCAGTTGGGCAGATTGGCTGGAGAAGGCCGGCGTACAAGGTATGGACGGTAACCGCGGGCCCCGCTTTGCCGATGGCGGGCTGGCCTTGCAGGCCGCCATGGACGGACTGGGCGTGGTGCTCGCCCTCAAACCCCTGATCATGCAGGACGTGGCGGCCGGCAGGCTGGCCCTACCCTTCGATCTCGCCATTCCGCTGCACTTTGCCTACTACCTGGTGAGCCCGGAGCAGACCGCCGCACGCCCGGCGGTGGCAGCGTTCTATGACTGGCTGCTGGACGAGGTGGCGCAGACCACCGTGCCAGCGCTTAACTGAGCGGGACACGGCGCCCTGGCACTACAATGGGACATCCTCGCCCCCGGAGCCGCCATGTCCCCGCTCGCCACACTGCTGGGCACCGATTTCCCGCTGATCCAGGCCCCCATGGCCGGCGTGCAAGGCAGCGCCCTGGCCATTGCGGTCAGCAATGCCGGTGGCCTGGGCTCGCTGCCTTGTGCCACGCTGAGTCTTGATGGCATGCGCAATGAGCTGCTGGCCATCACCAGCCAGACCCTCCGTCCCTACAACGTCAATTTCTTCTGCCATACCCCACCCGAGCCCGATGCCGAGCGCGAGTCCCTCTGGCGGCAGACCTTGTTGCCCTACTACCGTGAGCTGGGTGTGGATCCGCGCAATATCGTCGCCGGCCCAGGCCGGGCACCCTTCAGTGCCGAGGCTGCGGCCGTGCTCAGCGAGTTCAGGCCGCGGGTGGTGAGCTTTCACTTCGGCCTGCCCGATGAGGCGTCATTGGCGCAGATACGCAGCTGGGGCGGCAAGATCCTGGCCTCCGCCACCACGGTGGACGAGGCACGCTGGCTGGAACAGCGCGGGGTGGATGCGATCATTGCCCAAGGGCTGGAGGCTGGCGGCCACCGCGGGCACTTTCTCAATGATGACCTGAGTGCTCAGCTGGGTACCCTGGCCCTGGTGCCGCAGCTGGTAGCAGCGGTACGTTGCCCGGTGATCGCCGCCGGTGGCATTGCTACGGCCCAAGGCGTGGCCGCCATGCGGGCCTTGGGTGCCGCCGGCGTGCAGATCGGCACCGCCTACCTGCTCTGCCCCGAGACCACCACCAGCCCGGTCCACCGTGCCATTCTGCAAAGCGATGCCGCCCGCCACACCGCCCTGACCAACCTCTTCACCGGGCGGCCCGCACGCGGTGTGGTCAACCGGCTGATGCGTGAATTGGGGCCACTCAGCCCGGCGGCGCCGGCCTTCCCGCTGGCTACCGGAGCCATCGCACCACTGCGTGCCAAGGCCGAGAGCCTGGGCAGCGGCGAATTCTCACCGCTGTGGGCTGGGCAGAATGCCAGCGGCTGCAAGCCGATGCGGGCCGCGGAGCTCACCGTGGAATTGGCTCGAGGCTGGACATGAGTCAGGCACCCGAGCAGCTGGCACAGTCGGCTAGTGCCTTGGCAGACGCATTGGCCCAGCACCGCGACAGTCTGTTTGCGCAGATGCTGAGCAAGCTTGCCTGCGCGATCTTTCTGGTCGACCGCGGTGGCCGTATCCTCTGGGTGAACTCCGCCTTCTGCAGCCTGACGGGTTACGAGACCGAGGAACTGATAGGTCGGACTCCTTCCCTGCTGCGCTCGGGTGAGCAGGACAAGCTCTTCTACAGCAAGCTGTGGGCCACCATCCTGGCTGGGGACCCATGGCGCGGCGAGGTGGTCAACCGCCGCCGTGACGGCAGCCTCTACACCGCCGAGGAGATCATCACCCCGCTCCAAGGGCCAGATGGTCGGATGCAGTACTTTGTCGCGCTGCAGATAGACCTGGCACCACGCCAATTGGAACACAACCGGCAGCGCTACCTGGCCTTCAACGACGCGCTTACCCAGTTGCCCAACCGCAACCAGGTGGACGAGCAGCTGGCCGCCGCCATCGCCCGCCACGAGGCCAGTGGCTTGCGCTTTGCGCTGATGTTCCTGGACCTGGATCGCTTCAAGGCGGTGAACGATAGCTTCGGCCACCACATCGGCGATCTGCTGCTGGTGGCGGTGGCCCACCGCCTAACCTCAGCGATACGTGCCAGCGATATCGTGATGCGCCAGGGAGGGGACGAATTCTTGATCATTGCCGGCGAATTGCAGCAACTGGGACAGGCGCAGACACTGGCAGAGCAGTTGATCGAGACCTTGAGCCAACCCTTCATGCTGGCCGGCCACCAGATTCTGGTCGGCGCCAGCATTGGTATTGCCTACTACCCGGACGATGGTAGCGACGTTGCACTGCTGCTGCAGCGGGCAGATCTCGCCATGTACGCTGCCAAATCTGCCGGGCGAGGCTGCGCGGTGCGCTACCAGGGCAGCAGCTGACGCCGTGGTTTGCCCTGGATCAAGATGCAGGGCGGAAATGGGCGGCACACTCCTCACTATCGGGCTCGTTGCCCGCTTGCAAGGAGCCTTGCCATGTATGCCCGCTTACTCGTTCCCACGGATGGCAGCGCCACCGCCCGCAAAGGCGTACAGGAGGCTTGCCAGCTAGCCAAGGCGCTGGGCGCCGAGATCCAGTTCATCTATGTGGTCGACACCCGGCTGGTCTATGCCGATCTCAACGGTGCGGCATTTTGCAGCGATGTGATCCAGTCACTCAATGAAGCCGGCGCCGCCATTCTGGAGGAAGCCAAGTCTGCCGCCGCTGCAATGGGCGTGACAGCCTGGGGCAAGACGGTCGAGGCACCCGCCAGTACGGTGGCCGACATCATCTTGTCCGAGGCCGCAGCCTGGCCGGCCGACCTGATCGTGATGGGCACCCACGGCCGACGCGGCATGGCCGAGGTGGTGATGGGTAGCGATGCGCAGAGCGTGGTCAAGCAAGCCCGTACGCCCGTCTTATTGGTCAGGCAGCCCGCCTGATCCCCATCCCGCCCGGAGCCATCCATGTACAAACGCATACTCGTCCCCACCGATGGTAGCTCGACCGCCGGCCAGGGCCTCGCGGAGGCCTGCAAGCTCGCCCAGGCACTCGGTGCCCAGGTCCGCATCCTCTATGTGATCGATAACAAGGTCTTCCAGGCCGACTTCTCGGGCTTTGGCAACGTGGCCGATGTGCTGCAAACCCTACGTGAGGGCGGTGATGCCATCCTCAGCGAGGCAGCAGCACTGGCGGCGCGTTGCGGCGTGAATGCAGAGTGCCGATTGAGCGAAGCGGTCAACATCACCGTGGCCAACGCCATCCTGCACGAGGTGGGCAACTGGCCGGCCGACCTGATCGTGATGGGCACCCACGGCCGCAAAGGCCTGAGCCACCTGGTCATGGGGAGCGAGGCCGAGACTGTGCTGCGGGCCAGCCCGGTGCCGGTATTGCTGGTACGTCGACCGGGCTGAGCGCTGGAAACAGTGCGCCGTCGCTAACAAAGCCCGGCGAAACGGGTTCCGGCATCCCCGCAAGAAGGAGGCCATGGCTGCAAGGTGCTGAAGCACCAACAACGCCAGAAGGGCTTTGTCAGCAGTGCTTAGTCCTTGTCATGCCCCTTACCATGGCCATGCCCCTTGCCATGGCCTTTGCCATGCCCATGATCGCCATGGTCATCGTCGTCATCACGGCGACCGCGGTACTCGTCCCGGTAATGCGGCACATAGACGTCGTTGTACCAATCATCCCGAACAAAATAGACCCGCCGGCCGCAGGCGTCGTAATGACGGCAGTGCTTGCCCCAATCCTTGGCATGGCCGGGTGGCACATGCAGATAGAGCGGCGGTTCGTCGACATAGACCCGCTCGATGATCACAGGCTGCGGATAGATCAGCCGGGGTGCCGGTAGGCGGCCGATATCGATCCGGCCGTAGAAGCCGGGATCGCCCACGCTGATCGAGACGCCGACGTCAGCCCCCAGAGCCGGCAACGCCAGGCAAGCCAGGCCGGCAAGCAGAACGACGTGCTTCATCGCAATTCCTTCTCAGGTTGGTTCCGATACTTCCCTTATAGCCTACTCGACCTCATTAGACGACAATTCATTTGTCATTTTTTAAACAGTAATCCAGGACAGAAAATGTCAAAAGATTTCATCACCAAGCCTCAAAACCAAGCCAAGACTTGATAGTAAATATTTGATTACATACGAATATATTACCGTTCGTCAGTCCATTAGCAATTTCGAATAGATCAACGGTAAGCTGTGGACAACTTGAAAGGGCAAACCAGTCGAAAGGCTGGGGCGCAAAGTTTCCGGTCTACAGAGCGAGTGCTCCAGGACAGCGGGACTGCCAAGACAGCGGCTGGTTGACCACCACCCGGCATATGGCCGGACCGCGTTTTCGCGTCTCGTCTTCATCTGGGTTTTCGCTCCCTGGACCTGCATCAGCAGAGGAGCCGCACCCAATGAACCAGCCAGTCCGCCATACCGTCGTTACCCGCCAAAAGCTGCAGCTGCAGACCTTGCTCAAGGGCGGCTTTACCGCCAGCGCCTTGGTTGCGGTCGCGGTCCTGGCCCCCAAGGCCCTCGCAGGGGAACCGACTGAGTACGCACCCGGACGCATCCTGGTTCAGTTCAAGCCTGGCCTCGCCAGCGCCGAGCAGGACAAGATCCTGAAGAACAACGGTGGCCGCAAGCTGCGCAGCATTGCCGGCATCAATGTGCACGTGATCGACCTGGGTCGTACCGGCAGCGAGAAATCGACCGCCGCCCTGCTCAAACACAATCCCAACATCAAGTTCGCTGAAGTCGACGCTCGCGTACCGCACGGCGGCGCCACCAACGACACCTACTACGCCAGCTCCTGGCACTTGGCCAAGATCGGTGCCTCAAGCGCCTGGGATACGGCCACCGGTAATGGCGTCACCATCGCCATTCTCGACAGCGGCGTGGATGGCACCCACCCGGACCTGGCAGCACAGATGGTTCCGGGCTGGAACATGATCAACAACAACAGCGATACCGCCGACGTGAACGGCCATGGCACCGCCGTAGCCGGTGCGGCCGCCGCCACTGCCAACAATGCTGCCGGCGTGGCAGGCGTGGCCTATGGTGCCAAGATCATGCCGGTGCGGATTGCCGACGCGAACGCCTATGCCTACTGGAGCGATGTGGCCAATGGCCTGACCTGGGCGGCCGACCATGGCGCCAAGGTGGCCAATATCAGCTACGTGGGTGTCAGTGGCAGTGCAGCGGTGCAAAGCGCCGCGCAATATTTGCGCAACAAGGGTGGCGAGACCGTGGTCTGTGCCGGCAACAACAATATCGATGAAGGCATTGCCCCCAGCGACACCATGATCAGCGTGGCTGCGACCGACGCCAACGATGCCAAGACCAGCTTTTCCAGCTACGGCAGCTTCGTGGACATCGCCGCGCCTGGTATCAATATCTGGACCACGCAGCGTGGCGGCACCTACGGCCAATGGTGGGGGACTTCGATCGCCAGCCCCATTACTGCCGGCGTAGTCGCCGCCATGATGTCGGCCAAGCCCGGCATCTCGCCGGCGCAGCTGGAAAACCTGCTGTTCAGCACCGCCCAGGACCTGGGTACTGCCGGCAAGGACGTCTACTTCGGCTGGGGCCGGGTCAATGCCGCCGCTGCCGTTACTGCCGCCAAGAACGCGGTGATCACCGATACCCAGGCACCCACGGTCGCCATCACCTCGCCCGGTGGTGGCACGGTCAAGGGCATGGTGACGGTGAATGTCAATGCCAGCGACAACACCGCCGTAAGCCGTGTCGACCTGTATATCGGCGGTGCACTGCTGGCCAGCGATATCAGCACCCCCTACAGCTTTGCCTGGGACAGCAGCAAGAGCCCCGATGGCGCCGTCAATCTGCAAGCCAAGGCCTATGACGCAGCCGGCAATGTGGCCAGCAGCAGTGTGAACGTCACGGTCAGCAACACCGTCGACACCGTGGCCCCGAGCGTGACCATCAGCAACCCGGTCAATGGCAGCCTGGTCAACAACAACGTCACCATTACCGCCAACGGCAGCGACAACATCGGCGTCGTGCAGGTAGATATCTATGTCGACGGTGCGCTCAAGGCGTCGGCCGCAGGCAGCAGCGCCAGCTACACCTGGAATGCCCGCAAGGCCAGCAGCGGCGCGCATAGCATCCAGGCCGTAGCACGCGATGCCGCTGGCAACACCAGCACCAGCACGGTGAACGTCACTCACTGAATTTGTCTCCACGACGGGTATTCAGCCGGGGCGTGCTCCGGCTGTTTTTTTGCTCTTGTTGTCGGAAAACCTTACAGAGTTGCCTATTTTTTAAGCAGTCATTTGTCGTAGCGCAGCCTGCAGGCTGACTTGCAGCGCGCTGGCGCGGTTCTCGCTTATCTAATGAAAAATAGATGAACAATGATCGGCGGAGTACATCATGCGACAGCACATCAGGGGTGGGCTGCTAGCAGCAGCCCTGGGACTTTCGGCGACAGCCTGGGCAGTCCCGGTTCTACAGGTGGGCGCACCTGCAACGGGCGGAAACTGTAGCTCAGGTCCCTACGTTGCTTACACGGCAAGCTCCACCAATCCGGTCGAGAGCGATACGGCGCTGATCAATGGCAGCGTACTTTGCCTCGCTGGTGCCTTCGGCCCCAATACTGTCTCGCTCGGGACCGCCACCAACTATTCGGCGGTAGCAGGTTCCAGCTATTCGATCTTCGACGGCTACAACACCATCCTGATGGCCTCGGTATCCAACCTGGCGCAGGCGGCCGGGCTGACCATCAATGGGTTTAATGCCTTCGGTTCGGGCACCACCAACCTGTTCCCCAACAACCATGCACCGCTCGGCAGCGCCGCCGGCTTCATGTATTTCAACATGGGCGCTTTCAGCAACATCAGCGGCGGGGTCAAGAATTTTGCCAACCCCTCCGATACCGGCAATGGTTCGATCATGTCCGTCACCTTGGGTGGCCTTGGCTCGCTGGACTGGGTGCACTTCGACCTGATGGCACTGGAAGTAAGTTCGAACGGCCCCAACCTGCGCACCACGCTGGACGGCAATCCCGGCTCGCATGACGTTACCTGGAGCAACGGCGGCGGCGGAGGTGGTGGCGGAGGTGGTGGCGGCAACGTGCCGGAGCCAGCCTCTCTCCTCTTGGTGGCCAGTGCCTTGCTCGGTTTGGTCAGCGTGCGGGCATTGCGGCACAGGTACTGAACCTGCCAACTCATAGAATATGGAACGGGTGCCTTGGCACCCGTTTTCCTTTGGAAAATCTGGTTCCCCCATATCCAAACAGACAGCGTACACGACAGCCCATACCACCGGCCCGCCGAATTCCGTTAGCGTATGCGCCCAGCCCAGCGCCGGGACCATGCTCCTCCGCACGACCAAGCAGGGAGACACAGGCGAAGGGGCCCGCAGACCTTCCCTCTGGACAGCGCATCGTCATTACCCAAATAGAAGCCCCGCTCGGCATCTGGCTCGGGCGGGGCTCAGCATGGCGGCAGACTGGCGGCTCAGCCCGTGGTCTTGTGGTAGCTGCGCAGCGGTGGCGTCAGGAACGATAGTGTGCGCCGCTCCTTGAGCAGCCTTGGCAGCACCGCCTCGTAGGCTTTGCGGTAGGGCTTGGCCAGGTGATGGGACATGAAGTACTCCTTGCTGCAGGCCCAGGTCTCGTAGAGGACCAAGGTATCCGGATCGTCGGCCGAGCGATGCAGATAGGTATTGATGAAATCCGGTTCCTTGGCCATGGCATCGAGCACTTCGAGCAGGCGGCTTTCCAGCTCTTCACGATGCTCCGGCTTGCCGGGTAGGTGGACGATAAAGGAGGTGAGGTCGTTCATGATGTAGCTCCAGGATGGTTGAGGCTTGGGTGTTAAAGGCTCAGGCCGCACGCAGTACGGCCGGACGGGTATGCATGACGGTGCCGACCAGCAGCAACGCGGCCAGCGCAAGGGCGATCGCGGCATAGGGAGTGACCAGCAGCCCAGGGCCGGCCAACAGGCGGGCACCGAGGAAGGCGCCGCCGGAGATGCCGAGGTTGAAGGCCGCGATGCCGAAGCCGGAGGCAGTGCCGACAGCTTCGGGCGCTTCGACCTCAGCCACGCCAACCACGGCGGAGAGCATGATGGGCGGGATGGCGAAGGCAAACGCGCCCCATACCAGCACATTGACCAACATGGCATGAGCGCTGTGGACGGTGGCGGGTATGGCACCCAGCGCCACGATCAGGCCCAGCAGTACCAGCAGCATGGCGTTACGGGCACCCAGGCGGTCTGCCAACCGGCCACCCAGCAGATTGCCGGCAACGGTGGCGCCGCCGAACAGCATCAAGGCGGTGCTGACCATGGCTTCACTTACGCCGGTGACATCGGTGAGCAAGGGGGCGAGGAAGGTGAACACCACAAAGCTGCTGCCAAAGCCCAACGCAGTGACGGCATACAGACCCAGCAGGCGACGGTTACCGAGGAGCGAGAGCTGTGCCAGAAAGCCGGCCGGTGCAGTGTGGGCGATCTGTCGCGGTAGCTGCCACAAGAGGGCCAGCAGCGCGACGGTGCCCATGGCGGTCACAGCCAGGAAGGGAATGCGCCAGCTGTAGAGTTGGCCGATCCAGGAACCGAAGGGCACGCCTACCACCATGGCCAGCGTGAGCCCACCCATGACCACAGCCACCGCACTACCGGACTTGTGTTTGGGCACGAGCTGGGTGGCGACGGTGGCAGCGGCACCGAAGAACACGCCGTGCGCCACACCCATGACCAGACGTGAGAGCAGCAAGGAGCCGTAGTTGGGCGAGAGCGCGGCGGCCAGGTTGCTGAGGGTGAACACCGCCATCAGGCCGAGGATCAAACCACGGCGCGGCAGGCGGGCCGTGAGCGCGCTGAAGATGGGGGTGCCCAGGGTGATAGCCAGCGCATAAAGGCTGACCAGGAGGCCGGCGGTCGGTACGCTGACCGAGAGGCTGCGGCCGATCTCGGGGATCAGGCCGACGATGACGAATTCGGTGGTGCCGATGGCAAAGGTAGCCACGGCGAGGGCAAGCAGGGCGAGCGGCATGATCGTACTCCTGGTCTGCCCGCTCGGATGAGCAGGGCTTCTTGTACGGTCATGCTAAGGAGTGGCGTCGCCCTTGCCGTACCACGGCAGCGTCATACACATTCGACAATGTCGAACATGTTGGCGCAAGATGAACCGACAGCTCCAAAGTACGGACAAAAAAACGGCGCCCTCCCCCTGCGGGAGTGCGCCGTTTTGCTTATAGGGCCAGGCGTGTGACGCCTGGCCTACGTGCCTTACCAGATGCGGATACGTTCCGCTTCCGGCTTGAACATGCCATCGCCCGGCTTGGTGCCGAAGGCGGCGTGGAAGGCATCGCTGTTCACCGCTGCACCCACGGCACGGAAGTTGGAAGGCGAGTGCGGATCGATCACCAGCCACTGCAGGCGGGCCTGCTCGCGCACCTTCTCGCGCCAGACCTGGGCGAAGCCGATGAAGAAGCGCTGGTCGCCGCTATAGCCATCCATCACCGGGGCATCCTTGCCTTCCAACGAGAGGTGGTAGGCCTTGTAGGCGATCTGCAGACCGGATAGGTCGGCAATATTCTCGCCCAGGGTGAGCTGGCCGTTCACAAAGCGCCCTTGCAGCGGAGAGTAACCGTTGTACTGGCTAACCAGCCGGGCGGTCAGGCCGCTGAAGGCCTTGCGGTCCGGGTCTTGCCACCATTCGCGCATATTGCCGTTGCCGTCAAAGCGGCTGCCCTGGTCGTCGAAGCCGTGGCTGATCTCGTGACCGATCACGGCGCCGATACCGCCGTAGTTGACCGCGTCGTCGGCATTGGCATCAAAGAACGGGGGCTGCAGGATGGCCGCGGGGAATACGATCTCGTTCATGTTGGGGTTGTAGTAGGCATTCACCGTCTGCGGTGTCATGCCCCACTCGCTGCGGTCCACCGGCTTGCCCAGGTGGCCGATGTCGTAGCGGTAGGCGAACTCGGCGCCACGGGTGAAGTTGCCGATCAGGTCGCCAGCCTTCACTTCCAGGCCGCTGTAGTCGCGCCACTTGCTGGGATAACCGATCTTGACCGCGTACTTGCTCAGCTTTTCCTGCGCCTGGGCCTTGGTGGCCGGGCTCATCCACGCCAGCTTGTCGATGCTCTGGGCGTAGGCCTTGATCAGGTTGCCGACCAGGGTGTCCATCTTGGCCTTGGCCTCGGCCGGGAAGTAGCGGGCCACGTACTGCTTGCCCACATCTTCGCCCAGGTTGCTCTCGATCAGCGCCACGCCACGTTTCCAACGGGGCTTGATCTCCTTGGCGCCAGCGATGGCTTGCTGGTGGAAGGCAAAGTTGGCGTCCACGAAGGCCTTGGTCAGCACGGGCGAGTAACGGTCAAGGGTGCGTGCGACCAGGTAGTCACGCCAGACGGCAACGGATTCGCCAGCGATCAGCTTGGCGGCGTTTTGCGCGTAGCTGGGCTGGTTGAGATTGACCTCGGTCACGCCCGTGCCGGTCGCGGCCACGAAGGCCTGCCAGTCGAACTGCGGGGCGGTCTTGGTGAGGCCGGCCAGATCGAGCTTGTTATAGGTTTTTTCCGGGTCACGGTTCTGGACCGTGCTCCACTGCACCTTCGCCAGCTTGGTTTCCAGCGCCATGACGGCAGCGGCCTTCTTCTTGGCAGTGGCAGCGTCGTTACCGGCCAGGGTGAACAGAGTTTGCAGATAGCTCACATAGGCGGCGCGCGCCTTGACCATGCGGGCATCTTTTTGCAGGTAGTAGTCGCGGTCAGGCAGGCCCAGGCCATTCTGGCCAACGTCCAGTAGATAGCGGCTGGAATCCTTGGCGTCCACGTTCACGCCGATATTGAAGGGCAGGCTCACGCCCAGGCGCTGCAGCTTGCCGAACTGGCTGGTCAGGGCAGCCTTGTCGTTAATGCCTGCCAATTCGGCCAGCAAAGGCTGCAGGGGGGCAAGGCCCGTCTTTTCGACTGCAGCCTCGTCCATGAAGCTCTGGTAGAAGTCGGCAATGCGCTTGGCTTCCGGGTCGGTGGCGGCACGGCCGGCGGCCTGCTCGACGATCTCGCGCACGCGGGCCTCGGAGAGATCGCGCAGATCGGAAAAGGCGCCAGACCAGGTACGGTCGGCCGGGATCTCGGCCGTCTTCTGCCAGCCGCCGTTTACGGCCAGATAGAGGTTGTCCTGAATACGGACGGCAGGATCGAAGTGCTGCTTGTCGATACCGGAGGTCAGCGCCAGCGCCGGAAAGGGCAGCGCCAGAGCCACAGCCAGGGCAAGATGCTTGAATTGCATAGAAGGTCCTCTGGGAAGCCGCCAGGATCGCCGGCAGCGAAATAAGGAAAACGAGCAGGCCTTATGCCAGAGCTGGCAGGCCTGTGCAAAGCCGAAGCGACGAAATGCAGCCGGCGTGGCTGAATGGCGATAAGCCGCGTCCACTATCCCGCCTGGCGGAACTGGGAGAAAGGCTGCTGTAAGCGTACAGACCGGGATTGGTGCTCAGATCGCCATGGCGTAGGCCGAGCACCAGCCGGCCTCATGCACCAACTTTTCGGCCAGGGCCGAACAGGGCCCGAGCTTGCTACCCTGGCGAGGCTTGAAATAGAGACAATTGCCGCAGGTCTGTCCTTCCTGGTAACCGGGTAGCTCACCCGGTTTGAGCTTGCTTGCGTCAGCTCGGTAGTTGAGCGCCTTGGCGGCGGGATCCTGCTCGCTGATGCCAGCCTCCTCGGCGGCAAAGGCCAGCGGCACAAGACCAGCCAGGGCCGCGGCGGGGAGTTGGCGCAGGATGAAGGTACGGCGGGATGGCATGGCGGGTTCCGATCTGGCTAGCGAGGGCCTGGCTTGAACGGTAGAAAATGGCACGGTAAGCCCCGATTGCGACCGGCAAGCAGGACAAGGGTTCCTACCCGATGGGCTGCCCTGATTGTAGCTGCTGTGTTCCCGGTTGCGCGGAAGCAGGTCGCTACACCACAACAAAAAACGGCGGCCCTGAGGCCGCCGTTATTGTGAACCCACTTTTGTGATCAGGCGCGGCGGCGGCGAGCCACCAGAGCAACCAGACCCAGGCCGATCAGGGCCACCGAGGCAGGTTCCGGCACCGAGACCGAACCGCGCGGCACGGAAGCGAAGCGCAGGGTACCACCGGCAACCAGGTATTCACCGAAGCCATCACCGAAGAAGGTCACGGTGCTGAAGAAGCCAGTGTCGTCGATGGAGCCGATGAAGTTGGTGAAGCTACCGGTCTTGGCAACGCCCGGGTTGTCGGAACCATCGCTATTGACCGAATTGGCGATCAGGCGCAGTGCACCACCGTCAAAGCCGATCCACAGGCCAGTACCGTTGGCCGGCACGCCGTAGGTGGAGACGATGCCTGCGGGGCGGGTGTTGTTCTGGCAGCAGGTCGCCCAGTCACCAATCTCGAAGCCGAAGGCGTTCACCGGCGAGCTGAAGGTGAAGGTCAGGCCCGAGCTGTAGCCGGGGACAGCGTCCGTGCCGTTGTTGTTCGGGTTGATCACCACGGCGGCGCCACTCAGGCCAATGCCGTTGCTTTGGTAGGCAGGATCCCAGCTGATGCCGCTCTCGTCGGTACGGGTGATCGTCACGGTGGCGGGGTTGCCATCCTTGTCGATGTAGTTGTAGACGGTGTTGGCGGTATTCAATTGAACGGTCGAAACCGACTGGCCGGTACCGATGATAGTGGCGTCGAAGGCGTTACGCCCAGCGCCCAGCGCATCGTTGTAGGTGGTCGGTGCAGCGAAAGCCGGCGCAATACAGGCTGCCAGCAGGGCGGCGGAGGCAAGTAGCTTTTTCATATTTGTAGGTCCCTGGTTGTTGATCTTGCGGTACGACACGCC
>NZ_DATCSC010000048.1:0-40626 GCF_036568685.1 Chitinimonas sp.
GCCAGGGTGTAACGGTAGATGTTGTCCACGAAGAACAGCACGTCACGGCCCTTGCCGTTTTCGTCCTTCTCGTCGCGGAAGTACTCGGCCATGGTCAGACCGGTCAGCGCAGCGCGCAGACGGTTGCCCGGGGGCTCGTTCATCTGGCCGTAAACCATGGCGACCTTGGATTCGGCCAGGTTGTCCAGCTTGATAACGCCGGAGTCAGCCATTTCGTGATAGAAGTCGTTACCTTCACGAGTACGCTCACCCACACCAGCGAACACCGACAGACCCGAGTGAGCCTTGGCGATGTTGTTGATGAGTTCCAGCATGTTCACGGTCTTGCCCACACCGGCGCCACCGAACAGACCCACCTTGCCGCCCTTGGCGAACGGGCAGATCAGGTCGATCACCTTGATACCGGTCTCGAGCAGGTCGACGGTCTGGTTCAGCTCGTCGAAGCTCGGGGCCTTGCGGTGGATGGACCAGCGCTCTTCGGCGACCACGGGACCGACTTCGTCCACCGGGTTGCCCAGCACGTCCATGATACGACCCAGCGTAGCCTTGCCCACCGGCACCGAGATCGGGTTGCCAGTGTTCTGCACGGCCAGACCGCGCTTCACGCCATCGGTCGAACCCATGGCGATCGCACGGACTACGCCATCACCCAGTTGCTGCTGAACTTCCAGCGTCAGTTCCGGGTTGGCCAGCGTCAGCGCGTCAAATACCTTCGGCATGGCGTCGCGCGGGAATTCCACGTCGACCACCGGGCCAATGATTTGCACGATTTTACCTTGGCTCATCGTTGCATTCCTTAATGTTAAATACTGTTCCGCGCTGCGATCAGACCGCGGCGGCGCCGGCGACGATTTCCGACAGTTCCTTGGTGATGGCTGCCTGGCGGGTCTTGTTGTAGACCAGCTTGAGCTCATCAATCACCGTTCCGGCGTTGTCGGAAGCGGCCTTCATGGCCACCATCCGCGCGCTTTGTTCGGAAGCGATGTTTTCGGACACTGCCTGGTACACCAGCGCCTCGATGTAACGCACCAGCAGATCGTCGATCACCACTTCGGGCGCCGGTTCGTAGATGTACTCGAACGGGTGCTCGCTGACCGGTTTCATCCGGTCTGCCGGCACCGGCAGGAGTTGTTCCATCACCGGTTCCTGCCGCATCGTGTTGATGAAGCGGGTGTAGACGATATGCAGTTCGTCGATCTGGCCAGCCAGGTATGCGTCGAGCATGACCTTGACCGGGCCGATCAGTTTGTCGAGGTGCGGCGTGTCGCCGAGCTGCGTGACATGCGAAGTCACACGCGCGCCAGCGCGCTGCATGAAGCCAAAGCCCTTGTTACCGATGGCGGTGACATCGACTTCGATGCCGGCTTGTTGCCAAGCCTTCATCTGACCCAGTGCGGTGCGCAACACGTTGGTGTTGAGGCCGCCGCACAGGCCCTTGTCGGTCGTAACCACGATAATGCCGGCGCGCTTCACTTGCGCACGCTTGGTCAGGAAGGGGTGGGCGTAGTCCTGCAGGGCCTGGGCCAGATGGGCGGTCACATTACGGATTTTTTCACCGTAAGGACGAGCCGCCTTCATCCGGGTCTGGGCCTTGCGCATCTTGGACGCGGCCACCATTTCCATGGCGCGGGTGATCTTGCGCGTGTTTTGCACGCTCTTGATCTTGTTGCGTATTTCCTTGCCGCCTGCCATGACTTGACCTTTCTCTCGTTAGATCAAATCAGAAAGCGCCGTTGGCCTTGAACGACTTGATGGCTTCCGCCAGCTTCTTGTCGTTGTCGCCAGACAGCTCACCCTTGCCGTCCATCTCAGCGATGATTTCAGCATGGTTGGCCTTCACATAGGCATACAGCGCGGCTTCGAAGGCCAAGGCCTTCTCGACCGGAACGTCATCGGCCAGGCCCTTTTCCACGGCGTACAGGGTCACGGACAGCTGCGACACCTTGAACGGGGCGTATTGGCCTTGCTTCAGGAGTTCGGTCACCAGACGGCCGCGGTCCAGCTGCTTGCGGGTTGCTTCGTCGAGGTCGGAAGCAAACTGGGCAAAGGCAGCGAGTTCACGGTACTGGGCCAGAGCGGTACGGATACCACCGGCGAGCTTCTTGACGACCTTGGTCTGGGCTGCACCACCGACGCGCGACACCGAGATACCGGCGTTGATGGCGGGGCGGATACCAGCGTTGAACAGGTCCGATTCCAGGAAGATCTGGCCGTCGGTAATCGAGATCACGTTGGTTGGCACGAAGGCGGACACGTCACCGGCTTGGGTTTCGATGATAGGCAGGGCGGTCAGCGAACCGGTCTTGCCCTTCACGGCGCCGTTGGTGATCTTCTCGATGTAGTCTTCGTTGACGCGCGATGCACGCTCGAGCAGACGCGAGTGGATGTAGAACACATCACCCGGGTAGGCTTCACGGCCCGGCGGACGACGCAGCAGCAGCGAGATCTGACGGTAAGCAACGGCTTGCTTGGACAAGTCGTCGTACACGATCAGCGCATCTTCGCCGATGTCGCGGAAGTATTCACCCATGGCGCAACCGGCGTAGGGCGACAGATACTGCATCGCGGCCGATTCGGAAGCCGAGGCGGCCACCACGATGGTGTGGTCCAGGGCGCCGTGTTCTTCCAGCTTGCGCACCACGTTGGCGATCGAGGAAGCCTTCTGGCCGATCGCAACGTAGATACAGGTAACGCCGTTACCCTTCTGGTTGATGATGGCGTCGAGGGCAACAGCGGTCTTGCCGGTCTGGCGGTCACCAATGATCAGCTCACGCTGACCACGGCCGACCGGCACCATGGCGTCAATGGCCTTGATACCGGTTTGCAGCGGCTGCGACACCGATTGACGGGCAATAACGCCCGGGGCGATCTTTTCGATCGGGCTGCTGCTGGTCGCGTTGATCGGACCCTTGCCGTCGATAGGCTGGCCCAGTGCGTTAACGACACGACCCTTCAGTTCCGGACCAACCGGCACTTCCAGGATACGGCCGGTGCACTTCACTTCCGAACCTTCGGAGATGTGCTCGTAGTCGCCCAGAATAACGGCGCCAACGGAGTCACGCTCCAGGTTCAGTGCGAGACCGAAGGTGTTGCCCGCGAATTCGAGCATTTCGCCCTGCATGACTTCAGACAGGCCGTGCACGCGGACGATGCCGTCGGTCACCGAGACCACGGTACCGGTCGTGCGGCTTTCTGCGCCAGCGGACAGGTTCTGAATCTTGCTCTTGATCAGGTCGCTGATCTCGGACGGATTCAATTGCATTGTTTGCACTCCTAACTGGTGAGGCGAGCCGCGAGGGCTGCCAGCTTGCCACGCACCGAGGCGTCGATGACGTCATCGCCCACGGTCATGCGCACGCCGCCGATCAGATCGGCGTTGAGGCTGACGGTGGTCTCGATCTTCTTGCCGACGCGCGCGGTCAGGATGGACTTGATCTCGTCCAGCTGGGCAGCGGTCAACTCGAAGGCCGACTCGATGTGCGCCGTAACCGAACCCTCTTCTGCGGCCTTCAGTTGCTCGAACAGCTCGGCAATGGCAGGCAGCAGGGCAAAGCGGCGGCTCTCCAGCACGGTGGCAACGAAGTTGCTCACCTGCGGGGTGGCGCGCGCGCCCAGGAGTTCGGTCAGGAGCGCTTGTACTTGGCTCGCGGAGAACTTCGGATTGGCGGCGAACTCGACTGCCAGCGGGTCTTGCGCGGCGGCGGCCAACACAGCCAGCGCCTCCGACCAGGCCGGCAGGCTGTTCGCTTCCTTCGCCAGCCGGAACACGGCTTCGGCGTAGGGTCTTGCGACGGTAATGAGTTCAGCCATGAGCGTTTACAGCTCCGCTTTCAGGGAAGCCAAGAGGTCGGCGTGACGCGCGGCATCCACTTCCTTGCGCAGGATCTTCTCTGCGCCGGCAACGGCCAGGGCGGACACTTGCTGACGCAGGGTCTCCTTGGCTTGGTGAACTTGCTGGTCAACTTCGGCCTTGGCACCGGCGATCAGGCGGTCGCCTTCGACGCGAGCTGCGTCCTTGGCTTCTTCCACGATCTGGCTGGCGCGCTTTTCGGCTTGGGCAATGATTTCGGAGGCTTGCGACTTGGCCTTACGCAGTTCCTCGGCAGCGCGCTTTTCAGCGAGCTCGAGGTCGTGCTTGGCGCGGTCGGCGGCGGACAGGCCGTCGGCGATGCGCTTGGCACGCTCATCCAGTGCAGCGACCAGTGGAGGCCAAATGAACTTCCACGTTACCAGCACCAGAATCGCAAAGACCAACGCCTGCAAAAACAGGGTTGCGTTCGGATTCATGGATTAACCCTTTCGATTAAACGGGGGTTAACGATTAGCGAATCAGAGCGACCAGCGGGTTACCGAAGGCGAACATCAGGGCCACAGCAACGGCGATAATGAAGATGGCGTCAACCAGACCGGCGATAACGAACAGCTTGGGTTGCAGGGCAGCAGCGGATTCCGGCTGGCGAGCAGCGCCTTCCAGGAACTTGGCACCAACCAGAGCCACGCCGATAGCGGCGCCAACGCCTGCCAGACCAATCATCAGGCCGATGGCGATAGCGGTGAATTGCTGAACGTTAGCGATCAGGACTGCGTGTTCCATTTGTTACTCCTAGTGAGGATGGTGATTTAAAGAAAAAAGTGAAACGAAATTGTCTTAGTGATCTTCAACGGCGAGGCCGCAGTACACAATGGTCAGCATCATGAAGATGTAGGCCTGCAGCACCACGATCAGGATGTGGAAGATGGCCCACACCGAACCGGCAACCACCTGGCCGAAAGCACCCAGCAGGGAGCCGGCGTCAAAACCGGTCCAACCCATGCCCAAGAGCGCGATCAGCATGAACACCAGTTCACCGGCGAACATGTTGCCGACGAGACGCAGGGCCAGCGACAGGATGCGCGAACCGTATTCGATACACTGCATGGCGGCGTTGACCGGCAGCAGGATGATCTTCATCACGATGTTGTCGGCGTGGAACGGAGCAGTGAAGAATTCCACGAAGAAGCCGACAAAGCCCTTGGCCTGGATGCCGAGGCCGATGGACAGCAGCACCACGGACAGCGACATGGCCAGACCCTGGTTGATGTCGGCGGTGGGCACGACCTTCAGGTGTTGCAGACCGAACCAGGCGCCGACGCGCGGCAGCAGGTCCACAGGCAGGAAGTCCATGGCGTTCATGAGCACAACCCACATGAACACGGTCAGGCCCAGCGGGGCAACGATGGTGCTCTTGCCGTGGAAGATTTCCTTGGCATTGGCGTGAACCATTTCGACGATCATCTCGACGAAGAGCTGGAACTTGGAAGGCTTGTCCACCGAAGCGCGGCGGGCCACCAGGCCGAAGACCGCCACGAACAGGAAGCCCAGCAAGAGGGCGATCCAGAAGGTATCGAGGTGGATGTTGCCCGGATCGTTGGCGGCGAGGTCGTAATTGGCGCGCAGGTTCAGCAGGTGATGCTGGATGTATTCTGTCGCGTTGGCGGGTGCGTGGTGTTCAGCCGACATAGTGTTTGAGTAAAGATTTATTTGGAAATAAGTACCAGCAAGTAGGCCGCCAGGGCGACCACGAATGCGCCGGCAAACCACAGCGCATTCGCTCCGAAAAACACAAAGCCGGCGAGCAAGAGCATCAGCGCGACAATGAGCTTGACGATTTCCGCCAGCAGAAACTGGGCGAGCATCGCTTTCGGAGCCGGAATTCCTCGGAATCGGCTGATCCGGCCGTAGGCAAATACCGCTGCGATCTGGCTCAAGCCACCGGCTAGGGCGGCGAGCATCGCTTTGGCATCGGCGATAAAAAATGCTGTCGCGGCAACGATCCCGGTCAGGATCGACATCACGAGCAGCACGGCGCGTATCTGTTTCCTCAGTTTTTCGGCCGGATCAAGCGGCCGAGAAAACTCGCGGATATTAGCGTTGTGTTGGTGCATAGGTCAAGCCGAACGCCCGATAACAGGGCGTAATCGCCTGTTTTTTCGGGCTAATTCCATCTGGTAGGTGGCGGCGCGTGACTACGCGCCGCCGGGTAAGTTACTTGCCGAGCAACTCAAGGATGGTATCGAGCTGGTCCAGCGAACCATACTCGATAGTCATCTTGCCGCGGCCCTTGCGGCCTGCGGCGATCTGCACCTTGGCGCCGAGCTTGTCCGAGAGGTCGGTCTGCAGGCGGGCGAGGTCCGGGTCCACCTTCTTCTGCACCACGGCGGCCGGCGCCGGCCGGCCGGCCAGCAGGGTCTGCACCAGCTTTTCGGTCTCGCGTACCGACAGGCCCTTCTCGGCCACCAGCTTGGCGGTCTCGATCTGCTTGAGCACCGGCAGGCTCAGGAGTGCACGGGCGTGACCCATGTCCAGCGCGCCCTGCATCAGCTGCTCGCGCACGGGCTCGGCCAGGTTCAGGAGGCGCAAGAGGTTGGTGACCGCCGAGCGCGACTTGCCCACCGCATGGGCGCAAGCCTCGTGAGTCATGCCGAATTCGTCGATCAGGCGTTGCAGGCCGATGGCTTCTTCCAGCGGATTGAGGTTCTCGCGCTGGATGTTCTCGATCAGCGCCATGACCAGCACCACTTCGTCGCTGACCTTGCGCACCACCACCGGTACCTCGGTCAGGCCGGCCTTTTGCGAGGCGCGCCAGCGGCGCTCACCCGCGATGATCTCGTAGCGGTCCACGCCCAGCTCGCGCACCAGGATGGGCTGGATCACGCCCTGGGTGCGGATGCTTTCGGCGAGGTCGGCCAGCGCGTGCTCGTCCATATGACTGCGCGGCTGGTACTTGCCCGGTTGCAGGCGGTGCACCGGCAGTGTCTGCAGTTTGTCGTCAGCCGGCGCGGCGGAACCCAGCAGCGCGTCCAGACCTCGTCCCAGACCTTTGAGTTTGGCCATCTTGATTACTTTCCAAAGCGCGCGATCAGCTCGTCGGCCAGCTCGCGGT
Organism: Chitinimonas sp.; assembly: GCF_036568685.1. GTDB lineage: Bacteria > Pseudomonadota > Gammaproteobacteria > Burkholderiales > Chitinimonadaceae > Chitinimonas. The sequence continues at coordinate 6,924 of NZ_DATCSC010000048.1, forward strand.
ATGCCTGCGCACCGCGCGAGGACTTGTCATAGGAGAAAATCGGCTGACCGAAGCTCGGAGCCTCGGCCAAGCGGATATTACGGGGGATCACGGTCTTGAAGACCTTGTCGCCAAAGTGCTGCGCCAACTGCGCCACCACTTGCTGCGCCAGGGTCGAGCGCGGGTCATAGAGCGTGCGCAACAAGCCGTCGATCTCGATGCGCGGGTTGATCGCCAGACGCACCTTGCGCAGGGTGTTGACGAGGTCGGTCAAGCCTTCCAGCGCGTAGTACTCGCACTGCATGGGGATAACCACGCCATCGGCGGCGGCCAGCCCGTTCAGGGTCAGCATATTGAGCGCCGGCGGGCAGTCGATGAGCACGAAGTCGTACTGCTGGCGCACATTGTCCAGCGCCAGGCGCAGCCGCACCTCGCGGTGCTCCACCTCGATCAGCTCGACCTCGGCGCCGCCCAGTTCACGGTTGGCGGGCAGGATGTCGAAGCCATGCTCGGTGGTCACCCGTACATCCTCCAGCTCGGCATGGCCCAGCAGGAGGTGATAGACACTGCGGCCCAGCGCCTGCTTGTCCACGCCGCAACCCATGGTGGCATTGCCCTGGGGGTCAAGGTCGATCAGCAGCACCCGCTTGCCGGCCTGCGCCAAACCGGCCGCCAGGTTGACCGCGCTGGTGGTCTTGCCGACGCCGCCCTTCTGGTTGGTGATCGCGAGGATGCGGCTCATGCGGAAAGCTCCATCCAGACGATGCAACGCTCGGCACCCAGGCCCGGCACGGTCAGGGGTTCGATGCGTTGCTGCACGTCGGCCGGCAGGGCGGCGATCTCTTCAAAGGGCTGCACGCCCTTGAGCGCGGCCCAGACGCCCTTGGGCGCCAGGAGGTGACGGGTCAGGCGGGCAAAGTCGGCCAGGTCGGCAAAGGCACGCGAGGTGATCAGGTCATAACCGCCCTCGGCAGCCACGTTCTCGACCCGGTCGCAGACCACCTTGACCTGTTTGAGACCAAGCTCGATCACGGCCTGCTGCAAGAAGGCGGTCTTCTTGTGGTTGCTGTCGAGCAGGGTGATCTGCCAGTCCGGCCGCACAATGGCGAAGGGGATGCCCGGCTGGCCGCCGCCGCTGCCTACGTCCAAGAGGCGCTGCGGTTGCCTTGCGGCCACCGGCGCCAGTGCCGCCAGGCTGTCGAGTAGATGGTGCGAGACCATGCGCTCCGGCTCGGTGATGGCGGTCAGGCTATAGGTCTTGTTCCATTTCAGGAGCAGGCCGAGGTAGGCCAGCAGGCGGCCCACCGTCGCGTCGTCGAGCGACAGGCCCATGGCCTGCAATCCGTCCCTGAGTTGCGCTTCTTGTTGTTGGCCGATCATGCGGTCTTGGTCGTTTTATCGTCTTGGGCGGCTTTGAAGCCGCGTTTCAGATGTACCAGCAGCAGCCCGATGGCTGCCGGCGTCATGCCTTGCAATCGCGATGCCTGGCCCAGCGTCTCGGGCCGCGCCTCTGTCAGGCGCTGCTGCACTTCCTTGGACAGCCCCGGTACCTTGCCGTAGTCGAGGTCCGAGGGCAAGCGCACGGCTTCGATCTCGCTGTGGCGGGCTACTTCATCCTTCTGCCGCTCCACATAGCCGGCGTACTTGACCTGGATCTCCACCTGCTCGGCCACCAGGGGGTCGCTGACCGCCTCGCCGGCCACCGGCAGGGTCATCAGCTTGCCATAGTCCACGTTGGGGCGACGCAAGAGTTGTTCCAGGGTGTATTCACGCTCGATGCTCTGGCCCAGCACCCGCTCGGCGTCCTCGGCACTCACCAGCCGCGGGTTGACCCAGGTGGAGCGCAGCCGCTCCAGCTCGGCCGCCACGGCGTCGCGCTTTTTACAAAACAGTTCCCACTGCTCGTCCCCCACCACTCCCAGGCGGCGGCCGTCTTCGGTCAGGCGCAGGTCGGCGTTGTCCTCGCGCAACTGCAGGCGGAATTCGGCCCGGCTGGTGAACATGCGGTAGGGCTCGGACACGCCACGGGTGATCAGGTCGTCGACCAGCACGCCCAGGTAGGCCTGGTCGCGGGCTGGAGTCCAGCCTTCCTTGCCCTGTACCTGCAGGGCGGCATTGAGGCCGGCGAACAGGCCCTGGGCTGCTGCCTCCTCGTAGCCGGTGGTGCCATTGATCTGGCCGGCGAAGAAGAGGCCGTTGATGGCCTTGCTCTCGAAGGTGGCCTTGAGCGCGCGCGGGTCGAAGTAGTCGTACTCGATCGCATAGCCCGGGCGCAGGATATGCGCCTGTTCGAGGCCTCGGATGGAGCGCACTGCCGCCAGCTGGATATCAAAGGGCAGCGAGGTGCTGATGCCATTGGGGTAGAACTCGTGGGTCTGCAGACCTTCCGGCTCCAGGAAGATCTGGTGCGAGTCCTTGTCGGCGAAGCGGTTGATCTTGTCCTCGATGGACGGGCAGTAGCGCGGGCCCACCCCTTCGATCACGCCGGTGAACATGGGCGAACGGTCAAAGCCGCTGCGGATGATCTCGTGGGTGCGCTCGTTGGTGTGGGTAATCCAGCACGGCAGCTGCTGCGGGTGCATGGCGCGGTTGCCACGGACCGAGAACACGGGAGTGGGGTCGTCGCCCGGCTGGGCTTCCAGCACGCTGAAGTCGATGCTGCGGCCGTCGATGCGCGGCGGGGTGCCGGTCTTGAGCCGGCCCACCGGCAGCTGCAGCTCGCGCAGGCGCGAGGACAGCGTGACCGAGGCCGGGTCGCCGGCGCGGCCACCGGTGTGGTTCTCCAGGCCGACGTGGATCTTGCCGGCCAAAAAGGTGCCGGCAGTCAGCACCACGGTCGGCGCCTCAAAGCGAATGCCAATCTGGGTCACCACGCCCACCACCTTCTCGCCTTCGACCACGATGTCGTCGACGGCCTGCTGGAACAGGGTCAGGTTGGGCTGGTTCTCCAGCATGCTGCGGATGGCAGCCTTGTACAGCACGCGGTCGGCCTGGGCGCGGGTAGCACGCACCGCCGGGCCCTTGCTGGAATTGAGGGTACGGAACTGGATGCCACCCATATCGGTGGCCAGCGCCATGGCGCCGCCCAGGGCATCCACTTCCTTGACCAGGTGGCCCTTGCCGATGCCGCCGATCGAGGGATTGCAGCTCATCTGCCCCAGTGTCTCGATATTGTGGCTGAGCAACAGCGTGCGCACGCCCATACGGGCGGCAGCCAGCGCAGCTTCGGTGCCGGCGTGGCCGCCACCGATCACGATCACATCGAAACGTTCGGGGTAGAGCATGGTGTTAAGTGCCTGAAAATGAACGGCAAAGGGCGGTATTGTACGACAAAACCAGTCCAACCCGCCAACAGCGCCGCCACAGACCGCCAAGCGGCCCCAGGCCATCATGCCGTCGGCGCCGTGAATAGTTGATGACAGCCCCTAGCGGGCGGCACAAGGGCGCGATATAACAGCGGCAAACACGGGTTTCTTCCACCACGAAAAGCAGGCAATGCAAAACTACGCAGTCTGGTTGGTCCTGGGCCTGGCGCTGGCAGGGGCAGAGATGCTCACCGGCACCTTCTATCTCCTCGTGTACGGCATTTCGGCCGCCGTGGGTGGCGTCGTTGCCTGGCTGGGCTTGGGCCTGCCGCCCCAGCTGATCGCTGCCGCGGTCTGCGCCGTTGGCGGCACGCTCTGGCTGCGCCGTCATCCCATCGTCAAACCGGCCGCCGACAATCACGCCTACGACCTCGGCCAGCAGGTCGAAGTCTCCAGCTGGAAGTCCGCCACCCAGGCCCGCGTGCGCTATCGCGGTTCGGACTGGGATGCCGAACTCGCCACCGAACTGGGTGAGCAACCTTCCACCCTCTATATCGTCGGCCAGCGCGGCAATACCCTGCTCGTTGCCAAGGCCCCGCCGGCCGGGCAACGCTGATAGCCTGCCAGGAAATAGATCATAGATACGGGTAGAGGGTAGCGCAGGTGCCAGGGAAACCCGGCGCCGGGTGACAGAGAAACCTGATACGGTGGGCTCCCCCTGTTTTATCCACACCCCTCCGCCCCGCCGCCGCGGGGAACCTCGCTGGCGCTCGTCCGCGCTTTGAATGGACTGTTTCAAACGCTCGCATAGCACGTACGACGCCAAGTCACATATATAGAGAGATAGAAAACTGTTTGCCTGGGAGGCTAGATGGAAATCGCCGTCGTACTCTTTGTCGTTGCCCTGATCTTTGCCCTGAAGTCGCTCAAGGTGGTGCCGCAGCAGCACGCCTTCCTGGTCGAGCGACTGGGCCGCTTCCACGGTCTCTTGAACCCCGGCCTCAATATCGTCGTCCCCTTTGTCGACCGCATTGCCTACCGGCACGACCTGCGCGAGATCCCGCTCGACGTACCGAGCCAGATCTGTATCACCAAGGACAACACCCAGCTGCAGGTGGACGGCATCCTCTACTTCCAGATCACCGACCCGCAGCTGGCCTCCTACGGCTCCAGCAACTATGTGGTCGCCATCACCCAGCTGGCGCAGACCACGCTGCGCTCCATCGTCGGCCGCATGGAGCTCGACAAGACCTTCGAGGAACGCGACCATATCAACAGCGGCGTGGTGGCAGCGCTCGACGAAGCGGCGGCCAACTGGGGCGTGAAGGTGCTGCGCTACGAGATCAAGGACCTCACCCCGCCCAAGGAGATCCTGCACTCCATGCAGGCGCAGATCACCGCTGAGCGCGAGAAGCGCGCCCTGATTGCCGCCTCGGAAGGCCGCAAGCAGGAACAGATCAATATCGCCACCGGCCAGCGCGAATCGGCCATCCAGCGCTCTGAGGGCGAGAAGCAGGCACAGATCAACGCCTCCGAAGGCGACAAGCAGGCCGCCATCAACCGCGCCGAGGGCGAGGCCGAGTCGATCCGACTGGTAGCGCGCGCCACCGCCGAGGCCATCCATATGGTGGCGCAGACCATACGCCAACCCGGCGGCATGGAGGCGGTCAACCTCAAGGTGGCGGAGCAATACATCGGAGCCTTTGGCAATATCGCCAAGGAGAGCACCACCATGCTGCTGCCCAGCAATGCCGCCGACGTGGCCGGCATCGTGGCGACCGCCATGAAGGTGGTGAAGCAGCAATCCGACACCTGATGCCAACATGCGGTGGCTGCGCTGGTTCCTGCTCTGCCTGGGCAGCCTAGCCTGGGCCCAGGACCCGCCGCTGCGGGTCGGGGTGGGGAATTTTCCGCCGTACAGCTACTTGGTGGAGGGCGAGCCGGCCGGTATAGAGATCGACATCCTGCGTGAGCTCGAGTCCATCGACCCAGGCCTGCGCTTCACCGGCCTCAATCAGGTGCTGCTGGTCAAACGGGTGGTCACCGAGGTGGACGCCGGCCGCATCGACCTGGCGCTGAGCGCCCGTACCCCCGAGCGGCTGGCGCGCTACCAGATGCTGGAGCCGCCCATCCACACGGCCCGGCTGCGGCTCCTGGGCCGCCGCGACGAGGCCTTGCAGATCGACAATCTGGAGCAACTGGCCGAGCTGGGCAACGAAGCGGTCGTGCTGGTCGCGCCTGGCTCTTCGCCACACGCCTATCTGCTGCGCCAAGCCGGCCTGAGCCTGGATGCCGCTCCCATAGACAGCCAGCAGATGCTGCAGAAGCTGCTGCTCGGGCGCGGCCGCTTTGTCTTCGGCTTTGAACCGGCACTGGCCGCCGCCGCCAACCGGTTGGGCGTAAGCGATCAGCTGCGCTGGCAGCCGCTACAGGCCGGCATGCTGGAGATGAGCCTGCTCGCATCACGCCAACTGGCACCGGCGCGCTGGGCAAAATTGAACGCGGCCTGGAAAAAACTCGCGGCGAGTCCGAAACTGAAGCTGATCCTGGCCCGCTATAGCACTGCCACGATCGTCGAATCCCCCTGACCCGGCCAAGCCGGCCTCCGCCCACCGCTCCAGGAGCCGTTCCATGTCCAAGCAGAAATACCGCCTGATCACCCGCAGCGACTTCGACGGCCTGGTCTGCGCCGTCCTGCTCAAGGAGCTGGACATGATCGACGACATCCTCTTCGTCCACCCCAAGGACATGCAGGACGGCAAGATCAGCGTCAGCGAGCGCGATATCAGTACCAACCTGCCCTATGTGCCGGGCATACACCTGGCCTTTGACCACCACCTGTCCGAGACCCTGCGCAACCAGAAGCGCGACAACCACATCATCATCCCCAGTGCCCCTTCGGCAGCACGGGTGGTGTACGACCACTACGGCGGCAAGAAGACCTTCCCGCGCGTGCGTGAGGACATGATGGAGGCGGTGGACAAGGGCGACTCGGCCGACTTCACCGCCGACGAGATACTCAGCCCCGAGGGCTGGGTGCTGCTCAACTACCTGATGGACGCCCGCACCGGCCTGGGGCGCTTCCGTGAATTCCGCGTCAGCAACTACCAGCTGATGATGGATCTGATCGAATACTGTCGCAGCCACGGCATTGAGGACATCCTGACCCTGCCCGATGTGCGCGAGCGGGTGGAGCTGTATTTCGAGCATGAACCCAAGGCGAAGGAACAGATCCAGCGCTGCACCACGGTGCACGGCAATCTGGCGGTGTTGGACCTGCGCGATGAGGAGATCATCTACGCCACCAACCGCTTCATGATCTACGCCCTCTTCCCCGAGACCAATATCTCCATCCACGTGCTATGGGGCCGGGACAAGCAGAACACCGTGTTCGCCGTCGGCAAGTCCATCCTCGACCGCGGCTCCAAGACCAATGTGGGCGAGCTGTGCCTGCAGTACGGCGGCGGCGGCCACCAGGCGGCCGGTACCTGCCAGGTCAGCAATGACGATGCAGCCAAGGTACTGGCGGCACTGACCAAGCGCATCAATACCGATGGTTGAAGCCGCCCGACATCTGCCGGAGAGTCCGGACGGATGAGGCGCAGCGAGTTCGTCGACTGGCTGTGCGAGCAGCTGGCGCCCATGGGTTTCGTCAATGGGCGGGCCATGTTCGGCGGCTGGGGCATCTACTGCGACGGGCTGATGTTCGCCATCGTGATCGACGAGGTGCTCTACCTCAAGACCGATGCCGAGACCCGGCCGCAGCATGAGGCAGCCGGCTGCGGGCCGTTCGAGTACCAGCAGAAGGACGGCCGGGTCATGCAGCTGAGCTACTACCGTATTCCCGACGAAGCGCTGGAGGAAAGACTGGACCTGCTGGCCTGGTCACGCGCCGCCTTGGGCGTCGCCCTGCGCGCCCAGGCGGCCAAACCGGCCAGGAAACCGCGCAAGCCAGCGCCGCCGTGATCGTTTAATCCGTCAATGATGGTGGCCGTGGCCGCCGTGGTCATGAACATGATCGTGGGCGTGGCCGTGCTCATGACCGCCATGGTCGTGACCATGGCCGGCCGTGCTCCCCGCCACCGTAGCCAGCGGGATCACCTTGCCGGCCGGCACCTGGCCCAGCCAGGAAGGCTGCAAAGTGACATGGTCGATCTGGTATTCCTTGGCCAGCAGGGTCTGGGTCGCGGCCAACAGGCGCGGCCACAGTTCGGGGTTGTCGATCACCATGTGAGCCGACAGCGCCACCTTGTCCGGCCCCAGGTGCCAGACATGCAGGTCGTGCACCGACTGCACCCCCGGCTGGGACGCGAGGGTATTGCCCACGGCGTTGAGGTCCAGATGCGCCGGCACCCCTTCCATCAGCACATGGCTGGACTGCAGCACCAGGGCCCAGGTCGAGCGCAGGATCAGCACCACCACCAGCAGCGAGAGGATGGGGTCGATGGGCTTCCAGCCGGTGGCCCAGATGATGGCGCCGGCCGCGATGGCCGCCACCGAACCCAGCAGATCACCCAGCACATGCATCAGTGCGGCGCGGGAATTCATATTGTGGCTATCGCCCGACAGCAGCCAGGCTGCCACCAGATTGACCGCCAGGCCGATGACGGCGATCAGCATCACCCCGCCACCGTCCACGTCGGAAGGATGGATCAGCCGCCCTATGGCCTCGAAGGCGATCCAGCCCACCATGGCCAGCATCAAGAGGCTGTTGATGAGGGCCCCCAGCACCTCGGCCCGGGCGTAACCGTAGGAATTGCGCGCCGTGGCCGGCCGCAGCGCCACCATCTGGGCAAATAGCGCCAGACCCAGCGCTGCCGCGTCGGTCAGCATATGGCCTGCGTCGGAAAGCAATGCCAGCGAGCCGGTCCAGAGCCCCCCACCGGCTTCCACCACCGCGTAGCCGGCAGTCAGGAACAGCGCCAGCAGCAAACGGCGGCGGCTGGCATGGTGGGCGTGATTGTGGTGGGGATGGTGGTGTTCGTGGCTCATGACTGATTCAAAGATAGCGCAAATTCGTAGCGGCTCTCGCCGGCCGGCTCGCCACGCTCGAAGCGGCGTTCGGTCAAGATCACCCTATCCAGCCCCAAGCGCAACAGGCTGGAGGCACGGGTGCCGTACTCGGGAGTGCGGATAAAGGCGGCCGACAGCGCCCGCTCCCACTCCAACGATACCCCTGTCTGCGGTAGCCGGGCGTCCTCGGCCAGGCGCGGGTCGGCCAGCAGCGCAAACAGCGCCGCATCGTCATCAGCCCGCAGGGCCAAGCCGGCCTTGAGTGCCTCCAGCTTGGGCCAGGCACTGTCAAAGCCGGCGTTCGATACGCCATGTACCCCGCGGCCAAAACGCAAGGTGCGGTCGGTGTGGCTTTCATACCCCAGCAGGCGCTGACCGTCGTAGAGCAGCAGATTGAAGTCGTTGTAGTCCGCAATCTTGCCGCGCAGGGCCGCGATATAGTCGGCTGTGCTGGCTTCACCCTGCAGAAAGGCCGCCACCAGCGCGCCGCGCGAAGGCGCCTGCGGCTTGATGCGGCGTGGATCACGGTAGTTGGTCAGGGCGGCGAAGCGGCCCTGCCGGCTCACGCCCATCCAGGTACCGCCGGCCTGCAGGTCGCGGCCGCCTAGGGTATTCGCATCGTCCCACCAGCCGGCGGGCGCGGTCGGGCGGGCGTAGAATTCGTCGCGGTTGGCGGCGACCACCAGCGGCTGTTCCGCCTCGGGTTGCCAGAGAAATCCGATCAGACACATGGGGGCATTGTCGGCCAGGCCCGGTCCCACGCCAAGCCATGATGTGCAATATAAGAAATGGAGTAGCCATGATCCTGCTAGGCCCGCCGGACTACCGCGACATGCCCTGGAAGAACGGTGGTGGCACCACCTGCGAGCTGTTCCGCCTACCCCATCCGCAGCGGGTGGACGATTTTGCCCTGCGCCTGTCCATTGCCCAGGTCAGCCAGGGCGGGCCCTTCTCTTACTTCCCTGGCGTGGACCGCCAGCTCATGCTGCTGCGGGGCGCCGGCATGCAACTGGCGTTCGAGGACGGCCGTACCGCCAGGCTGGACCAACCGCTGCAGCCTATTGCCTTTGCCGGCGAGTCGTCCGTCGATTGCGCCCTGCTAGACGGCCCGCTGCAGGACTTCAACCTGATGGTGGCGCGCGACTGGGGGCGGGCCGAACTGACCGTGCAGCGGTTGGCTGAGGGGGCCGTGCTGTCCTTGCCCGCGGTATCACTGCGACTGGCCTACCTGGTGAGCGGCGCCATGGCCGGGCCGGCCGGGATGCAATCGGCCGAACAGTTGCTCCAGCTGCGGGCCCAGGCCTGCGTGCTCACAGCGCAGCAACCATCGGTGTTGATCGTGGTCGAAGCGCATCCGGGCGGCGCGCTATAATCGCCGCCAGTCACTGCCAAAAGACCCGCCATGTCCGCACCCGAAGCCCAACTCAGCGTCGACCTCTCCGGCCTGAACTGCCCGCTGCCCATATTGCGCGCCAAGAAGGCCTTGGCCGACCTGCCCAGCGGCACCGTGCTGCACCTGATCTGCACCGACCCTGGCACCCCGGCCGACTTCGAAGCCTTCTGCCGCCAGACCGGCCATGAGCTGGCCCACCAAGAGACGGTGGAGGGGAAGTTCCTGTTCTGGTTGCGGCGGCGGTGAGTTACGCATACGGCTGAGAGACCTGAAACGGCAGCACTACGCCCGGCACAGCCGTGCGTTCAGCAGCAGCGCAGCTCCGCGATCGCCGCCTGGTCTTTATAGAATCCGCTCCCCCCGGCCTAGCCGGACACTCGGTGGCATTCGATGCTCAGGCGCGCTCCGCTTTTTCCCCCCACTCCCCCCGCCCTCGCCGCCGCGACTGCGTGGTTGTTGCCCCTTCAGGGGCTTACAACCACGGCGTCCTCCTTGCGGGGGTGGAGCCTCGCTGACGCTCGTTAGTGAAAGTTGGAAACATTCGTTCCTGCTAAATCATTGTTGTCGCTCGCCGGACAATCGTGTCGACCGCCTGGCAGCCGATATGCTTTAGCTTGCGCTTACCAGACGGTATCGCGCCCGAGGGCGGCTTGCCGGATAATAGCGACCTTCCCTACGCCTACCGCTTTCCGCCATGACGCAACTGACCCTGATCCGCCCCGATGACTGGCACCTGCACCTGCGCGACGGTGACGCGCTGAAGGCGGTACTGCCCGATACCGCGCGCCGCTTTGGCCGTGCCATCGTGATGCCCAACCTCAAGCCGCCGGTCCGCACCGTGGCCGATGCCGCCGCCTACCGCGAGCGCATCCTGGCTGCCGTCCCTGCCGGCATGCAGTTCGAACCCTTGATGACGCTGTACCTGACCGACGTGACCCCGCCGGAGGAGATTGCGCGTATCAAGGAGAGCGGCTTTGTGAAGGCGGTCAAGCTCTACCCGGCCGGCGCCACCACCAATTCCGACGCCGGCCTGACCGATATCGCCAAGGCCATGCCCACCCTCGCCGCCATGGCCGAGCTGGGTGTACCGCTGCTGGTGCACGGCGAGGTCACCGACCAGAGCGTGGACGTGTTCGACCGCGAAGCGGTATTCATTGAGCGCGTCATGAAGCCGCTCTTGGAAAAGCTGCCCAACCTCAAGGTGGTGTTCGAACACATCACCACCCGCCAGGCGGCGCACTTTGTCTGGAGCGCACCGGCCAATGTGGGCGCCACCATCACCGCCCACCACCTCTTGATGAACCGCAACGCCCTCTTCCAGGGTGGCATCCGCCCGCATCACTACTGCCTGCCGGTGCTCAAGCGCGAGACCCACCGCGAGGCCCTGGTCGAAGTGGCCATCAGCGGCAGCCCCAAGTTCTTCCTCGGCACCGACAGCGCCCCGCATGGCAAGAGCACCAAGGAAGCCGCCTGCGGCTGCGCCGGCATGTACACCGCCAACAACGGCATCGAGCTGTACGCCGAAGCCTTCGAGGCGGCCGGTGCGCTGGACCGGCTGGAAGGCTTTGCCAGCCGCTTTGGCCCGCTGTTCTACGGCCTGCCGGCCAACGAGGGCACCATCACCCTGATCAAGCAAGCCACCCCGGTCCCCGCCGAGCTGCCCTACCTGGCCGGCGACACCCTGGTACCGCTGCGCGCCGGCGAGACGGTGGCCTGGCGCCTGGCCGACTGAGTGTTACGCCGCCTCCCAGTGCCCCCGCCGGCCGATGGCCGGAGCGAGGGGGCTTGACGGGGGTGGTAGACTAGCTGTGCGAAGTCGGCCGGACAGTCGCCGCGTGGCTTGCCACGGGGAGGAAAGTCCGGGCTTCACAGGGCAGGATGCTGGCTAACGGCCAGGCGCCGCGAGGCGACGGAAAGTGGAACAGAGAGCTGAACCGCCGATGGCTGTGCTCCTCGGAGCCAGCACAGGCAAGGGTGAAAAGGTGGCCGCGCAAGCGGTGGCTGGTCGCAAGACCGGCCCGGTAAGAGCGCACCGCTCGGCTGGTAACAGACCGAGGCAGGCTAAACCCCATCCGAAGCAAGACCAAATAGGCAAGCGTTGACGGGGCCCCCTGAGCTTGCGGGTAGGTTGCTTGAGGCGTGCAGCAATGTACGTCCTAGAGGAATGACTGTCGGTGGCGGGCAACCGCCGCGTCACAGGACCCGGCTTACAGGCCGACTTTGCACTGCACACGAAACAAAAGGCCACCCTTGGGGTGGCTTTTTGTTTGGGGGAACACGACACGTTCAGTTCAGCGCCCTGGCAACCCGGGCGTTTTGCTGCATATGATGTTCAGGCGCGCTTCGCTTCATTGATCCCACTCCCCCCTCCCTCGCTCCGCGACTGCGTGGTTGTCGCCCCTTCAGGGGCATACAACTACGGCGCCCTCCTTGCGGGGGTGGAGCCTCGCTGACGCTCGTTCGCATCTCCATTTAGCGACGGTGCCTATTCAACGGGCGATACGGCGCAATGCCCTGCGGGGATTCTGCCCTTGTAACGCTTGCCAGCCACGTCCATCGAAGCCACTGACGAGCGTCAGCGAGGCTCCCTCGCCCGAGGCGAGGGCGGGAGGAGTGGTTGATATGAAAGCGAAGCGCGCCTGAACATCAAATGCCGGCAAGCGCCCGGCTCCGCCGGGCGAGGATCGAATGCTTCCGCCCGACCTGCATTCAATCCGTGATCCTCAGCGAGGCTCCCTCGCCCGAGGCGAGGGCGGGGGGAGTGGTTGATATAAAAGCGAAGCGCGCCCGAACATCGATTGCCGGTAAGCGCACGGCTCTGCCGGGCGATAAACCAATGCTTCCGCCCGACCTACATTCAATCCGTGTTCAATAGTACCGGCGTAGATCCATCCCCTTGTACATCGCCGCCACCTCCTCCGCATAGCCATTGAACATCAGGGTCTTGCGCTTGGAGAATTCGCCGATGCGCCGCTCGGTGGCCTGGCTCCAGCGCGGGTGGTCCACCTCGGGGTTCACGTTCGAGTAGAAGCCGTACTCGCTGGGAATGGAGCGGGTCCAGCTACTGGTAGGTTGCTGCTCGACGAGGCGGATGCGGACAATGGACTTGATGCTCTTGAAGCCGTACTTCCAGGGCACCACCAGGCGGATGGGCGCACCGTTCTGGTTGGGCAGCGGGCGGCCGTAGAGGCCGACGGCCAGGATGGTCAGCGGGTGCATGGCCTCGTCGATGCGCAGACCCTCCACATAGGGCCAGTCCAGTACGCGCGTGCGCTGGCCGGGCATCTGCTCCGGCGACTGCAGGGTCGTGAACTCGACAAACTTGCCGCGCGAGGTCGGCTCCACCTGCTTGAGCAGGGCCGCCAGCGGCAGGCCCACCCAGGGGATGACCATGGACCAGCCTTCCACACAGCGCAGCCGATAGATGCGCTCTTCCAGCGGTGCCAGCTTGAGCAGGCTATCGAGGTCAAAGCGGCGTGGCTTGGCCACCTCGCCACCCACCTCCACGCTCCACGGCGTGGGCCGCAAGGTATGGGCGTTTTCGGCCGGGTCGCCCTTGTCGGTGCCAAATTCGTAGAAATTGTTGTAGCTGGTGATCTGCTCGTAACTGTTCTTGTCCTCAGCCGTGCTGTAGCGGCTCTTGTAGAAGGTCGGCAGGGTAATGCCCGGCGCGGTGGCAGCGGCCTCGGCCGGCAATAGGCTGGCCAGGGCGAGGCCGGCGGCCCCCTGCATCCAGTCGCGGCGGTTCAGGTAGACGCCCTCCGGAGTGATCTCGCTCGGGTCGATGCGTGGGGGACGGTAGACGGACATGGGGGGCTCCAGGAGATAGGCATTTCGACCCTACTTGGTCGTACAGGTTCGACCAAGCTGACACCGCAGCGCTCACACTGCGCCGTATTGCCACCAGTGCCAGACCGCCATCACCAGGGAAGAGGCCAGCAAGGCGATGGCCAGTACCTCCACATAGCCGCGCACCTTCTGCCGGGTGGCAGGCTTGAGCAGTACGTTCCAGACCAGCAGCACCACCGCCAGCAAGAGCATGAGGCGGGCCAAGCGGGATATCATGCCGCCCCCTGCCCAGACCCAATACGTCTTACAAGCACTCGATCACGCCCTCGGCGTACTGGCGCGCGCCCAGAAAGGTGTTCTCGGTGCCGGAACGGTACTCCAGCATGCGCCAGCTGCGGCAACCCATCTTCTGGCTGACGCCCTCGGCGCGACGGCGGAAGAACTGCTCGGCCTGACCGTCGAACAGCACGGTGGAGCCGGTCACCCGCACCTGGTAACGGCGCTGGCCGAGCGAGCGCACCTCGCCGTCCTGCAGCACACCATTGTTCTCGGCCAGAGCGGTGCCGGTCTGCTGCAGTTGCGAGCACGCCGCCAGCAATATGAGGCCTAGCGGCAGGGAAAGAAGACGAATGCGCATGGAGCGTTCCGCGGCAAAGTTAAAGCCATACCTTCATACTTTCACATAAACCCTTATTTGCAAAGGGATATCTGCTTTACATCCCACACCACAAATCAGTCGTAAGTGATTGTAGCAAAAACAAAAATCCCCTCTGCGCCCGCTTGACCCAGCTTGTTCCATTGCCCTATAGTGGGGCGTAGTGGGTAAAAGTGGTGAAAAGTGTTTCACCAGCCCAAAAACTCCTGAAAGCTTAAGACCAGCTTTCACCCCCACAGCGGGAACTTTGGCGGTAATCATGTTTGGCGGCGTAGCACTCCTCAACCTCGACAGCAAAGGGCGATTGGCCATCCCGGCCAAGCATCGTGACGCCCTGCTCGAGGGCTGCGGCGGCCGCCTGACCGTGACCGTCGACCCGAGCCAGTGTCTGCTGATCTACCCCCAACCCGCCTGGGAACCGGTCCGCGACAAGCTCAACAATCTCCCCGCCTTCAATCCCCAGGCCCGTGCACTGCAACGGCTGATCCTCGGCCACGCCGAGGAGCTGGAGCTCGACTCGGCCGGCCGCATCCTGCTGTCCCCCACCCTGCGCAGCTTCGCTCGCCTCGACAAGGCCGTCGCGCTGGTGGGCCTGGGCAGCAAGTTCGAGCTGTGGGACGAAGCGCAGTGGAATGCCCAAACCGCCGCCGCGCTGGCCATGTCGCCAGCCGATATCGCGGCTCAACTCGATGGTTTCGTGCTGTGAGCGCCGCCGCCTTTACCCACCGCACGGTGCTGCTGACCGAAGCGGTGGACGGACTGGCCTTGCGGCCGGACGGTATCTACGTCGATTGCACCTATGGCCGTGGCGGCCATAGCCGGCTGATCCTGAGCCGGCTCGGCCCCGCCGGCCGGTTGATCGCCTTTGACAAGGACCCGCAGGCCGTCGCCGACGCCCGCACCATCACCGACCCCCGGTTCAACATCGTCCACGAACCCTATGCGGCCTTCGATGCCGGCCTCGATGCCCTGGGCATCGGCCAGGTCGACGGCGTGCTGATGGACCTGGGCGTCTCCTCCCCCCAGATCGACGACGGCGCACGCGGCTTCAGCTTCCGCTTTGATGCGCCGCTCGACATGCGCATGGATACGACCCGCGGGCAGACCGCCGCGGAATGGCTGGCCTCGGCTGAACAGGCCGAGATTGCAGAGGTGATCAGAGATTATGGCGAAGAACGGTTTGCTAAACAGATTGCAGGCGCGATTGTTGCGGCTCGGCTCGAAAACCCTGTCGTCACAACAGGGCAACTTACCCAGATCGTGGCAAAGAGCGTCCGCACCCGGGAGCCGGGCCAGGACCCGGCGACGCGCACCTTCCAAGCTATACGGATTTACATCAATCGTGAGCTTGAAGAGCTGTCGCTGACATTGCCGCAGGCCTTCCGCCGTCTGCGGCAGGGGGGCCGACTGTCGGTCATCGCCTTCCACTCGCTGGAAGACCGTATCGTCAAACGCTTCATGGCCGACGCCGCCGAAGCGGACAAGCTGCCCTCGCGGCTGCCGGTCCGTGCCGCCGACATCGGCGAAGCCCCGTTGAAGCTGGTCGGCAAGCCGATCCGTGCTTCGCAAACCGAAGTTGATGCGAATCCGCGCGCCCGTAGTGCCATCCTCCGCGTCGCCGAAAGGACCGGAGCGGCACTGTGACGCGGTTGAACTTGTTGTTGCTCTTTGTCCTGATCGCCTGCGCGCTGGGGGTCGTCACCTCGCAGCACAAAGCGCGGCGAGCCTATATCGAGTTGCAGAAGGCGCAAGGCGAAGCCCGTCGGCTGGATGTCGAATGGGGCCAGCTGCAGCTGGAGCAGAGCACCTGGGCCATGCACTCGCGTATTGAGAAGGAAGCAATCAACCGTCTCAATATGCGCGTGGCCGACGCCGCCCACACCCAAGTGGCGCCTGTCGCCGGAAAGCCATGAGCTGAGATGGCCTACCGGACCAACAAGAACCTCGCGCTCAAGCTGCAGATGTGGCGGACCTGGCTGGTGCTCGGCGCACTGGTGGGCTTGTTCCTGCTGCTGATCGGCCGTGCCGCCTACCTCATGGGCTACAAGGAGGAGTTCCTGCGCGAGCAGGGCGAGGCGCGCTATAGCCGCCGGCTCACGCTGGAGGCCAACCGCGGCATGATCACCGACCGCAATGGCGAGCCACTGGCCATCTCCACCCCGGTGCAGTCCATCTGGGCCAGCCCCGCCGACATCCCCGAGCTGACCAGCACCCAGCTGGCCAACCTGAGCCGCGCGCTGGGGCTGGATGCCGGTGAGGTCAAGCGCAAGCTGTCGGACCAGAAGCGCGACTTCGTCTACCTGCGCCGGCAGATGAGCCCGGATGCGGCCGAGCGGGTGCTTGGCCTCGGCATTCCCGGCATCTCCAAGCAGACCGAGTACCGCCGCTACTACCCGGCCGGCGAAGTGCTGGCGCACGTGATCGGCTTCACCGGTATCGACAACAAGGGCCAGGAAGGCTTCGAGCTGACCCGCGAACCGATGTTGGCCGGCAAGCCCGGCAGCCGCCAGGTGATCAAGGACCGCCGTGGCTATATCGTCGAGGACGTCACCAGCATCGAAAAGCCGCGCGACGGCCAGACCCTGACGCTGAGCATAGACAGCAAGATCCAGTACCTGGCCTACCGCGAGCTGAAGAAGGCGGTCGATGACAACAAGGCCAAGGGTGGCGGCATCGTGGTACTCGACGCGCGCACCGGTGAAGTGCTGGCGCTGGCCAATATGCCGAGCTTCAACCCCAACAACCGGGAGAAGCTCGACCCGGCCGCACGCCGCAACCGCGCGCTGACCGACGCCTACGAACCCGGCTCGACCATGAAGCCGATGACCGCCGCGGCCGCGCTGGAAACTGGCGAGGTCACCCCGCAGAGCATCGTGCAGACCGGCGGCGGCACCCTGAGCATCGGCCCCGCCACCATCCACGACACCCATGCGCATGGCCCGATCACGGTGGAGCAGGTGATCCAGGTATCGAGCAACGTCGGCGCCGCCAAGCTGCAACTCGGCATGGAGAGGGAATATCTCTGGAATTTCTACGACAGCCTGGGCTTTGGGCAACCGCCGCATAGCGGCTTTCCAGGCGAGTCGGGAGGCAGATTGAGACCATGGAAGAACTGGGTCCCCATCGACCAGGCCACCATGTCTTATGGCCACGGCATATCAGTAAGCCTGCTGCAGATTGCGCGGGCTTATCAGATTTTTGCCACGGACGGAGAGATCCGTCCGATCAGCTTTCAGAAACTGGTCGCCCCCTTGCCGGGGCGTTCGATATTGAAGCCGGAAACGGCGCAGGCGGTGCGCAAGATGCTGGAAATGGTCACGCAGCCCGGTGGTACGGCCCGTAAGGCGCAGGTGCTCGGCTACCGTGTCGGCGGCAAGACCGGTACCGCGCACAAGTTGGAAGGCGGCAGCTACGACGGCAACAAGTACGTCGGTTCCTTTGTCGGCATTGCGCCGATCTCGGACCCGCGGCTGATCGTGGCGGTCATGATCGACGAGCCGAGCAACGGCAAGTATTACGGTGGCGACGTGGCCGCACCGGTGTTCAGTGCCGTGGTGGCCGGCGGCCTGCGGGTAATGGGCGTGGCCCCCGACGCACCGCAGAACGTGCTGCAGCTTGAAACCAATGACAGCAACGTGAAGGAGGAAATGTGAAGCCCGCCAGCTGGAACCTGCCTCCTCTCGATTGGCCCGCCATCGAGGCCCTCGCCCACGGCCGGAGGCTGGTCGCCGACAGCCGCCGCGTGGGCCAGGGTGACGTCTTCCTGGCTGCCCGAGGCATCCATGCCGATGGCCGAGACCATATCCCGGCCGCCATCGCCGCTGGTGCCGCCGCCGTGCTCTGGGACGCTGGCGATACCGCCCAGGGCCCCTTCCAATGGCAGGCCGAGTGGACTGTACCCAATCTGGCGGTGCCTGAACTCACGGCCCAGATGGGTCTGATCGCCGGCCGCCTGGCCGGCGACCCGAGCGTGGCCATGCTGTGCGTGGGCGTGACCGGCACCAATGGCAAGACCAGCTGCACCCACTGGCTGGCGCAGGCCTTTGCGCTGCTGGGTGGCAAGCCGGCGCTGATCGGCACTCTGGGCTACGGCTTTCTCGACGCCTTGAGCGAGGCCAGCCACACCACCCCCGATACCCTGCAGCTGCACCAGCTGATCACCGACTACCGGAGCCAAGGGGCGACCCACCTGGCCATGGAAGTGTCCTCGCACGCGCTGGAGCAGGCCCGTGCCCATGGCGTAGCCTTTGCCATGGCGGTGTTCACCAACCTGACCCGCGACCACCTCGACTACCACGGCACCATGGCGGCCTACGGCGCCGCCAAGCGCAAGTTGTTCGAGTGGGAGGGGCTCAGCGCCGCCATCATCAATGCCGACGATCCCTTCGGCGCCGAGCTGCTAGCCAGCTTGCCTCGCGGCCTGACCCTGGGCTACGGCCTCAACGCCGGCGAGCTGCGCGCCAGCGAGGTCGAGACCAGCCTCAACGGCGTCCGCCTGCATATCGACTCCCCCTGGGGCAAGGCCGAACTCGCCAGTCCGTTGCTGGGCCGCTTCAACGCCTACAACCTGCTGGCCTGCCTGGGCGTGCTGCTCAAGGCCGGCGTGCCGCTCCAGGAAGCGGTGGACGTACTGGGCAGGATCGAATCGGCCAAAGGCCGCATGCAAAGGCTGGGCGGCGGCGACAAGCCGCTGGTGGTGATCGACTACGCCCACACTCCGGATGCACTGGAAAAAGCCCTCAGCACCCTGCGCGAGGTCATGCCCAGCCGCCGCCGGCTGTTCTGCGTGTTCGGCTGTGGTGGCGACCGCGACCGCGGCAAGCGGCCGGAGATGGGCCGCATTGCCTGCACGCTGTCCAATACCGTGATCATCACCAATGACAACCCGCGCACCGAGGACCCCAAGCGCATCATCCGCGACATCCTCGACGGCGTGGATGGTGCCGATGCCGAGCACCAGCAGCATGGCGACTACAGCGTGCAGAGCGACCGCGCCGCCGCAATCCGTTCGGCCGTCGAGCTCGCAGAGCCCGGCGACGTGGTGCTGATCGCCGGCAAGGGCCATGAGGAATACCAGGACGTGAAGGGCGTGAAGACGCCCTTCAGCGACGAGCAACAAGCAACGGCCGCCCTGGCGGTCTGGAAACCGATGAAGTGATTGAAACCATGCTGAGCCTCGCTGCCGCCGCGACCGCCCTTAACGCCACCCTGCGTGGCGAAGGCTCGGTCGCGTTCGCGCGCGTGGGCACCGACAGCCGGGACGTACGCCCTGGCGATCTGTTCGTCGCACTGCCGGGCGAGCGCTTCGACGGCCACGATTTTGTGGCGGCCGTACTGGCACGGGGCGCCGTCGGCGCGCTGGTGCAGCGGGGCCACCCGGCGCTGGCCGGCCTGCCGCCGGATGCCCCGCTGATCGAGGTCGACGACACCTTGGCCGCACTAGGCAAGTTGGCGGCATTCTGGCGCCGTCGCTTCAGCCTGCCCCTGGTCGCCCTGACTGGCTCCAGCGGCAAGACCACGGTCAAGGAAATGATTGCCGCAGTGCTGCGCCAGCATGTTGGCGCCGAGGCCGTCCTCGCCACCAGTGGCAACCTCAACAACCATATCGGCGTACCGCTGATGCTGCTGCGCCTGCGCGAGCAGCACCGCTATGCGGTGATCGAGATGGGCATGAACCATTTCGGCGAGATCGCCTACCTCAGCCAACTGGCGGCGCCTACGGTGGCCCTGGTCAACAATGCCGGTACCGCCCATATCGAGTATCTGGGCTCGCGCGCCGGCATTGCCCAGGCCAAGGGCGAGATCTTCGAGAGCCTGGGCGACCACGCTCACGCCATCATCAATCTCGATGACGACTTCGCCGACTACTGGCAGAGCCTCAACCAGAGCCGGCCGAGGCTGGGCTTTGGCCTGCAGCAGGGCGAAATCCAGGCACGTGCGCTCGTGAGTGAACCGCTATCGAGCCGCTTTACCCTGGTCACGCCCAGTGGTGAGGCCGTAGTCACCCTGCCGGCACCCGGCCTGCACAATGTCCGCAATGCCTTGGCCGCCGCTGCCGCCTGCCACGCCCTGGGCCTTGATGTCGCCGCCATCGCCGAGGGCCTGGCCCACTATGCCGGCGCCAAGGGCCGTTTGCAGCAGCAACGTGCCGCCTGCGGTGCGCTGCTGATCGACGACACCTACAACGCCAACCCCGATTCCATGCATGCCGCCATGGACGTGCTGGCCGCCCTGCCGGCGCCGCGCTTCCTGGTACTGGGCGATATCGGCGAGATCGACGAGGTGGCCGAGCGCCACGCCGAGCTGGGCCGTTACGCCCGCAGCAAGGGTCTGGACACGCTGTACGCCACCGGCCAGGGCATGCGCCACGCGGTCGACGCCTTCGGCGTCGGTGGCCACTGGTTCGCCAGCCACGCCGAACTGGTCGCCGCACTGGCGCCCAAGCTGAGCGCTGGCGCCGCCGTGCTGGTCAAGGGATCGCGCTTCATGCGCATGGAACAAGTCGTCGCGGCCCTGGCCGCGACAGAAAGCAAAGGAGCCTGACGTGCTGCTATGGCTCGCTAATCTGCTCGGTGAAAACGTCCGGGCCTTCAACGTCTTCAACTACATCACCCTGCGTACCGTGCTGGCCACGATGACGGCGCTGCTGATCAGCTTTGTGCTCGGCCCCTGGGTGATCCGCCGGCTGACCGCGCTCAAGGTCGGCCAGGCTGTGCGTGACGATGGTCCGCAGACCCACCTCGTGAAGGCTGGCACGCCCACCATGGGCGGCACGCTGATCCTGTTGTCGATCGGCCTGACCACGCTCTTGTGGTCCGACCTCAGCAATAAGTACGTCTGGCTGGTACTGGGCGTGACCATGCTCACCGGCATCATCGGCTTCGTCGATGACTACAAGAAGGTGGCGCTGAAGAACCCCAAGGGTCTGAGCAGCAGGCAGAAGCTGATCTGGCAGTCGGTGATCGCCATCGCTGCCGGCAGCTATCTGGCCAATACCGCCACCCTGCCGGCCAATACCGAATTCATCGTGCCCTTCTTCAAGCACATCGCCTACCCCTTCGGCGGGCTGGGCTTCATGGTATTGACCTATTTCGTGATCGTCGGCACCTCCAACGCGGTCAACCTTACCGATGGACTCGATGGCCTCGCCATCCTGCCGACCGTGATGGTCGCGGGCGCCCTGGCGATCTTCGCCTACGTGGCCGGTAACGCCAAATTTGCCGGCTACCTTCTGCTGCCACATATCCCCGGTGCCGGCGAGCTGGCCGTGTTCTGTGCCGCCATGGGCGGCGCGGGCCTGGGCTTTCTGTGGTTCAACGCCTACCCGGCCGAAGTCTTCATGGGCGACGTCGGTGCGCTGGCGCTGGGCGCCGCACTGGGTACCGTGGCCGTGATCGTCCGCCAGGAAATCGTGCTCTTCATCATGGGCGGCGTGTTCGTGATGGAAGCCCTGTCGGTGATGATCCAGGTCGCCAGCTTCAAGCTGACCGGCAAGCGGGTGTTCCGCATGGCCCCGCTACACCACCACTACGAGCTCAAGGGCTGGAAAGAGACCCAGGTCGTGGTCCGCTTCTGGATCATCACCATGCTGCTGGTACTGGCGGGTCTCGCCACCCTGAAATTGCGCTGAGGAGACAGAGGCAGATGGAAGTCGCAGGCAAGCACATTACCGTCGTCGGGCTCGGCATCACCGGCCTGTCTGCCGCCCGTTGGCTGGTGCGCCACGGCGCCCGCGTGACGGTGGCCGACAGCCGTACCGAGCCGCCCGGTCTGGCCGAGCTGCGCGCTGCCCTGCCCGAGCTGCCCATCAAGCTGGGTCCGTTTAGCGAGGCCACCTTTGCCGGTGCCGAACTGCTGGTCGCCAGCCCCGGTGTGCCGCTGGCCGATCCGGCCATCGCCGCCGTGCTTGACCGTGGCATCGAAGTGATCGGCGACATCGAGCTGTTTGCCCGCGCCCGGAAATTCCGTTCGGCCAAGTCCAAGGTGATCGCGATCACCGGCTCCAACGGCAAATCCACCGTCACCAGCATGGTGGGGGCCATGTGCGAGGCCGCCGGCCTGACCACCATCGTGGCCGGCAACATCGGCCTGCCGGTGCTCGACGCCCTGACCGAGATCGAGACCGAGGCGCGGCCGCGCCCGGATGTGTGGGTGCTGGAACTGTCGAGCTTCCAGCTCGAGACCACCCATAGCCTGACGCCGGATGCCGCCACGGTGCTCAACGTCAGCGAGGACCACCTCGACCGCTACGACAGCATGCTGCACTACGCCATCGCCAAGGCCCGCGTCTTTGAAGGCCTGGGCGCCATGGTGCTGAACCGCGAGGACGGCTACTGCCGCGGCATGACCCGGCCCGGCCGGCAGGTGTTCTGGTTCGGCCTCGACGCCCCGCGCACGCCCACCGAGTATGGCCTGCGCAAAGTGGGCGACGACCATGAGCTGGTCTGCGGTGACTTCACCCTGATGCTGGCCAGCGAGTTGCCACTGGCAGGTTTGCACAACGCCGCCAACGCCCTGGCTGCGCTGGCGCTGACCCGTGCCATCGGCCTGCCCACCCTGCCGCTGGTGAGCGCACTCAAGCGCTTCAAGGGTCTGCCGCACCGGGTCGAGTTCGTCGCCCGCATCAAGGACGTCAGCTACTACGACGACTCCAAGGGCACCAATGTCGGCGCCACCGAGGCCGCCCTCAAGGGCATGACCCAACCGGTGATCCTGATCGCCGGTGGCGACGGCAAGGGTCAGGACTTCGGTCCGCTGGCCGACGCCTGCCGCGGCAAGTGCCGCGCCGTGGTGCTGATCGGCCGCGACGGCCCGCAGATCCGCGCGGCCCTGGCCGGCACCGGCATCAAGCTGATCGACGCCGGCAGCATGGAAGAAGCGGTACGCCTGTCGGCCGCGGAGGCCCAGGCCGGCGACGTGGTGCTGATGTCGCCCGCCTGCGCCAGCCTCGATATGTTCAAGAACTACAGTCACCGCGCGGAAGTCTTCATCGCCGCGGTGCGAGCCCTGGAGGCATAAGGCAGTGAAGCTGTTCTATCAGGCCCTCAAGCGCCGCCCCACCATGCTCGGCTACGACCAGTCCCTGGTCTGGGCCGTGCTGGTGCTGCTCGCCATCGGCCTGGTCATGGTCTATTCGGCCTCCATCGCCGCCGCAGAGGTGGACAAGGACACAGGTTTCCGCTCGACCTACTTCCTGGTACGCCACTGCATCTTCCTGGTGATCGGCTTTACCGCCGCCTTCGTCACCTTCCAGATCCCCATCCGGGTCTGGCAGCAGTACGCGCCCTATCTTTTCCTGCTCGGCACCGGTCTTTTGGTACTGGTGCTGATCCCGCACGTGGGCCGCGAGGTCAACGGCTCCAAGCGCTGGCTGAGTCTCTTTGTGGTCAACTTCCAGCCCTCCGAGGCCATGAAGTTCTTCGTGGTGCTGTATGCCGCCGACTACACGGTGCGCAAAGCTGCCTACAT
The DNA here is from genome assembly GCF_036568685.1 of Chitinimonas sp. Lineage (GTDB taxonomy): Bacteria > Pseudomonadota > Gammaproteobacteria > Burkholderiales > Chitinimonadaceae > Chitinimonas. The sequence continues at coordinate 30,526 of NZ_DATCSC010000048.1, forward strand.
GCACAGCCTGGTGAAGGGCTTCTTCCCCATGTTCGTGGTCATGCTGGTCACCGGCGTGCTGCTGCTGTCCGAACCGGACTTCGGTGCGCTGTCGGTGATCACCGCCATCGCCATGGGTACCCTCTTCCTGGGTGGCTTCGACTGGCGTTTGTTCGCTGGCCTGGTGGTGATGCTGGTGCTCGGTTTTATTGGGTTTATTTTGATCTCGCCCTACCGTATGGCGCGGGTGATCGGCTTTATGGACCCCTGGAAGGACCCCTACGGCAAGGGCTATCAGCTCAGCCACAGCCTGATCGCCTTCGGCCGCGGCGAGTGGACCGGGGTCGGCCTGGGCGGATCGGTGGAGAAACTCAGCTACCTGCCCGAGGCCCATACCGACTTCCTGATGGCCATCATTGCCGAGGAGTTCGGCTTTGTCGGCGTCACCCTGGTGGTACTGCTGTTCGGTTGGGTGGTGTTCCGCGCCTTTGCCATCGGCATGCAGGCCGCCAAACTGGAACGCTACTACTCTGCCCTGGTCGCCCAGGGCATCGGCATCTGGCTGGGCGTGCAGACTGTCATCAACGTCGGCGTGAACATGGGCATCCTGCCCACCAAGGGCCTGACCCTGCCACTCCTGTCCTTCGGTGGTTCCGGCATCCTCGCCAACCTGATCGCCCTGGCCGTGCTGCTGCGGGTGGATTGGGAAAACCGCCAGATGATGCGGGGGTACACCGTATGAGTACCTTCATCGTCCTCATGCGGGCAACGGTTTCGCCGCAGGCAGAACCGGCAAGGTCGGCGCAGCCGGCGGGCGGCGTGCAGCGCCGCATGATGCGGGGGTACACGGTATGAGTAACAACCGTACCCTCATGGTCATGGCCGGTGGCACCGGTGGACATATCTTCCCGGCCCTGGCGGTAGCCAAGGAAATGCAGGCGCGCGGCTGGCAGATCGTCTGGCTGGGTGCGCGCGGCAAGATGGAAGCCGAGCTGGTGCCGCGCCATGGCATCCGCATCGAGCTCCTGCCCATAGGTGGCGTGCGTGGCCAGGGCCTCGCGCGCAAGCTGGTGCAGCCGCTGGAGCAGGCACGCGCGCTCATGCTGGCGGTAGCCGCCATCGTGCACTACCGGCCGGATGCCCTGATCGGCTTTGGCGGCTTTACCGGCTTCCCCGGTGGCCTCGCCGGCGCGCTGCTGTGGAAGCCGCTGATCGTGCACGAACAGAACTCGGTCGCCGGCCTGACCAACAAGGTCTTGTCGCACCTGGCCCGCCGCGTGCTGTCTGCCTTCCCCAGTGCCTTCCAGGGCAAGGCCGAGCTGGTGGGCAACCCGGTGCGGCCCGATATCGCCAGCCTGCCCACGCCGGCCGAACGCTATGCCGGCCGCAGCGGTCCGCTGCGCCTGCTGGTGGTGGGTGGCAGCCTGGGCGCGGCCGCGCTCAACGAGGTGGTGCCCAAGGCGCTGGCCCTGCTCGACCCAGCCGAGCGGCCGCAGGTGCTGCACCAAGCCGGCCAGAAGCAGATCGAGGCGCTGCGCGAGAACTACCGCGCCGCCCAGGTCGAGGGGGACTGCCAGCCTTTTATCGAAGACATGGCGCGCGCCTATGGCGAGGCCGACCTGGTGATCTGCCGTGCCGGCGCCCTGACCGTGGCTGAGCTGGCCGCAGCCGGCGCGCCCGCCATCCTGGTGCCCTTCCCGCATGCTGTGGACGACCACCAGACCGGCAATGCCGCCTACCTCGCCGAGGCCGGTGCCGCCATCCTGATCCAGCAGCACGAGCTGACCGCCGACTGGCTGGCGCAGCGTCTGCGGGAGTTGAACCGAGACCGCCTCCTGGCCATGGCCGAGGCAGCAAGAACACGGGCTTTGCCCAATGCGACGAAGGTCGTGGCCGACATCGTCGAGGAAGTCGCACTATGAAACACAAGGTCAAACGCATTCACTTCGTGGGCATCGGCGGTGCCGGCATGAGCGCCATCGCCGAGGTCCTGGTGACCCAGGGCTTCGAGGTCAGCGGGAGCGACCTCGCCGAGGGCGCCAGCACCCAGCGGCTGCGTGCCGCCGGAGCGACCATTGCCATCGGCCATGCCGCCGCCAATGTGGCGAACGCCCAGGTAGTGGTCACCTCCACCGCGGTACGTGGCGACAACCCCGAGGTATTGGCCGCCCGCGAGCTGGGTGTGCCGGTGATCCCGCGCGCCATGATGTTGGCCGAACTGATGCGCTTCCGGCATGGCATTGCCGTGGCCGGCACACACGGTAAGACCACCACCACCAGCCTGATCGCCTCCATCCTGGTGGAAGCCGGGCTGGACCCCAGCTATGTGATCGGCGGCAAGCTCAATGCCGCCGGTGGCAATGCCAAGGCCGGCCATGGCGAGTACATCGTGGTCGAGGCGGACGAATCGGATGCCTCCTTCCTGATGCTGCAGCCCATGCTGGCGGTGATCACCAATATCGATGCCGACCATATGGACACCTATGGCCACGATTTCGAGCGGCTCAAGCAGGCCTTCCTCGATTTTCTCGGCCACCTGCCTTTCTATGGCCGTGCCGCCGTCTGCATCGACGACCCGAATATCCGTGCCATCCTGCCGCAGGTCACCAAGCCGGTGACCACCTACGGGGTCAGCGCGGACGCCACCCTGCGGGCCGAGAACATCGAAGCCCTGCCGGGCGGCCGCATGCGCTACACCGCGGTGTGGAAGAACGGTGTGGAGAGCCGCTTGGCGATCGAGCTGAACGCGGCCGGCCACCACAATGTGCTCAACAGCCTGGCGGCAATCGCCATCTGCCTGGAAGTGGGCGCCGCCGAGGCCGCCATCCAGAAGGCGCTGAGCGAATTCGGCGGCGTGGGCCGGCGCTTCCAACGTTATGGCGAGGCCAGCCTGCCCGGCGGTGGTACCGCCCTGGTGATCGACGACTACGGCCACCACCCGGTGGAGATGGCCGCCACCTTGGCTGCCGTACGCGGCGCCTACCCCAACAACCGCTTGCTGCTGGCCTTCCAGCCACACCGCTATAGCCGCACCCGCGACTGCTTCGAGGACTTCGCCCGGGTCCTCTCGACCGTGGACGCGCTGGTGCTGACCGAGGTCTACGCCGCCGGCGAGGCGCCCATCGTGGCTGCCGACGGCCGCGCCCTGAGCCGCGCCGTGCGCGTGCAGGGCAAGGTCGAGCCGCTGTTCGTGGAAGACATCAACGCGCTGCCCGCCGCCGTGCTGGCGCATGCGCAAGCCGGTGACGTGATCGTGACGATGGGCGCAGGCTCCATCGGCGCCGTACCGGCCAAATTGGTAGCAAAGTCATGAAGCAATACGGAAAAGTCGCCGTCGTCATGGGTGGCACCTCCTCGGAACGCGACGTCTCGCTGATGAGCGGCGCAGGCGTGCTGCAAGCGCTGCAGAGCCGCGGCGTGGATGCGCACGCCTTCGATCCCAAGACCCAGCCGCTGTCCGAGCTCAAGGCACAGGGCTTCGATCGCGCCTTTTTGATCCTGCACGGCCCCTTTGGCGAGGACGGCACGGTACAGGGCGCGCTGGAAGTCATGGGCATCCCCTACACCGGCTGCGGCGTGATGGCCTCGGCCATCGGCCTCGACAAGCTGCGCACCAAGCTGATCTGGCAGGCCCTGGGCCTGCCCATCCCGGCCTTCGAGCTGCTCGACGAAGACAGCGACTTCGCCGCCATCGAAAAGAAGCTGGGCCTGCCGCTGTTCGTCAAACCGGCCACCGAGGGTTCCAGCTTTGGCGTCAGCAAGGTCAAGGAGGCCGGTGGCCTCAAGGCGGCGTTTGAAGAAGCCCGCCGTTACGACCGGCTGGTGCTGGCCGAGACCTTTATCGGCGGCGGCGAGTACAGCGCGCCCATCATCGGCGACGCCGAGACCGGCTACACCGTGCTGCCGGCGATCAAGATCGAGCCGGCCACCGAGTTCTACGACTACCAGGCCAAGTACTTCCGCGACGACACGGTCTACCGCTGCCCCTGCGGCCTGCCGGCCGAGAAGGAAGCGGAGATTGCCAAGCTGGTGGAGAAGGCTTTCTGGGGCATAGGCGGCCGCAGCTGGGCACGGGTGGACTTCCTGATGGACGAGGCTGGCCAGCCTTACCTGCTGGAAGTGAACACCGCACCCGGCATGACCAGCCATAGCCTGTTCCCCATGGGGGCGCGGGCAGCCGGCATGAGTTACGAGGACGTGGTGCTGAAGATCCTCGACACCACGGTGAAGGAGTAAGCGAACGTGTGGGACAAGCCGCAAGCCTTGAACTGGCTCGCCAACCTGTTGATCGGGTTGGCCGTGCTCATGTTCCTGTACGCGGCGCTGCTGCTGGTGGTGCATTCGCCGCTGTTCCCGGTCCGGCAGATCCGGGTCGAGGGCAGCCTCTCGCACGTCACCCGCGAGCAGTTGCAGTACATCGTCAAGAACGAGCTCAAGGGCACCTTCTTTACGCTGGACCTGAACCGCACGCGGTCGGCCTTCGAGAAGCTGCCCTGGGTGCGCCAGGTCAGCCTGCGCCGGCGCTGGCCAGACCGGCTGGACGTGAATATCGAAGAACACGTCGCGCTGGCTCGCTGGGGCACGGTGGGCCTGGTGAATACGCTGGGCGAGCGCTTCGACGCCGCCAGCAACGACCCGCTGCCGGTGCTGGAAGGCCCGGATGGCAGCGAGGCGGAACTGGCGCGCGGTTATGTCAGCTTCCGCGACCGGCTGGCCGTGGTCAGCCGCAAGCCCAGCCATGTATGGCTGTCGGCGCGACGCGCCTGGCGGCTGGAGCTGGACCACGTACTGACGGTGGAAGTCGGTCGTGAAGATGTGGAAGCAAGGCTGGACAAGTTCATCAAGGCCTACCCCAACACCCTGGCGGTGTTGAAGCGGCCGGTGAGCTATGTGGATTTGCGTTACCCGAATGGATTCTCGGTGCGCCTGCCGGCAGGAACGGCAGCGCCCAAGGCGGGCGAGAAAGCCGCCTGACAGGACAAGCGCGCAGCCTGGCTTGCGCGCATTGAGCTAAGCAGTATGGAGAAATACACGGTGAACAAACCGAACACAACGAAGAACCTGCTGGTCGGCCTCGACATCGGTACCTCGAAGATCGTGGCGCTGGTGGCCGAAGTGCTGCCCGATGGCCGCATGGACATCATCGGCCTCGGCCAGGCGCCCTCCAAAGGGCTGAAGAAGGGCGTGGTGGTGAACATCGAATCCACCGTCGGCGCCATCCAGCGGGCCCTGGAAGAAGCGGAGCTGATGGCGGACTGCAAGATCCGCGAAGTGCTGACCGGCATTGCCGGCAGCCATATCCGCAGCTTCAACTCGCACGGCATGGTGGCGATCAAGGACAAGGAGGTCACCCAGGCCGACGTCGACCGGGTGATCGAGACCGCGCGCGCGGTCAATATCCCGACCGAGCACCAGATCCTGCACATCCTGACCCAGGAATTCATCATCGACGGGCAGGAAGACGTGAAGGAGCCGCTGGGCATGAGCGGCGTGCGGCTCGAGGTCAAGGTACACATCGTCACCGGCGCCATCTCGGCGGCGCAGAACATCACCAAGTGCGTGCGCCGCTGCGGCCTGGAGATGAACGACCTGATCCTGCAGCCCCTGGCGTCGGCCATGTCGGTGCTGTCCGAGGACGAGAAGGAACTGGGCGTCTGCCTGATCGATATCGGTGGCGGCACTACCGATATCGCCGTGTTCTGCGACGGTGCGATCCGCCATACCGCGGTCATACCCATCGCCGGTGACCAGATCACCAACGATATCGCCATGGCGCTGCGCACCCCGACCAAGGAGGCCGAGGACATCAAGCGCGCGCACGGCATCGCCCTGCGCCAGCTGGCCGACCCGCAGCAAAGCATCGAGGTCCCCGGCGTGGGTGAGCGCGGCCCGCGCCAGCTCAACCGCCAGACCCTGGCAGAGGTGATCGAGCCGCGGGTCGAGGAACTGTACAGCCTGGTGCAGGCCGAACTGCGCCGCTCCGGCTTCGAGGAGCGGCTGTCCAGCGGCATCGTGATTACCGGTGGCTCGGCCCAGATGCAGGGCATGGTCGAGCTGGGCGAAGAAGTATTCCATCTTCCGGTGCGCTTGGGGGTTCCCAAGTACGTCGGCGGGTTGGCCGAAGTCGTGAAGAATCCACGTTTCTCCACGGCTGTAGGCCTGCTCTTGCTGGGCAAGCAACAAGCCCAGCGCAATGGTTTGAAGACGATGCAGGGTGCCAGTATCGGCAGCCTGATCGATCGGATGAAAACGTGGTTTCAAGGCAATTTCTAGGAGCCTCGCCCCGTCGTTTCCAGCGTGAGGAACGGCCAGGCGACGCAGGTTTTGGATTTTTGAGTTAGTTCGGGCAAAGAGGAGAGAGCAATGCCTATTTCGTTTCTGGAAGCAGCGCAGGACATCGTCCCGGTCGCCAGAATCAAGGTGATCGGCGTGGGTGGCTGCGGCGGCAACGCCGTGGACCACATGATTGACGCCGGCGTCACCGGCGTGGAGTTCATCTGCGCCAATACCGACGCGCAAGCGCTCAAGCGCAACCGCGCCGACAACGTGGTGCAGCTGGGCAGCACCCTGACCAAGGGTCTGGGCGCGGGTGCCAACCCCGAGGTCGGCCGCGCCGCCGCCGAGGAAGACCGCGCCCGCATCGCCGACATGATCGACGGTGCGGACATGATCTTCATCACCGCCGGCATGGGTGGTGGCACCGGTACCGGCGCCGCCCCCATCGTGGCCGAGATCGCCCGTGAAAAGGGCATCCTGACCGTGGGCGTGGTGACCCGTCCCTTCGCCTTCGAAGGCAAGCGTCAGAAGGCTGCGCAGGCCGGTATCGACGAGCTGCAGAAGTATGTCGACTCGCTGATCATCATCCCCAACGAGCGTCTGATGCAGGTGCTGGGTGACGACGTCTCGTTCAAGGATGCCTTCAAGGCTGCCGACGACGTGCTCAAGGGCGCGGTTGCCGGTATCGCCGAGATCATCAACGTCCCCGGCCTCGTCAACGTCGACTTTGCCGACGTGAAGGCCGTGATGACCGAGATGGGCATGGCCATGATGGGTTCGGCCGTGGCCTCGGGCATGGATCGCGCCCGCGTCGCCGCCGAAGCGGCTGTCGCCAGCCCCTTGCTGGAAGACATCAGCCTCAACGGTGCCCGTGGCGTGCTGGTGAACATCACCGCCGACTACAGCCTGAAGATGCGCGAAGTCCACGAAGTCATGGACACCGTCAAGGCCTACACCGCCGAAGACGCCCGCATCATCTTCGGTACCGCCTTCGACGAGAACATGGGCGACCAGATCCGCGTGACTCTGGTGGCCACCGGTCTGGGCGGCCGTGAAGCCAAGAAGATGCCGAACCTGCATGTGGTTCAGCGCACCGGTACCGACGATATGCCCGGCGGCGTGGACTACGAGCAGTTCGACCAACCGGCGGTGTTCCGTAACCGCAATCGTGCAGGCACGGTCGGCGCCGCGGTGGAATCGCCGCGCGGCACCGTGTTCGCCGGTGGCGACATGGACATCCCGGCCTTCCTGCGCAAGCAGGCGGACTGAGCGGCCTAGCCGCCCGCGTAGCGAGCGCCCAGGTGGGCGCAACCCGTCCGCCGTACATCGGGTACGGCGCGGCAGGTTGCCGCCCGGCGCCGGGGACTTGTTACGATGGCAGCACAGCCACGGCGACCCGGCCTGACATATAGGCTAAGGTCGTCATAGCAAGGTTCAATCGAGAACGATTTTGCGATATGGCAAAATCGGAGGCTGACTGTCCCTGAAGGTATTGCCGTCCATGATCTACCAACGCACCTTGAAAGAGCCGATCCGCGCGGTCGGTGTGGGCCTGCACTCGGGCGAGAAGGTCGAACTGACCCTCTCACCGGCTGCTGCCGACACCGGCATCGTGTTCCGGCGCGCTGACCTGCCCGGACAGCCCAGCTTCAAGGTCGGTCCGGAGCTGGTCAACGACACCCGACTCTCTTCCACATTGGTCAAAGACAATGTGCGGGTGGCGACCATCGAGCACCTGATGTCGGCCTTTGCGGGCCTGGGCATCGACAATGTGCTGGTGGATGTGACCGCTTCGGAAATGCCCATCATGGATGGCAGTGCCGCGCCCTTCCTCTACCTCTTGCAGCAAGCCGGGGTAAAGGAGCAGAAGCCGGCCCACAAGCGCTATGTGCGCGTACTCAAGCCGGTGGAAGCAGTCGAGGGCGACAAGTGGGTACGCCTCAGCCCGCACGAGGGCTACAAGGTCAGCCTGACCATCGAATTCAAGCACCCGGCCTTTCAGAAGTCGGCCCAGACGGTGGAGCTGGACTTCGCCGAGACCTCCTATATCAAGGAAGTGGCACGCGCCCGCACCTTCGGCTTCATGCATGAGGTCGAGTACATGCGCACCAACAACCTCGGTCAGGGCGGCAGCATGGAAAACGCCATCGTGCTCGACGAGTACAAGGTGCTCAACCAGGGCGGCCTGCGCTTCGAAGATGAATTCGTGCGCCACAAGGTGCTCGACGCCATCGGCGACCTCTATATCCTCGGCTACCCCCTGATCGCCTCGTTCGAAGGCTTCAAGTCCGGCCACGCCATGAACAACAAGCTGCTACGTGCGCTGCTGGCCGACCCGGAAGCCTGGGAATACGTGACCTTCCATTCGGCCGACGACGCCCCGGCCGCCTTCCACCGCTACGTCCCCGCCAATATCTAAGGGACCATGTTCGCGCTACTGCGCTTCCTGTTTGTGCTGCTGGTCCTGCTCTGGGGGCTCTGCCTCTGGCAGGAGAAGCGCACCGGCGACCGCTTCTGGCGCCGTGCGCGCGGCTGGCTGCTGCGCTTTACCGGCGTACTGCTGCTGATTATCGTGGTCGGGCTCTTTGTCGAGCGGCTGACGACTTAAGCAGCGCCACCCGCCAGACAGCCCGTAACTGTCTCTTATCGTGAATGCGCACGACTATGCTCGCGCGCCACGATCAGAAAGTTCTGGGTTGCTTCCGAAATCCCCGAGCCGCGCCGCCAGGCGATGCCGATCTCCAGCTTGGGCATCTCCTCCAGGATGTTGCGCACCTCCAGCCGATCGCCGTCCAAGGACCACGGCCGGTACAAGAGGTCAGGCAGGATGGAGAGGCCGGCCCCGGTCGCCACCAGTGAGCGCACCGCCTCCACCGACTCAGTCCTGAGGGCCATCTTGGGCTTGAGCCCGGCCGCCCGCCACCAGGCGCGGGTATTCTCTTCCAGCTCGTCCACTTTGAGCATGATCAGCGCCTCGTCGCCGATCTCGGCCAGCGAGATGCTGCCCAGTTCGCGCAAGGGATGATTGGCCGGCAGCCATAGCCGCCAGGGCGCCTCGATCAGCGTCTCCGCCTCCAGCGCCTGTTTGTTCTCGATATTGGAGACCATCATCAGCGCCACATCGAGCTCACCGTTCACGAGCAGATGCTCGAGATAGTCGCGCCTGTCCTCCACCACCTGGATCTGTACCTTGGGGAAGACCCGCCGGTAACGGTCCAGCAGATAGGGCAGGAAGTAGCCGGTCATCAGCGGCGTCACCCCGACATTGAGGCTGCCGACCATGGTATCCGGTCGGGCCGACAGGGCCTGCTGGGCGTTGCGCACCGCCGCCAGGATCTGGTGGGCATGGCGCAGGAACTGGTGACCGGCATGGGTCAGCACCATGCCACGGGCGTGGCGCTGGAACAGGATGGCACCGAGCTCGGCCTCGAGCGACTTGATCGCCTCCGTCACCACCGACTGCGAAATATTCAATGACTGGGTCGCGCCGGTAATGGACTCGGCTTCGGCCACGGCAATGAAGTAACGGATGCTCTTGAGCGAGAGGCTCATGGGCGGCAAGGGGTGGATGCAGACGCCGCACTCTAGCACAGCGCACGCAGGCACCCCCGGCCCACCAAGGCAGTAGCAACGGCAGAAGTGCCCTATAACAACAGAGCAGCAGCGCGAGGAGGAAGGCATGGCCGATCCAGGACCAGCCCAGGACCAGGCGGCGTTCTTTCGCCACCTAGTGGAGGAAGCCGCCGATGGCGTCTGGGTGATCGACGCCGACAGCCGCACGACCTATATGAACACCCGCATGGCCGGCATGCTGGGTGGAGAGGCGCGCGCCCTGCACGGCGCGCC
>NZ_DATCSC010000049.1:0-19560 GCF_036568685.1 Chitinimonas sp.
TCAGCAGAGAAGCGAACTATACGCACCCCCCAGAAACCCGTCAACACCCTCCGCAATAATTTCTGCAACTTTCTGCCCGACGAGCGGTAAGTGCCTGATCTGTAATACACCCCGCGCCAAACTTTTTTAGCCCTCCCCCGCCAGACCCGCCACCGCCTGCAAACACGCGGCACCGGAAACACCCAAAAAACCGGCAGCGCACGCTGGAAAAAGCCCCACTGCGGTGAAAACCGGGCTGGAAAGCAGGGCAAAATACTGTGGGGGTGAAAATTCGCTATATAAGTTTAGTGCCAGGCGTTTCACCCTGCTGGTGATCTACTCCCACTCAAACTACCGTCCATCACATTTACTAGACGACCGGTCTAATTCAATTTACAGTACACAACATGACAGCCCGTGCTTTTGACGACACCCGTGAACACCTGCTCGCCACCGGCGAGAGCATCATGCTGGGCAAAGGCTTCAGCGCGGTGGGGCTGACCGAGATACTCAGCAGCGCCCAGGTACCCAAGGGGTCCTTCTATCACTACTTCAGCTCCAAAGAGGGCTACGGCGTGGCGCTGTTGCAGCGCTACTTTGCCGAGTACCGCGTACGACTGGAGCAACTGCTCAAGGATTCAAGCCTGACCGCACGGGAAAAGCTGGACCGCTACTTCGACAACTGGCACATCGAGGGTCAGCCCTGCGATGCGCAACGCTGCCTGGTGGTGAAGCTCACCGGCGAAGTCAGCGACCTCTCTGCTGCCATGCGCCAGGAGCTGCAGCAAGGCATGGAGGGCATTACCCGCTATATGGCCCACTGTATACGTGAAGGTCGGCAGGATGGTTCCATCCCAGCCGGCCAAGACGCCGATGCCTTGGCGCTTGCCCTCTACCAGCTCTGGCTGGGTGCTGCCCTTGTGACCAAGGTGCAGCACACCGAGGCAGCCTATGCCGCGGCCCGACTAACTACCCAGACCCTGCTCGGTACGAGCAGCGCCTGACCCTATCCCCGTAGCAAACCATGCCGCCGGCTCTGCCGGTTTTTTATCCGCCCCGAACTAGACGACCGGTCTAATTGAAAAGGACAGCAATATGGCGATCGACAAACTGCTCACCCCGCTCACCGTTGGCAAGACCACTACTGCCAACCGCATCTGGATGGCTCCCCTGACCCGCTCACGCGCAGCCCAACCCGGTGACCTGCCAGCAGAACTCAACGCCCTCTACTACAGCCAGCGCGCTACCGCAGGCCTGATCGTCACCGAAGCTTCGCAGATCTCCCGCCAGGGCCAGGGTTATGCCTGGACTCCCGGTATCTATACCGATGAGCAGGAGGCCGGTTGGCGCCAGGTGGTGGAACGCGTGCACGCCGCTGGCGGCAAGATCTCGCTGCAGCTCTGGCACGTAGGCCGTATCTCCCACCACCTGCTGCAGGCCGATGGCGCAGCCCCCGTCGCTCCCTCGGCAGTCCGTGCCGAAGGTGGCAAGAGCTTTGTAGTACTGCCGGATGGTACGCCCAGCAACGAACCCACCGATCTGCCGCGCGCGCTGGAAACCAGTGAACTGCCCGGCATCGTCGCCGACTATGTCGCTGCCGCCCGCCGCGCCATGCGTGCCGGCTTTGACTTGGTCGAGATCCATGCGGCCAACGGCTATCTGCTGAACCAGTTCCTGGATACCAAGGCCAACCAACGTACCGACCAATACGGCGGCAGCCTGGAAAACCGCGCCCGTCTGCTCTTGGAAGTGATCGATGCCATTGCCGCCGCGATCGGTGCCGACAAGGTCGGTGTACGTCTCTCGCCCAATGGCGTGTTCAGCGATATGTCGCCCATCGACAACGAAGCGACCGCCAACTACCTGGCCGAGCAGTTCCAGACCCGTGGCTTGGCCTATCTGCATATCGCCGAGCCGGACTGGGCCGGCGGCGTAGCGCTGACCGATGACTTCCGCCGCAGTCTGCGCGCGCGCTTCAAGGGAGCCTTGGTCTTCTGTGGTCACTACACCGCCGAGAAGGCCGAAGTTCTGCTGGCCGCCGGCATTGCCGATGCAGTGGCGTTTGGCCGACCCTATATCGCCAACCCGGACCTGGTAGCCCGCTTTGCTCAAGGCGCTGCGCTGAACCCGCTCGACGCCACTACCCTCTACGGTGGTGCAGAGAAGGGCTATACGGACTACCCGACCCTTGCCGGCTAAATACGGTAGATCGCAATGATCAGAGAAAGCGCCGCCTAGCGGCGCTTTTTCTTGTACCGTCGTACCACACCGTCCGGCTGGCCAGACACTATATTGGTGTCCGGCCCGCTGGATGGCGTACCATCGGCCTTATCAGAACTCCCCCGATGTAAGCGATCATGAAGCTGGCCCTCGATCTGCCCAGTGCCGACGCCCTGCCCCACCCTGCTTTGCAGAATGTGCTGCAGCGGGCCTTCTTTGATGTGTTCGAACGGCAGTTTGCCGGCGCCGTGGTGGTCAATACCGATGCCCGCGTGGTGTGGATGAACCCGCACTACGCCGAGATTCTGGGGATCAGCGACCCTAACCTCATACTGGGCGAGCGGGTGGACCTGCTGCTGCCCAATACCCGGCTGACCGAAGTATTGCGCACCGGCGAGCCCATCCTGCTCGACTTCATGACCCACCGCGACCGCACCTTTGTGGTGTCGCGCTTTCCGATCAAGGATGACGAGGGCAATGTGATTGGCGCCGGCGGCATCATGCTGTACGACGCCTGGCAGCCACTCAAACCCCTGGTCGACAAGTTCAGCCGTCTGCAGCAAGGCCTGCTGCAGATACGTCGTGACTTCACCCGTGAGCGCTCGGCCCGCTACACCTTTGCCGACATGGTGGGTGAAGGTGCTGCCTGCAAGCGGATGAAGGAACTGGGCAAGCGCGCCGCCGGGCTCGACGCCACCGTGCTGCTGCTGGGAGAGACCGGTACCGGCAAAGAGTTGCTGGCGCAGAGCATCCATGCCGCCAGCGTGCGGGCCAACCAGCCCTTTGTGGCGCTCAATGTGGCGGCCATACCCGATACCCTGCTCGAGGCGGAGCTGTTCGGTGCCGCACCGGGAGCCTATACCGGCGCGGACCGTCGTGGTCGTGACGGAAAGTTCAAGGTGGCCGACGGTGGCACCATCTTTCTCGACGAGATCGGCGACCTGCCACTGACTACCCAGGCCAAGCTGCTACGCGTGTTGCAGGAGATGGAGATCGAGCCGCTGGGCGCCAACCAGCTGCTCAAGGTGGACGTGCGGGTGATTGCCGCCACCAGTCGCGACCTCGCCGCCATGGTGGAGGCCGGCCAGTTCCGCGCCGATCTTTACTACCGGCTCAATGTGCTGCCTATTCGCCTGCCGCCCTTGCGCGAGCGCACCGAGGATATCCCGGTGCTGGCCGGCAAGCTGCTTGATGACATCGCGCTGCGTACCGGTGCCATCCGCAAGACACTGAGCCCCGAAGCACTGACTTGGCTTGGCACCCAACCCTGGCCGGGCAATGTGCGGCAATTGCGCAATGCCTTGGAGCAGGCAGCCATGCTGTCGGATGAAGGCCACCAGCTCGACCCGGGTGACTTTCTACCTGGCGCACCGCCCGTCCATGTGGTGCCCATCACCTTGGCCGAGGCGGTACAGCGCGCCGAGATCGAGGCCATCCGTGCGGCGGTGATGGCGGCTGGCGGTAACAAGACCGAGGCGGCCCGCATCCTGGGCATAGGTCGCGCTACCCTCTACGAGAAACTGACCACCTACGGCCTCGAAAAGATCAGCTGACTCAACGTAGCAAACGGCCGTCGGCACCGATCACCGTTACCTCGACAAAACGCGAGCCCTGCCGGTTGCGCTCACCGAAGTCCACCTGAAAGCCCCCCACGTCGTAATTGCGTAGCGAGGCCAGTGCGGTGCTTACCTTGCTGCGACTGGGGTTGGGGCCAGCCCGGCGTAGCGCCTCGGTCAGCACCTTGGCGCCGACGAACTCCTCAAAGGTGGTGTAGCTGGGCTCGGCGCCATTGCCGTGTTGCTTGAGCAGGGCCAGGTATTCCTTCACCACCGGCAAGGTGGGGTTGTAGGGATAGGGCATGACCTGCGAGATGCCCAGGCCGCGTACCGCCTCGATACCCGCCAGCTTGACCAACTCCGCCGGGTCCACCACCGAGATATTCATCAACTGTGCCCCGCCACCCGCCGCCCGGTAGGCCTTGGCAAAGGCAGCGGCCGGCTTGTTGACCGCGACCATGATGATGGCACTGGGCTGCGCCCTGAGCATGGCATCGACCGCCGGCTGCACCTCGGCGGTATTGCGTGGGTAGCCTGCAGCCAACAGGGGTTGCAACTTGCGCTTGGCCAAAGCCATCAGCACGCCATCGAGACCCGACTTGCCGAAGGCATCATCCTGATAGAGCACGCCGATACGGTCGTAGCCCAGGGTGGTGAGTTGCTTGACCAGGTGCTCGGCCTCGTCGGCATAGCCAGCGCGGATATGGAAGATGGAGGGGTTGTAGGGCGTGCGTAGCGGCGCACCACCGGTGTAGGGGGCGATCAAGGTAATACCGCCCTCCTCCAGCACGCGGCGCTTGAGCAGCTCGGCGATATTGGCGGTGCCCGCAAAGCCGATCAGGGCGAGGACCTGATCGTCGGCCACCAGCTTCTGGGTCTCCTCCACCGTCTTGTCGACCTGGTAGCCATCGTCACGGATCACCTGCCGGATACGCGCACCATGGATACCTCCGAGCTCGTTGACATGATCAAACCAGAGCTGGGCTCCCTGCACCATGCGCTGGCCGGTACTGGCGATCGAACCCGTCAATGGCGCCACCTGCCCGATCAACAACTCCGCCGCCGAAGCCGAGCCCAGCAAGGAGGCCGCAAACAAAACACCACGCCAGGTGGAAGAGAACTTGAACTTCATGAACACTCCTGCCGGGTCTACGCCCGGATGGTTGGGGAACCCCGGGGCGAACCCCGGGGGTGATACGTCAGCGTGTAGGAACCGCCGCAGAATGCTGGGCCCACCACTAACGAGCGTCAGCGAGGCCCCACCCTCGCAAGGAGGACGCCGTGGTTGTAAGCCCCTGAAGGGGCAACAACCACGCAGTCGCGGCGGCGAGGCTGCCAGAGTTCTTGGCGCTTCAGCGCCTAGAACCTGTGCGTGCAGAGCTCGGGGGGAGTGGATTCAATAAAGCGAAGAACCGTCGAAACACCACTGCCGTTTAACGCCCGGCTCCGCCGGGCGAAGCGCTGCAGCAGATATCCACTCCCTATGAGCCTCTTCAGGAGCAGGTGCCTATCACGTAGTAGTTGGGCCCGGTCTGCTTGAGCGTGGTGGTGACAAAGGTATTCCACAGCCCCATGGCCTGGTTGGAACCGTTGGCGAAGGTATTGCCACCACTCTGGTAGGCCCGGCCGGCGGTGGTGTGCGCGTAGTTGCTGGCGGTGTAGCAGACCGGCGTGCTGCCGGTGGTGGCGGTCACCCGATTGGAATCCGCGCTCTCGGTACCTGCCGCGTCCTGTGCCCGTACCACCCAATAGTAGGTAGTGGCGGCAGTCAGGCCGGTATCGCTATAGCTGGTGGTGGAGACCAGCGCGGTGTTGTCCCTGCTGTAAGGCCCGCCAACCACGGTTGCACGATAGACGTTGTAGCCCGCCACACCGCTCGCGGCAGTCCAGCTCAAACCGACGGAGGTATCAGCCACCGCACCCACTGTGAGGCTGCCGGGTACCGGCACCACAGGTGGGGTACCGGTCGTAGTGCCGACCACGGCGCCGGATGCCGCTCCCTCCGCCCCGCCATTGGCGACCGCTTTCACCGTGTAGCTATAACTGGTACCGCTAGCGAGGCCGCTGTCGGTATAGGCGGTCGAGCTCACCAGGCTGGTGTTGACCTTGCTGCCGTTGCGATAGACGTTGTAGCCGCTGGCACCGCTGACCGCACTCCAGGACAGGCTGACCGAGCTGCCGCTGGTGCCGGTGACAGCAAGACCGGTGGGTGCGCCCAGGCTGACAAAGCCGCTGGCGACGCGGTCCATCATGGCCTTGAAGGCGGTGATCTGTACGCCGTTGCGGGTGTCGAAGTTGCTGCCGTACCAACCCACCCAATCCCAGCAGCCGTTCGGGTTGGCCAAGCTGCCGCTGGCGGCGGTGCTGTGGCTGGTGTTATCCACCACGGTCTGCGGGTACATCACGATGATGTTGTTGGTGTCCGCCCACTTGTTGTAGCCGGTGTTCTTGACGAACTTGTCACCAATGGTGCCGTAGTACTGCTGGCAGCCGTGGAAGGCAATATGCAGCTTGCACTGGGTACCGCTGGCGCAGGAAGCGGGTACATAGAGCCAACCGGTAGCGGCCATGCCCTTGCTATTGGGGCTGGCAATGAACTCGCTCTGGTTGAATTCGATGAACTGCCCGCTCAGGGTACCGTCGTTACGCGCGTTCAGGCTACCGTAGATCCACTGCAGCAAGGCACCAGCAGCGTCGTAGTTGCAGTTGCTGATATAGGGCGAGCTGGCGCTGGTACAGCTGTTGTTGCCGGTACTGGCGGTATCGGTCGGGAAGGTGTGGGCGGTATTGAGGTCGTTCTTGTACTGCACGTTGGCCGCGGGCACCAGCGCCGGGGCCGTGGTGTAGTAGTCGCGCAGCTTGTTCATCACGCTGGGGCCGACGGTGGTGTCCGACGTACCGGAGAACAGGTAGACCTTGTGATTGGCAAGGTTGGACACCGCGTCGATGCTCACGCCGCTGCGGCTGTTGGTGGTGCTGATCAGCGGCGAGACATTGGGCGAGCCCGCGTACATACAGGCGGTGTAGTTGTTCTGCCCGGCGCAGTCGTAGGGACCGCCAGCGATGACGCCTGCGCCCTTGATTACACTGGAGTAGGCCACCTCCAGCTGGACGGCCATAAAGGCACCGGCCGAGAGGCCCGATACCGAAGTATCGCGGATATCGACGTTGTAGCTACCGAGATTGACCGCTGCCTGGGCTCCGCTACCGGCCAGAAGGCAGGCCAGGGCCAGGCCAGAACGGGCGAGCTTGAGTTTGCTGTGTTGCATTGTGTTGTCTCCTTATGGTGGTGAGTCCCCCTCACGACCTGGTCCCGTTACCGGCTTTGCACCCGTCGGGCTCTCGCTTTGGAAACATCCACCGCACCTTGCGCGCGGCCAAAAAGATGGCGGTCATGCGTCAGCACGCCGCCAGAAGCCATACATCTCGTCTCAACCGCAGGCCGGAACAACTTCCCGGTTGCCGAACGGACAACGGTGAAACGTTTCATTGCTGTAGTCAGGCCTGACCCTAAAAGGTCGCCGGGACGGGCAAGCCGCCCCGGCGCGAACCGTCTGTCAAGGACGGAGCGGAGCACGCTTAGGCCAGCCACACCACTCTCCGCAATACGTGGTGCGGCAATCGGTACCGGATGTGCGCCGGTGGACGACAGGGCTCGACTCGGCCAAGAACGGCCTCGCCATCCACCATTGCACCCGGGATACCGGACGGGCAGGCGCAAGGCCTGCCAGCCGGGTCAGTTGGGCACGCTCAACACGCCATTGGCGTAGGCGATCGCATCCGCCGCAGCCGGGGTGGCCGCAATGGCCGGCAGATTGGCCAAGGTGATGCTGGCGGTAGCATCGGTACGCGGCGTGGTGCGCACCACCTGGCTGGCAGGCAGGGCTGCGCCAGCGGTCAGGTGCGCCCACATGGCGTCCATGGCGCGGTTGAAGTAGACGTGCAGCGGGATATAGCGGGTCGGGAAGCCCGAGAGGCCCAAGAAGCTGTCGAAGTGCTGGCCATTGGTAACCTCGATGTAGCGCAGCTTGGAGCCGGCGGCCTCGACCTTCTGATTGGCCGCGTAGTAGGCACGGGCGGCGTTGTTGACCGGGATCAGTGCGTCGGAGCGACCCGCCACGATGATGACCGGCTTGCCGCGTAGATTGGCTGTCGCCTGTACCTGGGCCACGCCAGCGGCAACACGGTCAGCCTGGGCCTTCATGTCGCCTGTCAGCGCAGCGCCGGTCACCGGGTCCTTGCCGGTTGCCAGCGCACGCAGACAGATCGCACCATCGACGTTGTAGTCCTGCACCCCGGTCGAGACCGAGACCGAGACCGAATCGGCCTTGGCACCACCCACCGAGAGGTTGTTGATGATGCCAAGACCACCCACCGAGTACCCCGGTACGCCGTTGCCATTGCCAAAGGCATTGGCGAGGCCGGCGGCCGGTGCGGCCACGCTACCGGTCGCATCCGAATAGGCATAGCTATAGCCGCAGACATTGTCCTTGACTGAGAATTTGCCGTAGGCGTTGACGTAGGCCAGGGTCACGCTGAGAGTGGCCAGGCCGAAGTGGGCGGCGTGCAGTGCGTCCGACTCTTCCAGCCAGCCACTGGCGCGCAGCTTGTTATAGGCATCGGTGGCCTGTGCCTCCAGCGTTGCGCCACTGACGATGCCCTTGGCGGCCAGGGCTGCACAGCGGTTGGCGCCGAAGGTGGCGTTGGTGGCGGCGCCGAAAGCCGAGTTGGCGCCGGCCAGCTTGCTCGATTGAGCGGCACAAGGCTGGTAGAGGTTGGCAGCGGTGAAGTAATCGATCAGCGGCTTGCCGATCGCCGGCATGGCCACCCCACCCTGCTGTACGGTCAGACCAGCCACACTGGCCGGCTGGATCTGCGGCTCGCCAACGGCCACGCCACTGATATAGCCCTGCGTATCCTGCTCGGCGGCGAGAACGGCAGCACCACCGCCGTTGGAGACACTGGAGGCGATCACGGTGACCTTGCCTGGCAAGGCGTAGTCGGCATAGTGGCCGGCGTTGTTGGGAGCTGCAGTACCGAACTTCTCGTTCAAGACATAGAAGGCAAACTGGATGGCGCGCAGATTGTCGCGGCCCCAGTCCTTCTCGGGGTTCTGTTGCGAGTGGGCATGCTTGATCGCCAGCCGGTTCGGATAGGCAGCGTTGTAGGCGGCCAGGTCGGTATCGCTCAGCGCCGCACTGAAGTGGGACGCGGTAGCGGCGGTCTTGCGCGCGGTGCGGGTGCCGTCGATCAGATTGACCGTATCGGCGCCAAGGTCGTGATAACCCATGCCAGACCCTTTGTCGGCGTAGGCCACGGCACAACCATGCTTGAGGCCCCAGTCGCCGGCGGTCCCGATGGCACCGTACACACCACGCGAGCCGCTGGATACGGCCGATACCACGCAGGGCTTGGCCTTGTTGAAGCTGGCGGGGACCTGCACCATCAGGGTGACGTTCTGTGCGCCGCCGGTATCGTCGCCGTAGGCAATGTATTCATCGCCAGCGACCTTGCCCTCGCCCAGCGTATCGTTGCCGCTGGTATCGATATTGGGACCATAGAGTCGGGTGAAACCACCGGTGACGGTTGCATCGATCAGGGCGCGGTAGTTGGTATAGATCGCTACCTTGCGCAGCTCGGCGGCAGTTGGCTTGGTCGGGTCGACATAGGTCGGCGCAGCGCCACTGAGGCCGGTCTTGCCCAGGCCGGCGGTCAGAAGGTCGTTGCTATTGCCGTCGTAGCTGGCGCTGCTGATGCTGCCCAGCCAGGCGGGCTTGGCATTCATGGGGGGTGGAATCGGTACCGGATCATCGCTGCCGCCGCAGGCGGTCAGGGCCAGGGGCAATCCCAGCGTAATCAGGGTGGCGAGTGGCTTGAGGTGTTGCACGGGCATGGTTGTCTCCTGATGGTTTTAATAAACAAATGCCGAGCTACAGATACTTGGACTACTACTGCTTTGAAGCAGGGTTAAACCTCACTTTTGCCGGACACGGACGTAGCACCGCCCCTGCCCTCTCCGCAGGGGAGAGGGCATGGACCGTCTTGTCCGGATTTGAGTGTTTAGATGGTGCGTCGCAGCCGGTGGGCGATCTCGCCCACGATGCCGCGGCGGAACAGCATGACGCAGACCACGAATACGCCACCGATGGTGACCGTGACCCAGGAACCGAGCGAGGCCAGTTCATGGTGCAGCACGCCTACGGTGACGGCGCCGACCACCGGACCGAGCAAGGTGCCCATGCCGCCGAGCAGCGTCATCAGCACCACTTCGCCGGACATATGCCAATGCACATCGCTGAGCGAGGCGAGGCCAACCACCAGGGTCTTGGTGGCGCCGGCGAGGCCTGCCAGGGTGGCGGACATCACAAAGGCGGCCAGTTTGTAGCGATCTACCCGGTAGCCTAGCGACAGGGCGCGGGCTTCGTTCTCGCGGATGGCCTTGAGTACCTTGCCGAAGGGCGAGTTGACCGTACGCCAGATCAGCCAATAGCCGCCGAAAGTGATGGCCAGCACGAAGAAATACAACGCCAGCGGCAGCTCCCGCTCACCGAACTGTACGGTGTGCGAAAGATCGATCAGGCCCAGGAAGCGACCCTTTGGAATGCCTTGCAGGCCATCTTCACCGCCGGTGAACGGTGCCTGCAGACAAGCGAAGAACACCAGCTGCGCCAGGGCCAGCGTGACCATGGCGAAGTAGATACCCTGCCGGCGGATGGCGATGACACCGATCAGGACACCCAGCACGGCCGCGCAGGCGGTACCGAACAGGATGCCCAGCTCAGGCGTAAGCCCCCAGACCTTGATGGCATGGCCGGTCAGATAGGCCGCCGTGCCGAAGAAACACGCGTGGCCGAAGCTCAAGAGGCCGCCAAAGCCCAGCAGCAGGTTGAAGGCGCAGGCGAACAAGGCGAAGCACATCAGCTCCATGGCGAAGGTGGGGTACACGCCGAAGGGCACTACCGCCAGCACTGCCAGGCTGGCCAGCCAGGGCCAGTAGCGGGTCTTTTGCTCGGCACCGCGTGCCATCTTGAGGCTGGTCGGATTGAGGTCGTTGCTTTGCATGTTACGCCTCCTTGCCGAACAGGCCGGCCGGGCGCCACAAGAGCACCAGGGCCATGACGATGAAGATCACGGTATTGGCCAGGGGCGGGTAGAACACCTTGACCAGGCCCTCCAGGAGGCCTAGCGCCAGGCCAGTGAGGATGGCGCCCATGATGGAGCCCATGCCGCCGATCACCACCACCGCGAACACGATGATGATGAGGTCCGAGCCCATCTTGGGGCTGACCGAGTAGATCGGGGCCGCTACCACGCCGGCGAGGCCAGCCAGGGCCACGCCCAGGAAGTAGGTGAAGGTACGCAGCTTGGGTACGTCGATACCGAAGGCGCGGGTCACGTCCGGGTTCTCGGTACCGGCACGCAGATAGCTACCGAGGCGGGTGCGCTCGATCAGGTACCAGACACCGAAGCAGACGGTCAGCGACAGCACAATGGAAAACAACCGGTACTTGGGGAAGAACATGAAGCCAAGGTTGACGGCGCCTTCCAGCACTTCCGGCTTGGCGTTGTAGGGCTCGCCCGCCACATTGAAGTAGTTGGTGAACACGCCCTCAAAGATCAGTGCCAGACCGAAGGTCAGGAGCAGACCATACAGGTGGTCGACCTTGTAGAGCCGCTGCAGCATGGTCTTCTCGACGATCACGCCCAAAAGGCCAACCACGATGGGAGCAACCAGCAGCGCCGCCCAGAAGGACAGGCGCATGTCGGCGTTACCCAGCCATTGGCCCAGGTAGTCGTAACCGAGCAGGGCGACGAAGGCACCCAGCATATAGAAAGCACCGTGGGCGAAATTCACCACGTTGAGCATGCCGAATATCACCGCAAGGCCGAGGCTCAAAAGCGCATAGAAGGCGCCGTTGTTGAGCCCGAGCATGGCCTGCGACAGGATGGCCTGGAGGGGGATATCCATGGAAAACCTCTTGATAACATCACCGGGCTCCTACCTGGTCGACTCTACGACCAGGCAGGAGCGCTAGGGGTCAGGTTGCCAGTCTTACTTCTTGACCAGCGGGCACTCGCTGCCGGCCAGCGGCTTGAAGGCCTGCTCGCCAGGGATAGTCGAGACCAACTTCAGCATGTCCCACACCGAGCGCGATTCGTTCGGCTTCTTCACTTCCACCAGGTACATGTCGTGCACCATGCGGCCGTCTTCACGGATCTTGCCGTTCTTGGCAAAGAAGTCGTTGATCGGGGTATCGCGCATCTTCTTCATCACGGCATCCGGGTCATCGGTACCGGCGGCCTTGACGGCGTTGAGGTAGTGCATGGTCGAGGAATAGACCGCCGCCTGCACCATGGTCGGCATGGAACCGGTCTTGGCCAGGTACTTGTTGCCGAAGGCGCGGGTCTCGGCATTCAGATCCCAGGTGTAGGCGGTGGTGAACTTCATGCCTTGGGCGGCATTGAGGCCCAGCGCCTTCACGTCGGTATCAAATACCAGAAGGCCCACCAGGGTTTGCTTGATGCCGAATTCCTTGGCCTGCTTGACCGCGTTGACGAAGTCACCGCCGGCGTTGGCCAGACCAATCACCTTGGCGCCGGAGTTCTGGGCCTGCAAGAGGTAGGAGGAGAAGTCGGTACTCGACAGCGGATGCTTCACACCGCCCAGGACCTTGCCACCCAGCACGCCCACCACCTTGGTGGTCTCGGCTTCCAGCGACTGGCCGAAGGCATAGTCGGCGGTCAGGAAGTACCAGCTGTCCAGCCCCTGCTTCATCAGCGCGGTCGCGGTACCCTTGGCCAGCGAGTAGGTGTCGTAGGCGTAATGCACGCCGTAGGGCGAGCATTCCTTGTTGGTCAGGGCGGTGGAACCGGCGCCATTGACGATGACGATCTTCTTCTTCTCAGCGCCGACCTTCTGCACGGCGATGGCCACGCCCGAGTTCAGGAGGTCGTTCACCATGTCCACACCCTGGGTGTCGAACCATTCGCGGGCCTTGGCGGCACCGATGTCGGCCTTGTTCTGGTGGTCGGCGCTGACGATCTCGATAGGCTTGCCCAGTACCTTGCCGCCAAAGTCGGCCACTGCCATCTGCGCTGCCGCCACCGAGCCCTTACCGCCCAGGCTGGCATAGACGCCGGACATATCGGTCAGGATGCCGATCTTGACCACGTCGCCCGAGATGGGGCCGGCCATCGCAGCGCCAGACAGGGCACCGGCGACGACGAGGGCAAGATGTTTGAAGCGTGCTTGCATGGTATGTCTCCGTTTGTTTTTTGGTAGGTACTGCAGGGTTAAACACCAAGATATTTGTTGAGCCGTTCGGTGCTGGCTGCCAGCTCGTCCGCGGTGATGGCATCGACCACCTGACCGTGCTCGATCACGTAGTGGCGGTCGGCAATACCGGCTGCAAAGCGGAAGTTCTGCTCGACCAGCACGATGGTGTAGCCGCGCTCCTTCAGGAGCCGTACGCTGTCGCCGATCTTCTTGACGATCACCGGGGCGAGGCCCTCGGTGATCTCATCGAGCAGCAGGAGCCGCGCGCCGGTGCGCAGGATGCGCGCCATGGCCAGCATCTGCTGCTCGCCACCGGAGAGCCGGGTGCCCTGGCTCTTGCGACGCTCCCAGAGATTGGGGAACAACTCGTAGATCTCTTCCAGCGACATGCCGTCGCTGCGCACCTTGGGCGGCAGGTTGAGGTTTTCCTCGACATTGAGGCTGGAGAAGATGGCCCGCTCTTCCGGGCACCAACCCACACCCAGGTGGGCGATCTTGTGGGTGGGCAGGTTGATGGCTTCGTTGCCGTTGACCATTACCGAACCGGCGCGCTTGCCGGTCAGGCCCAAGATGGCCTTGAGGGTGGTGGTACGGCCGGCACCATTGCGCCCCAGCAGGGTCACCAGTTCACCGCGCCGCACGCCGAAGTCGATGCCGTGCAGGATGTGCGATTCGCCATAGAAGGCATGCAGGCCGGTAACGCGCAGCATTTCGCCGGCGTGGTCGAGTACGTCAGGCATGTGCGCCCTCCATCGCTTGTTCGTCGGCAGAGACGCCCATATAGGCTTCCATCACACGCGGGTCGTTCGAGACGGTGGCGTAGTCACCCTCGCTCAGTACCTGGCCCCGTGCCAGCACGGTGATCTTGTCGGCCAAAGTAGAGACAACCTTGAGGTTGTGTTCCACCATCAGGATGGTACGGCCGACGGCCACGCGCTTGATCAGGCTGGTGACGCGCTCCACGTCCTCGATACCCATGCCCTGGGTGGGCTCATCCAGCAACATCAGCTTGGGTTCCAGCGCCAGGGTGGTGGCGATTTCCAACGCGCGCTTGCGGCCGTAGGCCAACTCGCCCGCCAGCACTTCGGCGAAGTCGGTCAGGCCCACGTCGCCCAAGAGGGCCATGGCCCGGTCGGTGTAGGCATCAAGTGCCTTGTCCGAGGTCCAGAAGCGGTGCGCACCACCAACGGTGCGCATCAGCGCGACGCGGACATTGTCGAGCGCGCTCATATTGGGAAAGACCGCCGATATCTGGAAGGAGCGGATCAGCCCCTTCAGCGCCACATCGGCCGGCTTGAGCGAGGTGATGTCCTCGCCGTCATAGATCACCCGGCCATGGGTGGGCGGCAGGAATTTGGTCAGCAGGTTGAATACCGTGGTCTTGCCGGCACCGTTGGGGCCGATCAAGGCATGGATGGAGCCGCGCGCCACCTTCAGGTTGACGTCGGAAACCGCCGAAAAGCCACGGAAATCCTTCCCGAGGCCCTGGGTCTCCAGGATCGTGTCATTGCTCATACTGTCTCCGTGATCCCGTATATATCGGGCTATCCGTGTGCTGCACTACCCGTCCGCCTACCCAGCGGACGCTGCGGCCTCGTCGAAGAAAAGACCGCCCATCGAGCAGTATAGAAGCAGAAGCTGGCGGCACGGCACCTGCGCGGTGCGAGTGGGTGCTTGCCGGTACTGCTCATACTGTCCTGCCTAGGGGCGCACCCGGTGCCTGAAGGCAGCCAGGTCAAGTGGCGCTATGCCATTGCAAGCAGCATGCCAAATATTACAAACCATTGAAAATTAACAAGTTATTTTTATTCACCCACCAATGGCAATTAGAATGAAGGCTCTAATGTCCAGCTAACTGGACGAGCGTGCTGGAAAGTGTTGGAAATGGGGTGGACAGCGCGTCCGATAAAACAGAAGGGCCGTCCGGCATGCCGGACGGCCCTTCTTTCTAATAGATATGTCGCAATCAGCGCGGCCCGGTCACCCGGCTTTCGCTTACCTGACAGACTTGAGCACGCTTGCAACGGCCACGCTGCCGACACAGCAAACAGGGCGGTGCCGTATATGCCAACCAGACGACACCAATGGTCACGCCCCCAATGAGACAGAGCGCGATCAGCATGCTTATTTGCCCGGCTCGGTGACGAAGCCCAGTTTCTGCACACCGGCGCGCTGGGCGGCCGCCATGGCCTGGGCAACATGTTCGTACTCGACCTTGCGGTCGGCACGGATATGCAGTTCAGGCTGGGGCTGCTTGGCCGCCATCTCAACCAGTTGCTGCTCGAACTGCGCCTGCTCCAGCTTCTGTTCGTTCCAGTACAAGCCGCCATCCACGGTAATCGACAGGTCTACTGTCTCGGGCTTGACCTCGTTCACCTGGTTGGCCGCGCGTGGCAGGTCCAGCTTCACCGAATGGGTAATCACCGGTACGGTAAGGATAAAGATGATCAGCAGTACCAACATGACATCGACCAGCGGCGTCATATTGATCTCGCTCATCTGCCCAGCGGGCCCCTGCCCGTCCAGTCCACTTCCGAATGCCATCTCAGCGCCCCCCTGCAGCGTTCGGGCTGGTCTTGACCGAGGTCAGTACCGGCTTGCCGGCTTCGTTCTTGACCACCGGCGCACCGGTCACAAAGTAGGCGTGCAGATCGTGGGCGAAGCGGTTTACCCGGCCCAGGATGGCGTTGTTGCCACGGATCAGGGCGTTGTAGCCGAGCACGGCGGGGATGGCCACGACGAGGCCGAAGGCGGTCATGATCAGCGCCTCGCCAACCGGGCCGGCTACCTTGTCGATGCTGGCCGCACCCGAGAAGCCGATGCTGATCAGGGCATGGAAGATGCCCCACACGGTGCCCAGCAGACCCACGAAGGGGGCGGTGGAGCCCACCGATGCCAGGATGGAGAGGCCGGACTGCATGCGCTCCATCGATTCATCGATAGCACGGCGCAGACAGCTGGTGACCCAGTCGGACAGAGTCAGCTGGCCGTGCAGGTCGCCTTGGCTGTCGCGATGGTGGGCCACCGCATCGCGCGCTTCTTCGGCCAGGTCGCGGAAAGGGTTGTTTTCGCGGTTGCCGTCGAGCAGATGCAGGCCCTCGCTGAAGGATTGGGCATGCCAGAACTCGGTGGTCGCCGCCTGGGCCATGCGGCGCTGGCGCATCTGACGCAGGAAGCGGGTGACGATGACGTACCAGGACGCGATCGACATCAGCAGCAGGGCTACGCCCACGCCACGGGTCACAAAGTCGCCTTGCGACCAGACGGCGCTCAGACTGAAGTGATACTGATCCATTGCTTGCATTCTCCTGAAGCGGTAGAGCATGCCCCGCCGGGGCTGCGAGGTTAACTATTGAGCGACCAGTCGAAGGGCTGCACGAACCAGTAGTTGATCGGCACCCCGGCCTGCTTGGCCGGCACGTATTTCCAGCGCTTGACTGCATTGAGCGCGGCATCGTCCAGGCGGTCGAAGCCGCTGGACTTCTTGAGCTTGATCTCGCCTACCGTACCGTCGGCAAGGATATAGACCGACAGCAGCACCCTGCCCTGCTCGCCCAGCTTGCGCGACAGCGAAGGGTAGGCCGGCATCTGGTTATTCAGGTGTTGCGCATCGCTACGCGGCGGCTCTACCGGTGCAGGGGCAGGCGACGCCTCTGCCTTGGCGACCTGGGGCGGCTGCGGGGGCTGTGGCGGCTCAGGCGGTGGCGAGCTGATCGCATTGGGCGACGGCGGCGCATTGGCTATGGGTGGCAGCGGCACAGGCGTTGCCCGTGGTTTGACCGTGGGTTGTTGCTTGGGCTGCGGTTGCGGCTTGGGTTCAGCCGGTGCGGCCTCGACCGGCAAGGCTTTGGGCGGCAGCATCACCGCGGTGATGGTTTCGGGCAGCTTGGGCGGCTCGGGGCGCATCACACCTTGGGCGAGCACGTACAGCGCAGCACCGTGCATCGCCGTGATCATGAACAAGGCGGGCAGCTCGCGGGTATTGATCAGTTTGCCGGTCATGGAGGAAGACTGCGCGGGAAATCGGGCATAATCGACCCATTATTCTAATGAGAACAATTTTCATTAGCAATCTAATTTAATGCACCGCAGCAATACCGAAACAAGTGCCGCATCTCTCGATACAATCAAAATATGAGCCCCCCGCTGCCCTCCTACCAACCGCCCCGCTGGCTGATCGGCGCCCATAGCGAAACCATCTACCCGGCGCTATGGCTCAAGCGTGCGCCCCCGCCCTACCGGCGGGAGATCTGGAGCACGCCGGATGGGGATGAGATTGCTGTGGACTGGCTCAGCACGGGCAGTTCCAGCGATGCCCCATTGTTGGTGCATTTCCATGGCCTGGAAGGCAGCGCCAACAGTCACTACGCGGTGGAATTGATGCACGCTACCGCGGCAAGAGGCTGGCAAGGCGCGGTTGCCCACTTCCGCGGTTGCGGCGGCCATCAGAACCGCAAGCCGCGCGCCTACCACGCCGGCGATTCGGCCGAGATCGACTGGGTGCTACGACGTTTTCGCGAGCGTCACGCCGGCCCCTTGTTCGCAGCCGGCGTCTCGCTGGGCGGCAATGCACTGGCCAAGTGGCTGGGTGAGCAAGGCATGGCTGCCGTCCCGATATTGGACGCCGCCGCTGTCATTTCGGCGCCGCTGGACCTGGTCGCTGCCGGCAAGGTGTTGGACCGCGGGCTCAACCGCGCCATCTACACCCGTGAATTCCTGCGTACCCTGCGTCCCAAGGTACAGGCGCAGCTGCAGAGCTTTGGCCGGGAGCTGGCCTTTCTGGGAGTCTCCGCCGCCGAACTGGAGCGCTCGCGCACCTTTCGCGACTTTGACAACCGGGTGACAGCCCCACTGCATGGTTTCAAGGATGCCGACGACTATTGGACCCGTTCCAGCAGCAAGGCCGGGCTCAAACGCATCGCCGTTCCCACTCTGGTGCTCAACGCCCGCAACGACCCCTTTCTGCCGGCCCAGGCCCTGCCGAGCGAGGCGGATGTCAGCCCGGCAGTGACGCTGTTGCAGACCGCGCGCGGCGGTCATGTGGGTTTTGTCGAGGGTCCCTTCCCTGGCCGCATCGACTGGTTGCCGCGCTGTCTGCATGCCTATTTCGACCGTCACGCCCAGCCGGCAAATCGGCTGCTAGAATCAGCCATCCTGACTCCTGGCTGAGCCCATGTCGCCCATCCATCCGCAGATTTTCAAGGCCTACGACATACGCGGTGTCGTTGGAAAGACACTGGACGCGGACACCGCCCATCTGATCGGACAGGCGATAGGCAGCGAAGCAGTGGAACGCGGCCAGCCCCGCCTGGTGGTCGGCCGCGATGGCCGAGACTCCAGCCCAGCCCTCGCAGAGGCACTGATCGCGGGGCTCTTGAGCACCGGCGTGGCGGTAACCGATATCGGCATGGTCACCACGCCTTTGGTCTGGTTCGCCGCCCACCATCTGGAAACGCTCTCCGGGGTCATGGTCACCGGCAGCCACAACCCGCCCGAATACAACGGCATCAAGATCATGCTGGCCGGCGAGACCTTGGCTGGCGATGCCATCCAGCAACTGCGCCAACGCATCGAGGCCGGCCAGTTGGTGAGCGGAGCAGGTCGCTACGACGAGGCCGACGTGCGTGAGGCCTACCTGCAGCGCATCGTCGGTGACCTGACGCTACACCGCCGCATGAGCGTGGTGGTCGACGCCGGCAACAGCGTTTCCGGCACCATCGCCCCCCTTCTCTACCGTCGCCTGGGTTGCCGGGTCCGCGAACTGTTCTGCGAGGTGGATGGCAGCTTTCCCAATCACCACCCCGACCCGGCCAAGATCGAGAACCTGCAGGACCTCAAGCACGCGCTGGAAGTGACCGAGGCCGAACTGGGCCTGGCATTCGACGGCGATGGCGACCGCCTGGGCGTGGTCACCAAGGACGGCAATGTCATCTATCCTGACCGGCTCCTGATGGCCTTCGCCGCCGATGCGCTGAGCCGCCAGCCTGGCGGCAAGGTGGTCTACGACGTGAAGTCCAGCCGCCTGGTCGCCCCCTGGGTCAAGCAGCACAAGGGCAAGGCCGTCATGGCCCGCACCGGTCACAGCTATATGAAGGCCAAGATGCGCGAGACCGGCGCCCTGGTCGGCGGCGAATTGAGCGGTCACCTGTTCTTTGCCGAGCGCTGGTATGGCTTTGACGACGGCATCTATGCAGGTGCACGGCTCCTGGAGATCCTGTCACAGATCGACGAGCCCAGCCTCTTGCTCAACAACCTGCCGCAGGGTGTGAGTACGCCCGAGATCCAGATCCCCATGCCCGAGGGCGCAGCCCACGCCTTGATCGAAAAACTGCGCGGCACCGCCCAGTTCCCGGATGCCGAGGTCATCACCCTCGACGGCCTGCGGGTCGAATACCCGGATGGATTCGGCCTCTTGCGCGCCTCCAATACCACGCCGGTGCTGGTACTGCGGTTCGAAGGGGATGACGCCAAGGCGCTCAAGCGCATCCAGGCGACCTTCCGCAAGCTGCTGGCGGGTGAGATCGACGC
>NZ_DATCSC010000050.1:0-17757 GCF_036568685.1 Chitinimonas sp.
GGCAGTCCGCTTGCCTTGGTTCTGGGGGGCGACTGCCGTCGTTGAGGTGTGGGTGTTGGTTTCCTGGCTGGCAGGTGTAGCGCCGCTGGCTCGTGGCCTGGGCGTGGCGGCGTTCAATATCGCCATGCTGTGCTATGTGGCCTGGCTGGCCTACCGTAACCAGCATCTGTTGCAGTCTGGCCTGATGCGCGTCACCGCCTTGACCAGTCTGCTCCTGGTTGCGCACTGGGCAACGGTGTACTTCATCATCGACCGTGAGCCGGCCTGGTTTGACTATGGCTTTATGCTGGGGACGGTGCTGGTATTGACGCAGTATTTCTCGCTGCTGGCGGCCTTGTTGCTCAGCTTTCAGCAGCGGCTGCTGGAGGCGGAATCCAAGGCGCTGGACATGGCTTTCCAGGACCCGCTGACTGGGCTCAACAACCAGCGCTATGTGTCCACCTTGTTCGACAAGGTGCTGGCTTTAGCCACCCGGCCGCACCAGTTGCTGGCGGTGTTCTATATCGACCTCGACAATTTCAAGCCGATCAACGACAGCGCTGGCCACAAGGTGGGCGACGAGGTGTTGAAGACGGTGGCTCTGCGCTTGAGACAGGCGACACGCAGCACCGATATCTGTGCCCGGGTGGGTGGCGACGAATTCGTGGTGCTCTGTACCCAGCTGGAGCGGGCTGAGCAGGCGCACGATATTGCCGGCAAGCTGCTCGATACCTTGACCAGCCCGATCACGGTGGAGGGCAAGGCCTATGTGCTGGGGGCCAGTGTGGGTGTGAGCCTCTACCCCTTGCATGGTACGTCGCTTCCGCAACTGCTGGAGTATGCCGACAGCGCCATGTACGAGGTGAAGCGCAGTGGCAAGAAGGGTTACCGGATCTATGCGCCTGAGGCTGCCGACGTGCAGCTATAAGCCGCTCGGATAAAAAGTAGGTCGCGGCTCCCATAGGGAGCCGCGACCTGCTACTGCTCCAGCAGACCAGGGCCTCAGGCACGCCGCGTACTCAAGCTCCGCGGTGGCGGGCCCTGCCTGGCTCAGGGGAAGTTGAGCACATTGCTGGGGTTGGTGGTGCTGTTGGTGATGGCGCCGGTGTCGTTGACCACGTGCGAGATGGTGCCGTTGCCGCCGAGCGAGACGGTAAAGACATTGTGCAGCTTCACCCCGGCAGCCACCGGTAGCTCAAAGCCGCGAGCCGCGTTGAGGTTGGTGCTCTGGCCGCCGATATTGAAGAAACAATAGCTGCCCAGGCCCCAGCCCTCATGGTTGCGTACGTTATCTGCCACCTTGTAGGCCGCCCAGCCGTTGCCACGGCCGCTGCTCCAGCTGGCCTGGTTGGGTACGTCGTAGGGCATCTCGTTCTGGAAGAAGATGGTCTTGCCGTTCTCACCGTTCCAGATCACTTCGTACTTCTGGTAGTGCTCCACAAAGAGGCCGGTGGCCAGCACGTTGTTGCCGTTCACGATGAGGCCGGTATCGGCCGTGTTGACGTTCCAGCCGGTGGGGGAGGCGCCATGGTCGGCGCGCCAGGCCCAGATGTGGTCGAGCAGGGTATCGCTGGCGTTCACGATCAGGCTGGTGGTGGCCTTGCCGGCGACGGCGCCGCCGATGCGGAAGTACACATCCTGCACGCTGATGGGGTTGCCGGCATGGCTGCCGGTGGCGCCTTGCACGCCCACGGTGAGCAGGGCGGCGCTGTTGACCGTGCCGGCATCGAACAGCAGGCCGGCGATGCGCACGCCATCCACATTGCCCACGGTCATGGCGTTGACGCCGTTGTTGGGGATCAGGGCCGGGAAGCCAAGGCCCAGCACGACGGTGTTGGCGTTGTTGATGCGCAGGGTATCGGCCAGGTTGTAGACGCCCGGGGTGAACAGCAGGTGCTTGCCGCTGGCCAGCGCGGTGTTGATGGCGGCGGCGCTATCGCCAGGGTGGGCGATGTAGAACTGGCTGATGGGTAGCGAGTAGCCCGGCGTGCTGCCATTGGCCCAGCTGGCACCGACGGCGTTGTTGCGGTGGGTAGGCACGAAGACCGCGTAGTTGCCCGCGCTATCGAGGTAGAGATAGGGTTTGTCGCGCGAGACCGGGGTGCTGGCGAGGGTGGTGTAGGGTGGGCTGGGGAAGGTCTGGGCCGGTGCGCCGGTCACGCCGGAGAAAACGGTGTTCCATACGCCGTCGTACCAGTTGCCCACGCTGCTGTCGCGGGTGTACCACTGCTGTTGTGAGCCGGTGGCGACCACGCCGTCGACCTTGCTGTCGGCGATATAGCCGCCACTGGACCAACCGCCATTGGATGGGTTCATCACGAGGCTGCCCAGGATGTGTACGCGGCGCATGGGGGCGGCTTGCGATACCGCCCAGCGGTTGGTGCCGCCATTGGGCAGGATGGCCAGGTTCTCGACCGAGCGCCAGAAGTTCTGGGTGGCGTTGTTCTCGTCACCGTAGTTCCAGCCGCTGTCGGCGTTCACCGCGCCACTGATGCGTACGTCGTCCGGGTTGCGGCCCAGGCCGGCCACGGTGGTGTAGAAGCCGGCGTTCACCCAGACGCTGTACTGGCCGGGCTTGAACAGGAAGACATAGCGCTGCGAGCCGAACTGGGCGGTGGGGCTGCGCAGCTGGGCATTGAAGGCCGCATCGACCGCAGCCTGGATGGTGGAGGACGACATGGTGGGATCGAATACCTTCACGTTCGGGCCCAGGTCCACCGTGCCACCGGTCCCCCCGCCGCCTCCGCCACCCGAGCCGCTGCCGATGGTATAGCTGGTGCTGGGTGTGTCGTAGGCCGGGTTGCCGTTGTTGTAGGTGAAGAAGTAGCTGAGAGTATTGCCGGCGCTGACGCCACTGACCGGCTGCTCGTAGCGGGCATTGGCGCTGGAGTAGGTCATGCGGACGTTCTGCTGCCCTCCGCCATTGAGGGAGTAGTGCACGTCCACCCAAGTGGTATTAACGTTGGATTTGAACCAGATGGTGGCGGTGTTGCCGGATTCGGCCACGCCTTGCGTGTAGTCCGCCGCCATTGCATGAGTAGCGGCGAATATAATGACAATGGCATATACGCAGCGCGCAATGAGCCTCTGTAGATGGTGCATGTTGCCTCCTTTGTATTGGTCATTACCTGGCCCGCGCGGGCAGGGCGTGCTTGCCCATGTCCACTTTCAGACCAGTGGGACCAGCCTAGAAGTGCCGTAAGGCAAATGCAAGGCAGGAGTAAGAATGTAGTAAGAAATGTTGACCTACATCGACGAGCGGGAGGTGCTGGCGCTGGCAATAAAAAAGCCGCATCGCGAACGATGCGGCTTTGGGCGGAGAACCTGCTGTCTGGTGCTTACCTGGGGGCCTTGGTGGTACGCAGATAGGGCAGCTTGATGTCGATGTTGCCGAACTTCTCGCGGGCTTGGTCGTCGTTGAGCGAGAGCGCGACGATCACGTCCTGGCCCTCGGTCCAGTTGGCCGGGGTGGCCAGCGGCACGTTGTAGGTCAGTTGTAGGGCGTCCAGTGCGCGCAGCACTTCGGCGAAGTTGCGGCCGACCGACATGGGGTAGGTCATGGAGAGCTTGAGCTTCTTGTCCGGGCCGATGATGAACACCGAGCGCACGGTGGCGGTGTCGTTGGCGGTACGGCCATCCGGCAGGTAGGCCTCGGCCGGCAGCATGTCGAAGGCCTTGGAGACGGCCAGGCCTTCGTCGGCAATGATGGGGAAACCTGCCTGGGCGCCCGCGAAGCGTTCGATATCGCCCTTCCACTTCTTGTGGGCATCCGCGCCGTCTACCGAGACGCCGATCACCTTGGTGCCGCGCTTGGCCCACTCGCGGGCCAGTTGGGCCACGGCGCCGAATTCGGTGGTGCAGACCGGGGTGAAGTCTTTGGGATGGGAGAACAAAATGGCCCAGCCCGAGCCGATCCAGTCATGGAAATTGATGCTGCCCTGGTCGGTCTCGGCGGTGAAGTTGGGGACCGGGTCGTTGATGCGCAAGGCCATGATTTTCTCCAATGTTGGTTGATACCTGCAATTGCTTGGCGGATATGCGCCACGGTGGTTTGGACCGCAGCTGTCCGGAAAAGTGGCGGTCTGCAGCTTGCTTTGTTTTTCTGCGTTGATGGCGATGGGCCCGCACAGGGTACCTGCCGGGCGAGGGCCGCTGCGTAGGGAGTATAGGCGGCTGGTCTGGTGGTCGCACCCTCTGCAAGCATGGACGGGCCGCCGCCAAGCCAGGCCGCCGGGCTGGCCCTGGCCGCGTACTGGCATGGTGAACCTGACCTGACAGCACGGTGCAAAACAAGATGAACTGCCCCTGTTGCGCTTAGGCATGGCCTATCAATACTGTATGCACCCCTACCTGTGCGCAGCCGCGCAGCAGGTCAACCTCGAGCCGGCAAGGCCACTATCGTCATGACTTCTGAAGCTCTGCAGCGTTTTATCGACCAAGCCAACAGCCGCAGCTGCCAGCAGCCCGACCCGGCTGACTGCGTGCTGGCCCTGGCGCCATTGATGCTGGACCTGATCGACCAGGCCAGCAGCTTTCTGGAGCCGCAGCATTACCGCAGCAGCCCGGAGACCTATAGCCGCAACCTGATCTACAGCGCGCCAGACCAGAGCCTCTCGCTCTACTCGATAGTCTGGCTGCCTGGCCAGTGGACGCCGGTGCACGACCATGGCAGCTGGGGCGTGGTCGGCGTGGTGGAAGGGGTGCTGGAGGAGCGCAGCTATGTGCGCCTGTCGCCCGACCGTGGCGTGGATGAGGATATCGAGCTGGCCCGTGGTGGCACCATCTTGCTGCGGCACGGTGCGGTGACGAGCTTTGTGCCCAACCCGGACCATATCCATATTACCGGCGTGCCCGAGGACCGGCCCCGCGCGGTCAGCCTGCACCTCTACGGCCGGACCATGAATGACTTCAATATCTACGATGTGGCGGCCGGTACCCGCCGTCGCATCCGGGTGGCGCACAACGAGAGCTGAGTCTCTCTATGGCCGGCTTCCTGGACGCCGGCTACTCCACCCTGCAAACCCGCGTAGGCCGCTACGCGGGTTTTTTCTTGCCTGCAGCATGGGTAGGTAGGTAGGCCTTCACATGCATGCAGCATGGCTTGGACTACATTACAGTCATCCGGGACGTTGATATATGACGGCTGGATGGCGCTGATATCATCGCCCCCCGCATAAAACCAAAGATAAGGATGCTCCCCATGCGTAACAAACTATTGCTCGGCCTCGCCCTGTTGGCGGCCCTGCCCGCCGCCGCGGATGATCTGGACAAAATCAAGGCCAAGGGTGAAGTGGTCATTGGCGTGCGCGAAAATTCGCCGCCCTTTGGCTTCTTTGACAAGAAGCGTGGCGTGGTCTTTGGCTACGACATCGAGTTCGCCAATTACGTAGCCAAGAAGCTCGGGGTCAAGCCAGTCTTCAAGACCCTGGAGCCGGCCGAGCGGCTGCCGGCGATCAAGGATGGTCGGGTAGACCTGGTGTTTGCCTCGCTCGCCAAGACCAGCGAGCGCGAGAAGGAGGTCGACTTCAGCCTGGGCTATTTCATCTCCACCCAGAAGATGCTGGCCAAAAAGGGCAAGTTCCGTAACCTGACCCAGCTCGACAATATGCGCGTCTGCGTGCCCAAGGGCACCACCAATGCCAAGCTGTTGCAGGGGGTATCGTCCTCGGTGCAGGTGATCAATATGGACGACTATGACGACACCCTGAAGGGGCTGGCCGAGGGCAAGTGTGACGGTGCTTCCGGCCCCGAGGCGACCATGTTGGGCAACCTGGCCAAGATGCCGGGTAAGCAGGACTATGAGGTGGCGGACATCGCCATTGCCTCTGAGGCGCTGGCCGTGGGCATGCGCAAGGGCGAGAAGAAGCTGCAGAAGGCGGTGAACGAGGCGCTGGTGGATGCCGAGGCCACCGGCGAGGCCGCGCGTATCTTCAATACCTGGTTTGGGCCAGGCTCCAATGTCCCGTTGATCCGCGCCTTCCGTATCGTTTATTGAGAAGCCGGGCCGCTGAACGCTTCTGGCGGCCCTTTCCCTCGCCCGGCAGTCCTGCCGGGCGGGTGGCTCAGGCATCTCTCCAGCCCCCTAGTGGGCCACCGGGCCACCGGGTTTATGACATTTTTGTCATGGACCAGTCATTCGAGCGCAATTCCCACCTTGTTACGTTAGCCGGCAATTCGTCACGGTAGCGCCCCCTCGTGTTGGTGCCACCGGTCGAAGGCCATGCGCCGTGCCACTGCTGCCTTTCGGTGTCAGCAAGGGCAGGGCGCCACGACTAATGCTACGTGGAGGTGCGCGACATGATTGCACCATTGGTGTTTCTGGGCGGGGCGTTGACCATACTCAGCCCCTGTGTGCTGCCGGTGCTGCCCTTTGTGTTTACCCGGGCCGACCGGCCTTTCCTGCGCAACGGCCTGCCCATGTTGGCCGGCATGGCGTTGACCTTTGCCGGCATCGCTACCCTGGCTGCCGTGGGTGGCGCCTGGGCGGTACAACTGAACCAGTTCGGCCGCGGTCTGGCCCTGCTGACCCTGGCGCTGTTCGCCCTGACCTTGTTGTCGCGCCGCCTGGCCGATGCCATGGCGCGGCCCTTCCTGGCGCTGGGCAACCGGCTGATGGGGGCGGAGGCAGCATCGGGCGAGGAGGGGGGCGTGGGCCGCTCGCTACTCCTGGGGGTGGCCACGGGCCTGCTCTGGGCTCCCTGCGCTGGTCCTATCCTGGGCTTGATACTGACTGGTGCGGCACTCTCCGGCCCCAATGCCCAGACAGCCTTTCTATTGCTGGTCTACGCGGCCGGTGCTGCCACCTCCTTGGCGATTGCCCTCTTGGCAGGCGGCCGGGTATTCACCTTGCTCAAGCGCGGCTTGGGCGCGGGTGAGTGGGTGCGGCGCGGTCTGGGGGTACTGGTCTTGGTGGCGGTTGCGGTCATTGGTCTGGGTTGGGACAGCAGTGTGCTGACCAATCTCTCGCTCGCCGGCACCAACCGGCTGGAGCAGTCCTTGCTGGACCGTTTTGGCAGCCAGCAAGCTGCCGCCGGCCCGGCCGTGGGCGGGGCCATGATGGCCAGCAACAGCATGATGATGCGCAAGGCTGGCAGCGCCAGCCTGCCGGTGGAGGGCGAGCTGCCCTCGCTGGCCGGCGCCACGGGCTGGCTCAATACGCCACCGCTGACGACCGAAGGCCTGCGCGGCAAGGTGGTGCTGGTCGATTTCTGGACCTATTCCTGTATCAACTGCCTGCGCTCCTTGCCCTATGTGAACGGCTGGTACCAGAAGTACAAGGACCATGGCCTGGTGGTGCTGGGTGTGCATGCGCCGGAGTTCGCCTTTGAGAAGAACCCGGGCAATGTGCGCAAGGCGGTGGCCGAGCAGGGCATTGCCTACCCGGTGGCACTGGATAACGACTACGCGATCTGGCGTGGCTTCAACAACCAGTACTGGCCGGCGCACTACTTTGTCGATGCCGCCGGGCATATCCGCGGCCACCACTTTGGCGAGGGCGACTATCTGGGCTCGGAGCAGACCCTGCGGCAGCTGCTGATCGAGGCCGGCGCCAAGGACCTGCCGCCCTTGACCGGCGATGCCCCCAAGGCCAGCGGCGTGCAGGCTGCCGCCAACGAGGCGCAGGTACAGTCACCCGAGACCTATGTGGGCTACGAGCGGGCCGAGCAGTTCAGTTCGCCTGAGGGCTTCAAGCCGGATGCAGCCACTGGCTACACGCTGCCCAAGCAGCTGGGGCTCAACCAGTGGGGCCTGACGGGCCAATGGCAGGTAGGCGCCGAGCGCGCGGTGCTGGCGCAGGCACACGGCGGTATCCAGTACCGCTTCCAGGCGCGTGATCTGCACCTGGTGCTGGGGCCTGGCCAGGCTGGTCACCCGGTGCGCTTTCGGGTGCTGATCGATGGTGCTCCACCCAAGGCTGACCACGGCGCGGATGTCGACGCCGATGGTTACGGCAAGGTCAGCGAGCAGCGTTTGTACCAATTGGTCCGGCAGTCGGGCGAGGTGAGCGCCCATACCTTCAGTATCGAGTTCCTCGACGCTGGTGCCGAAGCCTACGCCTTCACCTTTGGTTGAGGAGCCACGCCATGAATGACGATATGCAAGCAGGTCGCCGCACCTTTCTGCGGTTGGGGCTGGGTGCACTGGTCGCCAACACCGCCATGGTCCGGGCCTGGGCGACAGGCCTTGCCAACACGGCCGCGGTGGCCGGCCCGGCGGTTGCGGAGGTGGAGATCGAGCAGTTCTCGCCAGCCGGCAAGTCGCTGGGTCTGGTAAGGCAGCCCAAGGTGGTGAAGAGCGATTCCGCCTGGCAGCAGCAACTGCCGGCCAGCGTCTACCAGGTGACGCGCCGGGCCGGGACCGAGTACCCCTACACCGGCAAGCTGTGGAACAACCACGCGGACGGCCTGTACCGCTGCGTGTGCTGCGATACCGCGCTTTTTGATGCACGTACCAAGTTCGAGTCCGGTACCGGCTGGCCCAGCTTCTGGCAGGCGATATCCAGCCGCAATGTGCGGGTCAGCCGCGACAACAGCCTGGGCATGCAGCGCGATGCCGTCTCCTGCGCGCGTTGCGATGCCCACCTGGGGCATGTGTTCGACGACGGCCCAAGGCCTACCGGCCTGCGCTACTGCATGAATTCTGCCGCCTTGCGTTTTGTGGCACGCGCCTGATTGCCATCGCTTCACCTTTGGAAGGAGTCTTGCCATGCAAGTCATGAAACATCGTTGGAGCAGCCCCCTCTTGGCTGCGCTGGTGGCCATTGTGGTCGGTGGTCTGGCCGAGTCGTTCTCCTACGCGGCCGAGGCGCCGGTGGTGATAGACCCACCCAAGTTCGATCAGCCCAAGGCGGCGGGTGCGCTGCAGACTGCCGTGTTCGGCGGCGGCTGTTTCTGGGGTGTGCAGGGCGTGTTCGAGCATGTGCGCGGGGTGCAGAAGGTGGTATCCGGCTATGCCGGCGGCAACAAGGCTACGGCGCAGTATGAGCTGGTCGCCACCGGGACCACCGGCCATGCCGAATCGGTCCAGATTACCTATGACCCGGCCGTGGTGAGCTACGGCGAGCTTCTGCGCATCTTCTTCTCGGTAGCGCACGACCCGACCCAGCTCAACCGCCAGGGGCCGGACAGCGGGACGCAGTACCGCTCGGTGATCTTCTACGGTAGCGAGGCGCAGAAGTCGGTGGCGCAGGCCTATATCACCCAGCTAGGTCAGGCGCATGCCTACGCTCGGCAGATCGTCACCCAGCTGAGTCCGGCCGGCGGCTTCTATCCGGCCGAGGACTATCACCAGGACTACCTCGTGCAGCATCCTCGCGATCTTTACATTGTCTACAACGACCTACCCAAGGTGGCCAACCTGCAGCGGCTGTTCCCTGCCAGTTGGCGGGGGACACCGGTGTCGTGGCGGTGAGGGCCTGATGGCTTGGCGTGCGGTGCATATATAGTCTGAGCGCAGCGTGGGCGCCCGGTAACCCGTGCGCTCACGTTCGGTGCGAGCTGAGGTAGCAGGCCCTTGCCTTGATGAGTTCCTGCCCCGCCCAATTCATTCTCTTACGCATCGGTAAGGCGCTCCCTGAGCACCGGGCTTGCGCCTGGTCAAATCAGGGTGGGAGAAGGCGGGGCATACTGGCTTCGTCGTCAACGCCCGTAGCACTCTCCATGTTTGCCGACATTTTTGTATTGCCCTCAGGTGGCAACCGGCACGCCCTGGCGTGATGGTTGTACCGGCTAGGCCACCCTTAGCGGGTGGCTTTTTTTTGTTCGCTGAGGGGGACGGGAACGGCGTTTGCCTCTGGGTGGAAGCGGTTTGCCTTTGGGCGAGTTGATTGCCAAGATGGCGACGGCCGGTCGGTTGTTGGCTTGTTTTGTCCCGGCCTGGCGCGCTATCTTTATCCTTCATGCCCCGCATCGCCGGGGCGGGTCCGGACTGGTGTATCAGCCTACGTCAGAGAGGCGGCCGGTTACGTTCAAGATACAGGAGGACGATTGCATGCTGATCCCGCAAGAAGGCCAAGTCTTCGAGGCCACCCGTTGTAATCCCGGCTACCGTATCTCGGTGGTCGAACTCAAGTTATTCGCCGACGATTGTTTCCTGGTCAGCTATACCGAGCGCGGCCGGGAGTTTGATTTTTCCGTTCCCGCCCATGATCTGGATGACCGCGAGTGGCAGGCACTGAGCGAGCAGCTCGGCTTACGGCTGGTGGAAGGCGCTGTCGTGCTGGAATTCGACATGGTCGCAGCCGCCGCTTGAGCCATTTTGCGCCACCCCGCAAGGTGCGAGGTGGCGTCTTCAAGGCTGGCTAGCCGCTGAGTTGGGTGGAGAACTGGCCAACCGCGTTGACCACGCGTTGTGCACCATCCTGGATCTCGATAATCACGTTACCTGCTTCGCCGGCCAGTTGCAGGCCGTGCTCGGCCTGCTGCTTGCCCGAATCGATGACCGAGACCGCTTGACCGGCCAGCTTCTGGTTTTGCTGCACCACGCCGATGATCTCCTGCGTGGCGGCCGTGGTGCGTGAGGCGAGTTGACGCACCTCATCTGCCACCACGGCAAAGCCGCGGCCATGCTCGCCGGCCCGGGCGGCTTCGATGGCGGCATTGAGCGCCAATAGATTGGTCTGGTCGGCAATACTGCTGATGCTATTGATGATGGAGCCGATCACCTGCGACTGCTTGTCCAGCGCCTCGATGCGTTCGGCGGCTTCCTGCATGTGGTGCGCCAGGTCGCGCATCACATTCACCGTCTGCTTGACTACGCCGGCTCCACGCTGGGCGCTGTTGTCGGTTTGTTGCGAGGTGCTGTAGGCAATATCGGCAGCGTCGGCAATGGCCAGCTCCCGGTTCACCTGGTCGGTGATCACGGTGGCGAATTTCACCACTTTGTAGAGTTTGCCCTGGGCATCGATGATGGGGTTGTAGGAGGCTTCCAGCCAGACCACGTTGCCATGGGCATCCACCCGTTTGAAGCGGTCGGCGACAAATTCGCCACGGCGCAGCTTGTCCCAGAAGGCCTGGTACTGGGGAGCGTTGTACTCTTCGGGTTCGCAGAATGTACGGTGGTGCTTGCCCTGTATCTGCTCCAGCCGGTAGCCC
Source organism: Chitinimonas sp. (assembly GCF_036568685.1). Classification (GTDB taxonomy): domain Bacteria; phylum Pseudomonadota; class Gammaproteobacteria; order Burkholderiales; family Chitinimonadaceae; genus Chitinimonas. The sequence goes on from NZ_DATCSC010000050.1 coordinate 11,073, forward strand.
ATGGACTGCAGAAAGCGGTCATTGGCGGTCAGGATCTCGCCATCGAGGTTGAATTCGATCACGGCGGTGGAGCGTTGCAGGGCCCGGATGATGTTCTCGTGCTCGCAGGAGGCTTCGATGGTACGGGTGAGGTCATTGGCGTAGAGCGAGAAGTGCTGTAACACCCCGGCACTATTGCGCACTGGCTGCAGGATGACTCGCAACCAGGCCTCCTTGCCATTGCCGCGCAAGAGGCGCAGCGCTCCGCTCAGGTGCTCGCCGCGGACGATGGCTTCACGCAGCTTGGTGTGGAAATCGGTATCTCGTAGATTGGGCGGCACCAGCTCGATAATGGCGCGCCCCGTCAGTTCGTCCGGGCGATACTGCATTTCCTTCTGGAAGGTGGTGTTGATGGTCTCGAACCGGCCTTGCGGGTTGAGATAGGCCGCCAGCATCTCGTCATCGAGGCTTTTCCTGACTTGTTCGACCGAGGACATTTCCTCGCGTAGTGCTGCCAACTCCTGCTTCAGATGTGCATTGAACATATCCCCCACCTCGTCATGACAGAGTGATGCGAATCGATGAGCAAAGGTATGCGGCCTCCTCAAAACGGACTAAGGGGCCGCTAAGCGTTTTAGGCGTCGACCGGATCTGTTACGCGCCATTTGGAACCCACCTGCAACTGCGTGTAGAGCACAGACTGGTGACAAAGATAGTTATAGCGCTGATTGTGCAGATGCAAGGGCGGTCCGCGGGTTGCCAGTGGAAGAGAGATGCGCTGTGGCGTAGATCAATATATGACTTTTTGCGTGTATCGCAATGTACTCAGATAGAGGGAACTTCATTTAGAATCCGGCCTCCTAGTTGTCCCGGGATCCGTAGAAGATCATGCCTACCGCTGCCTTGCCCTCTATCTCCAATCTGTTGCTGCTGCAAGGTGGTTCGGCCGTGTTGCTGGTTTTTGTCGGTGCTTACGCCGTCTATCGGCTGTGGCGGCACAGCAAGGCGCTGGCAGTATTTTGTGCAGGTCTGGCTTTGATCGGCATTGCCTGGCAGCTCGGTTATGCCGACTGGCTGGAAGGCATAGTCCAGGCCATGGCCGTGTTGGCTGCGCTGGGCATGGCCCACGATGGCTGGCAGTACAAGCGCACTACCGACAGGGAAGAGCGCAAGCAGTATCGCCGCCGCTACTGGTAGCTGTAGAAGCCCCCATGAAAAAGCCGCAGCATCACGCTGCGGCTTTTTCATGCCTGCTGGAGACGTTGCGTGCGTGGCGCGTAATGGCGATGCCATAATCGCCACGCCCTTACTATCGCTTCTTATCTACTTAATTATGCCGCACGATTCCTATTACACCCTGCTGGGCCTTGGCCCGGAAGCCACACCTTCGCAGATCGAGACTGCCTGCCGGCAGATGCTGCGGCTGTACCAGTCCTCTGGTGCCAGTCCCGAGCGCTTGGCTGAGTTGCGGGAAATCCAGACCGTACTGTGCGACCCTCAGCGCCGGGCAGCGTATAACGCCACGCTCAAGCCTGCCGGTCCGGCGCGTACGCCGGCTGCCGACCCCGGCAAGGGCTTGCGCTGGCTGGGCTTGCTGGCCGCCCTGGTGCTGCCGCTGGGGGGCATTATCTGGTGGGCGAACCGTCCGGTAGCCGGTAAGCCGGTTGTTTCTGCGCCCGTAGCGATGACTGAGGCTGCGCCTGCTATCAACAGCAGCGATAGCCAGCAGCGGGACCAGAACATGGGGCAGGCACAGAAGAAACTGCATGAGTTGCAGACCCTGCAGAATCGTAAATATGCGATCGATAGTCAGCTTGCGCGTTATCGCGTTGAGGCGGAGAACCAGCGTAACGAATCAGACGACGAGCAGCGGGTTGCGGAGGTCGAGGACCTCAACCATGAACGGGCCTGGATCGAGGACCGTATAGCGACCATCAATCGGGTGGAGTTGAAGCAGGCCATGTATGGCGAACTACCGCCGGCGCAGCGCTACCCAGGCCGTTGAGCTTGCCCTGATCAATGGCGTGGGCGGGCGCCGTCAGGTGTCTGCCGGCACCATGCCCTGCCAGGCGCCCATGGCGCAGTCCACAACGGCCAGCATGGCCTCGCGCGTGGCGCCGTCGCAGGCCTGTACCGACAGGCCTTGCAACACCGTGGCGTAGAAGGTGGTCAGCGCCTCCACGGGCGCTGTGGCAGGCAGGTCGCCCTCGGCCATGCCGCGCAGGAGCCGTTGCCGTATGCGCTCGGCAGAATCGAGCCGGCACTCGCGCAGATAGGCCTGTACGCTTTCGCTGTCGGCCGTGCCCCGGCGACCGCCCAGATCGATCAAGCAGCCGCGCGGCTTGCCCGGCGTGCTATAGCAGATGGCGGCGTTGCGCAGCATGGTCTCGATGGCGGCGCGAGCGGTGGGCTGCTGCAGTGAATCGAGCCAGAGCGGACTTTCTTCCGAGCGATAGCGGGCCACCGCCTCGCGGAACAGCGCTTCCTTGGAGCCAAACGCCGCATAGAGGCTGGGCGCGCACAGGCCACCCATGGCTTCCCTGAGCTGGGTCATGCTGGCGCCTTCGTAACCGTATTCCCAGAACACCTGCATGGCTTGCTGCAGGGCCTCGTCACGGTCGAAGCTGGCGGGCCGGCCGCGCTTGGTCATGGCACATCCATTTTTATAACGATTGGTATATTTTCCTTGACGAGCTGGCGGCTTTGCAAGATTGTTATATTTATAACGCTTGTTATAGATATATTCCTTGTACCCAGAGGTAACCGCCTTGATCCCCTTTTCCGTCCTTGATCTCTCCCCGGTCGTCGTCGGCGCTACGCCAGCAGACGCACTGCGCAATACCTTGGACCTGGCCCAGCACGCCGAGCGCTGGGGCTTCCATCGCTACTGGTTGGCCGAGCACCACAATATGGTCGGCATTGCCAGCGCCGCCACCGCGGTGGTGCTGGCCCATGTCGCGGCCGGCACGCGCAGCATCCGTGTCGGCTCGGGCGGGATCATGCTGCCCAACCATGCGCCGCTGGTGATCGCCGAGCAGTTCGGTACGCTGGAGTCCTTGCACCCTGGCCGTATCGACCTGGGCCTGGGGCGCGCGCCGGGGACCGATATGGGCACCGCTCGTGCATTGCGGCGCGATATGCTGGACAGCGCCGATCGCTTCCCGCTGGACGTGCAGGAGCTGCAGGCCTTGCTGGCACCGGTAAGGCCGGGTCAGGCCATCCAGGCGGTGCCCGGTGGTGGTCTGGAAATACCGATCTGGCTCTTGGGTTCCAGCCTCTTCAGCGCCCAGCTGGCGGCGGCCATGGGCTTGCCCTTTGCCTTTGCCTCGCACTTTGCGCCGGACTACCTGATGCAGGCGCTGCAGATCTACCGCGAGCAGTTTCGCCCGTCCAAGCAGCTCGACCGGCCCTATGCGATGGTGGCTGCCGGTGTGGTGGCGGCTGATACGGATGAGGAGGCGCGCTATCTGTTTACTTCCTTGCAGCAGCAGTTCACCAATCTGCGGCGGGGCACGCCGGGCAAGATCCAGCCACCCATCCCCGATATGGCGGCCTACTGGCAGCCGGGTGAGAGCCTGGGGGTGAACCGCGCTTTGGCCTGCTCGGCGGTGGGCTCGCGAGAGACCGTCAAGGCGCGTCTGCTGGAGCTGATCGAACAGACTGGGGCCGATGAGCTGATTTTGACCGCCAATATCTACGAGCATGCCAAGCGGCTGCGTTCCTTCGAGATCCTGGCGGACATCCATGCCGAGCTCTCGGGCCGCAGCCTGAGCTGGTAGCGTAGAAACAGCACAAAAAAAGACCCGGCTCGTGGCCGGGTCTGTCTGCTGCCTGGGTAGGCGCTAGGGCTTACCTTGCCGATCACGGGTGGCGCGATCAGTAGTCCAGGCTGTAGCTCAAGGCGTAGGTCCGGCCGCGACCCTGGAAGTCCACGGTGGCCGGTGAGACCAAGGCACCGTAGAAGACCTTGGCACGCTGGCCCCAGATGGTGGCGTACTGGCGGTCGAACAGATTCTGCACGCCGAAGTTCACGGTACCGCGCGCCAGGGCGTAGCTGCCCAGAAGGTCGGCGGTGGTATAGCCGTCAAGGCGGGCGCCGGTCGGGTCGCTCAAGCCAAAGCTCTTGACCGCTTGCAGGCGCAGGCCGAGAGGGCCGCGCTGGTAGCTGCCGTAGGCGGTGAGCTTGTTGGGGCTGGCGGCGGTGACCGCCTGCTTCTGCCAGTTGCCGTTTTTCTTCTCTTGCGAGCGGATCACCAGGAAGTTGCCGCCCAGCTTGAAGGCGTCGTCGAAGCGGTAGCCGAGTTCGCCTTCCAGGCCGTAGTTGCGGGTGTCCTGGTCGATCACGTTGATGGCCAGGGTGGACGAGACGAACTGGATGTTCTTGTCCGACCAGGCGTAGAAGGCCGCCAGCTGACTGCTGAAACCGCCCGCCTTGCTGCGCCAGCCGGTCTCGACCTGGCGGGTCTTGATGCCGGCCAGGGGCGAACCGGCTACGCTGACGCCGCTGACCAGGTTCCAGACGCCGGTCTTGCCGCCGACCAGGCTATAGCGGCCCTGACCGTAGTATTTGGCCGGGTCGGGCAGATCGAAGCCTTCCGAATAATTCAGCCAACCCTGGTTGTTGCCATTGAGGCGGAAGATCACGCCGGCATTGGGCAGGGTGACCGAGTAGCTGTTGTCGCCACCGGCGATGGCGGCGGCGGACTTGCCTACGCCGCTGGCGATCAGTACCTGCTGCTGCGAGGCGACGAAGTCGTCGACCGACACGTCCATCTTCTGGTGGCGCAGGCCGGCGCTCAGGCTCCATTGCTCGTCCAGCTTCCAGTCGGCCTGGGCGAACAGCGAGCGGCCATCCACCTCAAAGCCGGGGTAGCGGCCCACCTCGGCGAAGCGAGCCAGCTTGAGGCCGCCGCTGGCGAAGCCCTGTGCGGCGTTGAACAGCACCTGGCTGGCGTCGAACTTTTCATGGTCCAGGTCCAGGCCGTAGCTCAGCTTCACGTCGCCAAAGCGCTTGAACAGCACGGCCTTGAGGGCCTGGGCGTCGGTGTTCTGGCGCGAGGTGCTGTAGTAGGGCACGGTGCCCACGCCGCTGACGTTGTAGGTGCCGGGGAAGGGGTAGAAGTCCAGCTTCTCGGTGCGAGCCGAGCCTTGCAGATAGAGGTCCTGGCCACCCAGTACCTGCGGCAGGTGGTAGTCGAACATCAGCATGGAGCGCTTGGTGGTCGGGGTGATGTCCGACTCGAAACCGTCACGCACTTCCAAGAGCTGCGGCTTGCCGCCCAGGGCGCCGGCGAGGTTGGGGCCCAGGTAGAGCGCCTTGCTGCCGTCGTAGCCCGAGTCGTAGTACTGGGCGGTGAGCTTGAGGCTCTGGCCTGCGGGGAGCTTGAAGTCCAGGCTGCCCAGCACATCGACCGAGCGGTTGTACTGCAGGTCGGTCTGGGTGATGTCCGGCGTGACCTGCTTGCCGGCTGCGTCGAAGGCGGCGCCGTTCTTCTGGTTGGCCACGCCCAGGCGGCCGGCGATGCTGTCGCTACCACCGCTGATGGATTGCGCCACGCGCCAGTCGTGGTCTTCACCGGTTTCAAAACCGCTACGCAGACCTAACTCGGTATTGAACTTGAGGCCAACCTCACCGCGCTTGGTGACAATGTTGACCACGCCACCGGTGGCACCGCCACCGTAGACCGAGCTGGCGCCGGAGAGGACTTCGATGCGCTCGATATTGTAGGGGTCGATGGAATCGAACTGCCGGCTGACACCGCGCGAGCTGTTGAGCGAGACGCCGTCGATCATCACCAGCACGCTGCGGCCGCGCAGGTTCTGGCCGTAGTTGGTACGGCCCTGCGGGCCGATGTCCAGGCTGGGCACCAGCTGGCCCAGCAGCTCCTTGAGCGGTACGCCACCACGGACCTGCTCGGCGATCTCTTCACCGCTGACGATCCAGGCACTGCGCGGCAGATCGCTGATACGGGTCGGGGTGCGGGCACCGGTGACCAGAATGGGGTCGGTGCTGGTCTGTTCGGCCAGTGCCGGCAAGCCGGCCAGGATCAGGGGGATGGCGATCGCCAGCGGGCGGAAACGGGGGGCGTGTTGCATAAGCGGGTACTCCCAATTGTATGACCGGTTTACCGCCACGACATGGGCCGGCGGCAGCCAGGGGAGGGCGCACAGCGTACAAGTCGGAGCAGCTTGATCGGGTTCTGATTTGAAGTGCGGCTGGTGCGGTAGAGGCGCAGCGCAGACACAAGGGCGACATTCTAGAGTTGTAAATTTTATTTGAAAATAAGAATCGTTATTATTTTTGTTCTTAAGTTGAAAGGGGCTTGGCAGTGACAGGTACAGGGGGGTGAGGAGCGCCGAGAGCAATTGGACCTGAAGCAGCTTGCTGTTGGGAGGCTAGTTCCGTGAACCTACGAGCGCAGCGAGGCTCCCTCGCGGCGGCGAGGGCGGGGGGAGTTGGGCTAAATCAGAGGATCCGGTGGTCGAGCTTACATGACGTTAAGCGCTCGGCTTTGCCGAGTGCCATCGCAGCAGGTGATATTGCGATAAGGCTTGCTATTTCAAAGCAAGGATCAACCGCCGGTGAGGGACATGAAGCGGACGATTTTTTCCGGTTGCTCGACAAAGGTATGGCGCTCGGGTTTGAGCTCGATGGCGTCGCGCAGCGCGGCGATCAGGGTGGCATCGTCGGCGCCGCCACGTAGCA
>NZ_DATCSC010000051.1:0-100711 GCF_036568685.1 Chitinimonas sp.
ACTCCGGATCGCGTGCCAGCAACTGGATGCCCGCCATGATGTCGTCGTGTCCGCGGACGATGGCACGGCGTACGACGCCGATCCGCCAGTTGACGTCCTTGTCGGTCTTGACGCCAAGCAGCATGCCCACCTTGACCCAGCTACTGCGCTTGGGCAGCTTGAGGCCGACCCCGGTCGCGCTGATATCTTCCACAAGTGCCCGCTCGATGGTGGTCTCGTTGGTGCGGGTCGTGGTTTGCTGCGTGGCCTGTACCACCATGCGGCGGATGGCGCCGAAGTCATAGCAGATGCTCAAAGAGCCACTGATGGCCTTGCGTTCGGACTGGCGCTTTACCTCGCGACCGGTCCAGCGGTTCTTCAGATGCTTGATTACCACCAGCGTCTCTGCCACGTCCAGAAGGCCGTTCGGGTCCATCTTCTGTGGCACTTTGTTCTGCGCGGTGATCAGATTCTCCAGCGCTACCAGCTCCAGCACCGTCTTTTCAAGGCCGTAGAACAGGCCGTGGCCGTCTTGCTTGGCCTTGGTCGGCATCTGGGTCAATACGGTGGGCGGGTTGTCGTCATCATTGGCCTGGCCAAACGGTGTCTGGCTCGAGTGCTGGCTGCTGACCTGGATAAAACTGGCCAGGACGTCGGCCACGCGGTCGGCGATCAAGAGCTGCCGGCCTTGGAGGTCCGGGGTCAGCGTGCGGGACAGCAGTACCAGATGGGCCAACTGCTTTTGCAGCTTGCCTGCCTCCGAATCGGTACGTGCCATGCGGGCGGTGAGCGTACCGCTGAGGCCAAGTGCGAATTCCGCCGCCGGTTTGATCTCGTGCCAGGGTAAACGGTCAGCCTTGGGCTCACGGACAAAGCGCACCACATGGTCGCGGCCTATCCAATACAGCCAGTTGGCAACCGAAATCTGCAGCAGTGGCGTGTTGGCCGGCTTGCGGGCCAGCTCCACCATCTCCCGGCGCATCGCCTCGGTATAAGCTTCGACGATAGTGGTGCAGATCGGCACCGTAGTCTGAAGTAGCAGGCTGAGGCGGGCGTGGTTGCTCTTGGCCTCGAGCATGTCAGACATGGCCCGCTCGACGATATTGCGCAAATGAGTGTCGATGCCGCGCAACACCATGAGGCCATCGCTGCGGTTTTCCGCCCGACGCTGCTCCTGCTGCAGCCATTCGCTGATCGATTGCATGGCCTGCACCGGCGGTAGCGAGGCAGCGCTTTCCACTGTCGCGACCGCCATATCCAACCGCGATTCCCGGCCGAAGACGAACAGTTTTTTGAACGTGTCTATCATGTGCTTAACCTTGGGTACGGCCGCATTTTAACTGTCTACTTATAGACTAGGTGCATATTGTAAAGTGCCCCAGGCTAGTGGTTTACCACAGGCAATCCGCAGTCGTCGTTCCCCGCCGGAGCTCGGGCGTTGGTCGCTAGTCGCCACTGTGGCACACTGCGGCCCTGGCATTTCTCTCTGGTTCCGTGTGAATTCCTTTGAATGGCTGATCGGCCTGCGCTATACCCGCGCCAAGCGCCGCAATGGTTTTATCTCCTTTATTTCTGCCGCCTCGATGGCGGGGATCGCCCTTGGCGTCATCACCCTGATCACAGTCCTGTCGGTCATGAACGGTTTCCAGCGTGAAATCCGTGACCGCATACTCGAAGTTGCTTCGCATATTCAGGCCAGCGGTGAGTACGGGCGTCTGCCGGATTGGCAAACGGCGGCGGCTGAGCTGCGGCGCCAGCCGGAGGTTCAGGCCACTGCACCCTATGTGCAATCGCAAGGTCTGGTGTCCTATGGTGACGCCATGCAAGGCACCTTGGTGCGCGGCATTGAGCCAGCGCTAGAGGAGCAGGTAGCGGGCCTTGGCAAGCATATCGTTGCCGGTCGGCTCGATGGCTTGCGGCCGGGTGAGTTCAATATCGTGTTGGGCCAGGAATTGGCGCGGGCACTCGGGGTGGGGCTGGGTGACAAGGTAACGCTCTATGTTTCGCAGGGGAACATTACGCCGGTGGGCATGGCGCCTCGGCTGCGTACCTTCACCGTGGTGGGTCTCTTTCAGATCATGTACCAGTACGACGCGGGCCTCGCCTATATCAACCTGCAGGATGCGCAGCGCCTCTACCGCATGGGTGACGCCGTCAGCGGCGTAAGGCTACGCATTGCCGATCCGCTCAAGGCGCCGGCACTGGCAGGCAGCCTTCAGGCCAGCCATCCGGCCTTGCAGTTCAACGACTGGACCATGGAGAACGCCAATTACTTCCGTGCGGTGCAGATCGAAAAGCGCATGATGTTCCTGATTCTGACCCTGATCGTGGCGATTGCCGCCTTCAACCTGGTATCCAGCCTGGTCATGACGGTCACTGACAAGCAGGCTGACATCGCTATCCTGCGTACCCTGGGGGCATCGCCGGGCAGCATACTCAAGATATTCGTCATCCAGGGGGCCACCATCGGTGTGGTTGGCACCATTGTCGGCGTACTGGGCGGCGTGCTCTTGGCCTCCAACGTCGGCGCGGTGGTGAGTTTTTTCGAGAACCTGCTGCATGTAAAGGTACTGTCGCCCCAGGTCTATCTCATCTCCGAGCTGCCCAGCGAAGTGCTGCCGGCTGACGTGCTCACCATCGGTTTGATTTCCTTGTTGCTGGCCTTTGCCGCGACGCTTTACCCCAGCTGGCGTGCCGCCCGCATCAACCCGGCGGAGGCACTGCGCTATGAGTGAGCTGATTCTTGAAGCGCGAGGCTTGGCCAAGACCTACCCAGATCTCGATGTGCCAGTGCTCAGTGGCATTGATCTTGACGTGGCCAAGGGGGAGAAGCTGGCCATCGTAGGTAGTTCAGGTTCGGGCAAGAGCACCTTGTTGCATCTGCTGGGTACGCTGGATCAGCCCAGTCAGGGAAGCTTGAGTGTGGCTGGCCAGAACCCCTTCGCACTGACCGAGGCGGCGCGCAGTGCCTTGCGTAACCGGCAGATGGGTTTTGTCTATCAATTCCACCATTTGCTACCGGAATTCAGTGCGCTGGAGAACGTGGCCATGCCCTTGCTGATACGCCGCACCCCGCGTGGTGAGGCGGAAGCCAAGGCTGCAGCTATCTTGGAGCAGGTTGGTCTGGGCCATCGTTTGCGGCATAAGCCGGGTGAATTGTCCGGCGGCGAGCGTCAACGGGCGGCGATTGCCCGGGCGCTGGTGACGGAGCCCCTGTGCCTGCTGGCCGATGAACCGACCGGTAATCTGGATCGGCACACCGCGCAGTCCGTCTACGACTTGATGCTCTCCCTCAACGACCGCCTGGGCACTGCGCTGGTGATCGTGACCCACGATACTGAACTGGCCGCTCGTACCGGGCGTGTCCTGACCCTGGCCGACGGCCGGCTTCATACTGCCTGAGTTCACCCATGTACAAGCTTGTCATTCAGGCGACCGAAGTCGCCACCCAGAATCTCAAACGCTTGGCGCAACTGGTCGGTGCCGGCGAGATCACCGCCGTTCGTTCCGGCGCCCTCGCCCACCAGGCATTCAAGCTCAGCCCCGCTGACCCAGCCCAGCGCGAGGCGGTGGCTAGTTTCTGCGCTGAGGCCGGCTACGACTTCGCTTTCGTGCCATACGGTGCGTCCCTGTCGGACATCGGTTTGATCGCGATGGATATGGATTCCACCCTGATCACCATCGAGTGCATCGATGAGATTGCCGATATGCAGGGCATCAAGCCCCAGGTTGCTGCCATCACTGCTCGCTCCATGCGCGGCGAGTTGGATTTCCGGCAGAGCCTGCTGGAGCGCGTGGCCTTGTTGGCGGGTTTGCCGGAGCAAGCGCTGCTGGCAGTGTATGAGGAGCGGCTCAAGCTGATGCCCGGTGCAGAAACGCTGCTCAAGGCTGCTGGCAAGGTCGGTTGCAAGACCCTGCTGATCTCCGGTGGCTTTACCTTCTTTACCGAGCGCTTGCAGGCCCGTCTGGGCTTGACCCGTGCGGTGGCCAACGTGCTGGAGGTCGCCGACGGCAAGCTGACCGGCCGGGTGGTCGGTGAGGTGGTGGATGCGGCGCGCAAGGCGGCCGAGCTGGTGCGCATGCGCGAAGAGTTGGGCCTGCGGCCCGAGCAGGTCATCGCCCTGGGCGATGGTGCCAACGACCTGCCCATGCTGGCGGCAGCCGGGTTTGGCATCGCTTGCCATGCCAAGCCTGCGGTCCGTGCACAGGCGGCTTATGCGCTCGATCAGGTCGGCCTGGACGGCGTGCTGGGCTACTTCGACTAAGCCATCAGCTTCTTTGGCGCACGGCTTCCAGCAGCAATTCCGCCACCGCCGCTGGGGCGTCGTGTTGCAGGTTGTGGCCGCAGTCCGGCAAGGTCAGGTAGCGCAACTGCCGAAAGCAGGCCCGGCGCTCGGCAAACTGGTCGGCGTCTTCCTTCAGCCATTGCAGCAATCGTGTTTCATCGCCCACTACCCAGGTGGTAGGGGCTTGAACCTCGCGCCAGCAGGCCATGGCCTCCTCCAGCCGATAGAGCACCGGATTGACCCATTTGTGACGTGGATCGGCCCGGTAGCGAGTCTGCCCCCCCTGCTCTATCGCCAACTCGCCAGCTAGCCATCGTGCCTGTTCGGGTGCCAGCCGCGGGTTGACCTTTTGTAGTTGCAGTGCGGCCGTCGCCAGCCCCTGCATGTCCTTTCCTGCTGCGGGCCCGGCGACTTCATCCAGCCACCGTCTGTAGCGAGCCGGTGCCAGGCCTGGCTCGGTGGCCGGTAGACCAAAGCCCTCCAGCGACACGACCTGGGCCACCCGCTCAGGACGTATGCCGGCATACAGGCAGGCGACGATGCCGCCCATGCTATGCCCCAGCAGGGTGGCTGGCTGGTCTGGCGCGTATTGCGTCAGCAAGGCGTCCAGATCCGCCAGGTAGTCGGGGAAGTAATAACTCTGCTCTGCCCAGGCGCTCTGGCCAAAACCCCGCCAATCCAGCGCCAGCAGGTCGTATTCCCGCAATGCGGCCGGCGCGGCGTCGACCAGGAATTGGAAGGTGGCTGCACAATCCATCCAGCCATGCAGCAGGACTATCTTCGGCGTGTCCGGTCGGCCCCAGCGGCATAGTCGATGGGGCATGCCACGCAGCAGCACGGTCTCGCTACGGTAGGGGTGGATGGGGCGATAGATGGCGGTCATAGGCGGCTTCCGGGGGGTAAAACGACAATGCCCGCTTGCGCGGGCATTGTCTACGTACTGACGAATGAATGACTAGGCAGCTTGGGGCTGCAGCATGCCGATCATGTCGCTGACCGCACGTTCCACAGATGGGCCGCTCTCGATCAAGCTGGCTTCACCGCTCTTGAAGAGGGAGATCAGATCCAGCAGGGTGAATTCCATGCTGTTGTCGCCTTGCCGGTTGGTGAACAGGTAGCGGCTCTTGCGTGGGCTCACCCAGGCGAGCTTGGCACGCGTCAGCGAGCCATCGTTCTGGACAAACTCTACCCAGGCCCCGCGCTTGAGCTGATTGGCGACCACATCGTCGTAGTCCTGATATTTGTCGAGGCCGGCATCCCAATTGGCGTCGGTGATCTCGAATCCGGTGGCGGAAGAGCCCATGCTGAGCGCGGGCAGATCGCCCAGATCAGTTGCGGGTGCGGTGGGCGCGGCCGCGGGCTGGGCCGCGCTGGCGACCAGTGCCTGGATAGCCTGGGTGGAGGCTGGCAGCGGTTGAGCAGGCTCTGCCGCAACGGGCTCTACGGGCTTGAGGCCAGACTTGATCGCGTTGGCGTGGCAGTGCACCAGCTCGGCAAAGAAGGACTCGCGCAAGGTGCGATCTATGCCGGCGGCTTCAGTACCATTCTCCAGTCGGCGCAGCAGCTTGGGCAGCAGATTGATCAGGCGCAGGCGTTCCTCAACCCCAACCTTGGGCGAGATGCTCCAGCACAGGTCTTCCAGCGCCTGTTCTGCGTTGGCCAGCGCTTCAGGGTTGCTGTCCTGTTCCAGTGCAGCCTGCTTGAGCACTTCGTGCCACTGGATCAATGCAAAGTCACGGATCAGGTCGGGCATTTCACCCGCAGCGGCCAATTTGCGCTTCACGATCTGGCTGGCTTGCTGCAAGGCCATTTCGTTGCGCTCTTCTGCCATCAGGGCGGCGGCGGCAGCCTCGGCACCCGATTCGGCACGCTGTTCTTCTTCGGCGAGGAAGTTCTCAAGATCGGCCAGGGCAATATCGAACAGGCCGATGTTTTCATCGAACTCGTTGACGATACGCTCGACGATCTCGGCGATCTTGCAATAGAGGCGGTCTTCCAGACCGTCGGCTTCATCCCAGCCCAGCGCTGCATGGGCCAGTGCATCAAGCAGGCGGCGGGTGGGGTGCTGTTTGCGGGCAAAGAACTTGCTGTCCAGCATCGCCACTTTTAGCACCGGGATCTGCAGCCGGCCAATCAGGGCCTTCATCGGACCGGGGATATTGCGGTCGTCGAACAGATTGTCGAATAGCATGGCCACGATATCGATGGTCATGCCGTCGACGTGGCCCAGCGAAGAGGCCAGGCTGGTCGTCTTGATCTGGTGCAGCACGTTGGCAGTGCCACCGGTCAGCGCCTGGATGTCGAGTTCGCCGGCGTCTTCCACAGCGCCTTCAAGCTGGCCCTGCTGGAGAAGGTTCAGGGCATCCAGAAAGCTTTGCCCCAGATTGCCCAGGAAGGTGGGGGCGACCGGTGCGGCTGCTTCGCTTACGGGTGCGGCGGCAGGCTGGCCTGCTGCCGGTGCGGCCTGCATGGCCTGGTTGAAGGCCAGCAGCTGCTGTAGGGAGGACAGCAGTTCCTGCTCGTTACCTACGGCATAGGCGGGCAGCTCGCTACCCGATGGCGCCTGGACCGGGGCGAAGCCACCGGTACCAAAACCCATCTGGCTGGCGTAGCTGGCGAGCTCTGCTGCCGTGGGGGCCGTGCCCTCGCCGCCTTGCTGTCCGGCGGCCGGGTTGCGGCCGGTACGCGGAGCGCCAGGCGCGCGGCGGCGGAAGCCGCCTTTGGGCAGGGTCGGCATGATGTTGCGTTCTACCAGGAAGCGATTCAGGTTCTGGTAGACATTGGGTACATTTTCCGCGGCCAACTGCTCAAACTGCTTGAGCACCAGCAGGCGGACGTTCAGATCGGACTCGATCTTCATGCAGGCGCTGCGGAAGGCTTCCACAACGGCCTGCGGGTTCATTGGGTTGTCTTCGCGGCTTTCCTCGGGCAACTGCATGAGGTGGCCCATGCGGAAATTCAGCGCGTTCAGATCGTCACCGAGCTTGTTCTTGAGCTTGGTGGTGATATTGGTGACGGCGAGGTCTTCCTCGTAGTCGTCGTGGCCGACCAGGGAAAGCTCGAGATCGTCGAAGTTCAGGTTGTCAAAGCTGGACTCAGTGTCCTTGCCACCGTGCACCGTGCGGTTGAAGCCTTCGACAAAGCGACGGCGGAACTCGGTCTCGATTTCACTGCGCTTGCTCTGTGCCTGACCGCGCGCCTCCATGTAGAGGTTGTACGACTCCCGGTCCAGGGCCTTGTCTGCCAGCTCGAACAACGACTCCTCGATCTTGTCGAGCATCGTGACCAGCGACTTGGACAGTAGGTCTGCCGCCAGATCGCGGCAGGAGGACAACATCGCGAGGGCTTCGGGTTTCTGGCTCATGGCGCTTGGACGTGTGGCAACGGCAGGCTGCCCATCAGGCTTGCCTGCTCTGGTTTCAGGTGAAAAATTCAATCCGGCCGCGCTCATAGCCTGCTCCCACGCGTTCCCGACCGGTTGTCTCCAAAGCCTGCAAGCAATGGTAGCACCGTCGGAATTTGGTACATGCCTTGTCTGTCCGCCCTTGCGGCGCCGGCAGACCTGACTGCCTTGCGCAACACAATGGAATATAAGGTCATGTTAATTTTTCGCAGAAATCCCGTCAACTGACGTAGAAAGTATCTCAGCATATGATTACATATCTTTGATTCTTTGGGTTTCTGGCGTGCTCCCCTGTTAATGCCAGTTGCATTTTTTGCCAAAAATGCCTGTGGATAACTTAATTTGTGTGGCGAGTTAGCCAATCCAGTACCTGTGGGTAGACCTCTTGCTCGGCCTGTGGATGGGTCAGCATGTCGATATGGCCGTAATCGCGGCTCAGTCCCGCCTGTCGCGACAACAGTCCGAACGCATGGGCATGCCTGCCGGACTCTGCGGCAAAACGGCGTACGTCGCGTTCGTGGCCGCGCACCGGGTCCTTGCCACCCACCAGATAAAGTGTGGGCGGCAAAGCGGTGGCTTGCAGTGCCGCGACATAATCGAAACCATCGTCGCTATCTTGCCAATCTGCTGCCTTCACCCACTGTTGGCTCTGCCGCAGGCTCTTGAGCGTTTCATCGTCCGCACCCATGCCCAGTTCTGCTGCCGGCAGATAGCCTTTGCGTTTGGCCAGCAGGCTGGCTAAGCGCTGCCAGAAGATTTCGATCTCATAAAGCCGGTGCCAGTTCCATACCCGGATGCTGCGCTTACTACCAAGGTAGACGTTGGCGCGTACTCGCCGCGCCCATTCGGGTTTGCGCGCCAGCGCCGCACTCAACAGCACCCCGCCCCAGGAGTGGGCTACCAGGTAGAGAGGCACCTGTTCACCGCGTAGGCGCTGGATTTCCAATAGCGCCGCCGGGATATCCTCGCAGATGCTCTCGGTCTGACCGTGAGCAGCCCCGCGGGCAATTTTCGGGGTAGACAGGCCACGCCCGCGCAGGTCGAGCACATATACGTCGTAACCGCGTTGAGCCAGCCAAGGACCTAGCCCCTTGCCTTTATCGCTGTAGAAAGTACGGGCGTTGGCCACTGCACCATGCACCATCAGCACGGCGCTGCCGGGTTCCGCCGGATGGATACGCCGCAGGTGCAATTGCGCACCATCAAGGGTGGGAACGAAGAGGGATTGCTGGGTGACAAGCTGCAGTTTGGTCATGGAATTCAAGCAAGCAATAGATTTTTTCGCATGCTACGGCGGCGCCTGACGAGACTCAAGGCAGATCGCCTGGGCGCGAGTCGGCGCTGCGAAACGGGGCTCGCTCGTCCAGTTCGCTGAGGTAATGGTCCATGCCCTGCCCTTCCCTGGCCAGGAAGCGCGCGACCGCACCTGCGAGCTGGGGCTGGGCCAGCCAGTGCCAGGAATGCGTTGCGACTGCCTCGAAACCACGTGCCAATTTATGCTCGCCCTGCGCGCCGCCTTCGAAAGCCTGCAAGCCGCGCTCGATGGCGAACTCGATGCCCTGGTGGTAGCACAGCTCAAAGTGCAGATTGGGTACGTATTCCAACGCGCCCCAATAGCGGCCGTACAGTCTTTCACCGTCCAAGAGGTTGAGGGCTGCGGCAATGGGTTGCCCGTCACGGTAGGCGAGTACCAGAAGGCAGGCTTCAGGCAGGTCCCGCCCCAGCCGTAGGAAGAAATCGAGGTTCAAGTAGGGGCTGGAGCGGTGTGCTTGATAGGTATGTTGATAGCAACGATCAAAGAAGGCCCAGTCCTCTGCGCTGATGGCCGCCCCATGTTTGCGGACTATGGTCAGCCCGGCATCACGGACCTTACGACGTTCCTGCCGCAACTTCTTGCGCTTGTCGTGGTTGAGCGCGGCAAGAAAGGCTTCGTAATCGGCGTAGCCGCGATTGAGCCAGTGAAATTGCAGCCCCTGCCTGCGCAACAGACCGGCGCGCTCGAAATGTGCATCGTCTTCAGCTCGCGGGAACAGGCAATGCAGACCGGACAGCTCGGCCTCGCCCGCCATGCCGAGCACCTGCTGAAGCAGCTCAGTGGCATCCTCCCCCTGCTCTGCCAACAGCCTTGCGCCAGGAACGGGAGTGAAAGGAATGGCGCTGAGCAGCTTGGGGTAGTACGGCAGCCCTGCCCGCTCGCTGGCGTCTGCCCACGCCCAGTCAAACACATACTCACCCCAGGAGTGGTATTTGAGGTAAAGCGGCATGGCGGCCCGTAGCTGCCCAGTCTGGTGTATGGCGGCGTAGAGCGGTTGCCAGCCTGTGTCGCCGCCTACGCAGCCGGTTTCCTCCAGCGCCAGCAGAAAGGCGTGCTGCAGGAAGGGTTGGTTGCCGGCCAGTGCATTCCATTGCCTTGCGTCGAGCTCGGCAATCCTGTCGTGAAACTGGAACTGCCTTTGTGAGGCTGCCGCGCGGGAAGTCATGGAAATGGCCCGCTATCAGGCCAGCGTTGCCGGCAGTTGCGCAGCCAAGGTCTGCCGCTCCTTGGTGGCCTCGCCTAGCAACACCAATCCCTGCAGCTTGCCGGCGGCATCGCAGTACAGGGCACGCAGGCCATCGGCGCCAGACTCGATCTGCCATTCGCCTGCACAAGCGGACGCGGGTGGTGCGATGACAGCTGGACAGGCGGGGGTTTTCACCACCACGGGCATGGCCGGGTAAGCCAGTGCAGTGGCCTGGCCGGCCAGTGTCGGTGCCAAGGCGCGAGCAGCCTGCATGATGGGGAGTACGAACGGTAGCACCAAGCCTTCAACTTCGGCGCAATCGCCCAGGGCATAGATATCCGGGTCGCTGCTGCGCAGATGGCGGTCCACTACGATGCCGCGGCTCGTGGCAAGACCTGCCGCTGCGGCCAAGGCCGTGCGTGGTCGCAGGCCAAGTGCCGAGAGCACGACATCGGCTTTGAGTACAGTGCCGTCAGAGAGCGTCAGCAGATAACCGTCTTCGTCGTGGTCCAGGCGCAGGGCCTGCTGCTGCCAGTGGAACCGGATACCTGCGGCGGACAGCCGCTGCGCCATCCAGTGGCCTGCAGCTTCGGGCAGAAAGCGGGACAGAGGCCAAGCGGCGATATCGACGACCTCGACTTGGTGCCCGGTGGCAACCAAGTCGTTGGCAAATTCGCAGCCGATCAGGCCACCACCTAACAGGACTACCCGTTGCTTACCGTCCAGGGCCTCGCGGTAGATTGCGTAGTCGGCCAGGTCATTGACACGCAATACCGCCTCTGCAGCGTTGCCGCCGAGCTCCGCGCGCGTGGAGTCTGCGCCCAGGGCCAGGACCAGTTGGCTGTACGCGAGCCGTCCGGCCGAGGTCTCTATCTCATGCGCAGCACGGTCGATGGCGCTGACCCGGGTATGGGTCAGCAGAGTGGCTTTCAGCTCCTCCGCCATTTTCTCGGCGGACTTCATGGCTAGCTGGGCAGCCGTCTTGTTGGCATTGAGCCCATTGGACAGCATGGGCTTGGAATAGAAGTCGCCGGCATCGGCGGTCACGATGCACAGCTCGGCATCGGGGGCATGTTTGCGCCACTCGCGGGCGAGGTTGTAGGCGGCCAGTCCGCTGCCGACGATGGTAAGAGGTGCGGCCATGCAGGCTCCATGAATAGACGGGGGCGCGCCGTGGGGTGGGCCAGGGCACGTCATTGGGCAGGCCAGCGCGTCAGGCGGGCCGGTGCGGGAGCTATTCTACCGCCGCGTTGGGCAGCATGCTGACGGAAGGTAGGCCGCCAGCCAGAATGGCCTGGCGCACCGCTTCGATCGCCTCGCGGCGCGGAAAGTTGCGGCGCCAAGCCAATACCACGCGGCGCATTGGGGCCTGGCCCTTGAAGGGGCGGATGGTCAGCAGTTGCTCATCTGCGGGGGTGATCGAGGTGGCGGGCAGAACCGTCACGCCTATGCCACCTGCCACCATATGCCGGATGGTCGTCAGCGAGGAGCCTTGCAAGGTCCGCTGCAGGCTGCTGCCGGTAGGCAGGGCCTCACGGTTGAGTTCCGGACAGGTCTGCAGCACCTGGTCGCGGAAGCAGTTGCCGGGCGATAGCAACAGGACGTTCTCGTCCTCCAGCTGAGCGGCATCGATGGCCTTCAGCGACTCCCAGGCATGCCCCTTGGGGGTGGCGACGACGAACGATTCGTCGTAGACCGCCTGAGTGGCAATACCACTCTCGCGGAAGGGTTCGGACAGGATGGCAATGTCGATATCGCCCTGCTTGAGCATCTCCGCGAGGCGAGCGGTGTAGTTCTCTTCCAGCAGCAGCTGCATCTGCGGCGCCCGCTGGCGCAGGCTGGGAATCAGAAATGGCAACAGGTAGGGGCTGATGGTGTAGATCGCCCCCAGGCGCAGCGGGCCGGAGAGCGGGTCCTTGCCCTGCTCCGCCAGCTGCTTGATGGTTTGCACCTGCTCCAATACCCGTTGCGCTTCGGAAACGATGCGCTCTCCGATCGGAGTGATCGATACGTCGCCGGCGGAACGTTCGAACAGGGTCACTCCCAGCTCGTCCTCCAGCTTCTTGACGGCCACCGACAGGGTCGGTTGGCTGACAAAACAGGCACCCGCTGCCCGGCCAAAATGACGTTCGCGGGCAACGGCAACGATATATTTCAGCTCGGTCAGGGTCATGGCGCTTGGAACATTCCTATCAGCGACAACGGGGTGGTATTAGCAAAAGCTTACACTCGTGTCGCCCACAAGTCATATTCGTCAGCATCGGTCACTTCAACTTCGAGGAAGTCTCCGACCTTCACGCCCGCCTCCTGCTCGACGTAGACGAGGCCGTCGATCTCCGGTGCATCGGCATAACTACGTGCCACGATGCCCTGCTCGTCGATCTCGTCGACCAATACGGTCAGCTTGCGACCAATCTTGGCCTGCAGCTTGGCAGCACTGATGGCCGCCTGCTTTTCCATAAAGCGCGTCTTGCGCTCTTCGGCCACTTCCGGCGAAACGTGGTTGGGCAGGTCGTTGGCGGTGGCACCTTCGACCGGGGAGTAGGTAAAGCAGCCCACGCGGTCGAGCTGGGCGACTTCGATAAAGTCCAGCAGCTGTTCGAAATCGGCCTCGGTCTCGCCGGGGAAGCCGGTGATGAAGGTCGAGCGGATGGCGATGTCCGGACAGATGGCGCGCCAGGCTTCCAGCCGCTTGAGCACATTCTCGGCATTGGCCGGGCGCTTCATGGCCTTCAGCACCGAGTGGCTGGCGTGCTGGAACGGGATATCGAGATAAGGCAGCACCTTGCCGGCGGCCATGAGCTCGATCACCTCGTCGACGTGCGGGTACGGATAGACATAGTGCAGCCGCACCCAGATGCCCATGTCGCCCAGCTCGCGCACCAGTTCGGTCATGCGGGTCTTGACCGGGCGGCCGTTATGGAAGCCGGTCTTGTATTTCACATCGACCCCGTAGGCGCTGGTGTCTTGCGAGATCACCAAAAGTTCCTTCACACCAGCCTTGGCCAGGTTCTCTGCCTCTCTCAGTACCTCATGAATGGGGCGGGAATCGAGATCACCACGCATGGAGGGGATGATGCAGAAAGAGCAGCGGTGGTTGCAGCCTTCAGAGATCTTCAGATAGGCGTAGTGCTTGGGTGTCAGCTTGACGCCCTGCGGCGGTACCAGGTCGATAAAAGGGTCGTGGGGCTTGGGCAGGTGCTCGTGCACCGCCGCCATCACTTCCTGGGTGGCGTGCGGACCGGTGACGGCCAGTACCGAGGGGTGGACGTCACGGATCTGGTTGCCACCGTCCTTGGCGCCCAGGCAGCCGGTCACGATGACCTTACCGTTCTCATTGAGTGCTTCGCCGATCGCATCCAGCGACTCGGCGACTGCGCTATCGATAAAGCCGCAGGTGTTGACCACGACCAAGTCGGCGTCTTCATAGCTTGGCGAAATGGCGTAACCCTCGGCGCGCAGCTGGGTCAGTATCTGTTCCGAATCGACCAGGGCCTTGGGGCATCCGAGGCTGACGAATCCGACTTTGGGGGCGTGCATGGCGTATCCTCAATACAAAAGCAGAACGGGCGTGTCACGCGACACGCCCGCTTGAATAAACGCATTTTAAAACAGCAGACTACTTCTTGTCGCTGCCTCCGGGAGGGAAGCCGAAGCCGGTCCACATATTCTTGGTCCTATCCTGCAGTTGCTGCTGCATCTCGACGAACATATTGGTGCTCTGTTCGAGGTAGCTGGTCATCATGTTCTGCATGGCTGGTGCCTGGAACTTCATGAAGTCGCCCCATAGATTGGCATTGGTACCGAGCGGGTTCTCCCCCTGGCCATAAAGCGACTTGGATTGGTCCTGCAGGCGTTGCTGCATCTGGTTGAAGAGTTGCAGGTTCTTTTCCAGGTAGTTGCCCATCAGGCCCTGCATGGCATGGCCGTAGAAGCGGATGATCTGGGTCAGCACATCATAGGTGAACATCGGTGCCCCACCGCTCTCCTCTTCGAGGATGATCTGCAACAGCACGCTACGGGTGATGTCTTCGTGCGTCTTGGCATCTTCGACGGTGATTTCGACGTTCTCGAGTACCAGCTGCTTCACGTCATCGAGCGTGATGTAGCAGCTCGTGGCCGTATCGTACAGCCGGCGGTTCGGGTATTTCTTGATGATGCGCTTTTCGTTATCAGCCAAGTTTGTCTCCGTGTTTTTCTGTGAATCAATGACTTAGCAAGAAAGATCAGCACTGCTGCAGTGCAGCATGGCCTTCTTGACGGCCCAAAACCCAATTCCTAGAATGAATTCTGTTGTGCGAAGCAGCATAACTATAACGCAAGCCACTGCATACGGCATCCATACCCCAATGTGAGGAGCGAACCATGAGCCAGACCCCCTATTCCGAGTTGGCCCAGCAGCAACTGGACCTGGCTCTGCAGGTGGCGCGTATCAGCATCGACAGCGCAGAGAAATTGTTGCAGTTGCAGCTCGATGCCGCCAAGGAGGCACTCGACGAATCGGCCGAAACGGCCGCCAAGTTTGCCGACATCAAGGACCCGCAAGCAGCTCTGGCCGTCCGCGCCGAACTGGCGGAGCAGACCATGGGGTCGATGTTGGGCCTGTCGCGCAATATCTACGAATTGGCGGCCCAGGCCCAGGCCGAGCTGGCCAAGCTGGGCGAAGCGCGGGCTGGTGCCTTGCAGCAGAGCCTGCTCGAAGGTTTTGACAAGTTCGGCAAGGCAGGGCCTGCAGGATCCGATGCGTTGAGCTCGGCGTTCAAATCCAGCATCAGTGCAAGCCAGGCTGCCTTCGATAGCCTTAACAAGGCGGCCCGCCAAGTGGCGGAATTTGCGGATGCCAGCCTCAAAGCCGCCACCACGGCGACGACTGAGTCGGTCAAGACTACCAAACGCAAATAGGCCAGACCGTCAGCATGCCCTCAAAAGTCTTCGGCCCGGCACCGCAGAGCGGTGACCGGGCCGAAGACTTTTTGCGGCTCGCCAGCTGGCAAGCCCGACAGATCAACCGCGGCCAGGAATCGCCGCCAGCAGCTTCTGTGTGTAGGGGTGCTGCGGGTCGCGGTAAAGCTGGTCCGAGTTGGCGTATTCGACCATCTGCCCCTGGTTCATCACCAGCACCTCGTCCGAGATGTACTTCACCACGCTCAGGTCGTGCGAGATGAACAGATAGCTCATCCCGTACTCCTCTTGCAGTTCCTGCAGCAGGTTGAGCACTTGGGCCTGGACCGAGACGTCGAGCGCGGAAACCGACTCGTCGCAGACGATGATTTCCGGCTTCATGGTCAGGCAGCGCGCGATGCTGATCCGCTGCCGTTGCCCGCCGGAGAACTCATGCGGGTACTTGAAGAAAGCGCCATCGGGCATGGAGACCCGCTTGAGCAGTTCGCGGGCGTGGTCGGCCCGGTCCTTGTCGCTGTCGAAAATGCCGTGTACCCGCATTGGTTCCATCAGGATGTCGCCAACGGTAAAGCGCGGATTCAGGCTGGCGTAGGGGTTCTGGAAGATGATGTTGAGCCGCTTCTTGTAGGGCTTGTAGTCCTTGTCGGACAGCTTCATCAGGTCCTTGCCCTCGAACAGCACTTCCCCGCCCTGGCAGGAGTGCAGGCGCAGAATGGTCTTGCCCAGCGTGGTCTTGCCGGAGCCCGACTCGCCCACGATGCCTACGGTCTTGCCCCGGGCCAGCTTGAAACTGACATCCTTGACCGCATGGACCTCGCGGTGGCCAAACAGGCCCTGCTTGACGGTATAGGTCTTGCTGAGGCCCTTGACCTCCAGCACGATGGGGTCAGCCGGGCCTACGCCACGGCTACGCTCGCCCTGCGGCAGATCCTTCTCGCGGCCTTGCAGGAAGTCGTCTACCACGGGCAGGCGCAGTGGGCGGGTGTCGATATGCGGACGGCAGGCCAGCAGTGCGCGGGTATAGGGATCTTGCGGCGCTTCGAACAGCGCTTCGGAGGCACCCTGTTCGCGGATCACGCCATGCTGCATCACCACCACGTGGTCGGCAATTTCTCGCACCAGCTCCAGGTCATGGGTGATGAACAGAATGCTCATGCCGTGGCTGCGCTGCAGCTTCTTCAAGAGCTCGATGATCTGCTTCTGTACCGTCACGTCGAGCGCGGTAGTCGGTTCATCGGCGATCAAGAGCTTGGGCTCGCAGGCGATGGCCATAGCGATCATTACCCGCTGCTGCTGGCCGCCCGACATTTCGTGCGGGTAGCTGTCGATACGCTTGCTGGGGTCGGGGATGCCGACCTCGGTCAGCAGTTCGATGGCGCGCTCGCGCGCCGCCTTCTTGCTGATCTTCTTGTGCAGCATCAGTACTTCGACAATCTGCTCGCCAACCCGGTAGACCGGGTTGAGCGAGGTCATCGGGTCCTGGAAGATCATGGAGATCTGCTGGCCACAGCGTGCGCGGCGCTGGTCATCCGTTTCCTTCAGCAGGTCGATACCGTTGAACAGGATCTGGCTCTCGGCGGCGAACTCGGTATTGGACTTGGGCAACAGGCCCATGATGGCCATGGCCGAGACCGATTTGCCCGAACCCGACTCACCCACCAGGGCGACGGTAGCGTGTTCGGGCACGACATAGTTCACGCCCTTGAGGGCCTCGAAGCGTTGGCCCTGACCCATGCGGAAAGTTACGCGCAGGTCTTTGATTTCAAGCAGGTTCTTTTGAGTCATCATGCGTCCTGGCGCTTAGCGGCGGGTGGCTTTGGGGTCGAAGGCGTCACGCAGTACGTCGGTGAACAGCCCGAAGCAGACCACGAAGGTCGACATCACAATGGCGACAGTCGCCAATTGCCACCACTTGCCCAGAACCAGTTCCACGGTCACTTCGTTGATCATCACGCCCCAGGAGATCGAATCCAGCGGCACGCCGAAGCCCAGGAAGGACAGCACAACCTCTGCCTTGATGAAGTCGATCACCAGTTGCGAGAGCTGCACCAGGATCAGGTGGGAGACGTTAGGCAGAATGTGCACGAACATCATGCGGCTCTGGCTCGCGCCGATGGCATCGGCCGCCTGCACGTATTCGCGCCCGCGCTGCTTGATGTACTCGGCACGGACCAGGCGGTAGACGCTGGTCCAGCCGGTCAGGCCGAGCACGATGATGACGGCGGCAATACCCTTGGTGCCTACGGCGCCTGCAATGGCGAGCACCAGCAGGAAGTACGGCATGGCGGTGAAGATGCTGTAGAACCATTCCAGCACGTCGCCGATCACACGGCCGAAGTAGCCGCTGATAGCACCCAGGATGGTACCGATGGTGACGGCCAGCAATGCGGCGAGCACGCCAACTGTAATGGAGACCTCGCCACCCTTGATGGCCTTGGCCAGTACATCGCGACCCCACTTGTCGCCACCCAGCGGCAGTGACCAGGCGCGTTTTTCCTCAACCGCCGGGTAGGCCTTGGCGGCCTCCTCGATCTGGGCCTCGTAGCTCGCGAGCGGGTCGACCGCGCGGGTAGCGTCGTCCATGGGGACGCTCTCGGGCTTCATCTGGCTGTTCTTGCCGAAGGGGTTCGGTTCGTCGGCCATGAAGTTGGGATTGGCGAAGGAGACGCCGACGCCCTTGTTCCAGTCGGCGGCAACCAGGCCAAACTTGGAGGCCAGTGCCAGCACGAAGTAGATGGCCAGGATGGCCATGCAGAACTTGGCCAGGTTGTCGCGCCATAGCCGCTTGCCCGCGGCTTGCCAGAAGCTTTGTGATGCTTGTTGGGACATTGCGTGCTTCCTCGATTATTTGAATTCAACGCGCGGGTCGAGCCACTTGTAGAGCACGTCGACCAGCAGGTTGGCGATCATGGTGACCATGGCCGTGTACACGGTGATGGCCTTGATAATCGGGAAGTCGTTGTTGCTGACGGCCAGCACGATTTCGCCGCCCACACCCGGGATGGAGAAGATCTTTTCGATCAGGAAGGAACCGACCAAGAGGCCCGGCAGCTGCAGGCCCAGGTTGGTCACGATGGGCACCGCAGCGTTACGCAGCACGTGCACCAGCATGACCCGGCCCTCGCCCGCGCCCTTGGCACGTGCAGTACGCACATAGTCCTGATTGGCTTCCTCAACGATAAAGGAGCGATACAGGCGCAGGCTCGGTGCGACCGAGACCAACAGGACCAGAAACACCGGCAGCGGCGCATAGCGCGTCAGGTTGGTCCACAGATCGTTCATGGCCCAACCACTGACCGGGAACCAGCCCAGTACACGGCCAATGACATACTGGCCGACCACCACGTACAGCAAGAGGCTGATGGACATGGCGGCGGTGGAGATGGTGACGATGGTGCGGTCGGTCAGCGAGCCACGGCGGTAAGCCACCCAAGAGGCAAGGCTGACGGCGATCAGGGCGTCGAGCAGCCATACCTGCAGCATGATGGTCAGGGTGACGGGCGCACGCGACATCAACAGTGCAGAGACCGGCTCATTGGTACTCCAGCTGCGGCCGAAGTCGAAGGTGACCACCTGCTTGGCGAAGATCAGCAGCTGCATCCACCATGGGTCGAGCAGACCCAGCTGTGCCTGGATGGCGGCGATCTTTTCCTTGTTTGGAATCTTGCCAGCCAGGATCACGCTGGGATCGGCACCGAACACGTTGAAGATGAAGAACACCAGCAGCATGACCCCGATCATGGTCGGGATCATCTGCCAGATACGGCGGATCAGGTAGGCAGTCATTTGGTTCCCTCGACCAGCTTGCGTTGACCGGTAATTTCCTTGAAGAAGGCTTCCGAGTTGGGTTCACGACCCAGGAAGCGGCGCACCAGGTCCATCTCGGGGACCTGTGAGCCGTTCTCGAGGATGGTTTTGCGGAAGCGCATACCGACATCGGTATTCATGAAGTTGCCGGCGAAGGCCGAGCGCATATCGAGTGCCAGCACTTCGGACCACATATAGCCGTAATAGCCGGCAGCATAGCCGCCGACGATATGGCCGAAGGCGCCGGGGAACTCGGTACCCTTCACATAGCCCAGCGCCGTGGCACCTTCCATCTGTTGCCAGAGCTTGAGCGGCTGCTGCGGGCGCGGTCCGGCCAATGCCATGTCGTAGGCCGCGTAGAGCCACTGCCGCGCGTACTTGGTGCCTTGGCCGAACTGGCGGGCCTCGTTCATCTTGCCGATCAGCACCATGTCGATCGGTTTGCAGCTGGGGCAGACCTCATTCCAGAGCTTGAGCGCATCGGGGTGGCGCGACCATTCCTCGTACATCTGCGAGGGTGCTTCGACGAAGTCGCGCTTGGTGTTGGTGCCGGCATTGAGGGTGTAGCGGGTCTTGCTCAGCACGCCATGCATGATGTGGCCGAACTCGTGGAACAGTGTTTCCAGCTCTTCCTCGTCAAAGCCCTTGCGGCTGAAATTGGTGACCAGGGACGAGGTCGGCGTGGTGCCGGCAAGCGTGCTGACCTGGCGGACACTGAAGGCGGCGGCGTGCTTGTACTTGCCGTCGCGCGGGAACAGGTCGAGGTAGAAGCTCGACACGTATTCGCCGCTGGCCTTGTCGAAGACGTCGTAACCCTTCACGTCCGCATGCCAGACCGGCAGCTGCGGATTGGGGCGGAACTCCACACCGTAAAGCCGGCTGGTGACCGCCATCATCCAGTTGATGGTCGCGTCGGTCGGGAACTGCGCGCGGACGGCTTCCTGATCGAGCTGGAAGTGGCTGTGCTTGAGCCGGCTCTCATAGAACGAGAGATCCCAGCGCTCGAGCTTGGCCTTGCTGTCACCTGTGTGGGTGGCCTTCTCGGCGGTCAGCTCCTGCAGCTCCTGCTTTTCGACCTTGGCAACCTGATCCTTGACCTTGGCGAGGAAGTCGAGCACTACCTCAGGCTTGCCCACCATATTGGTGCGGGTGGCCCAGGCTGCGTAGGAGGGATAGCCCATCATGGTGGCCAGGCGCTTACGCAGCTCGCTCACCTCCTGCAGGATGGCAATGTTCTGCCTGCCACCACGCTTCTGGTAGGCAACATAGAGCTGGCGGCGCACTTCTTCGCGCTCGGCATGTTCCATCACCGGCAAGTATTCGGGGTAGTCGAAGCCGACCAGGTAGTTGCCCTTGTCGTCGCGCTTGAAGTTGGCCAGCGTCTCGGCCGGCACGCCCTCCAGGTCGCTTGCGCTGAATGCCAGCTTCTGCTTGTTTTCCCGCACATTGCGGGCGAAATCCTGCTGCAGCTTGTCCAGGCGGGCAAACAGGCGGGCGGCTTCCTTGCGGCCTTGCGGCGGCAGGCTGACACCCTTGTCCTCGAATTCGTTCAGCACACCCTTGAGCGTTTCGGCATCAATCGCGTCGGCGGGTTTGACCGCCTTGAAGCGCTGGTACAACGCCGCGCTCTGCATCACGTCATTCATTACCGCCGAGATCTTGAGGCCACAGGCCTCGTAGGCTTGGCGCACCTTCTCGTCCGGGTGCACATTGGCCAGCAGGTCGCCGCCCCACCAGAATTCACCCAGGGTGCCTATGCTGGCACTCCAAGGCTGCAACACGGTGGCAGGGCTGGCCTGGTTGAGCGGCAGCGCTTCGATGTCGTGCGCGGCAGTCTTGATACGGGCGATGGATTCATCGCAGACACGCGGTACGTCGGCAGCCGCGAGCTGGCTGATCTCGCCACGCTCAGCCGCCAGCGCAAGCGGCGCCCAGAGGCAGGCGATCAGTAGGCTGATCTTCTTCATCACAGTCTCCACAAGTCTTGGTGCGGCCGTTTACTTGGGCTGCTGGCCCAGGCGCTGCAGGCGCTGTGCCATGTCAATGTCCCACATCAGGAAGTGCGGGAACTGGTCAGGATGCGGCACATAGCCCTGCACCCACGGCTGGGAGAGGAAGGTATCGACCTTGCTGAACTCCAGCATCCATGGGGCGTAGGCGGCCACGATGCGGCTCATCTGACGCAGCTTCTCATTGCGGGCCTCGGAGTCGGGCGAGGAGGCAATCTCCTCGTACAGCTTGTCGAACTCCGCATTGCGGAAACGCGACTCATTGGCCGGACCCGAGTTCGGGCCGTACAGGAGCTGCATGAAGTTCTCGGCATCCGGGTAGTCGGCATTCCAGGCGCCGTAGGCCATCTGGTATTTGCCGTTCTGGCGGGCGTTGACCAAGTCGGGGAATTGCACTTTCTTCACATCGCTCTTGATCTTGATGCGGTTCCAGGTTGCCAGCACGTGCTCTTCGTCGTCGCGGGTATCCTTGCCGATCGAGGTCAGGTAAGTGATCTTGAGCGGCTTGCAGCCAGGTGCCTCACGGTAGCCGTCGCCATCGCAGTCCTTGTAACCGAACACATCCAGCATGGCGTTGGCGCGCGCAGGGTCGTAGCGCAGCAAGGCATTGCGGAACTTGGGATCGAAGCCGGTCACGTTGGGGCCGATAGGCGAGTGAGATTGCTCCACGGCACCCATCTGCACGATCCAGTTGTTCCAGGCGCTGTTGAAAGCCAGCGAGAAGGCGCGGCGCAGGGCAACCTGCTCGGGCTTGTAGCCCCCGACCATCGGGTCTTCCATATTGAACATCTTCCACTGCACCGACTGCGACAGCTCGCGGAAGTGTTGCCAATGAAGCTTCTGGTACTTGGGGGCCAACGTGCCGCCCGGGGCTACGGTATTGGCAAGGTTGGAGCCCAGTTCGGCCATGATGTCGAGGCCGCCGTCATCAAAAGCCAGCCAGGCGGACTGCGGCGATTCGATGATGCGGATATCGATCACACCGGCCTGCGGAAAGGTCTTGCCCTGGAGCGCCTTGACCATCGCAGGATCGATGTTCTGGCCACCTGCGACCGGCTCATAGCGGTAGCCGCGGTAGTTCGGGTTGGCTTCCAGTACGATGCGGTTACGCCGCTCCCAGGTACGCAGCTGGTAAGCGCCGGTACCGACCGGGTGGGCGTCCACGTCTTCGCCGTACTTCTCGATAACCTCGCGGGCCATGCCGCTGGTAGCCGGCATCGCCAGGATTTGCGGGATCAGGAAGTCAGGCCGCTTGAGGTTGAACTGCAGGGTGTAGCGGTCCAGTGCCTTGATACCTTCGAAAGGCTTGTCATAGTCGAACTTGCCACCCTTCTTGTTGGCGGCTTCGATTTTTTCGTCCAGACCAATCAGCTTGCCCTTGAGAATGAAGTCCCAGGGGGCACCACGGTTGGCCGGGTCGACGATGCGCTGCAGACAGTAGACGAAGTCCTGGGCGGTCAGCTCGCGCTTCTTGCCGCCAAAGGCCGGGTCGTCCGAAAAGTAGATGCCCTTCTTCAGGCGCACGGTGTATTGCTTGCCGTCGGCACTCATCTGCGGCAGCGCTTCGGCCACCTTGGGTACCAGCTTCATCGGCCGGGCCAGGTAGTCGTATTCGTAGAGCGCTTCGAAGATAGTGAAGTTGACGTTGTTGGAGTAGTGGTCGGTGTACTTCGCCGGGTCAAAACCCGCTTCCGGTGCCCGGAAGTAGTAGCGCAGAACCTTGTTCATGTCTGCCGACTGGGCCGCGGCAGGTGAAGCAAGGCCGGCAACGAGGCAGGCCAACCCTGCGAACGTGGCAAGTTTCATGGTCTTGAAGATCGCTATGGAATACGACTGGTGAGAATGGGCGGGCGAGCGAGACACCGCAACGCTCCCCGGCTGATCACACATGGAATAAGGGCAGGAATGGCTTGCACCACCCTGCCCTGCTTGGCTCGATCAGTGTTGCTGCGCGTAGTAGGTCCAGAGGCGGGCCAGATCGGCGGTGCCGTCGGTGCCCTTCACGGTCTTGAGCGTAGCAATTGCCTTGGCCTTCTGGCCTGCGAGTTGGTAAGCGATACCGAGACGCAGCTTGGCGTCGTCAGGGCGCTTCAGGCTATCCTTGGCGATGCCCTTCTCCATCAGGGCGATACCCTTGGCGGCCTGGCCGGCTCCGACGTAATTCATGCCCAGGCTGACCAGTTGCGAGCCGTCAGCAGCGGCAGAGGCTTCCTGCTCGGCCTTGGCCAGGGTCTGCTGCTCGTCGGCGAGACGTTTGTTGGCGAGATCACGCAGACGCTTCTGACGTTCGGCTTCCTTGCCGGCGCCGAAGATATTGTTGCTGAAGGCCTGGTCGACAATCTTCTTGCCTTCGGCGTTGAAACCTTCCTGCAGAGCAAGCTGGGCCATTTCCATATAGCCGTCGGCCGTGGTCAGGTTGCCGGTAGCGAGCTTGAGGCGGTAGACATCGAGCGCCAGGCGATCGGAAAAGCCGGTCTTACGCTGGATACGGCTGATGATGTCAGTCCATACCGACTTGTCCGGGTAGTGCGCAACCAGCTTTTCCAGCGCGGCGACGTAACCGTCGGTGTTGTTGATCTTGAGGTAGCAGTTGGCCAGCAACTGCAGCTTGTCCTTGGCGGGCGTACGGCCGGCCTTTTCATCGGCATTGACCTGGGCTTGCAGTTCTTTGGCGGTCGCCGCGTAGTCGCCGCTCATATAGCGCAGCTGCGGGATCAGGCCGGTGATTTGCGGGTTGGTACCGCCTTCCTTGGCATAGCGGTTAGCCCAGTTGGCGGTGCTGTTGTAGTCCTTGGCGCGGTAGAAGGCGCTGACCAGGGCTTCCATGGCGCTGAGCTTCTCGGCACCGGACATCTTGCCCGAGTTCATTGCGGCTTCAAGCGATTTGGCCGCGGTCTGTGCATCGCCGGCACCTGCTGCAGCAAAGCCGCGCATCCGGTCGATGACGAAATTTTCGTAGGTACTCTTGTTCGATGCGCCTTCAGCCTCGTGGATCTTGGCGAGGGCTTCCTTGTACTTGCCGCTCTTGAGCAGGCCGCTGGCAGCTTGCAGGGGTTTGCCTACTTCAGGACGCACCGTGTCGGACTCTGCCATGACGGCGGCAGGGCTGGTGGCGACGGAGGTGAGGACAGGGAAACCGAGTGCAGCCCAGAGCAGCAGGCCGGCGGAGAGAGGACGTGTGCGCATCGTTGTTCCGACTTTTCGTTGCGTGAAAAAACAAAGCGCGACGGCACCGCTGAACGATGCCGTCGCCGCCTAGTAGGTATTACATAAACTGTTCGTTACCGACCATACCGATCTTGGTCACGCCAAGACGCTGGGCCGCTGCCATCACTGCAGCAACATCCTTGTACGGGACAAGTTTGTTGGGGCGGAGATGGACTTCCGGCTGGTCAGGGATGGCAGCATATTCACGGAACTTGGCTTCGAGTGCCGCATGGCTGGGCACTGTTTCACCGTCCAAGAAGATGGTGCCATCAAAGTCGATATCGACACGATGCACGATCGGCTCGGTAGTGGTCGGCGGCGGATTGCCGGCCGGCATATCGAGCTTCACAGCATGCAACTGCACCGGGATGGTGATGATCAGCATGATCAACAACACCAGCATCACGTCGATCAACGGCGTGGTGTTCATCTCGGCCATAACTTCCGGATCGCCGGAGCTGTTACCAGAGCCTACATTCATGCCCATGGCTTATCCCTCGTTAATAGGCTGCTTACTTAGCCACGCGGGGGCGGCTCGGTAATGAAGCCGACCTTCACGATACCTGCACGTTGGCAGGCAACAATGACACGACCAACAAACTCGTAGCGTGCACCCTGGTCACCACGGATCTGCACTTCAGGCTGAGGGGTCTTCACCGACTCTTCCTTGAGCTTGCTCACCAGGGTGTTGTTGTCCGGGATCAGAACCTGGTTCCAGAATACATCGCCATCCTTGTTGACCGAGATATTGATGTTTTCCGGCTTGGTTTCGTTCGCCTTGATCGTTTCATTGGGCAATTTCACCGGGACGGTGTGCGTCGCAACCGGGATGGTGATCAGGAAGATGATCAGCAACACCAGCATGACGTCCACGAGCGGGGTGGTATTGATTGCCGATACCACCTCGTCATCGCCGCCGGATTCATTTCCGACGTTCATTCCCATGGCTTAGCCTCGCTTGGACGACTGATTGCTCATCAGCACGTTGTGCAGGTCGGCACCGAAGGCACGCACTTGCTCCATGCCGGTCTTGTTGCGACGAACCAGCCAGTTGTAACCCAGCACGGCGGGAACGGCCACTGCCAGACCGATGGCGGTCATGATCAGCGATTCACCCACGGGGCCGGCAACCTTGTCGATGGAAGCCTGACCGGACATGCCGATTGCAACCAGCGCGTGGTAAATACCCCAAACGGTACCGAACAGACCGATAAACGGAGCGGTCGAACCCACGGTAGCCAGGAAGGCCAGGCCGTCTTGCAGGCGGTTCTGAACGTTTTCGATCGAACGTTGGATGGACATGGTCACCCAGGTGTTACGGTCGATTTGATCCAGCAGAGCACCTTCGTGGTGTTCGTTGGCGTTCACGCCGCTTTCAGCGATGAAGCGGAAAGCCGAACCTTCGTCCAGGGTGCTGACGCCAGCCTTCACGGAACCAGCGCTCCAGAAGGTTTCACGAGCCAGCTTGGCTTGGCGCATCAGTTTGAATTGCTCGTACAGCTTGGTGAACATGATGTACCAGGTGCCCATGGACATGATGATCATGATCACGAGGGTGCTCTTGGCGACGAAGTCACCTTGGCCCCACAGGGCGCCCAGGCCGTAAGGGTTGTCCACGACGACCTTGTCGTCGCCGGCGGCGGGGGCAGCGGCAGCCGGAGCGGCCGGTGCAGCAGCTGCGTCAGCAGCCGGAGCAGCGGGGGCGGCAGCGTCAGCGGCGGCAGCCGGTGCGGTAGCAGCCGGAGCGTCATCTGCGTAAGCAGCCTGGGATACGAAGAGAGCTGCTGCCGGGGCAGCAACAATGGCAGCGGCCGCGAAGAGAGCGGACAAACGGTTGGCTACAGACATGATGCTTCCAGTTCCTTAGCTTAGATTGATCGGCAGAGCCGAAACTTCCAGATTTAACATCGCAACCCACCGACGCATATTAGAAAAGCCGTCGGATTGCACGCCAAAAATTACTCGTCTACCAGAGTAAACACTGCCGGGTAGTAAGTGGTCACATCCTGGCCTTGACCGCGGCAGCTCAGACGCTTCACAGCGCTGATGGCCAGCGAGTTGACCTTGGGGTTGCTCGACTTAACTACACGTGCACTCTTGATCTCACCGCCCGGGCCGATCACGACTTCAACAGTCGCATCTGCCTTGGTGATCTCTTCCTTTGCTGCCAGTACAACCCACTTGTCCTGCATCGCCTGGCCAACTTCAGACACGTTGGAGCACAGACCCTTCACGCTCGGCGGAGCCGGGGGAGCGGGCGGTGCGGACTGAACCGGGGGCGGAGCTGGTGCGAAAGTGGTCTCTGCCGGCTTCACCGTCGTCGCGGCCTGAATGGCGTTGGGCGGAGGTGGTGCCTGAACTTGAACCTCTGGGGGTGCAACAAAGGACGGAGGAGGAGGCGGTGCCTTCATCTCCGGGGGAGGAGGAGGCGGAAGATCCGGTGGAGGAGGAGGTGTGACTTCCTCAATGATCTTGGTCTCAAGCGGTTTCTGAATGATCTGCATCACCTTGTGACCCAAACCGTTCATCAAGGCGTAGACCAATAATGCGTGCAAAAGGATGACGAAGCCAAAGCCGACCAAATGCTTCGCAGGATTCCTCTGCTGCTGCGCAAAATCCATGTTTTACCCTCTATACCCGCCACGCCGTAAGGCAGGATTAAGCAACGTCAACAAGCAAAGCGGATTACGCTGAACTTGCCATCCCAAATGATCATGACGCCAAGCGATGCGGTACATCTTAATTAGCGCAGACTTAACTTTCGAGTCTAGCGCTAACGGTGCCCAGCATCAACCAATTGAGATCGGCGACCGCCCGCAAAACAACACTTAAGATGGGACAATACCACTAAAAGACATGCTCATACCACTCAAGACAGATCGTTGGATTTTTTGTTGTCTTTTTGCGACAAAGGCCACTTGCGTGGCCTTTGTCGTTGGTATGTTGGCGCGCCCGAAGAGATTCGAACTCCTGACCCCTTGGTTCGTAGCCAAGTACTCTATCCAGCTGAGCTACGGGCGCGCTGCAAACCACTAAATATCTTGATTGGCGGAGAAGGAGGGATTCGAACCCTCGATACAGGTTTATGCCCGTATGCTCCCTTAGCAGGGGAGTGCCTTCGACCACTCGGCCACTTCTCCGTCTCAAGAGGTGCGCACTATAGCGGCGCCTTTAAGCCCCGTCAAGCGTTCAGGGCTCTTGATCGAGATTAAATGCTTTATGCAGCACCCGCACCGCCAGCTCGAGGTACTTTTCGTCCAGCACTACCGAGATTTTGATCTCGGAAGTAGAGATCATCTGAATGTTGATGCCCTCTTCGGCCAGCGTGCGGAACATGGTGGAGGCGATGCCGACATGCGAGCGCATGCCTACGCCCACGACCGACACCTTGCAGATCTTGTCGTCACCGGAGATCGATTTGGCACCAATGTGGCCTTGTACGCCTTCCAGGATGCCCAGGGCCTTCTGGTATTCGCTGCGCGGTACGGTGAAGGAGAAGTCGGTATGGCCTTCCACGCCGACGTTCTGGATGATCATGTCGACGTCGATATTGGCATCCGCCACCGGGCCAAGGATCTGGTAGGCAATACCGGGCTTGTCCGGTACGCCGGTTACGTTGATGCGAGCCTCGTCACGGTTGAACGCAATGCCCGAGATGATGGCCTTTTCCATATTGTCTTCTTCCTCGAATGTGATCAGCGTCCCCTCCCCTTCCTCCTGGAAGCTGGACAGGACGCGCAACTTGACCTTGTACTTGCCGGCGAACTCGACCGAGCGGATCTGCAGCACCTTGGAGCCCAGGCTGGCCATTTCCAGCATTTCCTCAAAGGTGACGGTCTTGAGCCGGCGAGCTTCCGGCACCACGCGCGGGTCGGTGGTGTAGACGCCATCGACATCGGTATATATCTGGCACTCGTCGGCCTTGAGCGCTGCGGCCAGGGCAACGCCAGTGGTGTCCGAGCCGCCGCGGCCCAGGGTGGTGAGGTTGCCTTCCGGGTCAGCACCCTGGAAGCCGGCCACCACGACAACACGGCCTGCTTGCAGGTCGGCGCGGATGGCGGCATCGTCGATATGCTGAATACGCGCCTTGGTGTGGGCGCTGTCGGTCATGATCTTGACTTGAGGGCCGGTGTAGCTGCGGGCATCGAGTCCGATATCCTTCAGCGCCATCGACAGGAGGCCAATGGTGACCTGTTCACCAGTCGAGATGACCACGTCCAACTCACGTGGATCGGGCTGGGCCTGAATTTCCTTGGCCAGCGCGATCAGACGATTGGTTTCTCCACTCATGGCAGACACGACCACTACGACGTCGTGACCTTCAGATCGGTATCTTGCTACGCGACGAGCCACATTCTTGATTCGCTCAGGCGAACCCATGGATGTGCCGCCGTACTTCTGGACGATTAGCGCCATTCCTTCCCTCAGGGTATTGCATAGAAAGTAATCGAATCTAAAGAAAGCCTTGCCTGAAGACAAGGAGGCGGTGACTACCTTAATTAGAATATTTCGGTCCGCCTGATGGATGGTCGGGCTATAAGCCAGCACGGAGGGTGCGAATGCGGTCTTGCTCAATACCGGTATGGTCATGGCTGTCTTGGGGCGGCCTGCCTGCGGCGCTGCAGCATCATTCGGACAGGTGCATATGGTATAAAGCCGCTTCCTCCACAACGCGCCTTGGTTCGCCAAGCGACGCAAGCTGATGAATCGCGGTTTCTATACCATCCTTGCCGCGCAGTTTCTGTCTGCGCTGGCTGACAATGCGCTGTTCATCGCCGCGCTGGCTCTCCTGAAGGCTCAGCAGGCCCCAGCTTGGCATCAGTCCATGCTGCTCTGGTGCTTTACCGTTTCCTACGTGGTCCTGGCTCCCTTTGCCGGCTCATTTGCCGATTCGATGCACAAGGGGCGGGCCATGATGCTGTGCAACGGCATCAAGCTCACGGGTTGTATCGGCATGCTGGTCGGTTTGCCGCCCTTGTTCGCCTATGCCATCGTGGGTTTCGGCGCAGCCGCCTATTCCCCTGCCAAGTACGGCATCGTGACCGAATACCTGCCGCATGATCAGCTGGTGGCGGCCAACGGCTGGCTGGAGGGGGCGACCGTGGGGGCGATCATTTTCGGTACTGTGCTCGGTGGTTGGATCGCAGGCCCGAGCGTGGCGGCCTGGTTGGCCACCACGCCGTTGGCGATGATCTCCGGACCGATGTTCGCGTTGATCGTGCTGGCGCTGCTCTATTTGGCGGCGGCGTGGGTGAATCTCTATGTACCCAAGCTCAATGTCGAACTCAAGCCCATCCATTTCAACCCGGGCTATCTGGTCCGCGAATTCTGGGATTGCGTAGTCAAGCTCTGGCGCGACCCGCAGGGCCAGCTATCGCTGGCGGTGACGACCCTGTTCTGGGGGGCTGGCGCCACCATGCGCTTGGTGGTGATCAATTGGGCCATCATCTGGTTGGGCTTCAACTTCCAGCAAGCCACCTTCCTGGTTGCCATCGTGGCCTTTGGCACTGCTGCCGGGGCCATCATTGCCGGTCGCCTGATCCCCTTGAAGGAAGCCTTCCGTGTGCTGCCTGCCGGGGTGGCCATGGGCCTGATCGTGCTCAGTATGCTGGCTATCCACAATGTGGCCATCGCCTCGGTGCAGATGTTCGTGGTTGGTGCGATGGCCGGCTTCTTTGTGGTTCCGCTCAACGCCATGCTCCAGCATCGCGGCCATATGTTGATGGGCGCCGGTCACTCGATTGCCGTGCAGAATTTCAACGAGAACCTTGGCATCCTGGTCATGGTGGGCGCCCACGCCCTTCTGGTGAAATATTTCAGCACCCCGCTCAGTGACAATATGCGCGGTGAGGCCCTGGCCTACTTCCAACACCTGGGCGGTATACCGCCCATGTACGGCATCATCATCGGTTTTGGCCTTTTGCTGATGATCTCCATGCTCTACATCATGCGGCGCCACAAGCGCGGCATAGCGGCCGGCATCATGCACGACTGAGTAATGTAGAAACGGTAAAAAGAAACGCCTCTCCGTGGAGAGGCGTTTCTTTTTCCGGCGCGATCTCTCAGCCCAAGGGGACGTGACCGGGCATGGCGGCGACGCGTGTCAACCAGGCTCGTACGGCGGGATAGTCGGCAAGACTGAAGCCGCCCTCTTCTGCCACATGCGTATAGGCATAGAGCGCGATATCGGCAATGGTGTAGCGGTCAGCCGCCAGATAGTCATGGTCGCGCAGCCGCTGCTCCATGACATCAAGCGCGCGGTAGCCCTGCACTCGACGCTTGGCGATCTCTTCGGCCAGTGCCTCGGCCCGGTCGGTAAAGCGCAACCAGAAACGCACCGTGGCGATATAGGGTTCGTGACTGTACTGCTCGAAGAATAACCACTGCATGACCTCGGCACTCTGCCGCCGCTCGCGTGGCCAGAGTTCGCTGCCATCGGCCAGGTAGCTGAGAATGGCATTCGATTCAGAGAGAAAGCTGCCATCCGGCAACTCCAATACCGGCACCTTGCCATTGGGGTTCTTGGCCAGGAAGTTTGGAGTGCGGGTGCTGCCGTCGCGGACGTCAAGCTCCTGCCAGCGATAGGGCAAGCCGAGTTGTTCCAACGCCAGCTTGAGCTTGTAGCAATTGCCCGAGAGGGCCATGCCGTGCACGGTATACATCGCTTGCCTATGCTCCTTGTCTTCAATGGTGGTGTGCAATTGGAGGCCGCGTCGATCAGTTGAGCGCCCAGTCGATCGGTGCTCTGCCATGGGCTTGCAGATAGTCATTGGCGGCAGAGAAGTGACCGTTGCCCAGGAAGCCGCGATGCGCTGACAGTGGTGAGGGATGGACCGAGCGCAGGATGCAATGCCGCGCAGGGTCGATCAACTCCGCCTTGGCCTCTGCATAGGCCCCCCAGAGCATAAAGACGATGGCCTCCTGTTGCGCTGCAAGCTGGGATACCAGTGCATCGGTAAAACGCTCCCAACCACGTTTTCGATGCGCGCCGGCCAAGCCGGACTCCACGCTCAGGACGCTATTGAGCAAGAGCACGCCCTGCCTGGCCCAGGCGCTGAGATCACCATGTTGTGGTGGCGTGTGGCCGAGATCGCGAGCGATTTCCTTGAAGATATTCTTCAAGGAGGGCGGCGGCTTGACGCCAATCGGTACCGAAAAACTCAGGCCATGCGCCTGACCCGGGCCGTGGTAGGGATCCTGGCCGAGAATGACGACCTTGACCGACTCCGGTGCCAGCGCTTCCAGTGCAGCGTAACGTTGTGCAGCAGGCGGGTAGATGAGCTTGCCCTTGCTGGCTTCCTTGGCAAGAAAAGTATGTAGCTCGGCCCAGTAGGGCTGCGCGGTCTGCGCGTTCAGGAGTGGCCGCCACGCAGCCGGAATGTCAGGTGTCATGCGAATGCTTGCGCTCGTAGACTTCGCGTCGATGGCGACGGAAGATGGTTTTTTCCAGCCAGTCCTGCAGCTCGGCATCCCGGTGCTGAAAGCTGACTTCGATCTGCCATTGCCCGGCTGCGATCTCCTGGCATTGGGTGACGCGGGCGGGCAATTGCAGGGCTTGCGGAATACTGGGCGAGAGATACAGTGCCAACAACCCTTCGCTGCCAACGGCCTGCGGGGCCGTGGACTGCCAGCGCGCGCCCTCGCCACTCAGCTCCAGCGTGCGCGCCGGCGGTGCCGGCTCGCCGCGGGCCAGCAGTTGGCCCAGGAGCTGCAAGGTCAGGTCCAGCCGAGCCTCCATGGCTTGCCAACGCAAGGCATCTGGTCCGTCTTCTTCATCCAGATGTGGCGGGGCGGCTTCCTGCAGCGCCAATACGCGCAACAGCAACACGCCATCCGTATTCGTTGTGCCGGCGCTGGCTTGCCAGGCCAGCGGGGCATCCAGCTTGATCGTCAGGGTCGGGGCCATCGTGCACTCCTTGGACGCGAGATGCTCGCTGTCTCGGATGTTGTTAGGGTAGCGGTATAGGGGTGTTGGTTCCCGCGGCGGCACGGATAGCGCTGGGCGGACAGCTGCACCAGTATACCGCGACGGCAGTTCTGCCTTGCGTCAGGTCAAGAAAGCCGGCCGGGCTTTCCCGCAGGGACAGGGTGCGGAGTAGAATGAATCCGTTGCTTGTCTATTCATGCTGGCTCTGGCCGCTCCTCCCCTTCTGAATACCGCACCATGTCGAATCTGCCGTTCAGCCCCACCGAATTTGCTGCTTTTGAAGCGCAGGGTTTTGTCATTGTCCGTGGCTTGGCGGACCCTGCCCTGTGTCAGGCTCTGCTTGAAGTTGGCAAGGACCATCTGGCCCGCGCCGTGGAGCCGATCGAGTACGAGGCCGATACCCATTACCCGGGTGCGCCTACTTCAAGGAACGCAGAAGGTGGCGCAACGGCACGCCGCCTGCAGCAGGTTTATGCGCGTGACCCGATATTCCAGCGTTGGGCGCTGGATGCTCGGGTGGGTGACAGGGTGAAGCAATTGCTGGGTAGCGAACACGTGGCCCTCACCCAGGCACACCACAACAGCCTGATGACCAAGCAACCGGCCTTCTCCAGCGTGACCCACTGGCATCGCGATATCCGCTACTGGAGTTTCGAGGACGGCAATCTGGTCTCGGTCTGGTTGGCCCTGGGCAAGGAAGTGCGTGACAACGGCTGCCTGGGCTTTCTGCCTGGTACACATCGTATGGAGATCGGGCCGGAACGTTTTGAGAACCGTGCCTTCCTGCGCGCCGACCTGCCTGAGAACCAGGCCCTGATCGAGGCCGCCATCTTTCCTGAGCTGGAGCCAGGGGATGTGGTGTTCTTCCATGCCCAGACCTTCCACGCCGCGGGCTGGAACCGGACCGACGCGGTCAAGTACTCGCTGGTCTTTGGCTATCATCGCCAGGACAACCTGCCCCTACCCGGTTCGCGTAGCGCCAGTTTGCCCTCTATCAAGCTGGACTGAACCCGGCACGAGTGTGTCGTCATGCTGGCCATGACAGTCGGTGAGCAGGCGGCTGGGCTGTGCCTGCTCTGGCGGCGGGGGCTGCGCTATGCTGGCCCGACCTGTCTGAAAGCCCGCCATGCCCAATACCCTGCTCTATGTGGTGGCGACCCTCATCTGGGGTTCCACCTGGCTTGCCATTACCTTCCAATACGGCCAGGTCGCTGCCAGTGCTTCGGTGGCCTACCGCTTCTTGTTGGCGGGTAGTCTGCTGCTGGCCTGGTGTGTGCTGCGCGGCGAGCGCTTGCGCTTCTCCTTGCGCGAGTTTGCCTGGGCGGCACTCCAGGGGGTATTGATGTTCGGCGTCAGCTATATGCTGGTGTACGAAGCCGAGCGGCATATTGCCTCGGGCCTGATGGCGGTGCTCAATTCCAGCATGGTGGTGATGAACCTGGTCGGCATGCGGCTGGCCTTTGGTCGGCCTATCGACCGCAAGTCGATGCTGGGGGCTGGCCTGGGCATTGTGGGCATTGCGCTGGTGTTCTGGCCGGAGTTGCGCGAGGTGCGTGCGGCGTCGAGTTGGCTGGGAGTAGGTTGTGGCCTCGCTGCCGCCTTGTTGGCCTCGCTGGGTAATCTGGCGGCGCAGCGTAACCGCAATATTGGGCTGCCACTCTTGCCCAGCATAGGCTACGGCATGCTGGTGGGCGGTTCGACGGCTTTGGTCTTTACCCTGCTGAGCGGCCAACCCCTGGTGTGGGATAGCCGTCCGAGCTATCTGCTTGCCCTGCTCTACCTTGCCGGCTTTGGCTCCGTGCTGGCCTTCGCTGCTTATCTGACCCTGTTGGGGCGGATCGGCGCAGCACGTTCCGGCTATGTAGCCGTGGCAGTACCTATCGTAGCGTTGCTGCTTTCTGGGCTGTTCGAGGGATTTGCCTGGCAAAGCTGGACGGTAGCGGGCATAGCCTGTGCAGCCTTGGGCAACGTGATCATGCTGGCAGATGTGGCCGCTTGGCTGCGCCGGCGCGGCTGGTCTCGGCTAGCCGCCAGCCTGGCGTAGCCGTTCGTATAGGCAGATGGCGGTCGCCGCCCCTACATTGAG
The DNA here is from genome assembly GCF_036568685.1 of Chitinimonas sp. Classification (GTDB taxonomy): domain Bacteria; phylum Pseudomonadota; class Gammaproteobacteria; order Burkholderiales; family Chitinimonadaceae; genus Chitinimonas. Next base: position 34,108 of record NZ_DATCSC010000051.1, read on the forward strand.
TGACTCCAGCCCTGGCCGCATCGGTATGGTCAGGCGCAGACCGGCTTGCTGCATTACTTCGGTACTTACCCCGCTACCTTCGCTGCCCATGACCAAGGCCAGATCACCACGTAGGTCTGCCTGGTAGAGCGAGATGCTGTTCGCCAAGGCGGTGACGGCGACCTTCCCTGAAAACTGCGCAAGCAGTGCCGGCAACTCCACCCGCTCCAGGATGGGCAGCAGAAAGTGCGCCCCCATGCCGGCCCGCAACACCTTGGGTGACCAGGCATCGGCGCAGGCCGGGTTGAGCCAGACCTGTTCGACGCCCGCTGCGGCTGCCGTACGCAATATCGAGCCTACGTTGCCCGGATCCTGCACACCATCCAACGCCAGAACCAGCCCACGGCTTCGAGCTGCGGGCGCCTCTGGATAGCGCCAAAGTGCCAGGATGCCGCTGATCGACTCCAGTTCGCTCAGGCTGGCGAAGAGTTCATCGTCCAACAGGGCTTTCGGTGCCGTGGTTCTGGCCAGCAAGGCTTGGATTTCGGGCCGGTCCAGAGCGCTTTGCGCCACCAGCACGCGCTCGGGTGGCAGGCTGGCGTCGAGTGCCGCCATCAGCAAGTGCGGGCCATCGAGCAGGGTGAGTCCACTCTTGAGGCGTTCACGGCGTTGGCCGGCCAGTTTGATGCAGGTTTTGACCAGCGGGTTTTGACGGGATTGAATCAGATCCATGGCAATGGGGACACCGTGTGGGGCCGGTGGAGTAGGAAAGAGCGGGCTGCCATGCAGCCCGTGTTGTCGGGGGCTAGTTGCCTAGCTCGCTGCGCTTGGCTTGGCGAGTGAGGGCTTGACCGGTCATCTGGCAGACCTGCTTGAAGGCCGTGTATTGCGCCTCAGTCAGCGGGGCGCCGCGGTTGTCTGCATAGAAGAGGCCAACCGGCTTGTCCTCGACAAACAGGGACATGGCCAGAAAGTCGCCGCCCGCTGTGGCTTGCTTGAGGCTGCGTGGCAAGAGTGCATCGAACTGAGTGCGATTGCCGGCATTCAGCCAGATCGACTGGGGCTTGAGCATCAGCCTGGTCAAGATGTGTGGCGTGGCGAGGTCGATCTGCAACTGCCGCAGCGGGTCTTCTTCGCTTGCGCCGACGATATAACGTGTCTTCAGCGTGTTGTGACCGGCCATCAAAAGGCCGAACAGAATGCGTTTGAAGCCTATGCCCTCAGCCTGGGCACGGATGGCGAGCCCCATGATCTGGTTGAAGGAGGCACCGCTCTGCCCGGCTCGCTGCAGTTCCCGCATGATGTCGTTGAGGCTGGGCTTGGCCGGTTCGGTGGCGGCGGGTTTGGGCCGTGGCCATTCACCGGGCAGCATGGCCAGCCAACGGGCCGGCGGGAATATCTGCGCGTAGGGCCAGTCATTGCGGGCGAAGTGGAGTAGCGCCACGGCGATCAGGCGCCATACTTCGGCTTCCTCCACCCCTAACGCGTGTGCAGCCAAATGGACATCTTCGGTGACGCCCTGTTGCCACCAGCCTTGCTGCAGATGGGCGGATAACCGCAACGCAGCCCGATGCAGCATGCTGCGCTGGGTGCTGGTGCCGCTGTCATCCAACAGCGTGTTGAAGACTTCCGGCAGACGCCAGCGAGCGAACAGCGGCAAGGCGACCTGCGCCAATTCGACCTGTGGTGCCGTGTCAGGCAGGCCGGCCTCGAGCAAGCGCAGCATGCGCGGCAAGTGGCCGAGCAAGGCGGTGACGTAGATCTCGTCTATGCGCGCATCGTAGCGCAGGTTGCCAAAGTCCCGGGCCAGGCGGGCAGCCAGCCGTGCGGCAGCAATCTCCTTGAGCAAGGAGAAATAGTGCCGACCATGCTTGGGTAGCAACAAGGATTCCACCGTAGGCAGGCGGCCAAATTGCTCGATAAAGGTATTGATACCCATCAAAAGCACAATGCTTTCGATGGCGACTACGTCGCTGCTCAGGCTGCCGCGGTCACGCTGATTGATATGGCGTAGCGCATGGGCGGTCAGCAAGGGGTCACGCAGGACCAGTTCGACGATCTCGTCGGTACGGGCCGTCTCTGCCCGCCCGCTCAGGCCGGCCAGCGCGGCCTTGGTCGATTGCAGAATGGGCAGCGGTCGACGTTCCCAAAAGGTCAGCCAGGCTTGCAGCCGTTCATCCGCGGATGCGGCGGGGGTGGCTTGATTGGCAGTCACGGCATTCGCCATATATAGAGCTTTCCGCCCTTCCAGTCGTGAAGTTCAAACACTTCGTCGGCCACTATACCGGGCACGGCGAAACTGTTGCTGATCAATAGGCCGCCAGGATGCATTTCCTGCTTCGCCTTGGTCCACAGCGCGGGCATGGCGGCCGGCGACAGAAAGGCATAAACCACATCATAGTCCGCCAGGCTCACTGCCATCAGGTCGCCACGTATCAACCGGGCCGGGCTGCCAGACAGCTTAAGCCTTAGCCAGGCCAGCAGCCAGGGCAGCCAAGCATGTTCCACCCCGCTAACATTCAGATCCGCGCGGCGCGCCAGTCGCGCCAACACGGTGCCGGTACCGGCACCGACGTCGAGCAGACGGGATTGTGCCGGGACCAACTTATTGAGCGCATCGAGCGCAGCCTGATTACTTAGGTAGAGCGGTACGCGGCTCTGGTCGATACGGCCGAAGACCAGCCAAGTCAGCACAAAGGCTACCAGGTACAGCCAGGGAGGAATGGCCAGCCAGAGCGCAAACGCCAGCGCCGGCGCAAACAGCAGGTGGATCAGCCACCACCAGCGTGGCTGCCCTGCCCAGATGGCCAGCGCTAGGGCGAGCCCTGCCTGGCAAACCAGCCAGACTAGTGCCGGCCAGCTCATCAGCATGGTGAGGCCAGTGGCAACGGCGGCAGCCAGCAGCTGGATGCCCAGCGCCAGCGGGGCTGGCCTCACGGCTTTCCTGTAGCGCCAGCCTGGATGGCTTCGGCTGCGCTGTCGGCCTGCTCCGGTTCACCGGCCTGCTTGCCAGCCAGCTTCATGATGTTCTGCTCGGCTTCCTTGTTCAGCACGATGATGCTGATGCGGCGGTTGACCGGGTTGGCAGGGTTGTCCTTGTCGAAGGGTACTGAGTCGGCCAGGCCGACTACCCGCAAGATCTTGCCCGCGTCCATGCCACCCGTGAGCAATTGCCGGCGCGAGGCATTGGCCCGGTCAGCCGAGAGCTCCCAGTTGGAATAGCTCTTGTCACCGTTCGAGAAGCCCGCAGCATCGGTATGGCCGGACAGCGATAGCCGGTTGGGTACGTCGTTCAGAATGCCGGCGATCTCCCGCAGGATGTCGCCCGCGTAGTTTTCCATCTGGGCGCTGCCGCTCTTGAACATGGGCCGGTTCTGCTGGTCGATGATCTGTACCCGCAATCCTTCGGGAGTGATGTCGAGCAGGATCTGGTCCTTGTACTGCGCGAGTTTGCCGGTGGAGGTGTTCTTGATCGCGTCCTCGAGTTTCTTCTTCAGATCCTCGAGCTTGCGGCTCTCACCCTGCTCCGGGCTACGGCGATAGGCACCGGCCTTGCGTGACAGATCAAGCCCGCCACCCTGCAGCACACTGGTGGAATCGCCTGCGCCGGAGCCACCGCTCATGGCGATGCGCAAGGGGTTCTGGAAGTATTCCGAGATGCCGCGCAGCTCGCCTTTGGTAGAAGAGCCCAACAGCCACATCAGGAGGAAGAAGGCCATCATGGCAGTCACGAAGTCGGCGTAGGCGATCTTCCAGGCGCCGCCGTGGTGGCCGTGACCACCCTTCTTGATCTTCTTGACGACTATGGGCCGTTGCGAATCGTCGCTCATTGCGCGTTCCCCTTAACTGACGATCAGCCCTTCTTGTTCTTCACGTATTCCTCAAGCTCGAGGAAGGAAGGACGGATATGTCCTTCCATGGCCTTACGGCCGAATTCGACCGCTACCTGCGGGGCGTAGCCATTCAGGCTGGCCAGCAATGTGATCTTGATGGTCTGGAAGACGCGGGTGCTCTCGTTGGCCTTGCCCTCGAGAATGGTCGCCAAGGGGCCGACGAAACCATAGGCCAGCAGAATACCCATGAAGGTACCGACCAGGGCTGCACCGATCAGCTTGCCCAGTTCTGCCGGCGGCAGGTGCAGCGAGCCCATGGTGTGAACCACGCCCATCACCGCTGCCACAATACCAAAGGCTGGTAGACCATCGCCGAGCTTGGCGAAGAATTGGGCTGGTATTTCTGATTCGTGATGGTGGGTTTCAATTTCCACATCCATCAGGTTTTCGATTTCAAAGGCATTCAGATTGCCGCCGACCATCAGGCGCAGATAATCGCAAATGAATTCGACCACGTGGTGGTCTTTGGCAATGCTGGCGTATTTGGCAAACAGCGGGCTGGCGTCGGGATTTTCGACGTCGCCTTCAATCGACATCAGGCCTTCCTTGCGCACCTTGGACAGTACTTCGAACATCAGTGCAAACAGGTCCATATAAAAGCTTTTGCCGTAGGGCGAGCCTTTGAGCACGCCGGGAGCCGCCTTGAGGATGCCTTTGAGGTTGGAGCCATAGGCTACGATCATGGCGCCAAGACCGCCGCCGAAAATGATGACCAGTTCTACCGGCTGCCACAGCACATGCAATTCACCGCCATGGGCGGCATAGGCGCCGAAAATACAGGCGCTCATGAAGATGTAGCCAATGATGACGAACATCGAGTACTGCTCCCAGGGGCGCTATTGGCCGATTGGCGCGCAAAAGTGCGCAACGGTTGGATATTAGTGGTGGAGCGGGGTGAATGACAAATTCAAACTGTCGCAAACCTTACCAGAGACGGGTTTGACGCTCATTAAGGTATTGCCTCACCGGACTGAAACTTTGTCTATGGGCTGGGCAGGGGCCAAGTTCGGCCAAGGCTGCCAGGTGGGCCGGTGTGGGGTAGCCCTTGTGGATGGCGAAGCCGTAACCGGGATAAACCTGTTCCAGATCCACGAGTTCGGCATCGCGCGCCACCTTGGCGAGGATGGACGCGGCCGAGATGGCTGGCTCCAGGGCGTCGCCGCGTACGATCGCGCGCCCGCGGCAAGGCAGACCGGGCGGTACCCGGTTACCATCGATCAGCGCCTCGGCAGGCGCATGTTGCAAACCGTCGACAGCACGACGCATGGCCAGCATGGTGGCGTGCAGGATATTGAGCTTATCGATCTCGGCAACGCTGGCGCTGGCCACCGACCAGGCCAGCGCCTGGCTACGGATGGCCAGTGCCAGCGCTTCGCGACGTTCAGGCTTGAGTACCTTGGAGTCGGCCAGGCCTTCTATGCCGTGGCCGTCACCCAGGATGACGGCAGCGGCAAACACGGAGCCGGCGAGCGGGCCCCTGCCCGCTTCGTCCACGCCACACACCAACAAGCTCAACGACGGCCTCGCAGATAAGGCACGATGGCATCGGCCGCGCGCTCGGCAGCGTCTTGCCGCAAGCCTTCGTGCTGCTGGGTGAAGAGCTCGCGCAAGGATTCACCCAGGCGTTTGTCCTCGACACAGTTGCTAAGCGCCTGCGCCAGGTTCTCGGGAGTGGCGTCGGCCTGCAGGAGTTCGGGCACCACGAAGCGGCCGGCCAGCACATTGGGCAAGCCCACATACGGCAGGCGCAGCTTCTTCTTCACCAGCTTGTAGGTGGTATCCGTCATCCGGTAGGTGATGACCATGGGTTGCTTGGTCAGCATGGCTTCCAGCGTGGCGGTGCCGGACGCCACCAGAATGGCATCAGCCGCCTGCATGGCTTCCTGGGCATGGCCGAACATCAGCCGTAAGGGTAGGTCCAGCGCCTTGTGCTTGTAGCGGGCGGTGTCGAACAGGTCGCGCGTCTCACGCGTGACCAGCGGCACCAGAAATTGGGCGGCCGGGTAGCGTTCGTGCAGCTGCCGCGCCGTCTCGATAAACAGCTCGGCATGAAATTCCACCTCGCTGACCCGGCTACCGGGCAGCAAGGCGAATACCAGGCCGTGCTCGGGCAGTCCCAAGACCTCCCGCACCTCGGCCTTGTTGACCGCGATGGGCATCTCGTCGGCCAGTGGGTGGCCCACGTAACTCGCGCGCGCGCCAACCGCGTCGTAGAGCGGCTTCTCGAACGGGAACAGGCACAGCACCTCGTTGGTGGCCGCCTTGATCTTGTGGATGCGCTCGCCGCGCCAAGCCCAGATCGAGGGGCTGACATAGTGCACGGTCGGAATGCCGCCGTCCTTGAGCTTGCGCTCCAGGCCCAGGTTGAAATCCGGCGCATCGATGCCAATGAATAGATCTGGCTTTTCCGCCAGACAGGCACGGCGCAACTCGCTGCGTATGCCCAAGAGCTCGCGCAGGTGCTTGAGTACCTCGACATAGCCGCGTACTGCGAGTTTCTCGATCGGGAATAGGCTCTTGGCCCCGGCAGACTGCATCTTGGGGCCGGCGATACCGGCAAAGCGCGCATCTGGCACCCGACGCTTGATCGCTTCGATCAGGCTGGCTCCCAGCAGGTCGCCAGATGATTCGCCCGCCACGATGGCGATCCGCGGGCCTTGATGACCGTCGAACAAGGACAACATGCGGCGGACCGTCAGCGGATCAGGCCGCGCGTGGCGGTGGGGAAGAACTCGACGAAGGGCTGCAGCTCCGGATGGTCGCCGGCACGGGCCACAATTTCGGCGCAGGCGTCTTCCAGACTCAAGCCTTGGCGGTACAACACCTTGTAGGCACGCTTGATCTCGGTGATCTGCGGCGCGGTATAGCCGCGACGACGCAGGCCTTCGCTATTGATGCCGGCAGGTGCGGCACGGTTACCTGCGGCGGTAACAAAGGGGGGCACATCCTGGGTCACGGCAGCGGTGAAGGCCGTCATGGCATGAACACCGATCTTGCAGAACTGGTGCACCGTGGTGAAGCCGCCCAGGAAGACCCAGTCGCCCACATGCACGTGACCCGCCAGGGTGGCGTTATTGGCCAGGATGGTATGGCTGCCGATATGGCAATCGTGCGCGATATGCACGTAGGCCATGATCCAGTTGTCGTCACCCAGGCTGGTCAGACCTTCATCCTGGCTGGTGCCGGTAGAAATGGTGACGAACTGGTAGATGCTGTTGTTGTCGCCTATGGTCAGCCGGGTAGGCTCGCCTGCGTACTTCTTGTCCTGCGGTGCGCAGCCGATATAGGCCGAGCCGTGAAATACGTTGCCGCTGCCGATGGTGGTGTGGCCTTCGATCACGCAGTGCGGGCCGACACGGGTGCCGGCGCCTATGGTGACGTGTTCACCGATCACGCTGAACGGGCCGATCTCCACGTCATCGGCAAGCTTGGCGCCGGGGTGGACGACGGCGCTGGGGTGGATGGACGCCATACTTCTTCCTTAGGCTGCCGGCGTGGCGGCAGTGCTGCTGGTCGGCACTTTTGCGCACATCAGGTCCGCCTCGGCCACGACGCATTCGCCCACGCGGGCAACCGCCTTGTACTTGTAGATATTGCGCACCTGGCGCTCGATGGTGACTTCGATCAGCATCTGGTCGCCAGGGACGACCTGAGACTTGAAGCGGGCATTGTCGATGCCGGCAAACAGGTAAAGGTAACCATCCTTGGGCTTTTCGCCGGTGGTCTTGAAGCTGAGCACGCCGGCGGCCTGGGCCATGGCTTCAATGATCAACACACCCGGCATGACCGGGTATTTGGGGAAGTGGCCGACGAAGAAGGGCTCGTTATAGGACACGTTCTTCAAGGCCACGATGCGCTTGCCCGGTTCGATCTCGGTAATACGGTCGATCAGGAGGAAGGGAAAGCGATGCGGAAGGTGTTCCAGGATGCCCTGGATGTCCATTTTTTCAAGTGCTTGGGTCATGATGTCTAGGCTCCCTGATCGGCGTCTTGCCGGCCGATTCTACGTTCCAGTTCTTTCAGTCTTTGTGCCATCGCATCCAGTCTGCGCAGGTGCGAGGCGTTGGCCAGCCAGTCTTCATGAGACTGGACCGGGTATTGGCCCACATAGGTACCGGGCTTGAGCACGGACTTGCCGACCAGGGTACCCGCCATGACGTTGACCCGGTCGACGATCTCGAGGTGACCGAGGATCATGGCACTGCCGCCAAAAGTACAGTAGGCGCCGATATGGGTACTGCCTGCCACCCCAACGCAGCCAGCCATGGCGGTGTGTTTGCCGATGTGGACGTTGTGCGCGATCTGGATCTGGTTATCCAGGCGTACCCCATCCTCAAGCACGGTATCGCCGAGCGCGCCGCGGTCCACGGTGGTGGAGGCGCCGATCTCGACATCGTTGCCGATCAGCACGCGGCCGATCTGTGGAATCTTGAACCAGGCTTCGCCATCCCAGGCGTTGCCGAAACCATCAGCGCCAATCACTACTCCACTATGGATGGTGACACGCTGACCAAGCTGGCAGCCGTGATAGATCACGACGTTGGGGTAAAGCCAGCCGCCCTCCCCGATCTCGACACCGGCACCGATCCGGCAGCCGGCTTCGATTACGGTGCCGCTGCCGATCCTGGCGCCGGCGCCAATGGTCACGTAGGGACCGATGCTGACGTCGTCAGCAAGGCTGGCGTCTGGCGCGACGATCGCGCTTGGATGTACACCGTTATCCGGCCGTACTGGCGGGTTGAGTAGCGCCGAAACCTTGGCAAAGTACAGATAAGGGTTCTTGACGACGATACGCGGCTTGTCGGTCAGCTCGCTCGCTTCGGGCGCCAGTACCACTGCACCAACGGCGGAATCGGCCAGCTGCTTGCGGTACTTGGGGTTGGCCAGAAAGCCCAGTTCGTCAGCGCGAGCGGTCTCCAATGCGGCGACCTGGCGTATGGCCAGGTCATCCCCGACCAGTTCGCCGCCCAGTTTCGCGACGAAGTCGGATAAGCGGAAACTCACTGCAATACCTTATTTGTCGGCCAAGGCCTTGAGCACCTTGTCCGTGATATCAAGCTTGGGATTGATATACACCGCCTCCTGCAGGATGGCATCGTACTTCTCCACCGTTGCGATCTGCTGGATGGTGTTGTAGACCCGCTCCTGAATGCCGGAAAGCTCTTCGTTGCGGCGGGTATTCAGGTCTTCCCTGAACTCACGCTGCAAGCGCGCCAGATCCTGCTGCGATTTGACGATGTCGCGCTCTTTGTTACGGCGATCAACCTCAGGCATGGTTGCGCCGCCCTTGTCGAGCTCCGCCTGGCGGGTACGCAGCGAATCGGTCAATTTCTTGAGCTCGCCTTCTCGGTTGGCGAACTCCTTTTCCAGCTTCTTGGTGGCTTTCACCGCCGGGCCCGACTCACGCAGGATACGGTCCAGGTTGACGAAGCCCACCTTGATGTCCTGCGCCATGGCCGGCGCCATCATGCCTGCGGCAAGGATCAGACTGACTATGCGTTTCACGATCACTACCTCGCAACTATTGCTTCAAATACGCCGGGTCGTGGGACGAGCCGTCGGCGTTATCAGAATATCTGGCCCAGCGAGAACTGGAAGCGCTCAAGCTTATCGCCTTCCTTGGCGTTGAGCGGCTTGGCGTAGCTGAACTTCATCGGACCGACCGGCGCCAACCAGCTGAACGCAATACCGGTGGAGTAGCGCAGGTCACCGAACTTCACCTTCTGGCCTTCGCCCCATACGGTACCACCATCGACGAAGGCCGACAGCCGTACCGACTTGTCGAGCTTCATGCCCGGCACGGGCAACAGCAGCTCGAAGTTGTTGACGAAGCGACGGTTACCACCGGTGATATCACTGGTCGAAGTGGTAGTGCCATCGGAGTTGACAACCGAGGCTCGCGGGCCAAGGCTGGAGGTTTCGTAGCCGCGGACCGAGTTCACGCCGCCGGCGAAGAAGTTGGAGTAGAACGGCAGCTTCTGACCACCGTAGCCACCGCCATAGCCGGCTTCCACGTTCCACAGGAAGGTGAAGCGCTTGTCGATCGGGTAGAACCATTGCTGCTGGGCCGTGACCTTGTAGTACTTGATGTCGCCGCCGGGCAGGCCTGCTTCACCATTGATGGTCAAGAGCTTGCCGCGGGTCGGGAACAGTGCGCTATCACGGGTATCCCGCGCCCAGCCTATCGTACCCAGCCAGGTCAGGTTCTTTTCGCCATATTTGTTGACGAAGTCGATATAGGCTTGCGGGCTGGAGGAGAACACGGTCAGGTGCGAACGCTCGCCAGAGAGGCCGAGGTTGATGGCATCGTATTCGCTGATGGGTACCGACCAGCGCAGACCGCCGCCCAGGGTGTCGTTCGAATACAGGCCGATGGAGGTGTTGCTGGGTTCGTAGCGGCGTTTGTAGACGTCAAAGCCACGGGCCACGCCATCCGGCGTTGCGTACGGGTTGGTGAACGATACCGCGTAGACCTTGGAACTCTTGCTGGTGTTGACCTCGAGCTTGAGGTAGTTACCGCTACCGAAGATATTGGACTGGGCGATCGAGCCCGACAGGACCATCCCGTCAGACTGTGAGTAGCCCGCGCCGACCTGGATGTTACCGGTCTGGCGTTCGGTCACCGTGACATTGACATCGACCTGGTCGGTGCTGTCCGCAACCAGTGGGGTGTCGATGTTCACTTCGGTGAAGTAGCCGAGCACGTCCAGACGTTCCTTGGAACGCTTGATCTTCCAGCCTGCATAAGGCGCGGCTTCGAGCTGGCGCAGCTCGCGGCGGATCACCTCATCGCGTGTACGGGTGTTGCCGCTGATGTTCACGCGGCGCACATAGGTCTTGCGGCCCGGATCGACATAGAAGGTGAAGGCAGCTTCGAACTTTTCCTTGTTGACCTCGGGTACGGCGTTGACGTTGGCGAAGGCATAGCCTTCATCGGCCAGACGGTCGGAGATGCGTGCGGTAGCCGCGTTGATCTTTGCACGCGAGAACACCTCGCCCGGCTTGATCTCGACCAGCTTGGCCAGTTCTTCTTCCGGCACGATCAGGTCGCCGGCGAACTTGATGCCGGTCACCTTGTATTGCGCCCCTTCCGTGAGGTTCACGGTCAGGAACATGTCCTTCTTGTCGTCCGACAGGGCAACCTGCTGCGAATCGATGTTGAATTCGAGGTAGCCGTTGTCGAGATAGAAGGAGCGCAGCGCCTCGATATCGGCCTGCAGCTTGGGCTTGGAGTACTGGTTGCTCTTGCTGAACCAGCTGAACCAGCCACCGGTATTGAGCTGGAAGTACTCCTTCAGCTCCTTCTCGGGGTATTTCTCATTGCCGACAAGGTTGATCTGCTTGATGGTGGCAACCAGGCCTTCGGAGATGTCGAAGGCGATGCCGACGCGGTTGCGCTCCAGGCGGGTGACGGTGGTCTTGACCTGGACCGAATACTTGCCGCGGCTGTAATACTGCTTCTTCAGCTCCTGCTCGGCGGCGCCCAGCATGGCCTGGTCAAAGGTACGGCTCTCAGCCAGGCCATTCTCGCGCAGTGCCTTGAGCAACTGGTCCGATTCGAACTCCTTGGCACCTTCGATCTGGATATTGGCGATGATGGGGCGCTCGTCGAGCGACACCACCAGCACATCCTTATCCGCTTCCAGCCGGACATCGCTGTAGAAGCCGGTGGCGAACAGCGCCTTCACGGCTGCCGCGGCTTTGTCGTCATCAATGCGTTCACCTACCTTGACGGGTAGGTAGTTGAATACGGTACCGGCTTCAGTTCGCTGGATGCCTTCGACCCGGATGTCCTTGATGACAAAGGGTTCGAATGCATAAGCGGGAATGGTCAGGCCAAATGCGGCCAAGAGGGCGAGCGAGATCGAGGTCGGTTTCATAAACGGGTCTGGCGAAGCGAACCTGGGTCCGCACCACCGTTGAATGAAGTTTGGGTGGCCAGTATCCCTGCGGGAAACTAGCCGCCCACCAAGCGCGTAACGTCGTTGAACAGAGCGACGACCATCAACGCAGCGAGAAGTCCGACGCCCACGCGCTGACCTAGTTCCATGGCGCGCTCCGACACGGGTCGGCCCCGCAAAAGTTCGGCGGAATAATACATCAAATGACCGCCATCAAGCACCGGCACGGGCAGCAGGTTGAGCACCCCGAGGCTGATGCTGATCAGGCAGAGGAATTCCAAGTAGGCGCGTAGGCCCATCTGTGCGCTCTGGCCAGCGTAACCGGCAATGGCAACGGGGCCGGAGAGTTGCTTGTAGGAGACATGGCCGGTCACCATGCGCCACAGCATCTTGAGCGACAACGCCGAGGTGGTCCAGGTTTGCTTCAGCGCCTTGCCCATGGCGGCTATCGGACCATAGGCCATATTGCGGCGTATGCGATCCAGCGCCGTCGCATCGATATCCCCCACGGCACCAACCTGGCCGACACGCTGTCCGTCCTGGACAACAGCCCTGGGCGTGATCTGCAGTTTCACGACCTTGCCACTGCGCAGCACTTCGACGGCAGTATCCAGGTCCGGGCGAGCGCGCACGGCGAGCGCGAAGCTGCGCCAATCGGGCGTGGGTTTGCCCGCGGTACTCAATACCTGGTCACCAACCTTCATGCCACCGGCCGCCGCGGCACCGCCGGGGATGACTTCGCGCACAGAGAAGGTAACAACAGAGAGGCCCAGGTAGGCTGCGATATTGCCATCCACCGCAGCCTTGTCGATCTGGGTCAGGTCCAGCGTGCGCGTAACGACCGAACCATCGGGCCGTTGTACTTCCACCACCACCTGATTGCGTGCGGCAGCCTGGTCGACCAGGGTGAGCTGCACGTCGGACCAACTGGACTGCTCGACCTCATTGATGCGCAGGATCTGATCACCGGTGGTGAAGCCACTCTGCATGGCCAGCGATGCCGGCATGACCGAAGCAATGCGCGGGGTCAGCACCTGCACGCCGTTCAGGTAGATGGCCCAGTAGACCAGGATGGCGAGCAGGAAGTTGGCCATGGGGCCGGCGATGACGATGGCCATGCGCTTGAGCGGCGATTGGCGATTGAAAGCGCGATCCAGCTCGGCCGCCGCGACGGGACCTTCGCGCTCATCAAGCATCTTTACGTAGCCGCCCAGGGGAATGGCGGCCAGTTGCCACTGCACCTCGCCGCGGCGCCAGCTCAGGAGCGGCTTGCCAAAACCGATGGAGAAAGTCAGGACCTTGACGCCGCAACGCTTGGCGACCCAGTAGTGACCGTATTCATGGATGGAAACAAGGACGCCGATAGCAAGGGCAAAGGCGGCCAGGGTGATCAATAAGGACATTTGGTTCTCCAGGCCCTGGCCGGTGTTCAGTGCTGCTGTTGCAGCCAGCTCCGGGCAAAGCGTCGCGCAGCCGTGTCGGCCGCGGTCAGGCTGTCGAGCGTGCCAGCGTCAAAGTCACCGGCGACCGCCTTGAGTGTGGCGGCATTGAGCTCGGGGATCAGGCTGAAGCCCAGTTGACCGCCCAGGAAGGCATCAACTGCGACCTCGTTGGCGGCATTGAGCACGGCGGGTGCCGCTCCGCCTTGCCGCAGCGACTCGAAGGCCAGCTCCAGGCAGGGGAAACGTGCCAAATCAGGGGCTTCAAAGTCCAGGCGAGCGATCTGGAACAGATCCAGCGGTGTGACGCCGGCGTCGATACGCTCGGGCCAAGCCAAGCCATAGGCGATAGGGGTGCGCATATCCGGGTTGCCCAGTTGGGCCAGTACTGAGCCGTCAACGTATTCCACCATGGAGTGGATGACACTCTGCGGGTGTACGACCACCGAGATGCGCTCCGGGGCGAGGTTGAACAGCCAGCGCGCCTCGATCACTTCCAGGCCTTTGTTCATGAGGCTGGCGGAATCGACCGAAATCTTACGCCCCATGCTCCAGTTGGGGTGCTTGACCGCCTGTTCGGGCGTAACGCTGACCAGTTCCGCCTGGCTAAAGCGGCGGAACGGGCCGCCCGAGGCGGTCAGCAGAATACGGCGTACGCCCTGCCCTGCCTGATCCGAGAATGGGTGCGGCAGGCATTGGTAGATGGCGTTGTGTTCGCTATCGATGGGCAGCAAGGTGGCGCCGCCCTCGCGGGCGGCATCCATAAAGAGCTGGCCGGCCATGACCAGCGTTTCCTTGTTGGCCAACAGCACGCGCTTGCCGGCCCGGGCGGCAGCCAGGGTCGGCCGCATGCCGGTCGCGCCGACAATGGCGGCCATCACGGCGTCCACTTCCGGCTGGCTGGCGATTTGTTCCAGTGCCTCCATGCCGGCCATCGTCTCGATCTCGACGAGTCCGGCTGCGGCCAGCTTGGTACGCAGTTCCGGCAGCCGTTCCGGCTCGGCCAGAACGGCGTAGCGCGGGCGGTGCTGGCGACATTGCTCGACAAGCTTATCGATCTGGGCGTGGGCGCTGAGCGCGAACACGCCGTATTTGTCCGGGTGGCGAGCGATCACATCCAGCGTGCTGACGCCGATGCTGCCGGTTGATCCAAGGACGGTAATGTTTTGGAAGGCGTGCGACATGGCGTTCAGGCAAGGAATTTGGCGTAGCCAAACAAAAGCGCGCTGGCGACCGGTACCACCGCCAGCAGGCTGTCGACACGGTCCAGTATGCCACCATGGCCCGGCAGCAGGGCACTACTGTCCTTCAAGCCGGCTTGGCGCTTGAGCAGGGATTCGATCAGGTCGCCGACCACGCTGACCGCGGTCAGTGCCCAGGCCAGCGGCAAGAGCAGCCACAGTGGCAAAGCGCCGTACAACGGCGCACCCAGCTGGTGCAGGAGCGCGGCATAGACGGCGACGGCTGCCAGGGCGCCATAGACGCCTTCCCAGCTCTTGCCGGGGCTGATGCTGGGTGCCAGTTTGCGCTTGCCGAAGGCCTTGCCGGCGAAGTAAGCGGCAATGTCTGCAACCCAGGCGATCGCCAGCAGCGACAACAGAACCCAGGCGCCGTTCTGCAGCTCGCGGAAGCGGGTGACGCCGGCCAGCGCGGCCAGCAGGATCAACCAGCCAACCAGGGCTGCCAGCCATTTGTGCTTGAGTGCCCACTTCCGGTTCAGCCAGAGCGGCACTGCCAGCAGCCAGAATGGCAGGGCTACGAGATCAAGCGGTAACGACCAGGTCTTGGCCAACGGCAGCAGCAGCCAACAAAGGCTCAGTACGGCAAAGCTGGCGACGAACAGCACGGTTTCGCCGCGGTCGAAGCGGGCCAGCCGGCTCCACTCCCAGGCTCCCAAGGTCAGGGCAAAGGCAGCGAATAGACCCCAGCCCAGCGGCGGCGCGAGAAACAGGCTGCCAAGCACCAGCGGCAAAAGGGCCAGTGCGGTAAGAATGCGGGTTTTCAGCATGGGGTGCTCTTGAGCTGTTCGCTGGTACGGCCGAAGCGACGCTCACGGTGGCGGTAGGATTGGATGGCGGCTTCCAGCGCGGTGCGATTGAAGTCGGGCCAGAAGGTGTCGGTGAAGTAGAGCTCGGTGTAGGCCAATTGCCAGAGCAGGAAGTTCGATACCCTGCCCTCTCCGCCGGTGCGGATGAACAGGTCCGGCTCGGGGGCGTATGCCATGGCCAGATAGGGCTCGAGGTCGGCCTCTTCAAAACCGGTGGTGGCCAGCTCAGGGTGCGCCTTGAGCATGAGCTGGGTGGCATTCATGATGTCCCAGCGGCCGCCGTAGTCGGCTGCGATGGTCAGCGTCAGGCCACTGTTGGCGGCAGTACGCGCTTCGGCGGCTTCGATGGAGCGGATGATTTCCGGTGAGAAGCGGTCGCGTCGGCCGATCAGCCGCAGGCGTATGCCGTTCTTGTCCAGCTTGGCGACTTCCCGCTCCAGTGCGGCAAGGAAGAGCCCCATCAGAAAGGACACCTCCTCGGGAGGGCGGCGCCAGTTTTCGCTGGAGAAGGCGAACAGGGTCAAGTAGCCGACCCCCAGTTCGGAACAGGCTTTTACCGCCTCCCGCACCGTCTCTACGCCCTGCTTGTGGCCCGCAACGCGGGGCAGGAAGCGCTGCTTGGCCCAGCGGCCATTGCCATCCATGATGATGGCAATGTGACAGGGCACCTCGTTGACGGTGGGGATGGTCTGGGTGGAGCTTTTGAACAGGGCCACGAGCGGGTGCGCCTTAGACCGTCAGCAGCTCTTTTTCCTTGTCGGCAAGCTGCTTGTCGATTTCAGAAATGTATTTGTCGGTCAGTTTCTGGATGTCGTCGGTGCCGCGGCGCTCATCGTCCTCGGAGATCAGCTTGTCCTTGACGGCCTTTTTCAGCTGTTCATTGCCATCGCGGCGCAGGTTGCGCACGGCAACACGGCTGTCTTCGGCTTCGCCGCGGACCACCTTGATCAGGTCCTTGCGGCGCTCTTCGGTCAGGGCTGGCATCGGCACGCGCACGATATCGCCCATGCTGGCCGGGTTCAGGCCCAGGTCGGAATCGCGGATGGCCTTTTCGATGGCAGCCCCCATCTTCTTCTCGAACGGCGAGACCGACAGGGTACGTGCATCCATCAGCGAAACGCTGGCAACCTGGTTGATGGGGGTGGGGTTGCCGTAGTAATCGACGGTGATGTGGTCCAGAAGGCCGGTGTGGGCGCGGCCAGTACGGACCTTGGCGAGGTTGTTCTTCAGGTTCTCCACCGACTTCTGCATCTTGGCTTCGGTGTTCTTCTTAACGTCGGCGATCATCTTTCGCTCCTGTACTCAATGTCCAAGTGAGGCCGGTCATGGGCCGACCTACATATTGAAAACGCGGACGTAGACCGTCCGCGCCGTGTGTTCTCGCTTCGGGCCGGGTGCATGCACCGGGCGGCCCATTGCCGGCTGGGTGGCGTCGTCGTGGTATCCGTCCTGGCGACATGGCGGGCTGCAAAGCCCCTTCCCTATCGTCAACCGGTGGATACGCCGCGGCTGGCCGTTCAGCAGTGTACCAGCGTACCCTCATCTTCGCCGAGTACCACGCGCTTGAGCGCGCCGGCCTTGAAGATGCTGAAGACGCGGATATTCATGTTCTGGTCGCGGCACAGGGCCAGCGCGGTAGCGTCCATGACCTTGAGGTTCTTGCTGATCGCTTCATCAAAAGTCAGGGTCGAGTAGCGCACTGCATCCGGGTTCTTCTTGGGGTCGTCGGTATAGACGCCATCCACCTTGGTGGCCTTGAGCACGATATCGGCATTCATTTCCATGCCACGCAGTGCGGCGGCGGTGTCGGTGGTGAAGAAGGGGTTGCCGGTGCCGGCGCCGAAGATGACGACCTTGCCTTCCTCGAGGTACTGGATGGCCTTGGGGCGGATATAGGGCTCGGCGACCTGCTGGATGGTCAGGGCGGACTGCACGCGGCTCACCAGGCCCTGCTGGCGCATGGCATCCTGGATGGCCATGGCGTTCATCACCGTGGCCAGCATGCCCATGTAGTCGGCGGTGGCGCGGTCCATACCGGCAGCGGCCGGGGCTACGCCGCGGAAGATGTTGCCGCCACCGATCACGACGGCCACCTGGATACCCAGCTGGGCCACTTCCTTGATTTCGGCGACGATACGTTCGACGGTCAGGCGGTTGATGCCGTAACTGTCCTCGCCCATCAGCGCTTCACCCGAGAGTTTGAGGAGGATGCGTTTATAGATGGGGGACTGGCTCATGGGCTCACCTTATCGTGTGTGGGAAATCGCTTCTTTGTAGCAGCACATCCTGGAAAAGTTCGGCAATTCCGGACGCTACTTGCAAAAACAACCGCCCGGGTTTCCCCGGACGGTTGTTGGGTACTACGCGTACAACTTAGACCTTGGCAGCGGCGGCTACTTCGGCGGCGAAGTCGACGACCTTCTTTTCAATGCCTTCGCCAACCACGTACATGGTGAACGACTTGATGGAGGCATTGTTGTTCTTCAGCAGCTGCTCGATCGATACCTTGTCGTCCTTGACGAAAGGCTGGCTCAGCAGGGTGACTTCCTTCAGGAACTTCTGCACGGTGCCTTCAGCGATCTTCTCGAGCATGGCTTCCGGCTTGCCGGCTTCCTTGGCGCGCTCAATGGCAACGCGACGCTCGGTTTCGATCAGCTCAGGGTCCACGCCCGAGGCGTCCAGCGACTTCGGCTTGCTGGCGGCGATGTGCATGGCGATGTCCTTGCCCAGCACGTCGCTACCGCCGGCGAAGTCGACGATCACGCCGATCTTGGAGCCGTGCAGGTAGGTGGCCAGTTGGCCTTCGGTCTCGATGCGCACGAAACGGCGCACGTTGATGTTCTCACCCAGCTTGGCGATGATGGCCTTGCGCAGCTCTTCCACGGTCTCGCCGGAAGCGGTCTTGACGTTGCCCAGGGCTTCGATATCGGCCGGGTTGCCGGTGGCGATGGCTTCGGCAGCAGCTTGGGCGAAGGCCAGGAAGCCGGCGTCCTTGCCGACGAAGTCGGTTTCGCAGTTGATTTCAGCCAGCGCGCCAACCTTGCCGTTCACGAAGGCAGCTACGGTGCCTTCAGCAGCGGTACGGCCGGCAACCTTGGAGGCCTTGTTGCCGCTCTTGATGCGCAGGGCTTCTTCGGCAGCCTTCAGGTCGCCGTTGGCTTCAACCAGGGCCTTCTTGCAATCCATCATGCCCAGGCCGGTCATTTCGCGCAGCTCGCCAACCATCTTTGCGGTGATTTCCGCCATGTCAGTACTCCTTGATCGTTCAGTATTCGGTAAGGACTTAACAAAAAGGGGCTACACGCCCCTTTTTGTTCGCATCATGTGACGGCGCGATTAAGCGGCTTGCGCTTCGCTGCCGGCGGCGATGATTTCCTGGATGGCCAAGGCGCGGCCTTCCAGAATGGCATCGGCCACGCCACGGGCGTACAGGCGGATGGCACGGGCCGAGTCATCGTTACCCGGGATCACGTAGTCAATGCCTTCCGGCGAGTTGTTGGTATCGACAACGCCGATGACCGGGATGCCCAGCTTCTGAGCTTCAACGATGGCACCCTTCTGGTAGCCGACGTCGATCACAAAGATGGCGTCCGGCAGACCGTTCATGTCCTTGATGCCGCCCAGCGAGGTTTCCAGCTTTTCTACTTCGCGGGTCAGCAGCAGCAGTTCTTTCTTGGACAGGCCGTTGTTGGCGTCGGCCAGGGTGGCTTGCAGGTCGTTCAGGCGCTTGATCGATTGCTTGACCGTCTTGTAGTTGGTCAGCATGCCGCCGAGCCAGCGGTGGTCAACGAAAGGAGCGCCGGCGCGCAGGGCTTCTTCGCGAACGATTTCACGGGCTTGGCGCTTGGTACCGACGAACAGGATGGAACCCTTGTTGGCGGTCAGGCGACGCACGTAGGTCAGTGCGCTCTCGAACAGCGGCAGGGTCTTTTCGAGGTTGACGATATGAATCTTGTTGCGATGGCCGAAGATGTAGGGGGCCATCTTCGGGTTCCAGTAACGGGTTTGGTGGCCGAAGTGGACGCCGGCTTCCAGCATTTCGCGCATGCTGACGGACATAGTAATAACTCCAATGCGAGGGTTAAGGTCTTACGCTCACGACCGACACATCGGCGGTTGCGGCACGCGCTTCCTGCCTGATGCACCCTGGCTTGCGTGAGCGTTGGATTACTTCCCGAAATTGGGAAGCCGGCGATTATAGGCACAGGACGGGCTTTTTCTCAAGTGCCCGGTTGGTTTTCACGGCTGTGCCAGGTGTCTTGGCTTGTCTATTTTGTGCCGGGCATGCCGCAATCCTGCCCGCCGCCAGCGGTACAGACTGCGCGGGCGCGGCGCTCCAATTCGTCGGCCTCCGGGGCATTGCGCAGGTGGGCAAGCTCCGCGAGGGCCTGCAGGTCGGCTACCAGGCTGCGGTGGCGGGCCAGTGTACGGTCCAGCTCCAGCGCAGCCTCCAGGTTTTGTTTGGCTGACGGCCAATCGGCCTGCCGCATGGCGGCTTGCCCTTGCAGTCGCAGCGCGTTGGCGCGCTCGCCGGGTTCGATCCGTGCGACGGTCAGCGCTTGCCCTGCCCGGCTGCGCGCTTGTGCCCAGTCCCCGCCGGCCAGGGCGGCGCGCGCTCGCAGATTAAATATGGCGGCCTGCAGTGGGTGATCAGTCGGGATGAGCGGCGTGGCGGCGTCCAACAGGGCCTGGGCTGCTGACCAGTCCTGCTGGCCGGCCCGCAGTAGCGCCGCTTGATACTGGGCTTCCGCGCGCAGCGCTGGCGGGTAAGCGGTGTCTTGCAACAATGCCCGTAGGGTGGCCAGCGCTTCCTCGGGCGCACCCAGCGCCGCCTGGGCCTGGGCTTGGCCCAGCCTTGCCTGTCCGGCTGCCGGCCAGTCATCCAGGGCCGTCTGCTTTGCTTCCGTTTCGCGCCACAATGCCAAAGCCGCAGGCCATTTGCCGGCTCGGCTGGCCTGCGCAGCGGCAAGCTGGCTGGCTTCGGCCTGCTTGCGCGCCGCGGGTGTTTCGGTTGGTGTGGTGGCGCAGGCTACCAGGAAAAGCGAGAGCAACAGCGGTACGGCGGATCTCATGGTGCATTCCCTTGGCTATCGCTGCGCGGCGCATTCTTGTCCGGTGGGGCAATCAGTCGGTTGAGCGGCCAGGCGCCGGTGACTGCGTCCACCGTCTGATTGCCCTTCTGGGTCAGGCTGCGGCCTTCCTGTACCAGCGCAGCGGCATCGGGCGACACCTGATCGATGAGTTTGCGGGTGCTGCCGGTGGCGGCTTCCAGGTTGCCCAGGGTCCGGTCGGTCTTGTCCAGTAGCGCCGGCATCCGCTCTTCCACCTGCCGCAAGGCCGCGTCGGCCCGTTGTAGCGCGTCGCGGGTGCTGCGCAAGGTGGCGGGGACATCGTTGGCGGTCAGCCGATTGACGTTGTCCAGCACGCCGTCGAGTTTGGCGCGCGTGTCATTAAGGCCGGCCGAGACAGTGCGCAGATTGGCGAGGGTCTGGTGCAGGTCGCCTTGCGGGTCGTTGACCCGGCGTATCATCGACTCCACCTCGTTGATCACTGGCATGGCGCGGTCTCTGACTTCGCGCAGGATTTCGTCCAGGCTCTTGGCGGGAACGAACTCCAGCTCGGCATCGCGCCCGACCGGCGGCAGGTTCATGCTGCCCAGGCCGACATCGATATAGCCGTCACCGATCAAGCCGTCCTTGGCAACCCGGCCGATCGAATCGGCCTTGACCCATTTCAGGTGCCTGTCTTCGATCATGACGCCAATACGCACCCGGCCGCGATCGTCGAGCTTGAGCTCGCGTACTTCTCCGATCTTGAAGCCAGAGAACTTTACTGCCATGCCGACTTTGAGGTCGTTGCCGTTGTCGCTGATAAAGCTGATGGGGGTCTTGGCCTCGAAGTAGCCCTGCCGCCAGGCAAAATAGCCGATGACCAGCAGGGCGCTGACAAGGGCGCTGACGGCAAAGAAGGCCAGTTTCCAGGGCAGGCCGCGAAAGCGGGGGTCGGTATCACGCAGCAGCATGGTCGGGTCCGGTCTGTGTCGTCTGGCAGCGCCAGATGGGGTTGGGTTGGGCGTGGCCCAGCACCAGCCAGGCCGAGGCCGGACTGTGCTTGCTGAAGGCTTGCTCCAGCCGCTCGGCGTCGGTCTCGTTCAGCCGGCTCAGCCATTCGCTCTCTACAAAGACCCAGGCGGGTTGAGCCATCAGCGTGCGTAGCGCGCAGACCAGGCGTTTCTGCCGGGCATTCAGGCTGGCGACCGGCAAACCGGCAAAGCTGCTGTGCTCATGTTCTGGGATATCCAGCAGCGCCAGCAGTTCGGCAAAGCGGGTCTCGTCGGCGGGCTGGGGGGGCTGGCCAAAGTAGCTGAGCGGCAGGAGGCAGTTTTCCCAGACACGCAGGTTGGCGATCAGGCCGCCCTCCCCCGCCAGCCAGCCGTGCGGACCGGGGCGTTGCGCCGCCGCTTGGGCAAAGCAGCCGTCCCGTTCCTGGCCGTTGATGGGCAGCCAGTAGCGCTCGCCCTCTGCCATGGCGGGCAGGGTAAAGGTGGGGCTCATAAATAGCTCCCCAGCACGATAAACATCAGGTCCAGCGCGAACAGGGTCAGAAGCGCCCGGATAACGGCACTCGATGCGGCGATGGGGACATCGGTGGCGCTGTGCCCGCCCGCCAGCCCCCGGGCGCAGGCGACTGCCGCGATGGCGGCACCGAACACCGCGCTCTTGCCCAGGCAGGTCAACATGGCGCTGACCGGCAGCGCCAGTGGTAGGCGGCTAAGTTCGGTAAGCCAGCCAAAGCCCGCTACACCCACGGCGCCGGTGAATAGCGCGATTGCAGCGAAATAGAAAGTGAGGATGGTGGTGGCCAGCAGCATGCCAAGTATGCGCGGCAGGATCAGATAGGCATGCAGGTCTATCCCCATGTGCTGCAGGCTGGCGAGTTCGCCGCTATAGCGCATCATGGCCAGCTCGCTCGCCATGGCTGAGCTGGAGCGCGCAGTCAGCAGGATGGCGGTCAAAAGCGGCGCCAGCTCGGTAAAGGTGATGGAGGCCAGCAGGCGCAAGCTGCCTTCGCTGCTCTGGCCGATCTGGTAGTGCAGCTGTGCCACCACGATGCCGCCAACCGCTGCGCCGACAAACAGCAGCAGCGGCAAGGCCTCGATGCCGCAGAAATAGAGCTGCTTCATCAATACGCGTTTGACCGGCCAGCGTCGTAGCGATGCGGCAGCCTGGGAGGCCTTCAGCATCAGGGTCAGCCCATTCATGGCAGGCGGGTCCTGGCTTTGGGGGCTATCAGCAGTATTGAAACAATCAATTTATTTCCTTCATGAGGCCGGACTTATACTATCGCCCGATTATGGCCTGCAGTACGGCCATCCAGGATTCGACCCGATTCAGTAACATTGCATAAGGAACCCGCCATGTCCAAGACCACGCACAGCAGCCTGCTTATCCTCGGCTCCGGCCCCGCCGGCTACACGGCCGCCGTCTATGCCGCCCGCGCCAATCGCAAGCCCCTGCTGGTGACCGGTCTGGCTCAGGGTGGTCAGCTGATGACGACCACCGAGGTGGACAACTGGCCGGCCGATGCTGACGGTGTGCAAGGCCCGGAGCTGATGCAGCGCTTTGAAGCCCATGCCCGTCGCTTTGGTACGGAGATCGTGTTCGACCATATCCACACCACCAAGCTGGATGAAAAGCCGATCCGCCTGATCGGCGATGCCGGTGAATACACCTGCGACGCGCTGATCATCGCTACCGGTGCCTCGGCCCAATATCTGGGCCTGCCCAGCGAAGAAGCCTTCATGGGCAAGGGTGTGTCCGGTTGCGCGACCTGCGACGGTTTCTTCTATCGCAACCAGCAGGTGGCGGTAGTCGGCGGCGGTAATACCGCAGTCGAGGAAGCGCTGTACCTGGCCAATATCGCCAGCCACGTGACCCTGGTACACCGTCGTGACACCTTCCGCGCCGAGAAGATCCTGATCGATCATCTGATGGAGAAGGTGGCTGCTGGCAAGATCAGCCTGCAATTGGACAGCACCCTGGATGAAGTGTTGGGCGACGCCACTGGCGTAAACGGTATCCGTGTGAAGTCGACCAAGGATGGCTCGACCAAGGATCTGGCGGTGACCGGCTGCTTTATCGCCATCGGCCACAAGCCCAACACCGACATCTTTGCCGGCCAGCTGGAGATGGAAAACGGTTACATCATCACCAAGGGCGGCAGCCAGGGTGGTGCAACCTCCACCAGCGTGCCGGGCGTGTTCGCTGCCGGCGATGTACAGGACCATATCTACCGCCAGGCCATCACCAGCGCGGCTTCGGGCTGTCAGGCTGCGCTCGACGCCGACAAGTACATCGACACGCTGAAGTAAGCACCTCGCTGTCGCCGTGACTGACAGGGCCGCCTTTGGGCGGCCTTGTCGTTGGTGGTGACGGTAGAATTGCGCCATGTCCCGCCCCAAGACTCCTTTTGCCGAGAAGCTGAAGCCGCTGGCGCGCGCCTTGCGCGTCGAGCGTGCGGCCCGACCGGTTGTGCAACAGCCCCTGGCGCTGCCAAGTGATGAGGCGCTGTTTCGGGCCGCGGTCAAGGATGTGGCGCCGCTGCGTCGGCCGCTGTCCTACCCTCATCCCGTGGAGCCGGTATCGGACCAGCCTTTGCAGCACCAGCAGGATGAAGCGCGCGTCATGCATGACGCGATGACCGACTACTGGCCCTGGGATGAGATCGAGACTGGCGAAGAATTGCTCTACCTGCGCAGCGGACAGCGGCTGGACACCCTCAAGAGGCTGCGGCGTGGACAGTGGGTGGTACAGGCCCACCTCGATCTGCACGGCCTCAATACCGACGAGGCGCGCACAGCGGTTGGTGGCTTTTTGCACCGCTGCGTGCAGGAAGACCGACGTTGCGTCCGCATCGTGCACGGCAAGGGCTTGGGTTCGCCCAACAAGGAGCCGGTGCTCAAGAACAAGCTGCGCAACTGGCTGGCCCAGCGCGATGAGGTCCTGGCCTTTTGCCAGGCCCGACAAGTCGATGGTGGGGCTGGGGCGGTCCTGGTGCTGTTGCGCGGGCTGCGTCGCTAGCGCTTAGCCGGACAGGTGGGCCGGTGCCTTTCTGGCACGCTCATAGCGCACTTGTAGAAGACCGGACTCAAAAGTCTCTACCGAGCTGAGGGTGAGCCTTTTGCTCGATTCGGTATTCGGAAAGAGCGGAATGCCGGCGCCCAGTATCAGGGGGTGGATGGAGACGATCAGTTCGTCGATCAGGTCGTGTTCCAGGCAGGTCTTGATCAGTGCAGCGCCCCCGACCAACCAGACTCGGCCGCCTTCGGCGTGCTTGAGCCGGGTGATGAACTCACCGACCGGCTCGGCGACAGCGGTCACATGAGGGGAGGTCCACGCCAGCGGCCGGCTGGAAAAGACGTAGGCGCACTTGCCTGGATAGGGGTAGTCGCCAAAGCTCAGTGCCTGGTCATAGGTGCGGCGTCCCATCAGGATGCAATCGATCGAGTCGTAAAAGGCCTGGTAGCCATAGTCCTGGTCGGTGAACAACCAATCCACGCCGCCATCCGGGCGGGCGATGTAACCATCCAGGCTGGAGGCGATGAAAAGCACGAGTTTGCGCATGGGCTGAATTCCGTCAGTCGGTGCAAGCGGCGTTCAGCTTGCGGGAATAGGTGTTTCGGCCTTGTGGCCGGACGGATGAGTACGGACAATACGCGCCGCGATAAGTGCTCCAGTCCGAACTGGGGCAACACAACAAAGCCATACAGGGAGAATAGCAGCCATGCTGCTTGCGCTCAGAATCGAAGTCGACAGCCTTGCCGCGGCGCGGCAGGCGGTACCGCCATTGCTGTCCATGTTGCAAACGGCAGGTGCCCAGGCCAGTTTCTATTTCAATATGGGACCGGATCGCAGCGGCCGTGCCCGCGGGCCTTTGTTCCAGGTGGGTGAGCACAAGCGTCAGATCCGGCAGAACCGGCAGCTGTCCGGCCCCCACGGTGCAGCACGGCTCTATGGCTGGCTGCTACCCTCACCTGAGGTATATCGGCAGGCCGGCGCGGTGATCGAGTCGGTCAAACAGGCTGGTTACGAAGTAGGTGTGGGTGCCTGGGACCGGGTGGCCTGGGTCAAGCAGATTGCCGGCGCAGACCAGCGCTGGGTCCGGCAGGAGCTGCAAGCAGCCTTGCATGCCTATGAGACCTTGTTGGGGGAGCCGGGGCGGTCCCTGGCTGCCCCCGGGTGGCGGACCAATCGCCCGGCGCTGCGGCTGGAACAGCTCTTGGGCATGGAGTACGGCAGTGATACGCGGGGTACCCATCCCTTTCTGCCCGTGGTCGATGGTGAGCCTATTCGCGTGCCACAGTTACCGACCACCCTGCCGACCTTGGCGGAGTTGATCGGCTCGGGCAGTCACGATGAGCAATCGGCAGTGGAGGCTTTGCTGGCCAGAACGGCCCAGATCCCATTGACCGGCCATGTCTTCACCATCCATGCCGCGCGGGACGGCGGCAAGCGTTTGCCGGTATTGCAGCGCCTGATTGCCGGTTGGCAGCAGCAAGGGCATGAGCTGGCCTCCTTGCATAGATTGCTTGGCATGCTGCAGCAGGCAAAGCTGCCCTGGCATTGCGTGGAGCAACGTGCTTGGCCGGGCTATGCGGGTCTGTTGTCGGTACAAGGGGAGCCTTTCCCCGGTAGGGTGGCCTGATGATTGCTTGACAGCGCTGGCCCTACTCGCCGGAGCTGTCCCATGACCACCGCCTTTGTTTTTCACGAGCCGCTGCAGACCTTTCTCCAGTCCTCGCCAGCCCGCATGCAAAAGCGTTTGCCCGGTCCTTTGCCGCTGGGCTTTCCGGATGCCTTCCGGGCGCGGCTGGTGCAGTTGGCGGCAGACCCTGGGGTAACCGACGAGACTTTCCAGCGGCTCTATTTCGATCTGGTTGTTTGCCCGCAGATGCATGCCAGCATGCGGCGCATGTATCCCAATAGCCAGGCTGGCAAGGATCAGCCATGTGGCGAGGCGATCTTTCTCGACCCGGCCTTCTCTTGGTCTCGACACCTGGACGAACGGCTGTCGCGGCGCTGGCAAGAGTGCCTGTTGCGACATGGCGAAGGGGCCTGGCTGGATGAATCGCTGGCGCTATTGTCGAGCTTCAGGGTCTTGCTCGAGCATCTGTAGGTGGCGTAGCGGGCTGGTCCGCCGGCCCGTGCTTCAATGCAGGATGCGTGGGACGGACAGCACGAATTCTTCGATCGGGGCGTCGAAGGCGCTACCGTCCTCTGCCACGAAGTGATAGCTGCCGCGCATGGTCCCCACTGGCGAATTGAGGGCCACGCCGCTGTGGTATTCAAAGCCTTCGCCCGGCCGTAGTTTGGGCTGCTCTCCCACCACGCCCTGCCCCCTCACTTCCTGGGTCTTGCCGTCCGCTTCATTGATGATCCAGTGACGGGTCATCAGCTGGGCTACCTCGGTACCGGTATTGATGATGCTGACGTGATAGGCAAACACATAGCGGCCGGCGGTTTCGTCGGACTGATCCGCCAGATATTGTGGCCTGACGGTTACGGTGATGTCGTACTTGCGGGATTCGCCCATGCCTTGATCGTGCGTGCGGAGGAAGTCTGATTACACGCGAAAATGGGCAGGCTCACAAGGCGTGGGCGGGGTCTTGCGGTAAAATCGGGCATCTTCCCCGATTGCAGAGTAGCCCGCCATGGCCAAGCCCAACTACCGAATTGCGCCCTCCATCCTGTCTGCCAACTTCGCCAAGCTGGGCGAAGAGGTTCAGAACGTGATCGCGGCTGGCGCCGACATCATCCATTTCGACGTGATGGACAATCACTACGTCCCCAATCTGACCATCGGGCCCTTGGTCTGCGAGGCGATCCGTCCCTGCACCGATGCGCTGATTGACGTGCACCTGATGGTCAAGCCGGTTGATGCCATCGTGCCGATGTTTGCCAAGGCGGGCGCCAACCTGATCACCTTCCATCCCGAGGCCAGCGAGCACGTGGACCGCACCCTTGGGCTGATCCGTGAGCAGGGTTGCAAAGCCGGTCTGGTATTCAACCCGGCCACGCCGCTGTCCTATCTGGACTATGTGATGGACAAGGTCGACATGGTCCTCCTGATGTCGGTCAATCCGGGCTTTGGCGGCCAGAAATTCATTCCGGCCACGCTCGACAAGCTGCGCGAGGCCCGGCGCCGTATCGACGAGCATTGTGCCAAGACCGGCCAGGATATCTGGCTGGAGATCGATGGCGGGGTCAAGGTGGACAATATCGCGGAGATCGCCCGTGCCGGCGCCGATACCTTTGTAGCCGGCTCGGCCATCTACAACACGCCCGACTACAAGGCCACGATTGACGCCATGCGTGCCGAACTGGCAAAGGTCTGAACATGCGCAGCTATGTCATTACCGGTGCGTCCCGCGGCCTGGGCTTGGGCTTGGCTCGGGCGGTTGCCGCAGCGGGCGGTCAACTGATTGCGCTGGCGCGCAAGGAGTCGGCCGAGCTGGCTGCCCTGGGGGCTGATTTGCCCGGTTATCGTTTCGTCGGTCTGGACCTGGGCCAGCCGGAGGCGGTCGAAGCGGTGGCCGATGAGGTCTTCGGCTCCCTGGCGGCCTTGTCTTCGGAAGGCGTGTACCTGATCAACAATGCGGGTGTGGTCGACCCGATCGCGCCTGCCGGGCAGTATGACAACGCCGCCATGGTGCAGAGCCTGACTGTCAACCTGAGCTCAGCCATACAGTTGTGCAATGTCTTTCTGCGCCACTTCCAGCAGCGTGCCGGCGATAGACGGATACTGAATATCAGCTCGGGTGCGGGGCGCAACCCCTATCCCAGCTGGAGTGTCTACTGCGCCGGCAAAGCCGGTCTCGATATGTACAGCCGCTGCGTAGGTATCGAGCAGGCGGCGCTGCCGGGCGGTGTGCGTATAGCCTCGCTCGCGCCAGGCATCGTCGACACCGGTATGCAGGCCACCATACGCGGTACTGATGCAGCGGATTTTCCCCTGGTGGAACAGTTCCGTGACTATTACGCCGAGGGTGCGCTGGTCGACCCGCTGCAGTGCGGTGCTGAAGTACTGGAGCTGCTGCACAGCGAGCACGTCGGTTTTGGCGACATACTCAATATCCGCGACTACCGCTGAGCCTCCGCATGCCCATACAAGCCATTGCCTTCGACCTCGACGGCACCCTGCTCGATACGATTGCCGACCTCGCGGCTGCCGCCAACGCCATGCGTGCGGACTTTGGCCTGCCCACGCTGGCGCAGGCTCGCCTGGAGAGCTTTGTGGGTGGCGGCATGCAGCAGTTGGTACACCGGGCCTTGACCGACGACAGGGATGGCCAGGCTCATGCGGAGCTGCATGCCGCTGGGGTTGATGCCTTCTGCCGCCACTATGACCGCCTGCTGGCGGTACAGACCCGGCCCTACCCTGGCGTGCTCGAAGGCCTGCAGCAATGCAAGGCCTTGGGTTTGCAACTGGCGGTGGTAACCAACAAGCCCTATCGCTTTTCGGTACCGCTCTTGGAGCATACGGGGCTGGCGTCCTATTTTTCGCTGGTATTGGGGGGAGACAGCCTGCCGGAGAAGAAGCCCAGCGCCTTGCCCTTGCTACATGTCTGCGAGCGGTTTGCTTGTACGCCGGCCGCGCTATTGATGGTGGGTGACTCGCATTTCGACCGCGATGCGGCGGTCAATGCCGGCAGTCCTTGCCTGCTGCTCGACTATGGTTACGAGGACGTCTCGGCTTTGGCTTGCGATGGCCATATAAGCAGCCTTGTCGAGGCGGCGAATTTCGTGAAGAATGCACTTCCCATTTCGTAGTCGAACCTATCCCCACATGACGATCCTGACGAAGCACGGCGGGCTGACCTGGCGATGGCGCTGATAGCGTCCTCCCGGTTTTTTCATTCACCCCTTTGCCCGGAAAGCTCGTCATGACCGAACTCGAATTCGACGCACTCGCGCGTCAAGGCTACAACCGCATCCCCGTCGTCCAGGAAGGCTTGGCCGACCTCTACACCCCGCTTTCGGTCTATCTGCGCCTGGCTGATGCCCCCTACTCCTATCTGCTGGAATCGGTAGTGGGGGGAGAACGCTTCGGTCGCTACAGCTTTATTGGCCTGCCGGCCCGCACCGTTCTGACGGTACGCGGCACGCGGACCGAGGTCAGCGTCAATGGCGAGGTGGTCGAGACGCACGAGGGGGACCCGCTGACTTTCATCGGCGAGTATGAAGCCCGCTTCAAAGCCCCCCAGCGGGCCGATCTGCCGCGCTTTGCCGGTGGCCTGGTAGGTTACTTCGGCTACGACACCATACGCCTGATCGAGAAGAAGCTTGCTCATTGCGACAAGCCCGACCCGATCGGCGCGCCGGATATCCAACTGCTGCTGAGCGAAGAGATTGCCATCTTCGACAACCTCAGCGGCAAGCTCTACCTGGTGGTCTACGCGGACCCGAGCCAACCGCATGCCTACACGCGAGCCCACAGCCGGCTGCACGAGTTGCGCATGCAACTGCGCGACCCGGCGCGCACGCCGCGAGCCGAACCGGCCCCCCCGACAACAGCCAAGTCCGAATTCGGCGAGGCGGCGTTCAAGGTGGCCGTAGACAAGGCCAAGGAATACATCGTCGATGGCGACATCATGCAGGTCGTGCTGTCGCAACGCATGTCCATGCGTTTCGAGCAATCCCCCATCACGCTGTATCGAGCTCTGCGTTCGCTCAACCCTTCGCCCTACATGTTCTATTACCAGCTGGGTGACACGCATATCGTCGGTGCTTCGCCGGAAATCCTGGTGCGGCATGAGGGCGGCACAGTGACGGTACGCCCCATTGCCGGTACCCGCCCGCGCGGCAAGACCCGGGATGAAGATCTGGCACTGGAAGCTGAGCTGCTGGCCGACCCCAAGGAAGTGGCAGAACACGTCATGCTCATGGACTTGGGTCGCAATGATGTGGGTCGGGTGGCGAAGACCGGCTCGGTCAAGGTGACCGATGACCGCGTGATCGAACGCTACTCGCACGTGATGCACATCGTTTCCAGCGTCGAGGCCAGCCTCAAGCCCGGTATGAGCAATCTCGATATTCTGCGGGCGACCTTCCCTGCCGGCACCGTCTCTGGTGCGCCCAAGGTGCGCGCCATGCAGATCATCGACGAGCTTGAGCCGACCAAGCGCGGTATCTATGCCGGCGCAGTGGGTTATCTGGGCTTCAATGGCGATATGGATGTTGCGATCGCCCTGCGTACCGCCGTCATCAAGGACAAGACGCTCTATGTCCAGGCTGGCGCTGGCATCGTGGCCGACTCTGTGCCGCAGTCCGAGTGGTTGGAGACGCAGAACAAGGCACGCGCCGTGCTGCGCGCGGCAGAAATGGCACAAAAGGGCCTAGACGCCTGAATGCAGTGGCGGGCGGCTTTGTGCCGCCTCAGCCTTTGCCATTGAGCCGGCAATTGCGCAGCGAGAGCTCGCCCATGTCCAGCATGGCCTCGCCGCCTTTGCCTTGAAAGCGCAGGTTGGGTGCTTCGTAGGCCACGCCTGACGCCGCACTGACTTGGCCGGCCCGCACAAAGCGGCCATCAAACTCGATGGCCACATCCGACCCTGGCAGGTCGACCAGGCTGAATTTCAGCCCACCTTGGCAGGTATAACGGCTCAACTTCAGCGGCGCAAAGCGCATGATGGTGCCCTCGCCCGCTGCACTCAGTTGCAGATTGTTCTCGACAAAGCCCAGCTGCACCATGTGGCTGAGGTCGGTGCTGAAGCGCCCGCCCTGGCCGCCGCCCGGACAGGCCATCTTGGTCAGTGCCACCGGTCCCATGGCGAGCTGCTTGCCGTCCTGGCTGTACTTGGCACTGCCTCGGTTGCAGTCGGCGGTTACCCTGACATAGCCTTCACCGGCAAAGTCCAGCAGATATAGACCGGTACGTGGGGCGGGGGTGCGCCCAGCCGCTGTACTGGTCTCGATCCAGGCCCAGCGTGTGCCGGCTAGCTTGGGTGTACCGCTGAACAGGCTGCCCAACCCGCCGCTGGCTGGCGCAGGCTTGCTTTCGCCGGTGCCCTGGCCGCTGGGCGTCGTAGCGCAGCCGGCCAGAATCAGCAAAGCCGCCAGCAAACTCGGTAGCAAGGGGTGTTTCATGGGCCGGTGTTCCGTGGAAGGTTGCTAGGGCATAAGTATTGGAGTGTGGCAGCGGTCGGTGAATACTTGCTGAACAAGCTACCCCGTGCCTGCACAAAAAAACACGGCACCCATTTGCATGGGTGCCGCTTGAGATTGAAAGCGTACTGCAATACTTCCCGGAATATCCCTACCCTACTGTTTCTGCGTCTGCCGGCGACGGATGCCCAATGCAGCCAGCAAGGCCGCACCGGCCAGCGCGAGCGAACCCGGTTCCGGTACCCTCGAAGGCGGCGGAGGCGGTACGACGACACCAGAGACCGAATAGAGCTTGACGTAGTCGGAACTGGTGCCGGTCACGCTACCACCGTTGGGGTTGGCGAGCGGGTTGTAGGCACCGATCAGCCAATAGGACGACACGACACCGCCGGCGTTGATCGCCTTGCTATTGGTGCCCAGGTCAGAGTAGTTGCCAATGTTTGCCCAACCGGAACCACCTAGTTGGTCATAAGTTTTGCCAATCAGCGTCGGCGTGCCGGCGCCGGTATAGGCCATCACGGTGACGTCCGAGTCGGTCTGCCACCAGCCGAGCAGCATGTCGGTCAGCTTGACCAAGCTGTCGAAAGTCAGCAGCACCATGTCGTAACGTTGGTTGTTGTCGATAGAGTGCTCAGGCGAGGTGCCCTCGGTCACGTCGCAATAGGTGCCGGAGCTGCAGGCATCGGCATTCGATATACCTACGCCACCGCTATACCACACGGAAGTTGCGGCTTGTATGGTCTGCGTTGCTGCATTGTTGGCGGTGCTGCCCGCGGTGTCAGTGCCGCCGGTATTGGAAACACCGCTGACGGCTACACCGGTGCTTGGGGTCGGTCCCAGCACCCAAGTCGTACCGGCGGATGCCTGTCCAGCCAAAGCCAGCGCACCTAGGCCGCATAAGAACTTCATCTGGAGTTTCACGATTACACCTTTGGGTTTGGCTACAGTCCCACCATATAAAGCAACAATGGGGCCAGTCTTTAAATTTCCAACAAAATCAATTGCTTGCATTGATGGTTCGAGTGTTGAAGCCGACCGTTGTAAAGTAATCCGACAAGTAGATCGCACCGGTAGGATCAAAGCCCCAGCTCCCGCTGCAGGCTTGCAACCGCTTCGCTGGGCGCCAGGCGCCCGCTGACCTGGAAGGCCGCGCTGAGTTCATCCTTGGCCTCGGCCTTGCGCCCGGTCTTACTCAGCGCATAGGCAAGGTGGTAGCGGATCTCACCGTTCTCCGGGTTGCGCAGGCGGGCTTCTCTCAGATAACGCAGCCCTGCTTCGTACTGTCCTTGCTGCACCAATATCCATCCCAGTGTGTCGGCGTAAGCAGGGTTGCTGGGGGCCTGCTTGAGCGCCTTCTCGGCCTGTGCCTGCGCGGCCGGATCTTTGAGCTTGAGCAGCAGGTTGGCGTAGTTGTTCAGGGTAGACGCATCGTCGGGCTCCATGGTCAGGGCACGACCATAGCTCTGCTTGGCGGCAGCCAGC
This sequence comes from Chitinimonas sp., assembly GCF_036568685.1. Lineage (GTDB taxonomy): Bacteria > Pseudomonadota > Gammaproteobacteria > Burkholderiales > Chitinimonadaceae > Chitinimonas. The sequence continues at coordinate 67,012 of NZ_DATCSC010000051.1, forward strand.
TGGCCGGAGCGGAATTGCGCCTCAGCGAGCGAGCGGATCGCCAGGATGTCGCTAGGGTGCTGCTTCTGCCAACCGTCAAGGAAGCTGACCGCCTTGCCCCCCTCGCCCGCCGCCAGGTAGGCATTGGCCAGCTTGAGGGCATTGGCCGTGGTCGCGGCCTTGGCAAGCACTGCGTTGTAGGCCGTCGCTGCATTGGCATATTGGCCGCGCAACATGGCGAGGTCCGCGCTAGCGAGCAGGCTGGCCGGGTGGTCGGGGTGCTTGCTGCGTAGCAGCGCCAAGGCTTCGTCGGCCTTGGCAGCGCTGCCGCGACGAGACTCGGTCTCCACCAGCAGGGCCAGGGCCGCCGGATCGTCCGGCTTACCCTGCAGTGCCTTCTGTATGCTGTAGAACGCGCCTTCCGGGTTGCCGGCCGCCAGCTGCAGACGGGCAATCTCCACCTGCTGCTCCGGGTCGAATTCTGCCTGCCGGGTAGCCGCCTGGAAGATATTGCGTGCACTGGCCGGGTCGCCCACCTGCAGATAGGTGCGGCCTAGCGCCAGTTGTACGGTCAGGTTCTCGGGGAAGCGTGCCAACAGGCTCTTGGCCGCGTTCAGTGCCTGGCTGGGCTGGCGCTGCGCCAGGTAGACATCGACCAGCACCAGGCCTGCGCGCGGGTCTCGCCTATCGACATCGCTGGCCTTCTGCAAGGCGCGCATTGCATCGGCCATACGGCCCGCCTGGTACTCAACCAGGCCCAATTCGAACAAGGCGGTCGGGGCATCCCTATGCTTGGTGAGGAAGGCATTGAGCCGGTTTCTCGCGTCGTCGTAGCGCTTCTCGCTGGCGTCGAGCTTGGCCATGTTCAGTACAGCCGGCGTATAGCCTGGTTCCTTGGCAAGCACCTGACCAAAGGCGGTCCTGGCGCCAGCCCGATCGCCTCCCGCGCTTTTGACTGTGCCTAGGAAATTGAGCATGGTCAGGTTGCCAGCGTCTTGCTTGGCTGCGCCTTCAGCAACCTGGATCGCCTTCTTGATATCGCCGCTGCGCATCAGGATGGTGGCCAGCGCCATGGCGGTGTGCGCATCGCCTGGGTTACTGGCCAGGGCTTTTTCCAGATTACGGCGGGCGAGCTCCCCCTGCCCGTTGCCCAGCTGGCTCAGGGCCAGCGTACGGTTTACCCGGCCGGTCGGCGTACGGCCAGCGGCCTTCTCCAGAAGTTCGCTCGCCTGCTGGTAGCGATGCTGGGCCATGTATACCGTACCCAGCAGATAGAGCACTTGTGGGTCGTTGGCGTTATCGCGCTGCAAGATATCGAGCAAGCCCAAGGCGCGGGGGTAGTCACGCTTCTCCACATAGAGTGTGGCCAGCAGCTTGCGGGCGCCGATATGGCGGCTGTTCTGTTTGAGTATCAGATCCAGGTACTCCCTGGCCTTCTCGGTATTGCCCAGCCCGTAGTGGGACAAGGCTCCCACCATCAACAGCTGCTCGCGGCGAGCCAGCCAGGGCGGCGGCAGGCTGTCGATCTCCTTGGCGGCTTCATTGAGCGCCGCCGTACTTGCCTTGCTGTCGCCGGCCTGGCCGGCGATCACCGCCCGTAAATAGGCAGCGCGCGGTTCGTCCGGTGCCTGGCTTGCCAGGTAGTCGAGGTCCTTGACTGCGTCGGCATTACGTTTGAGATCGAGCAAAAGACCGGCACGGGCAATCCGTGCATCGATCAACTTGGGTTCAAAGCCCAGCGCCTTATCGTAGGCAGCCAATGCTCCGGGCAAATCCATACGGGCGTGCAGGACCGAGGCATACATATTCCAGGCATAGGCATTGCGTGGGCCCAGCTCAATGGCCTGGCTGGCCAAGAGGCGCGCTTGCTCGTCCTGGCCGGAGCTCAACAATACCGGCACCTCGGCCACCAGTGGGACCACCGACTTTGGGTCTAGCGCTTTCGCCGCGCCAAAACTCTGCCGCGCCAAGGCGGGCTTGCCGAGTTCGGCGTAGGCGGTGCCGCGCATGGTCAGCACATCGACCTGGACTGCTGTGGGCAGGCCGGAAATCGGTAACCGCTCTATCACCATCTGCGGCTTGCCCAGTGCCAGGTAGAGCTGACCCAAGGTCTGTGCCACCTCGCCGATACTGACGCCCTGCTGCAGCGACTCTTCCAGCGCAGCTTCCGCGCTCTTCAGGTCACCCTTGCGCAGCAAAGCCTTACCCAGCAGCAAGCGTGCCGCCAGCATGGAATTGTCTTCCTGCAGCGTGTTTTTGAGCTGGATGATGGCGCCGGCAATGTCGCCGCGTTCGTAACGTCCTAGCGCGTCTTCGTAGTAACGCCCTGCCTTCTCTACGCTGGCGAGCACTGTTGCCGAGCAGCATGCCAGCAGACCCAATAGCGCACCGCGCCCAAGTTGAAGCACAGGTCTGAAGAGGCCGTTACGCCGTGTGATTGTCATGATTGATCGCATATCAGCTGCGTGCCTGCAGCAGGGATTCGACTTCGGCCACTCGCTGCTGAACCAAGGCTGGGTCCGCGCGGCTCTCGATGTTGAGGCGCAGCAGCGGCTCGGTATTGGATGCACGCAGGTTCAAGCGCCAGGTCGGGAAGGTCAGACTCAGGCCATCGATCTGCTCTTCCTGCGGCTGCTGTGGCGCATAGTAGGCACGGACCTTGGCGATGGCCGCGGCCGGGTCGTCGACCTGGTAGTTGATCTCGCCACTACAGGGAAAGGCACGTATCCGCTCGGCCAATAGTTGGGACAGTGGTTGGCCACGCTTGGACAACAACTCGGCCACCATCAGCCAGGGGATCATGCCGCTATCGCAGTAGGCAAAATCCCGAAAATAGTGGTGCGCGCTCATCTCGCCACCATAGATGGCATTTTCCGCCCGCATCCGTTCCTTGATAAAGGCATGGCCGGTCTTGCTCTGTATGGGCTGGCCACCCATGCGCCGGACGATTTCGACCGTGTTCCAGGTGAGTCGAGGGTCGTGGATGACGCGCTCGCCCGGCCGGCGAGAGAGGCAGACCTCGGCCAGCAAGCCGACGATGTAGTAACCCTCGACAAATTCGCCCTGTTCGTCGAACAGGAAGCAGCGGTCGAAGTCTCCATCCCATGCGATACCCATGTCGGCACCATGGGCGCGAACTGCGTCTGCCGTCGCTGCGCGATTCTCGGGCAGCAAGGGGTTGGGTATGCCATGCGGGAAGCTGCCATCCGGCTCATGGTGCAGTTTGATGAAGCGGATGGGTATGCCGCGCTGGGCGAGGCGACATTCCAGCGCATCAATCACGTGGCCGGCAGCACCGTTGCCCGCGTTGACCACCAAGGTAAGCGGGCGGATTGCGGCAAGATCAAGATAGCCCAGCAAGTGCTCCACGTAGGCGTCCAGGATGGACTGGTACATATAGACACCGCGCTGCGCTGTCGGCTCGAAGTCATTGCGTTCGACCAGTGCCTCAATGGCCTTCAGGCCGCTGTCACCGCTGATGGGCTTGGCGCCACTCCTTACCAGCTTCATGCCGTTGTAGTCGATAGGATTGTGGCTGGCAGTGATCTCGATGGCGCCATCGCAATCGAGATGGAAGGCAGCGAAGTACACCTCCTCGGTCCCGGTCAAGCCGATATCGATCACGTCGCTGCCGGCATCCTGCAAGCCGCGGGCCAAGGCGGCCTTGAGCGCTTCGCTGCTGAGCCGGATATCGGCCCCGACCACCACCCGCTTGGCTCCCAGGTACTGCGCAAAGGCTCGGCCTATGCGATAGGCGATATCCTCGTCGAGGTCCACACCCAACTTGCCACGTATATCGTAGGCCTTGAAGCACTTGAGGCTCATGGTTTCCTTTCCGGCATACTGCTAACGGCCATAGACATCCTCAAAACGGATGATGTCGTCCTCGCCCAGATAGGAGCCCGATTGCACCTCGATCATCTCGAGCGGCACCCGACCGGGGTTTTCCAGCCTGTGCTTGGTGCCGAGCGGGATAAAGGTCGATTCGTTTTCTGTGACCAGAAATTCGCTGTCGCCACGCGTTACCTTGGCCGTGCCGCGTACCACCACCCAATGCTCGGCGCGGTGATGGTGCATCTGTAGCGAGAGCGTGCCGCCGGGCTTGACCACAATGCGCTTGACCTGAAAGCGCTCGCCGTTGTCGACGCTGTCGTACCAGCCCCAAGGGCGAAACACCTTGCGGTGTGAGAGGCCCTCGGTCCTGCCTTTGCGTTTGAGGTGCTCGACTACCGCTTTGACGTCCTGGGTCTTGTCCTTATGGGCGACCAGCACCGCGTCGGCGGTTTCCACTACCACCAGGTCGGAGACCCCAATACAGGCCAGCAGCCTGCCCTCTGAGATCGCCAAGGTATCGCGGCTGTCGTGCAGAAACACGTCACCACGTACGACGTTACCTTGCCCATCCTTGGGCAGTACCTGCCACAGCGCATCCCAGGCGCCCACGTCGGACCAGCCGCCGGAGAACGGGATGACCACGGCGGGTGGCAATCCGCCCTGCCCGCCTGCGATGCGTTCCATCACGGCATAGTCGATGGAGTCGCTGGGGCATTGCGTGAAGGCGGCCTTGTCGACACGGAGGAAGTCGCCGTCACTGGTAAGTCCGGCCCAGGCTGTCTGGCAAGCTTGCAGGATGTCCGCCCGGCATGCTTGCAGCGCGGTCAGCCAGACCGAGGCCTTGAGCATGAACAGGCCGCTGTTCCATAGGAAGTTGCCTGCGTCCACATAGGACTGCGCGGTCGGCCGGTCAGGCTTTTCAACAAAGCGGGCGATACTGCTGGCGCCATCAGCGCCAAGCGGAGTCCCCGCCTGGATATAGCCGTAGCCAGTCTCGGGGCTATCCGGCGTGATGCCAAAAGTGACCACGTGACCCTTGGCGGCCCAGGCTGCACCTGCACTGGCCACGCGGTGAAAGGCCGGAATGTCGGTGATTACGTGATCTGAAGGCATGACCAGCAAGATAGGGTCGCTGCCATCGCGGCTGGCGGCCAGCGCTGCCAGGGTGAGCGCTGGCGCAGTATTGCGCCCGGCCGGCTCCAGCACGATGCTGCCCTCGCGGCCGAGCAGTCGTAGCTGCTCGGCGATCACGAAGCGGTATTCCTCGTTGCAAACCAACACGGCCTTGGCCAAGGTCAGCCCCTGTAGACCGTCCACGCGCCGCAAGGTGGCCTGCAACAGCGAGTCTTCACCAATCAACGGCAGAAGTTGCTTGGGGTATTTCTCGCGTGACAGCGGCCAGAGCCGGGTACCCGACCCGCCAGACAGGACCACGGGGACCAGTGTCTGCATGATGTCCTTGTCCACTTTGGCTCCACTCCTAGCGTAAGGCAGCTTCGAAATGCGCCTTGTACCAGGGCATGGCCACCTTCACGCCGTCGCTTAAGCGATGGCTGGGCACATAGCCCAACAGGCGGTTGGCCTTGCTGATATCGGCCTGGGAATGGCGCACATCGCCAGCACGGAAGTCCTGGTAGGCCGGCTGCAGCTCGGCAAGCTCCGGGTGAGACCCCGCTAGCGTGTCACGCAAGATGGTGAACAGCTGGTTGAGCGTGGTCCGGTCGTTCACCGCGATGTTATAGACCTGGTTGATCGCATCGGCATTCTGGGTGGTTGCCGCCAGGATATTGGCTTGCACCGCGTTCTCCACGAAGCAGAAGTCACGGCTGGTCTCGCCATCGCCGTTGATGGCAACCCGCTCGCCCAACAGCATGGCCTTGACCCAGCAGGGGATCACCGCCGCGTAGGCGCCTTCAGGGTCCTGCCTTGCGCCGAAGATGTTGAAGTAGCGCAAGCCGATGGAGCCAAAACCGTAGCAGCGGCCGAACACATCGGCGTAGAGCTCGTTCACATACTTGGTCACGGCGTAGGGCGAGAGTGGCCGGCCGATGGCGTCCTCGACCTTGGGCAAGCCTGGGTGGTCGCCATAGGTGGAGCTGGACGCAGCATAGACAAAACGTTTCACGCCGGCGTCGCGCGCGGCTACCAGCATATTGAGAAAGCCGTCGATATTGGAGGCGTGGGTCAGCAATGGGTCCTCGATGGAACGCGTTACCGAACCCAGCGCCGCCTGATGCAGCACATAGTCCACCCCCTGCACTGCGGCGCGGCAGGCTTCTAGGTCGCGGATGTCCGCGCGCTGGAAGCGAAAGCGTGACCATTGCTCGGCACTGACCTGCCGCTGTATCTCATCCAGGTTGCGCTGGTAGCCGGTCGAGAAATTGTCGAGCCCGACCACCTGTTGGTCGAGCTTGAGCAAGGTCTCCGCCAAGTGCGAACCGATAAAGCCCGCAGCGCCCGTGACCAGCCAGCGGGTGGGTTGCTGACGCAGATGGGCACAGACCTGGCCATAGGCGCCAGTATCGGGAGTTACAGGCGCCATACCGTTGCTCCCAGCGCGGTCAGCTTGGCGGTGTCGTAGCTGCTCTTCACGTCGGTAAAGACGCCGTTGGCTTGCAGCCGCTCGGCGTAGTCCGACAGCGGCCGGGCTTTGTACTCCTTGTGTGCCACGGCGGCGACGATGGCGGCGGCCTTGGGTAACGACTCCCAGGGCGTGAGTGGAATGCCGTACTCATGCACGGCCTCGTCAGGATCTGCCACCGGGTCATGCACAAAGACCTCGGTGCCATAGGATTGCAGCTCGCGGATCACATCGATCACGCGCGAGTTGCGCAGGTCCGGGCAGTCTTCCTTGAAGGTCAGACCCAGCACGATCACAGGCGCACTACGCACCTGCCAGCCGTTGCGGACCATGTGCTTGATGGTCTGCTCGGCAATGAACTTGCCCATGCCGTCATTGATGCGGCGACCGGCGGTGATCACCTCCGGGTGGTAGCCCAGCATCTCGGCCTTGTGGGTCAGGTAGTAGGGGTCCACGCCTATGCAATGGCCGCCAACCAGGCCTGGTCGGAAGGGCAGAAAGTTCCACTTGCTGCCAGCCGCTTGCAGCACTTCCAGCGTGTCGATACCCACGCGATCGAAAATGATGGCTAGCTCGTTCATCAGCGCGATATTGAGGTCGCGCTGGGTGTTCTCGATCACCTTGGCGGCCTCCGCCACCTTGATGCTGGAGGCGCGGTAGACACCGGCGGTGACCACGCTGCCGTAGACCTCGGCCACTCGTTCCAGGGTCTCCGGGGTATCACCCGAGACAACCTTCACGATCTTGGTCAGGGTACGTTCCTTGTCGCCTGGGTTGATGCGCTCGGGCGAGTATCCGACGTTGAAGTCCTGCTTCCACTTCAGGCCGGAGTGCTTTTCGATGATGGGGATGCATACCTCTTCGGTCGCGCCGGGGTAGACCGTGGATTCGAATACCACCGTCGCACCGCGCTTGAGGTGCTTGCCGACCGACTCGGAGGAGCCGATCAAGGGGCGGAAGTCCGGTTGGTGGGCCTCATCGACTGGCGTGGGAACGGCGACGATGATGAAGTCGGCTTCGGCCAGGGCGGCAGGGTCGCTGCCGACCTCCAGATACTTGGCCGCCTTCAGCTCCTCGGTGCTGACTTCCCCGGTCGGATCGATGTACTCGCGATAGTGCGCGATCTTCTGTGCGGACAGATCGAAGCCTATGGTGCGAGACTTCTTACCGAATTCGACTGCCAGCGGCAGACCAACATAGCCCAGACCTACGACTGCAACGGTTGTCATGTAACCCTCTTCTCTCTTCTTGATACTGGTATGAAGCGCAGCTTGGCCTAGAGGCTCTTTTGTAGCTGCGCAACCTCGGTTTGCGCCGGGAATTTGTCTCCCAGCTTGGCCAGGACATCCAGTTCCTTCCTGGCATCGTTCTTCTGACCGGCCTTGATCAGTGCCTTGGCCAGGTTGAGCCGTAATTGCGGTGCCTGCGGTGCCAGCGTTACCGCCTTGCGCATCAGCTCAAGCGCCCGTGCGCTATCTCCCTTTTCAGAGAGCAGTACACCCAGGGTGTCCATGATGGCGGGCTGGTCGGGCGCCATCTTGTAAGCCTTCTCGGCATATTCCAGCGCCTTGGGGTCCTTGTTCTGGAAGGCGGCCCAGGCGAGGTTATTCATCAGCAAGGCGTTGTTGGGGGCCGTCTCCGCCAGCGTCTTGTAGTAACGCACCGCAGTCGCATAGTCCTTCCTGCCGTTGGCTACTTCGGCCAGATAGAGCTTGAACTGCTCGTCGGTCGGATGTTCCTTGGCCCAACTGTCGGCAAACTTCGTGGCCTCGGGGGAGGCACTGTTCAATAGCGCCGAGTGCAGGCGGATCGCGAGGTCGGTGGTCTGCACCTGCTTGATGCCCTCGCGGTAGGCCGCAGTGGCCTCCGGCCAGGCTTTGCGCAGAACCTGTACGTCTCCTTCCAGCATGTAGCCAACCGACTCCTTGGGACGCTGTTTCTGCACGTTGCGCGCTTCTTCGATGGCCTTGTCTGTGTGACCGGCATCGAGCTCAAGCAAAATCACCCCGCGCTGCGCTTCCACCAGATTAGGCGTGATGGACAAGGCCTTGCGCAGGCTTTCCAGCGCAGCCGGCTTGTTCTTCTCGGCCAACTGCACTTCGGCAATGTGCAGATAGGGCTGCGCAGATTTGGGTTGCAGGCTTGCCAGCTTGTTGTAGCTGGTTAGCGCCTGATTGGTATCGCCTGCAGCCAGTTGCGCCCGACCGGCGGCCTCAAGCAATTCGGGACGGTCCGGTTGGGCAGCCAGCGCTTCTTGGGTTGCTGCGAGTGCCTTCTTGGCATCTTTCTGATTGAGGTAGTAGCCAATCAGGGCGAGCCGAGGAGCCAGCGCATTCGGGTCCGCGGTGACTGCCTTGCCGATCAGGGTGGTGATCTCGTCAGGTTTGCCCCCTTGCTTGGCCAACAGCTCGGCGGTTGCCAGCAGCGCCTGGATATTCTTGGGGTCTTTGGCCGTGATGGCTTCGAAGCGCTTACGGGCCTCGGCCGGCTTCTTATCGACCAGGTCGAGGTTGGCCAGGTTGGCAGCCGCAGGGAAATAGGTCGGGTCTACCTTGAGTGCTTGTTCAAAGCTGGCTCGTGCACCATCACGATCACGCTTGGCAAGCAACACGGTGCCGCGCAGGTTCTTGGCGATGGGGCTGTTGGGCTGCTTCTTCTCAAGGCCATCCACTGCCTTCAGCGCCTTGTCGTATTCCTTGCGCTGCAGATGGGCACTGATGAGCGCCATGTCTGCACCAACGCCCAGATCGGCCTCGGCCACCTGCTCCAGCTCCCGGAAGGCGTTGCTGTCACCACTGCGGGCAATGCGCGACACCGCAACCGAAGCGCGTTTTTCCTTGCTGTTGGGATCCAGCGCCGCGGCCCTGGCGAAGTAGGTCTCCGCCTTAGCCGAGTCCCCATTCTGCATATAGACCTGGCCAGCCAATGCCAGCATATTGGAATTCTTGTCGATCTTGTCGAGCGCCGGCTGCAGGACCTCTTGGGCCTTGCGGCCTTGGCCACTCTGCAGATAACTCATGATGAGCATGCCACGCGCCATATCAAGGTCCGGCGTGATCGATAGCGCCTTGAGCAGGAAGGTCTCTGCTTGGGCGAAGCTGCGTAGCTTGTACTCAATGGCACCGGCGAGTTGTAGCCCGAGCGGATTGTCAGGGGTCAGCTTGAGCACCTGCTGGATCGATTCCCTGGCGGCCGGGTAACGCTTTTGCTGGTAGGCCAGCAAGGCATCGAGATAGAGCGTCTGAGGGTGCTTGGCGGCAGTCTTCTTGAGGCTATCGAGTTCCTTGGCGGCCTCGTCCTGCTTATTGCTCTCAAGCAGGCGCATGATCAGCGCAGCGTGCGCCGGTAGGGAGTCGGGCTTGTTCTCGAGCGCCTTGCGATAGGTGACGATCGCCTCCTCGTCCTTACCTTCTGCAACCTGGATATCACCCTTGAGCTGCCAGGCCTCAACCAGCTTGGCATCCTGTGCGATCGCCTTGTCCACCAAGCCCTGGGCGGTGGCAAAGTCCTTTTCTGCCGCAGCCATGCGGGCCTGGCTGACTAGGGCTGGCGGGTAGCCAGGCTTGATTTCAAGCGCGGTTTCGAAGGACTGCTTGGCGGCATCCATCTTGCCTTGCAGATAGTAGGCTTGGCCCATGCTGACCTGTAGGTCGGCCTTGCTGTCCGGGGTAGTCAGATTGCTATTGGCCAGATCATCACTGACCTTGCGGAATTCACCCTTGGCCAGCAGGGCTCGGGCCAAGGCCGGGATCACCTGCTCTGGTGCGTATTTCAGTTCCTGGGCCTTCCGCAATTCGACCTCTGCGGCCACAGCGTCCCCACCCTCAAGCAGGGTCTTGCCAAGCAGAAAGCGCGCCTCGGCAAGCTCAGGGTTGCCTTGCAGGGCATTCTTGAGCTGGATGACAGCAGCTTTGCCGTCGTTCTTGGCAAGATAGTCCTTGGCCGAGGCAAGCTGGGTTTCCGGCTTTTCCCCACCACAGGCTGTCAGTAGCAAGGACAGCAGCAACGCCGAAGCGGTCAAGGATTTCACGGTATGGGATGTAGTCACGGTCATCTCTGATAAGAAATTGAACGACGGATCTGCGCGTACTTACTTGAGTCCAAAGCGATGCATCAGGTCATAGAGCGTGGGGCGGCTCACACCCAGCAGTTCGGCCGCCTTCACGATATTGCCGTCGACTCGGCTGAGCGCGGTGATGACGACCCGCTTCTCCGCATCATCACGTGCCTGGCGTAGGTCGAGCGGCGCCATGTCGTCTTCTGCCGGGGCCTGCAAGCCGACGTCTTCAACGGTGATCTGGTTGCCATCGGCCATGATGACCGCCCGCTTGATGCAGTTTTCGAGTTCACGCACATTGCCCGGCCAGTTATGCGCCTCGATGGCGCGTACGGCGTCCTCGCGCAGGCTCATGGAGCCGCGTTTCTGCTCGGCGGCAAAGCGTCGTACAAAGGCATGGGCCAGCAAGGTGGCGTCCCCCTGGCGGGCCCGTAGCGGCGGGATGTTCACCACGATCTCTGCGAGGCGGTAGTACAGGTCCTCGCGGAAGCGACCTTCCTTGATCAATACCTTGAGATCCTGGTGCGTAGCGCAGACGATGCGTACATCCACCGGGATCTCCTGTCGGCCCCCCACCCGTTCTATGACCCGTTCCTGCAGGAAACGGAGCAGCTTGGCCTGCAGTGCATGCGGCAGATCGCCGATCTCGTCGAGCATCAGGGTGCCGCGGTGTGCAGTTTCGATCTTGCCGGGCGTGGTCTTGGCGGCGCCGGTAAAGGCGCCCTTCTCGTAACCGAAGAGTTCGCTTTCGAGCAGGTTGTCCGGAATGGCGGCGCAATTGATCGCCACAAAGCGCTCGCCGCTGCGGGGCGAAGCATCGTGCGCGGCGCGAGCCAAGAGTTCCTTGCCGGTCCCGCTCTCACCCAGCAAGAGCACGGTCGCATTGGCGACCGAGACCTTCTCGATGGTCCGACAGACCCGCAGCAGCTCAGGGTCCTTGGTGATCAGCCCGGAAAGTACATCCGGCTGCTGCATCTGCTGGAGACGCCGGTTTTCCTGCTGCAGATCGTAGAGCCGAAAGGCGCGTTCAATGGTGAGCGCCAGCAAATCCACCTCGAACGGCTTGGCGAAGAAGTCATAGGCACCGAGGTCAATCGCCCGCAAGGCGTTGGCACGGTCGTTCTGGCCAGTAAGCACAATGACCTTGGTATCCGGCGCGATCTGCAGGATCTGCTCCAGCAAGCGGAAACCTTCAGACACCGAATCCGGATCGGGCGGCAGGCCCAGGTCCATGGTCACTACCGGTGGAATATTGCGTCTGATCTGTACGAGCGCACTCTCGCGGTCGTTGGCGGTCAGCGTCTCATATTGATCGAATGCCCAGCGGATCTGCTTTTGCAAGGCGGGGTCATCTTCGACAATCAGCAAGGGACGTAGCTTTTCGGAACTCACTCCAACTCCTTCTACTGCCTGTTTTCTTTATGCATGCCGCCTTCCAGGTCAAACAGCGGCAAGAGCAGGCTGACCTGGGTACCCACGTTGAGCGCACTGTCGACCGACACCTTGCCGCCGAGCTCGTGCACATACTGGAAGCTTTCATAGGCGCCAATGCCCATGCCCGCCGGCTTGGTAGTCTGGAAAGGTCGGAACAGTCGTTCGCGCACGAACTCTGGCGTCATGCCATGGCCGCTATCGCCGACCTCTACCAGCGCATGCGAGTCCTGCTTGTCCAGTTTGACCCACACCCGCCCGCCGTTCTCGGTCGCGTCTAGCGCGTTCTGCACAATATGGCCGATGACTCTCTCCACCCGCTCCTCGTGACCCTTGGCGATTACCCTTTCGCGTAACTCGACCTCCACATCCCTGCCCTGCTCCGCCTTGGTAGTCTGGATACGCCGTATCACATCACCAAGATCGATACCCCGAGCACTGTCGACCGGTGTGGCGCCGTCCCGCAGTTGCATCATCAGTTGGCGCATCCGCTCCACCGAGTGCTGGACCGTCATCAGCATGTCCTGCTGGAACTCTGGGTTTTCGCGATGCCGCTCGGCGTTCTTCAGCATCAGCGAGAGCTGGGCCACCACATTCTTGAGGTCGTGCACCACAAAGGCCGACATGCGGTTGAAAGCGTCAAACTTGCGGACCTCCAGCAATGCCTCGGTAGCCTGCATCTGCCCCAGGAAGGCACCAGCCTGCCGGCCAGCAGTCTTGAGCAGGTCATTCACTTCCCAGTTGACGTCGATCTGCGTACGCGCCGTGGTCAGCACGACAAAACCGATCAACTCGATACCGGTTGCCAGCGGAACGACCAGCCAGGCGTTGGGGACCTCCAGCAACCAGGTAGGTAGTGTCAAATGGTCATAACGTCGTGGTACCGACCGGTACTCCTCCAGATTGATCACCCAGCCATTGTCGAGCAGGAACTGACACAAACCGCTGTCGGCATCCTCGGTAGCGGTGGAGAGCGTGATGTTCCAGCAGGCAGCCTGCGCAAAAAAATGCCCCGAGGGGTCCTTTAGCCACAGTGCACCAGCCGGGCTTTCCACCATGTCAGCCAAGCCTTTGACCACATGCCGTCCCATCTCGGAGAAGCCGTCCTGCGAGGACAGCGTCTGGGTAAAGCGCAGCCATTCCTCCCGATAGTCGTAGCGGTAGCTGAAAAAATGCTTGCCGACCTGCACTCGCAGCTTGGCGCGCATCGAACCTGAGAGTGCCAGCACGCCCAGGATCAGCAGTGCCGAAAACAACAAGGCCAGCTGGAGTGCCCTACCCCAGTCACCGCCGAAATAGCGGACGTAATAGCCGGCCGCCGCCATCAGCAGCAGATATACGCCAACGGCCAGCAAAGTGACCGATTGCAACGCTGCCCGTTGTGACAACACAACCCGCGCCTTGAAGTTATGGCTGCGGATGGTGGAGATCACCAACAACGGCACGACCAGCGCGTGGACAAAACCACGGATGCTGAAGGCATCGGCATCCAGGCGGTTGAACAACAAGGCATCCGAGTACAGGTATAGGTCAAACAGCAAGGCACCGCCGAGCCCAACGCAGAGTGGCTTGATGCTCCAGCGGCGGTCGGCCGGCACATTGCGGAACAGCTGCTCAACCAGGGTCAATGCGAATACGGTCATCACCAACGAATCGAACAGCGCGAGTCGCAGGGGAGAATAGGGAAAAGGTATGCCGCTGACGGCGATGAACTGGGCGCCTACACCGATCGCAACCAGGCCGCTGGCCAGTGCAATCAGCAGGTGCATTCTGGGAGAGCCCTTGGTACCTGCGATCGGCTCAGGGCGGAGCAGCACCAACAGAAACAGGAACCAGCTGCCAAAGCGCAGGACTTCGGTCAGCAAGCTCGCAGCCAGGAAGAACACCTGCCCGGTCAGGACAGCGGCCAGATTCACCGCACCCCATAGCGAGCAGACTGCCACCGCCAAAGTGAGGGTACGGCTACGCGGACCACTACGCCCTACCGCCAGCAGATAGAGGAAAAAGGCCGAGTAGACCACCGCCGCAAGGCCATAGCTCCATGCGGCTATTGTCGCCATGCTGGTCATGGAGAAACGAGCGCCTTCTTCGAGGCGCTTCGACTACCACTCATGTCACTGGGCGCCTTTCCCCGTCAACACCACACCCACGGTCTTGACCAGCACATTGAAGTCAAGCAGCAGCGTATGGTTCTTCACGTAGTACAAGTCGTACTGCAGTTTCTGAACGGAGTCGTCTACCGAGGCGCCGTAGTGGTAGTTCACCTGCGCCCAGCCGGTAACACCTGGCTTGACGCTATGGCGAACCGCATAGAAGGGAATGTCACGAGTCAGCTGATCAACGAAATAAGGACGTTCCGGGCGAGGGCCAACCAGGCTCATATCGCCCGCCAGCACACTGAAGAGCTGCGGCAATTCGTCGATACGCAGCTTGCGGATCACGCGGCCGACGCGGGTAACGCGGTCGTCATTGGCAGTAGCCCAGCGTGGTCGGCCATCTTTTTCCGCATCTACCCGCATGCTGCGGAACTTGATCACATTGAACAACCGGCCGCCCAGGCCGACGCGCTCCTGCCGGTAGAGTATGGGCATACCGTCTTCCAGCATGATCAGCATGGCGGTAATCAGCATGATAGGCAGCGCCAGAGCCAGCAGAAGACTGGAGGCGACGATGTCAAAGGTGCGCTTGACCAGCGTACGCGCCCAGCCTTGGCGAAAGCCATCGCCGAAGATCAGCCAGCCTGCCTTTAGCGAGTCCATCCGGATTTGCCCCAGCGAGCGTTCGAAGTAACTTGCAAGATCGAGCACGCGCATGCCGGAGAGTTTGCAATCAAGCAGCTCGCGCAGGGGCAGGATGCCGCCACGGCGCTCGCGGACTGCAACAATGATTTCATTGACCTTGAGTGCGTGGGCGGTGTCAGACAACGACATGTCACGCGACAAGGTATTCTGGGTGGGAACGCGGATATCGGTACAGGTGGGGCTGGGATAGTAGCCAACGATCTGCACACCAGCGTCGGACTTTCTCAACACTTTGCCGACCGATTCAGCCTCGGCACCGGCGCCGAAGATCATGACCCGGTGGGTCAGCAAACCCCGGGGGCGACGTGGTGTGCTGCTTTCCCCGTGCATGGGGCGCCCTGCCTGGCGAACCTTGGTCTTGGCCACCGGCGACAGAAAGCTGACGTTGCTGCGGTTGTAAGTGGAGGCCGCGACCCGGGCATGAACCTTATCGGTCGCGGTGCTGGTTTGACGTGAGACAGAATCAAGATTTCCCATCACGGCCACAATCATTGTTAGCTAATAATCTAAAATGCCCGATGTTATTAAATTTCAAGGCGGGCGATTTATCTTCGATTATCGGCGAAATTACCATCCCCCATATGGGGTATGAGCAGGACTGGGGCCTTGAGCCCAATTTTGCTGCGTCCTGCCACGCTCTCCCTCGAATTGGCGGTGACCGGCGACTTTGTATTGCCGGAAAGCCATTCGTTTTCCAGCGATGATAGCCATCCCACTGGCGCCGTCAAAGCTCATTTCTTGTTAAGAATTGCCTAAAAACCCATACCGCAAGTATCTGAACGTAAATTCATTATGACAATGTCATTGATTGTCATGTAATTTAAAGAAGTGCATTAATTGATTAGGTAAAACTGATGTTTCAAGTCATTGATACTGCATCGGCTCCGGACAATAGTGGCGAAATATGTCGGATAAATTAAAGTGTTAGATTTCTCTAACATTCTGTGGGTAACTATTTGCCATTTTCAGAAATGGCGTGCGCTGGGCAGCAAAATAATTTTTGTAAAAATTACCAAGTGATCAGTGGAACGGGTTCCACGGATCATGAGGCAGATAATTATCGGGCTCCACCCGTTGCGACGGGAGCGGATGGCCGGCCCGGACGGGGTGCGGGGAGATAAAGGGCGAGCATCAGCAGCAGATAGAACAGAAAGGCGACCCGAGGCACGTCCAGCAGGCTGTCAAACGCCCCGACAACCAGAAAGGCCAGTAGCGAGGCGGCGAGCGCCGGCGCCAGTGGGTGGCTGCGGGCGTCGCCGACCAGCAGGCGCCAACCGGCTGCAACCAGGAGGCAGAGAAAGAGCGCCAGGCCGATCAGTCCTTGGTCGAACAGCACGTTCAGGAACAGGTTCTTGATATGCCAGGGCAAGTGCTGCCTGTCGCTGGTAAAGAACCAGTGGGCCATCTCCCGCGCAAAGTCGCCGTTGCCCAGCAAGGAGCGCCCCTGAGCATCGAGCAGTTGCACATTGTCGATGTCCATTACCCTGCCCCGGGTGTCGACAGCGATGGAAAAGAATGCCAGCCGGGGAGCATAGCTCGGCCCCCCGCCGAGGTTCGTGGCGTCGAGCCTTAAAGTCAGCGTTCGCCAGCTACCAGGGTCTGGCTTCAAGGCCAGAGATTGCAGTGCGCAACCTGCGTTGTAGAGCAACTGCTTCTCGCAAACCTCGACGTGCAGGGTGGTCTCTTCCTTCACACGTACATCGAGCTTGGCTGTATAGGCGCCACCATGTTGGACCGGTACACGCTGCGCCATGCGGAACAATTCGCCGAATCCCAGGATGTGCCGAGGTCCGGCCAGGGTCAGATAAGCGTTGCCGTGCTCATTGTTGATGCGATAGCTGCCTGGAAATTCATTGTCACTGGCACCGTACAGATAGTTGGCAGGAAAACGCCCCAGACCTTTGCCTAGCAGCCAATCCCCATCGCTGTGCAGGAGACTGAGTCCGCTGCTCCAGTGCTGGAGGCGGCCACCCATATCACGCTCGCTGGTCGAGAAGCGCCCTGCCATATAGCCGCCGCCGCTGAGCACCGCGATCGTACCCGAGATCAGCATAATCACGCCGAACACGGCCCCCTGCCCTTGCAATTGGCTGGGCCAGAGTGGTGAGCTGGTCTTCAACTGCCAGAACAGTACCAGCAGCAAACCGATCAAGGTGAGAGAGGTATCGAGCAAGGCGCCATCGCCTCCCCAGTGCCAAGCCACCATGGCGGCCTGTACCACGGTCCAGCCGTAGGTGGCGATGGAAGCCACCTGCCAAAGGCGGGTGGACCGAAGCTTGTACATGGTCTGCGCCAGTAGCGCTGCGCCTAGGGCGAGCGCAAAGAGCAGATATGGTCCCTTGCTGACAAGGCCGGCGGCAAAGCCCCCCAATAGACCCAGCAGCAGGCCCGCGAGCCCGCCTGCCATCCAGTCTCCAGGCTTGCCGGCCTTGGTGCTGCTGCCGAGCGGCAGACTGAGCAGGACAACCGCCAACACGGCCAGCATGGCGCGATAGCCGCCGCTCTTGAACACCAGCTGCATGGCCAGCACGGTGAGCGCAAGCAGGATGCCGCCGAACAGCAGTCGCCGCACGGGAGGGCGTGCTTGCGGGGCGTTGCGATTGCGTAGCTGGCAAAGGACGAGCACCACCAGTGCAGTACCTACTGCCAGGTAGACGCCGCGGGAGAAGGTGGTCAGGCAGACATAGATGCTCAGTAACAGAACTGCGGCCAGCCACAGCCAACGCAGCTTGCTACGGGTGCGCAGCACGGCGTCAAGCGCGAAAGGCAGGGTCAGAGCCAGGAAACCGTCCAGGGCGGCGCCGCCGACATGCATTTCCCAGAACAAGGCGGTGGTCCGGTAGTCGCTTGAAAAGTCGAGCAGCCCGGGAAAGGCTGCCCGTTCCCACACTGCGGCCAAGCCCGCCCCTGCCAGGCCCAGGATCAAGCCTCCGCCTAGCCAGCGGGCCACGCCGCGGCCATCCCGCGCCAGTTCCCAGCGTAAGAGCGGGCTCAGCAATAGCGCAAAGAGCAGGCTCTTGAGTAGCCGCAGGCTGTTGAGTGCCTCGTCATAGCCTTGAAACCATCCCAGCTGCAAGCCACCAGCATCGAGCACGCCCCGATACAGGGCGACCAGGGCGCTGATCAACAGGGCGTTGAGCAGCAGCTTGCTTCGCAGGGCCAATCTGGGAGTGCGCCAGTTGGCGCTGGCGGTAGGTTGCCTGGCTTGCACGACCAGTCTGGCATATGCCCCCGCTGCCGCGCCAAGCAACAGCAGATCGAATTCCTCAAATGTCAGCCAGCCACTCCAAGGGGCAAGGTCGATCAAGGGCAGCAGCGCCGGGACGATCAACAGCCAAAGTCTGGGCAAGGCTGCGCAAGCCAGGCTCCATGTCAGTACGAGCACCAGGGCGGTGTCGGCGGAAAGCGGATGATGGGCGGCGATGCCCAGGCCGCCAACGAGGCTGGCCAGGGCCATCACCGCGGCGATGCCGCGGCTGGCAAGGGAGTGTTGCTCTGGCGGTCGCTGTGACATGAGGCGGTAGGGCTACTGGCCCGCCGCAGGCGGGTTGCCTGCCGGACTTGCCTCCGTGGTGGGTTGGGCATCCGCGTCTGGCTTGAGTGGTTCGGGCTCGCGCCATTTACCGGCTTTTTGCAGCTTGTTGCGCAGGCCGGGTAGGCTGAAGCCGAGCTGATAGGCACGTTGGGCGTGGGAAAGGGATTGGGTGTAATCACCCAGCTCAAAGTAAGCCAGACCGAGGTTGTACTGGATGTTCGCATTGTCGCCAGCATTCTCGCGAGCAGCTTCGAGCTGCTTGACTCCCTCCTCCTTCTGGCCGTGCTTGGTCAGATAGTTGGCGTAGATCAGCCTTGCCATGCTGTCTTCGGGTCGAAACCGCAGGGCGCGTTCCAGATAGCATTTGACGGTGTAGTTTGCGCCGGGGGTGTGTTCGGTCTTCAGCCGCTCGGCCCAGCGCACCATGGCGATCAGCGCGCGGTGATGGTTGGGCACGGCTCGCAGCGTGTAATCAAGGTCAGCGCCGATAACGCCGGTTGCACCGCGCTTGAGGTTTTCTACCGGCGGGGTGAAGTGGTACTGCTCGACCACCGCGATCTTGTCCTGATCGGTCCGATAGTCAAAGGGGCCGTAGGCATTGGCCAACGGGCCGCACTCTTCATAGGCCTGGGCGCAGCCAATGGTCAGGCCCAATGCCAGGATGACACACCAAATTCTTGCCACCTCGTAATCCCTCCCTACGAAAGCTGGAAACACCGCGTCTTGCTCGGCTGGCCGCTGGGCCATTCGCGGCCTCGGCATGTCGCCGCTCTTGTTATAAATATCACAGTGATAGCCCGACGGGTTAGTGTGGTCGCTATTTGCATCAACTATCGCTAATTAGTTAATCGATAGTCTGATTTGATTTGTCGGATTTTTTTACAATTGACCAAATTGGGGGGCTTTTTTGAGTGCCCTATGCCCTCGTTTTTCCATGTTTATCAATGGCTTGTTGTTTAATTTTGCGGTAGGGTATGGATCGTGCTTTGCAGTTGGTGAGGTGTCCGTCTTTATGCCGCGCCAAGTAGTTAGAGAGATTAGAATGGGTCGTCGCAAAGCCCCCGCTTGCAGGACTAGTGCGAGTTGGGTGTGACGGTCAACAGGATGCGATTTCGATCAAGGTAGAATTCCATGAGCATCAACCACTCCGATGAAAACCCCAGTAAGCCCGAGCGCATGGGACTGCCTGAGTCATCGGCTCCTACCGAATCGCGCCGTCGCTTTATCAAGGGTGGTCTGGCGGTCGGCGTTCCTGCCGTCCTGACCCTGTCCAGCCCTTCGGTTCTGGCCTGCCATTGCAAATCGCCGTCTGCACATGGTTCGCTGACCGGTAGCCAACTCAACCGTAATGCCTATGCATTCACCCAATCCAAATCGTACTCGGATTGGATGCAACCCAATGTCACCTTCCCCAGTGGCTGCAGCAGGACCATGAAGTTCTGGCAGCTCTTCCCGGGAGGTGTCGACGTGAAAATCTGTGACCTTACTGTCCAGTTCCAGAAGGATCTGGTCACGGCAGCGTTGAATATCAAGGCCAACTACATTCCTACCCAGTGCCTGACCATGACCGATCTGCAGTCCATGGCCAAATTGACCTACAAGCCATTCGGTAGCAGCACGACCTGGACCCAGACCCAGATCCAACAGTATCTGGATGCAACCTGGATGCTGGGTACGCCCAAAGACATGACCAAGGCGTACTCCAAATAACCCGCCGGCCTTCCTGGCGTTGCGCCGCCCGTCCTGGGTGGCGTCACGGATTGAGAGTGGCACTCGCCGGTGTGTATCATCGGTCCCGTTGACGATACTCGTCGTGCTCTGGACCCGATGCTCGCTTATATCTTGGAACCTTCCGGCCGCTTTCTCCTGCATGTGTGGGAGGAAGAGGCCTTGGTGTTCGATACCTGCTCCGGCGACACCCATATGTTGGACCCTGTAGCGACCGCGCTGGTCGGTCGGCTGGGTGAGTCCGGACTCGATTTGCCCGCTCTGCAGCGCTGGTTGGATGAGACCTTTGTCTTGCCAGATCAGCAGGCGGCCTCAACCCTGGCCGAGGCAGCGCTGCTAAATTTGCGCGCCATCGGCCTTGTCCGCCTGGTTCCGCTTGAAGATCGCTGATCTGCCCTTTAACGAGCTGGCCCGTCGCCTGCGCGACGGTACATTGTTACTCGACCTGCACCCCTTTGTGGTCCGCATAAGGGCACCACAGGCGGCTGTCGCCACCGCGCTGGGAAAATTGTATGCGCACTTCCCGGTGCAGGAGGCCGACGCTTTTGCAGACTTCCATATTGCCTTGCGGCCAGGGCGTGGTCTGCGCCGTTGGATCAGGCCGCAGGTCAGCTTTGAGTTCGATGGCAAGCAGGCCTTCAAGCCGCTGCCTGAGGACCAGGCCTACCCCATGTTCGAATGGGGGTTGAACTGGTGCATAGCTGCACACGCCCATCAATTCCTGATTTTGCACGCCGCGGTCATCGAACGAGGCGGTCGGGCCATCATCATGCCGGCTCCACCTGGCTCGGGTAAAAGCACCCTGTGTGCCGGCCTGGTCAGCCGCGGCTGGCGGCTGCTCTCCGATGAGCTTGCGCTCGTGCATATGGAAACGGGCTTGGTGCACGGCATGGCCCGGCCGATCAACCTGAAGAATCGTTCCATTGAGGTTATACGGCGATTTCAGCCGGGCGCCGCCATGAGCGATCCCGTCAACGATACCGTCAAGGGTACCGTTGCCTTGCTTGGCCCGCCCGCGGAGAGTGTATCCCGGGTCCGGGAAGCCGCCCTGCCCGCCCATATCGTATTCCCCCGCTATCTGGCCGACGCGCCGGCAGCCTTTGTGCCGGCCGACAAGACACACTCGGCCATGCGGGTGGCTGACGAAGCATTCAACTATGGCATCCACGGTCGCCGCGGTTTTGAGGCGCTGACGGCCTTGATCGACCGTTGCACATGCCATGAGTTTGCCTATGGCAGCCTGGAGGAAGCAATCGAGGCGTTTGAGCAATTGCCGGGGATTCCGCAATGAGCAGGCCGAATGATCTGATATTGCAGGGCTTGCTGGAGCCGGCTTCGCTTGAGCGATTCAGCCCTGGGCAGTGGGACTTGTTGGTGCGGCAAGGGCGACGGGCCAATGTGTTGAGCAGGTTGGCGCTGTTGCTGCAGGGGCGTAAAGGTAGTGAGTATTTATTCGCGCCGGCCAGAGCCCACTTGGAGGCGGCTGCGGTGATCGCCCGCCAGCAGGAGGTGGCCATACGCTGGGAGGTCAGTTGCATACAGGCCGCCTTGCAAGAAAGTGGTGTGCCACTGGTACTGCTCAAGGGGGCGGCCTATGTCATGGCCAACCTGCCCGTTGCGCAGGGGCGGGTGTTCTCTGACGTTGATATCCTCTTGCCGCGGGCGCAGATCGCAGATGCCGAGTCGGCCCTGATGCTCCATGGCTGGATCAGCAGCCATCACGATGCCTACTACCAGCGCTACTACCGGCAATGGATGCATGAGATTCCGCCCATGCTGCATGTGCGTCGTGGCACCGTGATAGACGTCCATC
Source organism: Chitinimonas sp. (assembly GCF_036568685.1). Taxonomy (GTDB): domain Bacteria; phylum Pseudomonadota; class Gammaproteobacteria; order Burkholderiales; family Chitinimonadaceae; genus Chitinimonas. The sequence continues at coordinate 88,771 of NZ_DATCSC010000051.1, forward strand.
ATGCCATCCTGCCTGAGACAGCACGTATCCGGGCCAACTCGGCCGCCATGCTGGCGGCGGCCGTGCCAGTGCCAGGGATGCCGGGCGTTGCCGTGCTGGCGCCAATGGATATGGTGCTGCATAGCGCCACGCATCTGTTCCATGAGGGCGAGTTCGACAATGGCTTGCGCGACTTGCTGGATCTGGATGGATTGCTGCGGCACTTTGGTCTGCAGGCGGATTTCTGGTCGGCCCTGGTGCCGCGGGCGGTGCAAGTAGGTTTGGTGCGACCGCTCTACTATGCCCTGCACTATGCCAGCCTGATATTGGGTACGCCGGTGCCTGGCGAAGTCATGGCCGCGGCCAAGACGCAAGGTGGGCCTGGTCCGGTGACCGGCTGGCTGATGGATGCCTGCATGCTGCGCGCCCTACGTCCGAATCACCCCAGCTGTGCTGATCGCTGGACCGGTCTGGCTCGGTGGCTGCTCTATGTCCGTTCCCATTGGCTGCGTATGCCCTTGCCGCTGCTATTGCTGCACCTGACTCGCAAGGCACTGGTCAAGGAGACGGCAGTTCAGGAATCGCGGGCCGAGGATCAGGGGGCGCAGCCTTAACGCGCGCTGCGCAATAGTTCCTGCAGGTACTGGGACGGCATGGCGAAGCTGATGCCTGAGGGCTGGCTCAGTACGGCTTCCTTGGTGCCTTTGACGAAGACCATATTGATGATGCCGATCACCTCTCCCTTGTCGAGGTCGAACAGCGGCCCACCGCTATTGCCAGGGTAGGCGGTGGCGTCGAGTTGGTAGACCGGAAAGCTGCCGGTCTTGATCCGGCGGATCATCTTCTCGTTGAGCTGCTGTGCCGTTGGGCTGGGGAGTACGATGGGCGTAACCGCCGAGACGATGCCGCGATGGGTGACCGGGCTCAGGCCCAGGACCGACCCGATGGGAAAGCCGATAAATGCGATCGCCTGCCCTTCCCGCGCGGTCGCCCCGCCATTGAGTGGCAAGGGCGGCAGGCCATCTCCCTCGAATTTCAGCAGCGCCAGGTCATGGATGTCGTCGAGCACCTCGCTCTTGGCCAGGCGCAACTGCGAGCCGGCAAAGCCCGATACCAGCTGAATTGCCAGGCTCTCGCCGTTGCCCGTATCCAGCAACTCCGGAACTACATGCACATTGGTGACGACCTGGTTGCCGTTGCCAACGACAAAGCCGGTTCCCCGCATGATGAAGGCGGGACTACGAGTCTTTTGATAAGTGCCGACCACCACGATGGAGGGTTTGACCCGGTCTATCAAGTCGGGCAGCGATTCGGCGGCGATGGCCGTGATGGTGAGCGGCAGGAGGATCAGAACCACGAGCAGGCTATGGGCTCGTCGGATATAGGCTCGCGGACTGGCTTGCATTGGACTTCCTCTTGAAAGGCGCGCCCCTACAGGGACTTGGCGCTCTGTATGCGGGGCATTTCCGGCGACGGCGGTGTGACCGCCGCATCGAAAGGGTGCTCGACACGTTGGTAGACATTGATGATGCGTTTGACGTAGTCCCGCGTCTCTGGGTATGGCGGTACGCCTTTGAAGCGCTCCACGGCCCCCTCCCCTGCATTGTAGGCGGCAGCGACCAAGGCGACATTGCCTTGGAAATAGGCCAGCAACCAACGCAGATAGGATAGACCGCCCCGCACATTCTGCTCGGGGTCAAAAGGCTTGCTCACATTGAAACGGATGGCGGTATCCGGGATCAGCTGCATCAGGCCCTGGGCGTTCTTGTCCGAGACGGCGACCGGATCAAAGTTCGATTCCGCTTTGATGACGGCGATGGCCAGCCTCGGCTTGACGCCGTACTCGGGCGCCAGCCGCTGGATCAGGCCGATGATTTTCTTCTGAGGCTCGGTGCTGGTGAGCAGGATGTCCTCAATGTCGTCCTCGGATTCATCAGACTGCCACTGCATGGGTGGCCGCAGGCATTCGGGCTGGCGCGCCTCGGCATGGCCGAGAAAGCGCAGCATGCGTAAGGATGCCTGGTGCCCCTGCGCCGCAGCAGCGCCAAACAGATAAGCGGCGAGCTCATCATCTCTTGGCAGCCCTCGGCCGTTCGCGTACATCCAGCCCAGGTTGTAGAGGGCTTCGGCATCGCCTAGCTTGGCGGCCTGGCAATACAGCTCCGCAGCCTTCTTGGCATCTCGCGGTACGCCTTCGCCATGCTCAAGTGCCAAGGCAGTAAGGCGTAGCTGTTCGGCCCCAGGCCCCCCGTCGGCACGGGCCGGAGAGCTGATCGTGACGAATAGCCCCACCAGCAGCGCGGCCAGTCCTCCGCGGGGTTGAGCGGCGCCGGTACCAATCCCGGTGCCTGGACTGTGCGGCTTGATGTTGGGTGGTGCACAAGGCATGACCTGACATCCTGGTCTAAGTGCCTGGCCGTTCGGATGGGCTGCGGTAGATGCCGCAAGCGTCAGGCCGTTCCAGTATAGGCCTGCCCATCTGGTCGCGGCATGCCGGCGAGCGGCTGGCTTCAGCCATGTTGTCCACCCAGTTTCAGTCGGGCACTGACTTTGCCGAGGCAGAAGCTTTCTGCCCCCTGCGGACGGCCTGCCACCTGCCAAAGCACCAGCGACACGCCCATGTAGACTACGGCGCCAAAGGCCGATTCGACAAAGAGCCTGACCCAGGGATTGTGTGCAGCCAGGTGCAGGTCAAAGCCACGCACGCTCGTGTACATCACCAGTACCGCCAGGGTTGGACGCCAAAGCACGGCACTCAGATCACGCCAGCGAAAGCCCAGCATGCCGCGCGTCAGCCGCATGGCTACCGGCACGGTCGGTACATGGGCTAGCAGGTAGGCATAACCTGCGCCTATCACCCCGTAACGCCCCAGGAAGTAATACAGCCCCGGCCCAAGTATGAGCAGGAAGAAGGCGGTCATGATGGTGACCTCTCGGGTGCGCCCCATCACCATCCAGACCACGCTGTTGTTGGTCTGCGTGGCGGTGATGGCGCCGTAGACGGCCAACAGTTGGATCAGTGGCACCGCATCGAGCCATTTGTCCCCAAGCACGGCACGGACCAGTGGGTCGGCCACGGCGGCGATGCCCAGGCCTACCGGCAGAATGAGTAAACCGATCATACCCATCAGCTTGAGGTAGGACGCGCTGATCAAGGCCGGGTCTGCCATCTTGGAGAAGCCGGGAAAGGTGGCGCGGTTGATGGGGGCGACCAGTTCGGTGGACGGTAGGTTTGATATCTCGTAGGCAACCGAGAAGATGCCAACACCGGTCGCACCGTAGAGCTTGGCGATGATGAAATTGCAACCGTTTCCCTGCAAGAACTGGAAGGTGTTGTTGAGGAACAGCCACTTGGAAAAGTGGAATAGCTCGCGGGAGGCGGATAGTGATAACCGCGGGCGATAGTCGCTCATGCGGAAGCTCGCGATGACGCCAACGATGCGGCCGACAATGATGCCGGTGACCAGAGCCCAGTAAGAGTGGAACCAGAGTGCGCCACCCACGGTTGCGCCGAATGTCACGATGCGGCGCAGGAACAACAGCCGGAATTCGTCGCGGAAGTTCAGGTCTTTGCGGAAATTGACCACGCCGACGTTGGACAGCCCGCCAAATAGATAGGCCAGTGCCAAGGCACACATCACCGCCGACAGTCTGGGCTCGTTGTAGAAGACGGCTGCCGGCCAGGCCAGGCCAACCAGGGCCAGCGCACAGAACAGGCCAAACAGGACATTGAAGGTCCAGACCGTGTCGTACTCCGAGCGTCCGGCTTGCTGGTTCTGGATCAGCGCCAGCTCAAAGCTGAAGGCGCCGAGCAGGTCGAGTACGCCGCCGATGGCGGTGGCCATGGCGACGAGACCGAAGTCGCCCGGTACCAGCAGGCGCGCCAGGATCAGGGTGCTGACAACGCCAATACTGCGGTCCATCAAGCGGGCGGCGACCATCCAGATGATGCCGCGGGCCATTTTTTGCTGCACATCCGCCATGTGGCGAGCTTCCTATTGAGTGGCGATCTGGTCCAATAATTGGACGAAAGAGGTGGAGCGGCCTCGTCGGGAGGCCTGTTGCACGGCTTCTGGCGTGGGTAGGCGAACCTGGCCGGCACGTAGCTCGGCCAAAAAACGTGGCAGCAGGGCCTCGATTTCCTCGGCGCTATCGAGCCGCGCCAAGGCATCCAGCCCGGCAGCATGCAACACGCCGGCGGTATCGCCCGCCGGGTCGGTCAGCGCCAGGATGGGCCTGCCGGCGCGCAGGTATTCATAGATCTTGGCGGGGATCTGGGCATTGCAATTGGCAGCCTGCATGACCAGTAGTGCGTCTACGGTCATCATCTCCTGCAGGGCTTCCTTGTAAGGCACGCTGGGGCAGATCTCCAGTAGCTCGCTCACGCCATGCTCGGCGGCCAAAGAGCGCAGCAGTTCGTCATGTACTGCCGCCCTGAACCGCAGGCGCAGATCCTGGCGGCCGAGCTGGCCACTGCGGATCAGACGCCCGAGTGCGACAAAGAGCTGGGTCGGATCCCGTTCGGACGGGTAAATGATGCCGCTGTGCAGCAGCGTCACCGGTGCGTCGCCGGCCAGGCGGCCCACGGCGGAGGCAGGCGGGAAGCTTTCCTCGTCAAAGCCATTTTCCAGCACGCTGATGCGGCTGGCCGCCTGTGGGTAGCGCTCGCGGTACATGCGGGCGGCGCTGGGCGTGGTGAAGAGCGCGTGGCGCGCCCTTTGCAGGGCCACTTCCTCAATCTGCTTATAGCTGTGCCAGGTCTTGGGATCAGTAGGGTAGTCGTCCTGCGCCATGGGGTCGCGGAAGTCGGCCACCCATGGCAAGCCGCTGCGGCGTTGCAGTTCGGCGGCGATCACATGGGCGGTGGCGATCGGGTAGGTCGACCAGATCACATCCGGTCGGTATTCCTCAATCAGCCGCATGCCTTCGCGGATGGCGGCGAATTTCCAGCTGATCCAGCGGTCCGGCCGCGCCATCCAGCCCAGATAACGCCCCTTGATGGTCAGGTGACGTCCGGTGTCGAGTGCAAAGGCACGCTTTACCACGGTGCCTGTCGGTACGTCCGCCAGCAGGTCGTCACTGGTTTTCTCGTAAGCGCGCGGATCGGCGCTCAGTACGATAGGTTGCCAGCCAAGTTCGGGCAGGTGCTGTACAAAGCGCAAGGTGCGCTGGATGCCGCTGCTACCCGCCAATGGCGGGAAGTGGTACGCAATCATCAGGATGCGTTTCATGCCTTGTCCAGGAAGGTTTGCAGCCAGTTGAGGGTCAGGGACTCGACTTCGGCCCGCCAGGCTGCGGTGGAGAAGGTATGGTCAGCCTCGGCCAGGGTGTGGCAGCTGACCTTGTCCTGCAGCAGCAGGCCGGACCAGGCCGGTTCGCTGGCCGTGCATTCGAGGAATTCCTTGGCGGTGTAGTCGCGACCGCTGAGTATGAGCAGTAGCGGCCCGGGGAATTGCGCCCAGCCTTGGGCCATCCGTTCCGGAAATGGCCGACCTGCCACTTGGCTGGCTGGCTGCGCCGGGCGATGCAGCCGCCGGATGGCGAACCACAGGCTGGCAGCAGCCGAACCCCAGTTCACCCCGCCGCGCAGCAGCTTCTTCCAGAAATCAGCCTGTAGCAGCCTTTGCCGGTAGTAGTGCTTGATTTGTGTACGCGCCTGGGTGGCTTCGCTGCGTACCCAGGGGTTGAGCAGACTGAGACCGCAGATGCGCGGGTCTTGTCTTTCCTGCCAGTACAGAAGCGCGGCCGATGCCGCATCACACAGGCCCCAGATCACCACCCGCTGTACCGACGGACAAGCTGCCTGGAAAGCATCCAGCGCCGCGGCAATGTCTGCACTGACCGATTCAAAGCTCCGACTTTCACCGCCGCTGTCACCCATGCCCCGATAATCAAAGCGCCAGGTGGCGTAACCGGCTGCGGCAAGGTGGCGCGACAGCAACAGGAATTGGCGATGGCTGCCGGCGCGGTACTGTGGCCCGCCGACCACCACCAGTACGCCGCAGTCCCTCGGCAACGATGGGCTGGCGAGCATGCCCAGCAGCTGCTCACCCTCGCAGGGAAAGAGGACCGCCTGTTCGCGTAGGTTCATGCCGCCACCTGCTCGCCCAATGCCATCAGGCTGACCTCGCAGAGCGTGGCGATGGTTTCTATCTCGGTGGTCTGCCAGAAGCTGGGCCCGTTGACCGGTAGCCCTTCCGCTGCCAAGCCGGCTGCGCGCCATTTTTCCAGCCGCGATGCCGTTGCAGGGGACAAACCAGGCTCGGTACGGCTGCTGATTTCGACCACGACGACACGACCGCGCCCGTCCGGCACCAACTCCGCCTGTTCCAGGCCCGCTGCCAAGGCGGGCGAGAGCGTATAGCCAGCCACCTCGACCGACTCGCCGCGGGCCAACTGCTCGCGAGGATTCTCTCCCCTGCTCTCGCCCGTCAGCATATCGCCTGCACTCTTGAGCCGCAGAAATTGCTGCAGAAACTGCTTGCCCGAAAATACCGGCTGCCATAGCAAGAGGTGGACGGGTTCGGCCTGGCCGGCCGCCGCTGCAGCGGCGAGCAGGCAGCCCGTACGCAGCCCCCATAGCCAGCGCTCCTGGCCGGGGTAGTGCTCCCCTAGCCAGTCACAAGCTCGTGCCAAGTCTTGCAGCCAGGCATTCCAGTTGGCGTCGGCAAAGTCGCCAGCGCTGTCGCCGGTGCCGTAGAGGTCGAGCTGCAGTACTGCGTAGCCAGCCCTGGCCAAGGCTTGTGCCTGTAGCGCCGCCATGCGGCGGGACTTGTTCATTTCTTCGGCAAACGGTGGGACGTAGACAACTGTGCCATGCACGAGGCTGTCCTTGGGTGGCGCGTGGTGCAGACAGAGGCACTGGCCAGCGGGGGTGTCCAGGTAGAAAGCGTCCAGGGCCATGATGGCGTTGGCCGGTCTTATAGCTTGCCGCGGATGAAGTCGATCAGGGTGCCCACCGTGCCAAAGACCGAGCCATCGATCTCGTCGTCGTCGACGGTGATGCCAAAGCGGTCTTCGAGGCTGGTGATCAGTGCGACCACTGCCATGGAGTCCAGTTCGGGAATCGCGCCGAGCAGCGCAGTATTCTCGTCGAAAGTCTGGGCTCGACCCTTGAGGCTGAGCACTTCATCGAGAATGGCGAGTAGTTCCTGTTTTATATCCATAAGTCCCCTCTTATTAAGAGTATTCAAATATTGCCTAATAACGGCGGTTATTGGTGATGGCGATTATACGGGCTCTTTGCCACAAATTTCGTGCGATACTTTTACCACCATAAAGAATTAACAATAGCTAATGAATAAACATGGCCCATTCACCGGCGCCATCGAGGGGCGGCCGGGAATATGAGTGAGGGACAGCAGCAGGGCAGGATCCGGCGGGCGCTCGCCGATGCGGTGCATAGACTGGGCTGGCTGGATGGCGGGCTCTATCTGTGCAGCCGGTTGCTGGAGCGGCTGAGCGGCGGGCGGGCCAGGTTGGTGAAATACCACATCGTTGCCCAGCCGGTAGGTGCCGGTGCCTTCGATGCCGTGCGTGCCGACCCTGCTACGGTGGTTGCTCCGGCCGGGCCGGGCAACCCACTGGTGCCAGTGTTTCCGCGCCCTGCAGCCATTATCCAGCAACGCTTTGCGATTGGTGCCGAGTGTCTGACTGCGGAGGTCAAGGGTAGCTTTGCGGGCTATCTGTGGCTGGCGCGCCAAGCCTATGACGAAGACGAGGTACGTTGCCGCTTCATCTTGCAGGACCCGATGCGCAGCGTTTGGGATTTCGATGTCTATGTAGAGCCGCGCTTTCGTCTGGGACGCACCATGGCCAGGCTCTGGCAGGCTGCCGATGCGCGCCTGGCGGCCCAGGGTGTTGCATGGACGTTCAGCCGTATATCGGCTTTCAATGCCGAATCACTGTCAGCCCATGGTCGTCTAGGTGTAGTCAAATGTCATAGCCTGGTTTTCGTGGTTTTAGGCCGACTGCAATTGTCTTTCCTGCCGCATTGGCCCTATCTGCATCTGAGTATTTCTGACTTATCCCCACCGCAAATCCATCTGCCCCTGCCCAGTGCCCATCGGCAGGGCGGCAGTTAATGGAAGATTATGGAATTATTCACAATCTTTACTTTTTCAACTCGATAGAATGAATCGGGAAAATCGGTTAAATCCTGCCCTGATTTAACCATTGCTTATTTAGTTTGCGCCTATGGCGCATTTCACTTCATTGCCGACATTGCCATGATTGCAAAGAACGCCGCCCTGCTTCCTGAATTGATTGCCCTCTCCGCGGAGTCACGCCCCGAGGCGCCCGCCTTGAGCTATGGCAAGGACACGCTGAGCTATGAGGCGCTGCAGCGCGCCGTCGTCGAGTTTGCCAACGGTTTGTTGGCCTTGGGCCTACAACGCGGTGAGCGGGTTGCGATCTATCTTGAGAAGCGTTTCGAGACGGTAATCGCGAGCTTTGGGGCGACCCAGGCCGGTTGCGTATTCGTGCCGCTTAACCCACTTCTCAAGCCAGAGCAGGCGATGTACATCATGCAGGACTGCAATGTCCGCCTGCTGGTCACCTCCAGTGAGCGGCTGATCCAGTTGCTACCGGTTTTGTCGCAGTGCCCCGATCTGCGCCACGTGGTCACGACCGGATCGGTTGCGCCGGCGGTGCCGGAAGGCTTGGCTGGGCACGACTGGGCGAGTTTCATGGCGGCGCCACAAGCTACTGGCCATCGGTTGATCGATGTGGACATGGCGGCCATCCTTTATACCTCGGGTAGTACCGGTCGCCCCAAGGGAGTGGTCCTGTCTCACCGCAATATGGTGGCGGGTGCCAAGAGTGTGGCGAGCTACCTCGAAAACCGGCCGGAAGACACATTGCTGGCCGCCCTGCCCCTGTCCTTTGATGCCGGCTTCAGCCAGTTGACGACCGCTTTCCATAGTGGCGCCAGGGTCGTCCTGTTGAACTATCTCTTGCCCCGCGATGTGCTCAAGGCGCTGGAAAACGAGCGGGTGACCGGCCTGACGGCGGTCCCGCCACTGTATATCCAGCTCTCGCAGCTGGAGTGGTCGGCCGGTATTACCGAGCACCTGCGCTACTTTGCCAATACGGGTGGCCGCATGCCGCGCGAGACCTTGGCCGCGTTGCGTAGCCGTTTGCCCAAGAGCAAGCCTTACCTCATGTACGGTCTGACCGAGGCCTTTCGCTCGACCTATCTGCCACCCGAGGAGGTGGACCGTCGGCCGGATTCCATCGGCAAGGCCATACCCAATGCCGAGATTCTGGTCCTGCGTGAGGACGGCAGTCCCTGTGCGCCCAATGAGCCGGGTGAGCTGGTACATCGAGGCGCCCTGGTTGGCATGGGTTACTGGAACGATATCGAAAAAACAGCGGAGCGTTACAAGCCGCTACCTACCGGCATCCCTGGGCGAGAGCCCGGCTTGGTATTGCCGGAACTGGCCGTTTTTTCCGGCGACACCGTCAGGATGGATGAAGAGGGCTTCCTCTACTTCATCGGCCGGCGGGATGAAATGATGAAAACGTCGGGTTATCGCGTCAGCCCGACCGAGGTGGAGGAAATTCTGTATGCGACCAAGCTGGTCGGTGAGTGCGTAGCCTTCGGTGTGCCGCATGACACCCTGGGCCAGGCGATCTGCGTGATTGCGACCCGCGCTACAGAGACGGTGAATGAAGCCGCCCTGCTGGCGGAGTGCCGTGTCCATATGCCGGCCTATATGGTGCCGACTCAGATCGAGTTCCGCGAGGGACCGCTGCCGCGCAATCCGAACGGCAAGATTGATCGCAAGACCCTATCCACCGAGTTTCAGATGAGCCCGGCCTAGCAAATTGCTGGCCTTGGGAGGGCCATTTCATGATGCAAACAATAAAAAACGCGCTTCACGACAGGGAAGCCGTCGAAGCTACCGATTTGCCCGTGCCGGCTTGCTTGGACAAAGGTCGCAGCCAACGCGGGGGGCGCCTCTGGGCCCGGACGCTAGCTCTGACCGCTTTGGCTTGTACCGCCCTGTGGGCGAGTAGCCAGAATGCGCCTCTGACCAATCTGCGTACACAGCTCGAAGCAGTGCCTGAGGGGGGCTGGGTCAAGGTCAACCTCAATCTCTATTCCGATGTGTGGACGCCGGCAGACCTGCGCCCGCTGTATGGCTCATCCAACCCGACGCCTTTTACCATCATCAATGCCTGGAGTGGCTTTGCCTGGGACCCGAATCGCGGCGACCTGATCATCTATGGCGGCGGGCATGCCAATTCGCCGGGTAATGACGTCTATCGCTGGCATGGCGCTACCCAGCTGTGGGAGCGTGCCTCGCTACCCAGTGAAGTGATCTATAACCCGCTGGGCTTTCACCAGACCATAGACGGGCCGTTCAATTCGCCGATCGCCGCCCATACCTACGACAACAATAGTTACCTGCCGATTGCAGATCGCTTCCTGGTCTTTGGTGGCGCGTCCTTCAATACTGGTGGCCCCTATATGGTCGAGGACCCGGCTGGCAGCGCCCGCAAGACCGGTCCCTATTTCTTCGATCCCAACCGGGCTGACCCGAACAAGGTGGGTGGCCTGACCGGTTCGCATGTGCAGCGTGTGGCGCCGCACCCCGAGATCGTCGGTGGCCAGATGTGGAGCAACCGGGACATCTTCAACCGCTATCCGGCAGCCTCCATGCCAGGGTCCTTCGTCAATGGTGTATCCGGCTATAAGCAGGAGAACGGCCATGACGTGGTCTACATCGGCGGCTACGGCCCCGGTGGCGGGACCGATACCAATCTCTTCAAGTACACCGTGGTGGATGTCAATGACCCCAGCAAGGATACGATGGAGAAGGTCGGGACCTACTGGGTCACGCCCGGCCCAGCCGCGGGTACCTATGACCCGGTACGCAATATCTTCCTGGCCACGGGGGTAGACCCGACGCCATTTACCTTCTGGGATCTTTCGACCGCCGGCCCAACCAACAAGGACCAGCGCCTCTTCCCCACCGATCTGACCGGTGGTTTTTCCATGACCTCGAACTATGGTCTGGACTACGACCCGGTCCGTGACCAGTATCTGCTCTGGCAAGGTGGGCCTGATGTCTGGGTGCTCAAGGGGCCTCAGACCATGGCGCTGACAGGCTGGACTATGCAGAAGGCGGCCGCGCCGACATCTGCCACCGTTCCTCCCGCGCTGCTCACCTCGGGTGGCGTGCGCGGCAAGTGGAAGTATGTCCCCAACCTGGACGTTTTCATCGCGCTCGAGGATGCCAACCAGGGCAATGTCTGGTTCTATAAGCCGGTAGGCTGGTCGCCACCGGCGGCCAGTGGCTTGCCCACCGTCAGTCTGACCGCACCTGCGGCAGGCAGCAGCTTTGTCGCGCCAACGACGGTTACCGTCTCCGCCAACGCCAGTGATAGTGATGGCACCGTGGCACGCGTGGATTTCTATGCCGGTAGCACGCTGATTGGCAGCGATAGCACCGCACCGTACAGCATCAGCTGGAATGCCAGCACCGCCGGCAGCTACAGCCTGACCGCCGTGGCCGTGGACAACCTGGGTGGCAGCACGACCTCCAGCCCGGTGGCCGTCACGGTGACCGGCGGCAGCAATGCCGCGCCCACCGTCAGCCTGAGTGCCCCCTCGGCCGGTGCCAGCTTCACCGCCCCGGCAGCGATCACCGTCTCGGCCAGTGCCAGCGATAGTGATGGCACGATAGCCCGGGTGGACTTCTACGCCGGTGGCACCCTGATCGGCAGCGACAGCAGTGCGCCGTACAGCATCAGCTGGAGCAATGTGGCCGCTGGCAGCTACAGCCTGACGGCAGTGGCCGTGGATAACCTGGGCGCAAGCACCACCTCCTCGGCCGTTGCGGTCACGGTCGGCACGGCCAGCAACGCAGCCCCGACGGTGAGCCTGACCGCCCCGGCCGGTGGCACCAGCTATACCGCCCCGGCCCTGGTCACCCTGAGCGCCACGGCCGCCGAC
>NZ_DATCSC010000052.1:0-10114 GCF_036568685.1 Chitinimonas sp.
CAGGCCCAGACGGCTGGTCTCGCCCTGCAGCGAGAAGAAAATTTCGGTAATACGCAGCGAAGTAGACATCCGATACCCAAAATAGCAACGGCATGGGCGGCTGCCCATGCCGTGCTACAACTGGCTGAATTGTCTCAGAAAACCGCTGCCAGGCGAAGCCCGGAGCCATCAATCCCCAGCGCGCACCGAACCAATACCCGAAACCGACTTGCTGAGCTTGCCCGGCTTGCCATAGTAGGTCAGCGAACCAATGCCCTCGACCGAGGCAGTCAGGGAATCGCTGGCGTAGACGCTGACGGCGCCAACGCCTTCGAGGTTGACGGTCACATCGCGCGCCTTGAGCTTGTCAAAGTCCACCGCGCCGGCGCCGCTGGCTTGCACGGTCAGCTTGTCCACCTTGCCGGTGGCGGTAACGAGACCGGCCCCTTCATAGGCCAGGGTGAACTTGTCACCACTGAGGTCATGGAAGGCCGCCTTGCCGGCGCCCTCGTGGGTGTAGCCGGTCAGCTTGGGGACGGTCAGCTCGATGCGCAGGCTGCTCTTGTCGCCAATATGGATGGTCTTATCCGGCAACTCCTTCATGCGGATAAACAGCTGGTTGTTGCTGACCGAGGTCTCGATCAGCGGGATCAGGTTGTCGTCGGCACGGATCTTCAGGCTCGGTGCCGGACCCACCTTCACGTCCAGGCTCCAGGCGCCTTCCGAGCGGATGGATTGGAAGTCGGCGACGGTGCGGGTCTGCTCGATCACATTACCGCTACCCTTGATGCCACCCGCCATGGCACCCGCCGAGAGCAAAGCCGCTGCCAGAACCGAAAGTACACGCATGATTGCCGTCTCCCTAGTTAACATACCAGTCAGTATCTTATCTTTGTGCTGCAAATGCAAACGACAGCGCCCGGCAAATACCGGGCGTTGTATTCCTGCTTATGCGGGGCGCGACAAGCGCGAGAAAACCCAGAAGTCGCGCGGTTCACCGCGTACCAGGCGTAAGGACCTGAGCCTGCCTTCGAGTTCATAGCCAGAGCGCAGCAAGACCTGGCGGGAGGGCTCATTCGTATCGAGACAGGTGGCTTGCACCCGCACATAGCCCTGCTCAGCGAGGCCCCAGGCGCTCACCGCCTTGCAGGCCGCTGTCGCCAGCCCCCTGCCCCAGTAGTCGGGCGCCAGGTCATAGGCAATCTCGGCGGTACGGTTGAGTGGCGAGACGGTATGAAAGCCTACGCTGCCGGCTAGTCGACCACTGGCCGTGTCAACGATGGCAAAGCGCAGCGAGCTGCCCGGCGCATCCGACTCGAAGGCATCGAACAAGGGCGCCAGATCCTGCACGCCGCTGAGCGACCAGCTGGTATCGCGGGTCACGGCTTCCAACTTGAGGTAGTCATACCAGCCTGCGGCATCGCTGCGCAGCAGCGGGCGCAAAGCAAAGCCGGCCAGGTCCAGATCGGGACAGGAGGCCGGCTTCACCGATCAAAACCCCGCGAGCTTCAAGCCACCAACCAAGGGCTTGCCCTTCTTGGCGCGCTTGCCCACATAGGGGGCCAGGTCATTGGCGTCGAAGGTCACGCTCATGGCACGGCCACCGCGGCCGGTGCCGTTGAGGGTCAGGCTGTCGCCATCGCTGACCGTGATGGCCGCCAGGCTGTCGCCGTCGTCCAGGGCCATGGCGATCATGCCGCGGCCACCGCCCGAGAGGGCCTTGAGTTCGCTGAGCGCAAAGGCATGTAGGCGGCCGCTGGCCGAGAGGCAGCAGACGAGGTTGCCCTCGGCCGGTGCAAACGGGGCGATCTTGAGCAGGTCTTCCCCCTCGTCCAGCGAGAGGAAGGCCTTGCCCGCCTTCTGCCGGGTCAGGAGGTCCTTGAATTCGCAGTGGAAGGCGTAACCCTGGCTGCCGGCGATCAACAGCGCCTGGTCGGGCTTGGCCGCCAGCACCTGCACAATGCGCGTCTTGGCGGCGAGGTCGATCACGGATGCCACCGGCACCCCGTCGCCACGGCCGCCCGGCAGATTGCCGGCCAGGAGGTTGTAGACCCGGCCATCCGAGCCGAACAGCGCCACGGTATCGACCGAGCGGCATTCGATGGCGGCCAAGAGGCTGTCGCCTTCCTTGAAGGTCAGGTTCTGGTTATCGACGCCGTGGCCGGTACGGCTACGTATCCAGCCCTTCTCGCTGAGGATCACGGTCAAGGGCTCGTCCACCACGGTGGCGGTCACCGTGGCGCGTTCCTTGGCTTCGATCAGGGTACGGCGGGCGTCGCCAAAGGTCTTGGCGTCTTCCTTGATCTCCTTGATGATCTGGCGCTGCATTACGGCCGGGTCGGCCAGCAGGTTTTCCAGCTCGGCCTTCTCGTCACGCAGCTTGGCCAGCTCCTGCTCGATCTTGATGCCTTCAAGCCGGGCCAGTTGCCGCAGGCGGATCTCCAGGATGTCCTCGGCCTGCCGCTCGCTCAGGCTGAAGGCGGCGATCAGGTCGGCCTTGGGGTCGTCGGCCTGGCGGATGATGCGGATCACCTCGTCGATATTGAGGTAGACCAGCAGCCGGCCTTCAAGGATATGGATACGGTCGTCCACCTGCCCCAGGCGATGGCTCACACGGCGGCGCACGGTGGCAAAGCGGTATTGCACCCACTCGGCCAAAAGCTGCTTGAGCGACTTCTGCTGTGGCCGGCCGTCGATGCCGATGGCCACGAGGTTGATCGACGCATTGCCCTCCAGCGAGGTATGCGTCAGCAGCATGTTGGCGAACTCTTCCGGGTTCTGGGTGCGCGACTTGGGCTCGAACACCAGCCGCACCGCCACATCCTTGCCCGATTCGTCGCGCACGGTGTCGAGCTTGTCCAGCAGCAGCTTCTTGGTGTTTTCCTGCTCCAGGGTCAGCTTCTTCTGGCCCTTCTTGACCTTGGGGTTGGTGAGATTCTCGATCTCTTCCAGCACCTTCTGGCTCGATGCATTGGGCGGCAGCTCAGTAATAACCAGCTGCCACTGGCCACGGGCCAGTTCTTCGATCTTCCAGCGTGCCCGTACTGCCAGCGAGCCACGGCCGCTCTCGTAGGCAGCAAGGATCTGCTCGCGGCTGGAGATGATCTGGCCGCCACCGGGGAAGTCCGGGCCCTGGATGGTGTCGAGCAGGTCGGCCACTTCCAGGCGCGGGTTACGGATCAGGGCGATGGCGGCCTCGGCCACCTCGCTGAGGTTGTGCGGCGGAATCTCGGTCGCCATACCCACCGCAATACCCGATGCCCCGTTGAGCAGCAGCATGGGCAGGCGGGCGGGCAGGAGCTTGGGCTCTTCAAACGCACCGTCGTAGTTGGGCACGAAGTCCGACGTGCCCATGTCGATCTCGCTCAGCAGGAGCTCGGCGATCTTGGTCAGACGCGCTTCGGTGTAGCGCATGGCCGCCGCACCGTCACCGTCGCGGCTGCCGAAGTTGCCCTGGCCGTCCACCAGCGGGTAGCGCAGCGAGAAGTCCTGCGCCAGCCGCACCATGGCGTCATAGGCGGAGGTATCGCCGTGCGGGTGGAACTTACCCAGCACCTCGCCGACCACGCGGGCCGACTTCACCGGCTTGGCGGTGGCGCCCAGCCCCATCTCGTGCATGGCGTAGAGGATGCGCCGCTGCACCGGCTTCTGGCCGTCGCAGACATCGGGCAGGGCCCGGCCCTTGACCACCGAAACGGCGTATTCGAGGTAGGCCCGCTCGGCATAGCGGCCCAGCGGGACCGAATCGGCACCGGCAAAATCACGCAGATCGGGCGGCGGGGGCAGGTGCTCGCCTTCGCCCGTGGCGCTCGCGGCCTCCTCGGGCAGATTGTCTTCTTCCAGCGGCAGGTCGGGCGTATCGGTCATGGTGCGGGCAGGTGAGGTGTATCCAGGCGGGCGGATGATGGCATAGCCGCCGCGTCAAATCCAAATGCAAGAGCCGACCCACGGTCGGCTCCTGTTGCCGCAGCCACCCTCAGGTGGCATTACGGCTGGGCCGGACGGGCATCCGGCCCGAAGCTCAAAGCCTGCTTATTCTTTGGCCTTCAGCGCTTCCACCAGGTCGATGTACTTCTGCTTGGCAGTGTCGCTGTCGGTGCCGGAGAGTTCGGCCCAGGCGTTGTACTTGGCGGCGCCGACGAAGTCGAACATCGAGGGCTTGTCGCCCTTCACATCGCCTTCGCTGGCTTGTTTGAACAGGGCGTACAGCTTGAGCTTGACCGAGTTGTCCGGCGCTTCGGAGAGCTGGGTGACATCTTCGGCGGCTTGCTTGAACTTGCTATCGAGTTCGGACATGGCGTGTTTCCTCACAAATCAGTTGGGATGGTGCTCGGGCTATGACTTGGCGTGAGTCTCACGCTGCACTTGGTTCCGCGGTGTAGGCAATACGCCCGTCGACCAAGGTATGCCGGACTCTACCACGCAATTCCATACCCACAAACGGCGTATGTTTGCCGCTGCTGCGCAGTGTTTCCGGCGTAACACGCCAGTGCTGGTTGGGGTCGAACAGGCACAGGTCGGCCGGTGCGCCAACCTTAAGCTGGCCGGCTTCCAGGCCCAAGAGGGCCGCCGGTTCGCTGGTGATGCGGGCCAAAGCCTGGGGCAGCGGCACATGCTTTTGCTCGGCCCAGCCCAGCACCAGCGGCAGCAGCAATTCCAGCCCGGTCGCGCCCGGCTTGGCCTCGCCAAAGGGCAAGAGCTTGTCGTCGTTGCCCACCGGGGTGTGGTCCGAACAGATCGCGGCGATGGTGCCGTCCACGAGGCCCTGCTGGATCGCGTCGCGGTCCGACAGGCTGCGCAGCGGCGGGCTCAAGCGCATGTTCGAATCGAAATAGCCGATGTCGATATCGGCCAGGTGCACATGGTTGATGCTCACGTCGCAGCTGAGCTTGAGGCCGTAGGCACGCGCCGCGGCGATCATCTCCAGGCCCTCGCGGGTCGAGACGCGTTCGAGGTGGATGCGGGCGCCGCTGTCCTTCATCAGGATCACGATGGTGGAGATCGCCACCGTCTCGGCCACCGCCGGAATGGCCGGCAGGCCCAAGCGGGTCGCCACCTGGCCGTCGTGCGCCACGCCGCCCGAGGCCAGCCGCACATCCTGGGGCCGCAGCCGCAGGGTGATGTCGTAGGTCGCGGCGTACTGCATGGCACGGAACAGCACGCGGTTGTCCGCCAGCGGCGCATCGGCCTGGCTGAAGGCCACGCAGCCGGCTTCGCGCAGTTTGGCAAATTCGGTCAGCTCATTGCCCTCCAGGCCACGCGTCAGCGCACCCAGCGGCAGCACCTTGGTCAGGCCCAGCGCATCGGCACGCTGCTTGATCATCTGCACCAGGCCCGGCTCATCGAGCGCCGGCTTGGTATCGGGCATGGCGCAGAGGGTGGTCACCCCACCAGCCACGGCAGCCTTGAGCTCGGCCTGCAGCTTGTTCTTGTGCTCGCCACCGGGTTCACCCAGGCGAGCGGCCAGGTCGACAATGCCGGGCATCACCACCAGGCCGGCGGCATCGATGGTCTGGGCCGGCTTGAAGTCGGCCGGGCCCCGGCCTACGCCGACAATACGGCCATCGGCCACAAACAGGTCGCCAACGGTATCGAGGCCGCTGGCGGGGTCGACCAGGCGGCCGTTATGGATCAGGACATTCATGCGCGGGCCTCCGACAAGGTGCTCATCACGGCCATGCGCACCGCGATACCAAAGGTGACCTGGTCCAGGATCACCGACTGCGGACCGTCGGCCACGGCCGAATCGATCTCCACGCCACGGTTCATGGGGCCTGGGTGCATCACGATCGCACCGGGCGCCGCCAGGGCCAGCTTTTCGCGGCTCAGGCCGTAGAACTGGTTGAACTCGTTGGCACTGGGCAGCAACGCGCCATTCATGCGCTCGTTCTGCAGCCGCAGCGCGATCACCACGTCCACATCGCGCAGGCCTTCCTTGAGGTCGTGGAACACGCGTACGCCCAGCTGCTCCACATCGCGCGGCAGCAGGGTCTTGGGGCCGATCACGCGCAGCTCCGGGCAGCCCAGGGTGGTCAGCGCATGGATCTGCGAACGCGCCACCCGGCTGTGCAGGATGTCGCCGACGATGGCCACCCGCAGGTTCTGGAAGTCGCCCTTGAAGTGGCGGATGGTGTACATGTCCAGGAGGGCCTGGGTGGGGTGGGCGTGGCGGCCGTCACCGGCGTTCACCACGGCCACACCGGGCCGCACGTGTTTGGCGATCAGAAAGGGCGCGCCCGATTCGGCGTGCCGCACCACGAACATGTCGGCGCCCATGGCCTCCAGGTTGTGGATGGTATCGAGCAGGGTCTCGCCCTTGGCGGTGGAGCTGGCCTGGATATTGAGGCTGTGCACATCCGCGCTGAGCCGCTTCTGGGCGATCTCGAAGGTAGTACGGGTGCGGGTCGAGTTCTCGAAAAAGAGGTTGAACACACTCTTGCCGGCAAGGTCGGTGTGCTTCTTTTCGCCGGCCTCGCCAGCGGCCACATAGCCGGCCGCCTTGTCCAGGATCTGCCGCAGGATGCGCGCCGGCAGGCCTTCGGTGCTGAGCAGGTGGATCAGCTCGCCATGGCTATTGAGTTGAGGGTTATACATCGCGTGCCTTTCAATTTTGCGGGCCCAGCTGAGCTACCGGAACGCACCGCGCAGGCGCCCGGGAAGCCCGTGCGCTCACCATTGGGGAGATCTGAGACAGCGGCGCTCCCTGTTTTATTCCCTGCCCCTCCGCCCCGCCCGCCGGCGGGGAACCTCGCTGACGCTGGTCAGCGCTCAGAAACCGGATGGGCCGGGTACTATGGCTGGTCGAACCAGCACTGCAAGATGCGCATGGCCGCGACCTGATCGACGGCCAGCTTGCGCTTCTTGCCAAAGGTCTGTGCTTCGCTGAGCAGCTCTTCCGCCTCGACCGAGGTCAGGCGCTCGTCCACCAGCGCCACCGGCAGGCCGAAGCGGCCATGCAGACGGTTGGCAAAGGTGCGGGACAGGCGGGAGAGTTCGTGCTCGGTACCGTCCAGATGGCTGGGCAGGCCCACTACCAGCTGCACGGGTTGCCATTCGGCAATCAACTTGCCGATGGCGGAAAACTTGTCGTCATTGCTATTGCCGGTCACCGTCGCCAAGGGCGTGGCAATGCCCATTTCGCGGCTGCCGCCGGCCACCCCGATACGCACCTCGCCAAAATCGAAGGCGAGTACGTAGCCGCTGCCGGCCTCAGGCATGCCCTGCGGTGTCGGACAGCATGGCCATGTCGATGCCCAACAGGCCCAATGCGGCCTCGTAGCGCTGCTCGGCCGGCAGGCTGAATACCACTTCGATATCGGCATCCACCGTCAGCCAGGCATTCTGCGCCAGCTCGCTCTCGATCTGGCCGGCTTCCCAACCGGCATAGCCCAGCGAGATGAACATGCGTTCCGGCCCGCCCCCCTCGCCCACGGCCAGCAGCACGTCCTTGGAGGTGGTCAAGCCCAGCTCATCCTCCACCGCCAGGGTGGACTGCCAGTTGCCCAGCGGCTGGTGCAGCACAAAACCGCGGTCGGTCTGTACCGGCCCGCCGAAATACACTTCCTGCTCGGCCACGTCGTCGCGGCGCAGCTCGATATCCACCTGCTGGAACAGGGTGCGCACATCCATGCCCAAGGGGCGGTTGACGATCACGCCCATGGCGCCCTGGTCGTTATGGTCGCAGACAAAGACCAAGGACTTGGCAAAGATCGGGTCGGCCATGGCCGGCATGGCGATCAGGAATTGGCGGCTCAGGTTGATAGCTTCCATGGGGGGAATTATCGCATATGGAGCGCTGCCTTGCCGAAGGCGAGGAAGCGCTCCATATCGCGCAGCCCCCCGGCAAAGCCGGGGGGTTCGTGGAAATCTGCAGCTCAAACAGGCTCCATATCCCTGATTTACCCCATCCCCCCGCCCCTGCCCCCGCAGGGGAGCCTCGCTGAAGATCACGGATCAACTCACTTGAGAGTTCACGCACCAGCTCATCGCCCGGCATAGCCGAGCGCTTCCCGGCAATCGATACTCGGGCGCGCTTTTGCTTTTTTATCTCTCGGGCCCCCACGGCCCCCCGCCCTCACCCCGCGACTGCGTGCTTGTTGCCCCTTCAGGGGCTTACAACCACGGCGTCCTCCTTGCGGGGGTGGAGCCTCGCTATCGCTCGTCAGTGGATAACTCATGCGTCGAAACCCACGCCGTGCTCTACATCTCTATCTGCCGGCTATTTTCCGGCTTTAAAATGGCAAAACGTCCAAGACAAACTACCTACAAACCATGGCTCGATATCCTCTTGTTCTGTGCTGGCTGCGGCGTGATCTGCGGCTGAGCGACCATGCGGCGCTGTACCGGGCGCTCAAGGCGGCGGAGCGGGTGGTGCCGGTGTTTGTGTTTGACCGGGGTATTCTCGATAGCCTGCCTAGGCAGGACCGGCGGGTGGAGTTCATCTGGGAGACAGTGGCGGCACTCAAAGCCGAGCTACAGGCCGAGGGGCGGGACCTCCTGGTGCGGCACGCATCGGCGGTGACCGAGATCCCACGTCTGGCCAGGGAGCTGGGTGCGGCGGCGGTGTACGCCAACCACGACTATGAGCCCGCCGCCATCGCGCGCGACGCCGAGGTCAAAACAGCACTGGCGGATGCCGGCATTGCCTTCCATAGCTACAAGGACCAGGTAATCTTCGAGCAGGACGAAGTCCTGACCCAGGCCGGGCGCTTTTTTACCGTGTTCACGCCCTACAAGAACGCCTGGCTCAAAAAGCTCGAACCCTTCTACCTGCAGTCCTACCCGGTGGAAAAATACCGCGACGGTCTGGCCCGGCGCACACCCGAGGCCATGCCCAGCTTGGAATCGCTCGGTTTTGAACGCACCGACCTCGCCGGCATCGGGGTCAAGACCGGGTCCGAGGGCGCCTCGGCGCTGTTCGAGGATTTCCACGACCGCATCGACCGCTACCATGACGCACGCGACTTTCCCGGCGTGAAGGGCGTCTCCTACCTATCGGTCCACTTGCGCTTCGGTACCGTCTCCATCCGCAGCCTGGCGCGCTACGCCTACCAGAAAGCCACAGCCGGCAGCATGAGCTGGCTAAGCGAGCTGATCTGGCGCGACTTCTACCAGCAGATACTCTGGCACCGGCCCGATGTGGTGGCGCATGCCTTCAAGCCGGAATACGAAGCCCTGCCCTTCCCCAACGACCCCGCCCTGTTTGCCGCCTGGTGCGAAGGACGCACCGGCTACCCGCTGGTGGACGCCGCCATGCGCCAGCTCAACCGCACGGGCTTTATGCACAACCGTCTGCGCATGGTGGCCGCGTCCTTCCTGGTCAAGGACCTCTTGATCGACTGGCGCTGGGGTGAGCGCTATTTTGCCGAGAAGCTGCTGGACTTCGACCTCTCCGCCAATAACGGCGGCTGGCAGTGGGCCGCCAGCACCGGCTGCGACGCGCAGCCCTACTTCCGCATCTTCAACCCGGTCACCCAATCGGAGAAATTCGACCCGCAGGGCCGCTTCATCCGCAAATACCTGCCGGTACTGGCAAAGCTGCCGGACAAGTACATCCATTCGCCATGGACGGCGCCGGACGATGTGCTGGCTGCGGCCGGAGTCCGTCTGGGTGAAAACTACCCGCGCCCCATCGTGCAACATGGCGTTGCACGGATGGAGGCGTTGGAGCGGTATGGGGCGGTGAAGGGGACGAAGGCGAAATCAGCAGACTGAGTCCGCCGGGCGGGCATTGCACCACCGCCCAAAATGAGGGCCAGACGATCAGGCCGCCAGCATGGCACTTTCCCGATAATGCTTCTGCGCATCCTCGGGGCGGTCCGTTTCCTCGAACAGGCGGGCCAGGGCCAGGTGGGCGCGTACGCAGATGCGGCGCTGCGCGTCGCGGTCGGCGTAGCGCAGGGCGCGTTCGAAATTCGACTGCGCCTTGCCCCACAGTTGCTCGCCCAGGCACAGCACGCCCAGCGTGTAGTACAGGTCGGCATCGTTCGGATGGTCGACCAGCCACTTTTCGGCCTGCTGGATTTGCGGCAGCGCCTTGCCTGGCTCGGCGCAATCGGCGTAACGCTGCACAAGCCGGCTGTCCCAGTTGACCTTCAGGGCTTCCTCGACGATCCGGCGCGCCTCGTTCTGGCGG